>DATINL010000030.1:0-97841 GCA_035474295.1 Solirubrobacteraceae bacterium
GGCCGCCGGGTAGCGAGTCCTGCAAGATGCGCTGCACGTCCGCCATTCCAACTGCTGCAAACAACGGAAAACTGTCCCAAATCCTCATCGGCCCTTAAAGACCGACGCGCAAGCGACCGTTAAGGACTACAAGACGCGCCCTGTTATGCCCCGGATCAAGACACAGCTCTACTACTTCTCGCAGGGGCTCCTGCTGGCCGGCGCGCTCGCCGGGATCGCGCTGCTCTCGCGCGCCCAGGATTGGCACCCGTTCGCGCTGGTGCTGCTGTTGATGGCGCTGACCGGGGTTGGCCAGTGGCAGGTGATCACGGTGCGCAACCAGCAGCTGACGGCCGCATTCGTGGCGCTCGTGCTGGCGATGAGCCTGCTCGGACCCGCCCCGGCGGCCGCGTTCGGGCTGGTCGCGATGATCGTGACGTCGGCACTGCGGCGCCTGTCGCCGGTGCTGTGGCTGAACAACATGGCCACTTTCGCGGTCTTCCCGCTGATCGGCGGCATCATCGTACGCGCGCTCGTGGGCGACGTGCACGATCCGCGCACGCTGCACACGACCCAGTCGATCTCCTTCGCGCTGCTCGTGTTCGCGGTGTTCGTCACCACCAATGCGCTCAACTTCGCGCTGATCGCGATTCACAACCGCGTGCTCAGCGGGCGCTCGCTGGTCGAGCAGGTGCGCGAGCTGTTCGTGCCGCTGCTGCCGGGCCAGGTCGCCACCGCCGCGCTCGCGGCGATCCTGGCGGTGGCCTACACCAATCTCGGCTACCCGGCGCTGCTCGGCCTGGTGTTGGTGCTCGTGATCTTTCAGTACCTCGGGATCGCGCTGCTGCGCTCCGAAGATCGCGCCGAGCAGCTCGAAGCGCGTTCGGTGCGGCTCGCGTCGATGCAGCTCGGCATGCTCGTCACGCTCGTGGAGACGCTCGCGCTGCGCGATCGCATGACTGCGCGCCACGCCGCGGCGGTCGCCCGCTACTCCCGCGCCTTGGCACGTGAGATCGACTGCAGCGAAGCCGATCAGGACCTCGCGCATACGGCCGGACTGCTGCACGACATCGGCAAGTTCGCCCTGCCCGATCGGATCTTGCACGCGGAGATCCTGTCCGACGAGGATTGGGCCGTGATCCGCCGCCACCCGCAGGAAGGAGCCACGCTCGTAGGGCGCCTGGATGGGTACGGCCCGGTGGCCGACATCATCCTCTACCACCACGAGCACGTCGATGGCAGCGGCTACCCGGCCGGCTTGATCGGCAACGAGATCCCGCTGCTCTCACGCGTGCTGGCGATCTGCAGTACCTATGACACGCTGACCGCGCGCGACTCCTACCGCTCGCCGATGATTCCCCAGGATGCGATGGCGGAGCTGCGGCGCGTCGCCGGACGCCAGTTCGACCCGGAGCTCGTGAACAGCTTCATCGAGATGCTCGAGCGCGAGGGCCCCGTGACGTTCGCGCACGGCGACGACGCCGACTTCGAGGAAGAGCTCGCATTCGAGCGGCGCGCGCGCGCAATGGCCCAGCCCACCCTCAGCTAGCAGCCTCGGGCTGCCGTTAACGCACTGGAGGACGCTGTGCAGACACACAGCGCCCTCCGGCTGAGCCAGTGGATGACTCATCACTACTTCAGACTTCTTAGTGGTTCCAACCCATAATCCACTCCTTCGCTTTAGGGGCCCCGGGACCCGGTTTGCGAAGCGGCGTCTCCATCCACGGACAACCGCCAACCCACCAATGAGTAGGTTTGGGCAGGATAGTAGCTGCATTGGACGAAATGTCCAGATTGGGAAGTTTTTCCCACGATTGTTAGTGCCTTTTGGCACATGCTGATGGAGCGCCTGCGGACCGCAGTAGACCAAAGGTCCACAAACGTGGGTGGCGCTCAGCTTCCACCGGCATTCGGCCGAATCTCGATGCATCCAGACCCATAGAGGGGACTGGGTGCGACATCCGACTCGATCCGGGTCAGCCGGATGCGCGCGCATCCCCTTCCCGACCCTCGAGACCGATGGGAGCCATCCATGCCCTTTGCTTCGAACCACCTAGCCCACAATGACCGCCAGCTGGTCTTCACAAGCTCCCAGGCAGCTCGCTACCTGGGCGTGTCCCTGGCTACGATCCGCCGCTGGGCGGATGCCGGCCATCTGAGCTGCTACCGGACTCCCGGCGGCCAGCGACGCTTCTCACGCGACCAGCTGGACGCCTTCATCGCCTCGCTGCACCGCACGAGCGATCTCGGCGTGCGCGCAGCGCGGGTCGCCTGAGCCAGGCCTTACCGGGCCAGGCGCCCGAACTTCTCGCGCAGCCTGCGATAGAAGGACGAGCCGGAGATCTGCGCGATCGTGCCGGCGCCGTCGACGAAACGCGCGTCGATCATGCCGTAGGCCGGGATCTCACACACCGGCCGGCCGTCGACCGACACGTCGAGCGGCTCGTGCGAGCGGTTGTGCACCGTCAATGTGTCGCCCGGCGCAGCGACGAGCGCCCGCGCGGTCAGCGAATGCGGCGCGATGAACGACACGACGAAGCCTTCGACGCCCCAGGCCATCACGGGCCCGCCATTGGCGAGGTTGTAGCCGGTCGATCCGGCCGGTGTCGCCACGACCAGGCCGTCGCAGCGCACGCTGCCGAGCTCCTCTCCCCCGAGCGTGTAGCCGAGCTCCGCCACACGCTCGCCCACTTTGCGGTGGATGGCTACGTCATTGATCGCCGTCTCCAGCCCGTTCGGCGTGTCCAGCTCGATCGCGGGCAGCCGCAACAGCTCGAAGTCGCCGGTCATCGCCCGGCGGATACCATCCTCCAACTGGTCCGGCTCGACGGTCGCCAGAAATCCGATCTCGCCGTAGTTGACGGCGAATACCGGCACGCCGGTGCCGGCGTAGCGACGCAGCGCGCGCAGGATCGTGCCATCCCCCCCGAGCACCATGCACAGCTCGACGTCGTCCAGGACGGGCGCGTCCAGCTCGACGGCGGGGGCCGAGTCGAGGCCGTGCTTGAGCGTCTCGTGCTCGTCGAACCGCAGCGTCATGCCGAACTGCTGTGCGTGCGCGATCAACCGCCCCAGCGCCGCCGTCGTCTCAGCCGGCCGGCGGTGGGTGAACACGGTGATCGAGCGCAACTGCGACGCATTCGATCGATGCAGCGCGCTCGATGGCAGCGCACTCGATGGTTGCGACGCCTCCGGGGGTTGCGGCAAGCCCGGACTCACGGCTCCACCTCGCGCGCCAACCGCTCGAAGCCGGCAGGTGCCGCCGCACCGGCACGCTGCGCCTCAGCGAGCCAGATGAACGTCTCGCGGTTGCCCTTGGGCCCCGGCAACCCGGAGGAGCGGAACGCGAGCACTGCGGCGCCAAGCTCGTGGGCAGCGGCGGCAACGCTCAGCAGCGCGTCCCTTCGGTGATCCGCATCACGAACCACACCGCCCTTACCCACCCGCTCGCGGCCGACTTCGAACTGTGGCTTGACGAGCGCCAGCACGTCGTGACGCGCGGTCATGCAGCCGAGCACCGCCGGCAGCACCTTGCTCAGCGAGATGAACGACACGTCGATCACAGCCAGATCGGGCACGTAGGGGAGCATCTGTGGAGCCAGCGAACGCGCGTTGGTGCGCTCGAGCACGTGCACACGCGGATCGCTGCGCAGCTTCCAGTCGAGCTCGCCATAGCCGACGTCCACCGCGATCACCTCGAGCGCGCCACGCTGCAACAGACAGTCGGAGAAGCCGCCGGTGGATGAGCCGACATCCAACACGCGGCGGCCGGCTGGCGTCAGCTCGAGGCCGGCCAGCGCATTGGCGAGCTTGATCCCGCCGCGCGACACGAACGCGGGCCGCTCCTCAACGCTCACCGCCGCGTCCATCTCGACCAGCTCGCCCGGCTTGGCGGCACGGCGGCGACCCGCGCCGACCCGCACCTCCCCAGCCATCACCGACGCGGCCGCGCGGCTGCGTGAGGAGAACAGGCCGCGCTCCGCCAGGAGACTGTCCAGTCGCTGTTTGGGCATGGCGATGCCGAAACGGTACCCGCTCAGGGCCCCGCTGCCCGCTTCCTCTCCCCCGGCTCGCGCCGATTGGTCAAAGGACCTTGGTCCAATCTGTCGAACTTCTGTGACCAACGTCACACACAAGGCGCCGTCGGTGGCGCATCATAGTCATCGACCCAGAAGTACAGCAGCATCCCTCCTCCCCTCGAAGCGGCCCGCCTCCCCAGCGGGCCGCTTCTTTTTAAACGCGCACGCGGGGTCTTCCTTCAAAAATGAAAAAGGAAGAATCTTCCTCTGGAGGATGATTCTTCCTTTTTCAAAAAAAGACAATCACCCCACGCCCGGAGCACCGCGACCGACCTGGCGCGAATCCGACGACTCGAGCGCCGACCGAGACCGACGCGATGACTCGGGGCCAACGCGACAGCTCAGGCGCCGTTAGGGGCCGACGCGACAGCTCAGGCGCCGACGGGCGCCGACTGCGACTGGCGGCCGAAGATCGCCGCTTGGATGCGCTCGGCGATGCGCTGGCCGGTGTAGCCGACCTCTTCGTGCAGCAGCGCCGGCTTACCGTGCGTGACGTAGCGGTCGGGTAAACCGACCCTCAGGATGCGCGGCGTGGCGCCCGCGTCGTTCAGCGTTTCCCAGACGGCCGAGCCGAACCCGCCCGCCAGCACGCCCTCCTCGACCGTCACCAGCAGGTCGTGCTCGGCTGAGAGCTGCGCCAGCAGACCCGCGTCGATCGGCTTGGCAAAGCGCGCGTCGACCACGGTCACCGCGATCTCACCGGCCCCTGGATCCCCGCCTGCGGGGTTACCGCCGGTTGGGTCACCGACCGCTCGATCCCCGCCGGCGAGCAGGTCGGCGGCCTCCAGCGCCTTGGCGACGCCGGTGCCGTAGCCGATGATCGCGACGCGTGTGCCGGCGCGCCCGGAGGCGCCGCCCTCACGCAGGATCTCGCCGGTGCCGATCTCGATCGCGCGCGGCCGCTCAGGGAGCGCGACGCCGAGGCCCTCGCCGCGGGGATAGCGCAGCGCGACCGGGCCGTCGTCGTACACGAGCGCGGTGTGCAGCATGTGTACGAGCATCGCCTCGTCGCGCGGGGCCATCAGCACGATGTGCGGCAGACAGCGCAGATATGCGATGTCGAACACCCCGTGGTGGGTCGGACCGTCGTCGCCGACCAGCCCGGCGCGATCCATCGCGAACACCACGTTCAGCCGCTGCAGGCACACGTCATGCACGATCTGGTCATACGCGCGCTGCAGGAACGTCGAGTAGATCGCCGCCACCGGCTTGACGCCCTGGAGCGCCAGCCCCGCGGCGAACAGGATCGCCTGCTGCTCGGCGATACCGACGTCGAAATACCGATCCGGCAGCGCCTTCTGCAGGATGTTCAAGCCGGTGCCCGAGTTCATCGCAGCCGTGATCCCGACCACACGCGGATCCCGCTCGCACTCGCGTACGAGCGCATCGCCGAACACGTGGGTGTACTGAGGCGGCGCGACCGGCGCCGACGCCGACACCGGCTTGCTCGGCGTCGGCTCGCCGTCGAGGATCGACTTCGGCTTAGCCGCATGCCACTTCTCCATGCCCTCGAGGCCGCCGTCCTCGGCCGGCGCGAAGCCCTTGCCCTTGACCGTCGCGATGTGCACCACCACCGGGCGCTCAGCCGCCAGCGCCTCACGCAGCGCCTCACGCAGCGCGCGCACGTCGTGCCCATCGACGACGCCCATGTAAGCCCAATCGAGCTCCTCCCACCACAGACCCGGCGCCCAGAACGCCTTGATCGACTCCTTCAGCTGCGGGCCCAAGCGCTCGAACGCGCTGCCGATGCCACCCGGTAGTCGCGCGAGCCCGCCCTCCACGCCCTCACGGGCATGCCACAGCTTGGGGTTGAGTCTCACCCGGTTGAAGTACCGCGAGAGCGCGCCGACATTGGGAGCGATCGACATGCCGTTGTCGTTGAGCACGACCACCAGTGGCGTACCAAGACCGCCCGCCTGACCGATCGCCTCGAACGCCACCCCGCCCGTCATCGCCCCGTCGCCGATCACGGCAACCACCTTGCCGTCCTGTGCGCCCGGCAGATGGCGCATGCCCTCCTTGATGCCAACTCCGTAGCCGATCGCGGTCGACGCATGACCGGCGCCCATGATGTCGTGCTCGGACTCATCCATCGAGCAGAACGGCGCCAGACCGCCGTACTGGCGGATCGTCTGCAGCTGGTCGCGACGGCCCGTGAGAATCTTGTGCGGGTACGCCTGATGACCCACATCCCAGAGGATCTTGTCGCGCGGCGACTCGAGCACCGAGTGCAGCGCCACCGCCAGCTCGCACGTGCCCAGGTTCGCTCCGAAATGCCCGCCGATCTCGCCGACCGTGTCGATGATGTGCTCGCGCACTTCCTGCGCGACCTGCGCCAGCTCCTCCTCGGTGAGCGAGTGCAGATCGTGCGGCCCCTGGATCCGGCTCAGCAGCGACCCGCCGGGGTCGCTGTGAAGCGGCTCGGACCCGTCGGGGTCGAGCACACGCTCGTCGTGGGGATTCTGGCTCATGAAGTGCGGGTGTAGATGAAGTCGGTGATCTGCTCGAGCTCGGTCGTGGGATGCGACGGATCCGCGCCGTGCCGCGCTGCCTCGGCCAACGCCTCACGAGCCAGCCGGTGCGACTCCCCGGCAAGCACCCGGGCGCGATCGACTCCGAACTCGCTCACGAACGTGCGCTTGCCGTGGCGTTCATCGCTGCCCCGCGGCTTGCCGAGCGCATCATCGGTACCCGTCACGTCGAGGATGTCATCGACGATCTGGAAGAGCACGCCCAGCTCGGCAGCGAAGCGGCGAAGCGCAATTGTCGCAGGTCCGTTGGCTGCACCCAGTAGGAGAACGCAGACAACAGCCGCACCGATCAACCGGCCCGTCTTCAGCTCATGCAGCCGGCGCAGACCGGCGGGGCCCTCCGGCGCACGCGCACGCACGTCCACGTACTGGCCGCCGACCATGCCGCTCACACCGGTGGCAGCGGCGAGCTCGGCCGCAGCTGCCAGCACTCGCTCGGGCGCTGAGCGCTGGTCGGCGAGCAGCAAGTGGAACGCCTCGGCGTACAGCCCATCACCGGCCAGGATCGCCACGTCCTCGCCGAACGCCACGTGGCAGGTCGGCCGCCCGCGGCGCAGCCCGTCGTCGTCCATCGCCGGCAGGTCGTCGTGGATCAGCGAGTACGTGTGGATCAGCTCGATCGCGCCGGCCAGCGGCAACACCTCGTGCTGGGCCAGCCCGACCGCGCGGGCCGTAGCGAGCGCGAGCACAGGCCGGATGCGCTTGCCGCCGGCGAGCAGCGAGTAGCGCATCGCCTCCTCCAGCCCATCGGTGAGCGGCTCGGTGGAAAAGCGCAGCTCGGTGAGATACCGCTCCACCTCCTCGCGCAGATGCTCGGGATAGGACGCGTCAGATCCGCCGAGCTCGTCCCGGCGCCTCGTCGCCTGCTCGGAGCAGCTCGATGCGCGCGTGCTCACGACTGGCGGCGCCGCGCCCTCACAGCAGCGAGTCCTGACCGGGCGCAAGCCCGGCCTGCTCGGCGGAGCCGCTCACGCCGTCTGACACCTCGGCGCGCGTGCGACGCTCGAGCTCCGTGCTCGCCTGCGTGGCGAGCGCCGCGCAATCCTCGACCATCGTGGCCGCGGCGTCGGATGACAGCTCGCCCGAGCGCAGCTGCTCGGCGGCGCGCTCCAGGCGGGTGATGAGATCTTCGAGCTTGTCCAGAGTCATGTGATCGGTGAATTCTCGCGCACCTCGCGCAGCACTGCTGCCAGCACGCCGTTGACGAACCCCGGCGCCTCGCTTGCACAAAAGGTCTTAGCACTCTCCACCGCCTCTTCGATGGCTCCCTCAGCGGGGATCGGGGTGTCGGCTGGCGCCGCATCCGGGTGCAAGATCTCGATCAACGCCACCCGCATGATGCTGCGCTCCAACGGCTGGATGCGCTGGACCGACCAGCCATGGGCATGACGATCGATGACCTCGTCGAGCTCCTGCGCGCGATCGGCCGCGGCGTGCGCTAGCGCGCGTGAGAACAGCGACGCGTTGCGCCCGAGCGTATTCGCCAGCGGCTGCCCCGTGAGATCGTGCTGATAGAGCGCGAACACCGCCTCGCGGCGCTGATCGGAGCGCCGGCTCATCGCATGCTCAAGCGCGCGACATGTAGTCGCCGCTCGACGTCTGCACCTTGACGCGGTCGCCGACGTTGACGAACAGCGGCACCTGGATCGTCGCGCCCGTCTCAAGCGTCGCCGGCTTGTTGCCACCGCCAGACGCCGTGTCCCCGCGCACCCCTGGCTCGGTCTCCTTGACCTCAAGCTCGACCGACGCCGGCAGCTGCAGATCGCTCGGCTGATCGTCGATGAACAGCACATCCACCGCCTCGTTCGGCTTCGTCCAGCGCAGCGCATCCGCGAGCGTGCTCTCCGGGATCGCCAGCTGCTCGAAGGACTCCGAGTCCATGAAATGCGCGTCGGTGCCGTCCGCGTAGAGGAACTGCATCTTGCGCGCCTCGGTGCGCACCGGCCGGAACTTCTCGCCCGCGCGGAACGTCTTGTCGATCACGTTGCCGTCGGAGGAGCGGCGCAGCTTGGTGCGCACGAACGCCCCGCCCTTGCCGGGCTTGACGTGCTGGAAGTCGAGGATCTTGAAGATCGTCCCATCGACCTCGATGTGATTGCCGTTCTTGAACTGGTTGGTTGTGATCACCACAGGAGGGTATCGGGACAGCCGCCTCGCCGGGACGAGCCCCCTCCGCTCCGCTCAGCCCCAGCGCATCCCCGAGCCGGGCCATCGCTCGGCAGCGTTTGCGATCGAGCACACGAACCGGTTCCGCCGGGAAGTCAATACCATATAGTCGTTCTAGCTTCTCAAACTGTCGAGCCAGGCTGATCGATCGCGCTGCTCGTGCCGACAAACACTTACTCGCTACGAACGCAATCAGACCTGTGCCATCAGCCATGGCAATGACTTATCACAGGGCCGTGACTCATCACACGGCCGGGCTCGATACACGGCGGCCGAGGTAATGGACCGCGCTCCCGACTCGACCGGATCCCCTAGGCGAGTCGTCGGACGCTACGAGATCCTCAGCGAGATCGGTCGCGGCAGCATGGGTGTCGTGTACCTCGCTTATCAACGCAATCTCGACCGCATGGTTGCGCTCAAGGAACTCAACAGCGTACACGCGCACGCCCCGAATCTAAGCGACCTGTTCGTACGGGAGTCACGCCTCGCAGCTTCGTTGAGCCACCCGAATGTCGTCACGGTGTTTGAGTCTTTCGAGACAGACGAGACGCCGTACATCGTCATGGAATACCTCCCACGCGGTTCGCTGCGCCCATGGGTAGGTGAACTCACGCTCGCACAACTCGCGGGCGTGCTCGAAGGACTTCTCTCCGGCCTCGCCGGCGCGGAGTCTCTGAACATCGTACACCGCGATCTCAAGCCCGAGAACATCATGGTAACGACAGACGGACGAGTGAAGATCGCTGACTTCGGTATTGCCAAAGTCACTCAGAGCACCAACACCGCCAGCTTCATGACAACCCTTGGCGGCGCTATCGGCACACCGGCTTACATGGCTCCTGAACAGGCCCTATCCCGGCCGATTGGACCCTCCACCGATCTGTACGCGGTAGGGGTCATGTCCTACGAGCAACTGGCGGGACGCCTCCCGTTTTGGGAGAGCGGCACACCAATCGAGATTGCCCTACGGCACGTCAACGACCCCATTCCGGCGATCCTCGAGAGCCAGCCAGACGTGGATTCCCGGCTATCCGGATGGGTTGAGCGGCTGCTCCTGAAAGATCCCGCCGAGCGCACTCCAAACGCACTGCAGGCATGGGAGGAACTCGAGGAGATCATCACCGACCTGCTGGGGCCTCTATGGCGCCGCGATGCGCGTCTGCCCGAGCGCGCCATCGACCAGCCGCCGATGCAAGCAGACATACGCACCCGCTCCGCTCAGCCTGAGGTCGAGTCGCGGGTGCTCTCCTACCAGCGGGCGCTCGAGTCAGCTCCGCGCTCGATCAGGCGGGCTGAGCCAGCGCAGGCCAAACCGCCGACGCAGGGTTCGCTGGCTGCCGCGGATCAACCTGCAGACGGCTCACCTCACGAGCCGCCGCAAGCTGAACGCGAGCCAGGTCGACCGGTGTCGGGGGAGCGCCCTCGCAATCGCAGATGGGTCGCGATCTGCATCACCGCAGCACTCGCCGCCGCGACGGGATTCGCGGGCGCTCCCTCCCGCGGAGCAGCGCGCAAGCCCGCGCCGCTCGACCGGAACGCGCTCACACGCTCCGTCCAAGCTTCATACCCATCCACTTGGCGGGCACAGACGCTCGCGCCCGCAACGCCCGGCCTGCAGCTCGACAATCCCCTGGTCCTCGTGTCCAAGCACTCTGGAGCCGCGCTCCTCATCGGCGCCAGCGCCACGACCAGCCCGACGCTGCTGCCCGCCGCGCTGCTCTCCATCGTGCCCAATCCACCGCGGGGTGAGGTCGTGCGCCTCGGCAGCAATCCGTTCTACAGATACCGCAACCTGAGACCGCGGGGAGCAGCTGACGAGGAGACGATCTACGCCCAGCCGACCACCGCCGGAGTCATCCTGGGAGTGTGCCTGCTTCCCCGAGCCGCGCGCCAGCAGTCCGGGGTCGATTGCGAGCGCATCGTCGGATCACTGCGCCTGCGGTCCGCGACGATGCTCGAGCTCGGCCCCAGCCGAGCCTACGCCGCACGGCTGAACCGCGCCATATCCAAGCTGAACGGGACTCGTAGCGCCGCCGGGGCAGAACTCGCGCATGCGTCAACCGCGGCAGCGCAGGAGCACGCCGCCGCGCAACTCGCCCTCGCTCATACGCAAGCTGCAGCGCTAGTGCGAAGCTCCCAGCCCAGACCACTGGAAGAACACGCCAACGCGGCTCTTGCCGGCGCGCTCGCAAAGCTCGCCCGCGCATATTCGACGATGGTGAGCGCGGCACACCGTCACGATCAACGCAGCTTCGACGGCGCCCGCAGCTCCCTGACCAGGGCCACAGCCGACCTCGAGCTCGCCGTCGTAGAGCTGCGCAAGCTCGGCTATCGCTTCAGCAGCTGACCTTCGCTGGCCAGCTCTCGCTACGCTCCTCCACCGGTTGCCTGGTGGATGACAGCGCCACCGGACGAGCGCTGCGTCCGCTTTGGCGAGGACGCCGCCGGGGTCGAGCTCGACGACGAGCTCCCGCCGGAGCGAACCGCCGTGGTGCTGCTGCTCGCGCTTTGCGCCGTCGACCCGCCGCTCACCGCAGCGCGCGCTGATCGCACGCCGTGCAGACCACCGGGAGCATGAATCGTCTGAACTGAGCGCACGACGGGGATCGGCGTTCGTGACCCGGCCACGGTCGGTGCGAGCTCAGAACTCGCCCCCGCGTTGTGCGAGTCGCTTTTTCGCAAAACCCCGACGGCGATCCCGACTCCAAAGGTCGCTATCGAAAGCAGCGCAGCGATCACCACCGTCGATCGAAGACCCAGGCGAGTGAACGCTCCCACCTTTCCAGCGATCGCGTCAGCGCTCCACATAGCCGGGATCCTCCCGTCCGGCGTGCAGTCCAGCATCGGCCGCAGGACGCTGGCGCTGGCGCTGGCGCAACAGCCTCTGCAGATTGCGGGCACCTTTTGGACTCTCACGACTCCTGGCTCGTCGGTACGCCCGCTCGGCACCAGCCAGGTCGCCGCGTTGTTCGAGCAGGAACCCCAGGTTCACCGCGCCCTCGGCGCTTCCGCGCTGGTCGGCTCTGCGGTACGCCGCCTCCGCGGCGGGCAGCTCCCCAGCCCGCCGCAGCAGCTGCCCGAGGTTGAACGCGCCCCTGAGACTGCCACGTTCGTCAGCGCTCGCGTATGCAGCTTGCGCCGCCGCCAGATCACCTTCGTGCTCTAGCAGCACGCCGCGGTTGAACGCGCTGACCATCGACAGACGCTGATCCTGCGAGCGCTCCGCGCGAGCAAGCATTCCCAGCGCCAGCGTTGTGTCGCCTGCATCGAATGCGGTGCCCGCTATCTGGAAGCAGTCGGCCGGTCCCGCCAAACTGAGTATCCGTTCCATCGCCGGGGACGACACATCCGGCCATTCCCTCGCCGCCACCTCGACAGCCAGGTCATACGGCTCGTAGCCCTGGGGCACTTTCCGAAGCAGCGCGATCGCCGTGTTCGGGAGCGGCTTGCGCGCCCACTCCAGACCGCTCGCAAAGCGCTCTTCGCTGGGATCCAGGTCGTCGGGCAGGTAGTGCTTGTAGAGCTCCTCGAGCTGACCAGTGCTCAGAGGTCTCAGTGCGCCGGCGCGACGCCAGTCGACCGCAGCCCTGACCACCGCGACTCCCTCCCGGCAATCGTCGTTCGAGCGGACAAGTCGCCCGCTCAACTCGTTTACCGCAACCATGCGTCGGCCGAGACCGACCCGACCGACCTCCTTCGCCAAATCCGGGCCGTACGCGTCCTGTACTAGCGACAGCTCGCGCTCGGTCAGCCTGACCGGGACGTCGATGCACGCAGCCAGGCTCCTGAGCTGGGCAACGGGATCCGCGAACGCGTGGGTGTGGCTGCGCGTGCCACGACCGCCTTCCGTCGCCAGGATGACCAGCGGCCGGTCTAACACCAGATTGCGGAACACCCCCTCGTGCAAGCCGCTGGCGTCAACCGAAGCATATTTCTCGATGTCATCCAGCCAGATCACCAACGGCGACCAGCTGGGCGGCAGCACACCTGGGCTCAGCAAGCGCTCTATGCTCGCCCCAGTCCTCGGCACCACCAGCCAGGCATCCCGCAACCCGTCCCACCTGAGCGCCTGGAACGCGGCGCGGGTCTTGCCGGACTTCGTCCTGCCCGAGAGCATCACCAGACGCGGACCGACCCCCGCCAGCGCGGCGCCCACCGCGTCGCGCAGGCTCTGCTCGAAGTGTCGTTCGATGTAGCGCCACGGCTGGCCCGCAGGCAGAACCTCGAGATCCACGCCGTACTCGCTGGCATGCGCGCCGCCCGCACGACACGGTTTCCCCGAGACCAGCTCCGCCAACTCCCGATTCTCCGCTGCCCGGTACGCCATCCACGACATGACAGCGTCCGCGCAAGCCAGCACAGCCGCGACAGCCGCCGGGATGAACGCCCATCCTCGACCAGCAACTCCAACCGTTGCGAAGCCAGCAGCCACAGCCAGAGCCGCAAGCGCGCTCCGGAACGCGCTCAGCACATCGCGCGAGCGATTGTAGTGCTCGGGACTGTCCCGGCGGTTGAACTTCACCGCCGAAACATACCGGCCCGTGACTCAGGCGACCACTCAAAATCCTTGCGACGAGCGCAGCGCGTCGAGCGTGTCTGCGTACAGCCGCTGCTTGATCGCCTTGAACGTGGCCGGATCCTTGCCCGCCAGCGCGGCCGCGCGCTCGATCGCTCGCGGCAGCACGTCCGCTTCGGCCACGGCCTCCTCGACGATCCCAGCGCGTGCCGCATCCTCGCCGCCGTAGCGCCGCCCGGTGGTCATCGACTCGTGCGCCGTGCGCTTGGACAGGCGCGCGGCGATCAGCGCGCTCATCCCCGGTGTGAAGGGGATGTTGATGTCGACCTCCGGCAGGCAGAAGAACCCGCGATCGGCACGCATCACGCGTTCGTCGTGCGCCAGCGCGAGCATCGCCCCCGCGGCGAACGTGTGCCCCTGCAGCGCCGCCACGCACGGCACGTTCAGCTCGAGCACGCGCGCCAGCAGCCCGTGCAAGCGCGTGATGAACGGCCCCACGGCGTCTCCCTGCGTGCCGAGCCATTCCAGATCCAGGCCGTTGGACCAGATCTTGCCGGTCGCGGCCGTTACGAGCGCGCGCGGCGCCGGCGCAGCCTCAACCTCGTCCAGGCACGCCTCCAGCGCCGTCAGCGAAGCGGCGTTGAAGCGGTTCTCGTCGTCGCCGAGATTGAGCACGAACACGTCGTCTTGACGATCGAGCGAAGGCATCTGCGTTCTCCTTGATTTGAGGGTCTCTACGTGAGAGTTTGGCTTGACAAGTGGGATTGGAGCATCACCAGTGGCCGGCTCCGTCGAACTGACCAGCTCGCGGGAGCGACGATCGGCCGCGCAGCCCGCGTCCTGGCTCACGACACCGTGATCAGCTCCTTGGTGAACCGACCCACCGGCTCACCGCCGTCAGCGGTCACGAACACCAGATCCTCGATCCGCACGCCAAAGCGCCCCGGCAGGTACACGCCCGGCTCGACCGTCACCACGTTGCCGGCCCGCAGCGGCTCATCTCCGCCGGTGCGCGACAGTCGCGGACCCTCGTGAATCTCCAGGCCCACGCCGTGCCCGAGCCCGTGGCCGAAATGCTCGGCGTGCCCGGCCTCGGCGATGATCGCCCGCGCCACCTGGTCGACCTCGCTGCCCTTCGGGCCGGGCCTGACTGCCGCGAGCGCCGTCTCCTGCGCGCGGCGCACGAGCTCGTACACTTCGCGCGCGTCGTCGGGGAGCTCGCCGGTGGCGAACGTGCGCGTGCAGTCCGAGCAGTACCCGTCGAGCTGCGCGCCCCAGTCGATCGTCAGTAGCGCGCCGGACGGGATCTGCACGTCGCGCGGCTCGGCATGCGGCAGCGCGCCGTGCTCGCCGCCCGCCACGATCGACGGGAAGCTCGGCGCCTCGGCTCCGAGCCGGCGCATGCGCAGCTCCAGCTCGATCGTCACATCGCGCTCGGTGCGCCCCACGACGCCCGCTTCGAGCAGCCCGTGCAGCGCTTCCACCGCGAGCTCCGCGGCCGCCCGGATGCGCTGCAGCTCGCCCGCGTCCTTGACCTCGCGCAGCCGCTCGACGATGCCGCCGCACGGCGCAAGCTCCCAGCCGTCCGCAAGCCGCTCGAGCACCCGCGTGTGCTGCTTGACCGTGAGTGCCGCCTCGTCGAACCCGAGACGCCCGCCGGGTCCGCCTGCGGATGCGGCGGCGCCCACCGCCGCGTCGAGCAGCTCGCCCGTCACGATCTCACGCTCGAACAGATCCGGCACCTGCACCTGCGACTGCGCGGCGTAGCGGAAGTCCGTGAAGAACCGGTGCCTGCCGCTCTGCTCGTCGGCCGCGATCAGCGCCATGCCGTTGCTGCCCGTGTAACCGGTCAGGTAGCGCACGTTCAGCGGCACGCTCACGAGCAGCAGGTCGACGTCGCGCTCACGCAGCAGCGCGGCCACGCGCCCCGAGCGGGCGAACAGCGCGTCGGTCGGGTCGAAAGCGGCGCTCATGGCCGCGGCGCGCCCGTCCGCGCCGCACCGAGCTGCTCGCCCAGCCGATCGAGCGCAACGCGGTAGCCCTCCGGCCCGAGACCCGCGACCGTAGCGACACAGAGATCCTCGATCACCGACACTCCGCGCCAGGGCTCGCGCGCGCGCACGTCGGAGAGGTGTACCTCGACCGCCGGCAGCGCCGCGATCTCGAGCGCGTCGTGGATCGCCCACGAGTAGTGCGTCCAGGCTCCGGGGTTGAGTACGATCCCGTCGGTCTCACCCGCAAGCCGGTGCAGCCGCTCGACGAACTCGCCTTCGGCGTTGGTCTGGAAGAAGCGCACCAGCAGGCCAAGCTCGGCCGCGAACCCCGCGATCTGCTGCTGCAGCTCGGCGAGCGTGAGCGTGCCGTACTGCGCCGGGTCGCGGCGCCCGAGCATGTCGAGGTTGACGCCGTGCATCACTTCTATGCGAAGGGCCTCACGGCTCATACGGCCTCCTCTCGGTGCTGGGTGCTCATGTGCCGGCCAACTCTGCCACGGATGCGCGCAGCTCGGTCTCTGACACCTCACAGCCGATGTCCACGGCGCCCGGCGCACGCACGAGCACGAACGGCACGTGCGCGCCGACACGCTTCTTGTCGCGTGTCGTGGCCGCAAGGATCTCCTCGGTTCCGGCGCCCTGCAGCTCGACCGGCAGTCCGTGCGCGAGCAGCAGCTCGCGCACCTGTTCGCGCAGCGCCTCCAGGCCCGACAGCCGCAGCGCGGCCAGCAGCCCCAGGCCGACGGCTTCGCCGTGGCGATAGCGCGAGTAGCCGGTCGTCGTCTCGATCGCGTGGCCCACGGTGTGCCCCAGATTCAGCACCTGGCGACGACCGGCGTCGCGCTCGTCCTCCTCGACCACAGCGAGCTTCGTGCGCGCGCACGCGAGGATCATGCGCTCGTCCACCGGCTCGCCGGCGGCTACCCGCTGCCACAGCTCCCCGCCGGCGATCAGCGCCGTCTTCAGAACCTCAACGTACCCGGCAGCGAGCTCCGGCGCCGGTAGCGTCGCCAGGGTATCCGGGTCGACGACCACGCCCGCCGGCTGGTGGTAAAGGCCGACGAAGTTCTTGCCATCGGGCAGGTCGACGCCGGTCTTGCCGCCATAAGCGGAGTCGACTTGCGCCATCAGCGTGGTCGGCACCTGCACGATCGGCACGCCGCGCTGGTAGGCGGCCGCGCAGAAGCCGGCGAGGTCGCCAACCACGCCGCCGCCGAGCCCGACCACGTGGTCGGCGCGCGTCATGCCCGCGGCCACCAGCCCGCGCCACACCCGTTCGGCGCTATGCAGCGTCTTGTTCTGCTCACCCGCGGGGATCGCGATCAGGTGTTGGATCGACTGCAACCGCCCCGCGTGCAGCTCAGCCACGCGCTCGTCGCTCACGCAGAAACAGCGCGAATGGGACCGGTCGAGCGGCCACACCTCGCTCTCGAGCAGGCCGTGGCCGATGAACACGGGGTACTCGCCCGACGCGGCGCTCGCCCACAGCAGCCGCGTGCCCGCCGGCGCCAGCGCGAGCATCCGCAGCGCCGGCAGCGCGCGCAGCGCGACTTTCGAGCCGACCGCCGGCAGAAACGCGTCCGCGAGCCGCTCGTACAGCTCCCGCCGGCTGGCATGCAGCGCCGCGAACGCCTGCGGATCCGATGCGAGCGGCCGCCGCTTGGCAGGACTCGCGGGACGCACGCGCTCCCAAGCGGTGTCGAAGTCGACGTCCAGCAGCACCGTCACGTGCGCCGCCAGCGCCTGCTGCACGCGCGCCGACAGCACCGCGCCGCCGCCGAGCGCGATCACGGCATCCGGCGCGGCGCGCTCGAGCAGCCCACACACGAGCTCCTCTTCGGCTGCTCTGAACGCCTGTTCGCCGCGGGCAGCGAACTCCTCTGCGACCGTCCGCCCGAAGCGCTGCTCGAGCAGCTGATCGCTGTCGAGCGCCTGCACGCCGAGCGCCGCCGCCGCCTCGGCCGCGGCGCGCGACTTGCCGGCGCCCATGAAGCCGATGAAGACGAGCGCGCGCGCGCCGGCCGCTACCGCCGCCATCCGCCGCGCTCCTCGTGGCGGCGCGCGGTTGCGCAACCCGCCGCTATGGCAAGCGCCATCCGATCCTCTCGCGGTAGGCGTCGAGCGCCTGGCGCACGTCATCGATGTGGTCGCCGCCGAACTTGCGCAGATACGCGTCGGCGAGCACGAACGCCACCATCGCCTCCCCCACCACCCCCGCGGCCGGCACGGTGCACGAGTCGGTGCGCTCGCGCAGCGCCTCGGCCGGCTCGTGCGTGGAGATGTCGACCGAGCGCAGCGGCTTGGTGAGCGTCGGCAGCGGCTTCATCGCGCCGCGCACCACCAGCGGCTCGCCGGTGCTCATGCCGCCTTCGAGCCCGCCAGCGCGGTTGGTCTCGCGGTAGTACCCGCGCTCCGGCGAGAAGAAGATCTCGTCGTGCGCCTCAGAGCCGGGCCGCCCGGCGATGTCGAACCCGTCGCCGATCGCCACGCCCTTCATCGCCTGGATCGAGAGGATCGCGAGCGCCAGGCGCCCGTCCAGGCGCTCCTCCCAGGAGATGTGCGAGCCCAGTCCCGGGATCAGCCCGAACGCGTGCACCTCGAACACACCCCCGAGTGATTCGTTCGCCTTGCGCAGCTTGTTGATCTCGGCGACCATCGCGCGCGACGCATCCGCGTCCAGGCAGCGCACCGGCGAGGCATCGACCTCGGCGAAGTCCGCCGCGCTGAGCGCCTGCTCACGAGCGGGCGCCTTGACCGACGCGATCTGGATCACGTGCGAGTACACCTCGACGCCGAGCGCGCGCAGGAGCGCACGCGCCAGCCCGCCGCCGGCCACGCGCGCGGCGGTCTCGCGCGCGGAGGCCCGCTCGAGGATGTTGCGCACGTCGGTCTGCTTGTACTTCTGCGTGCCCACCAGGTCCGCGTGGCCGGGGCGCGGCAGATGCACCTCGGGGATCTCCGCCTCCACCGGCCAGGGGTTCATGCGCTCTTCCCAGTTGGCGTAGTCGCGGTTGGCGACCTGCAGCGCGATCGGCGCGCCGAGCGTGCGCCCGTGGCGCACGCCAGCCGTCACCTGCGCACTGTCGCGCTCGATCTTCATGCGCCCGCCGCGCCCGTGCCCGAGCTGCCGGCGCGCCATGTCGCGGTTGAGGTCCTCCGGCGTGAGCTCCAGACCCGCCGGCAGGCCTTCCACGATGCATGTCAGCCCGGGCCCGTGGGACTCCCCGGCGGTGATCAGACGAAGCGCCATAGCTGCAATCTATTGCTCGGGACGCCCACAGGCCGAGCCGAGCGCGTCAGCGGCGGCTCAGCGGTGCCTGTGGTGCGGGTGCGCGTTGAACGTCACCACGCCGCGGCGCCAGGAGTAGCGCAGGTTGGCGAGCACCGACGGGCTCGCGCCGAGCAGCAGCGAGCGGCCGGCCGCGGACTCGAGGCGGTAGCTGCGACGGGCGCTGGCGGCCGACGCCTCGCTCTTGGCGATGCTGACGACCTGCAACTGATAGGTCACCGATTGACCTGACGGAAGGATGTACTCGAACCCCTCCACCTCGCCTTCCTTCAGGGCGATCGCCTGGCACTGCAGCGCGCTCGGCAGGCACTGGCCGGGACCGTGCGGGATTCCCTCCTGCAGCTGGGTGAAGATCGCGCTCTTGCCACTCGAGCTGACGCCGTTGAACACGAGCAGCGCGTTGCTCTTGGTGGGCAGCGGCTGCAGGCGCCTGAGGTCCTCGTATGGGGTCAGCTGCGAGCTCTGCCCGGGCGCGGTCGGCGCCAGGCCGAACAGCGCCGCGACGTGGTAAACGGACTTCTTCGGCTGCGCCTTGGGCGTCGGCTTCGGAGTCGTGGGCGTGGCACCGGTGCCACCGTTCACGCTGGGCGTGCTCGAGCTCGCGCTGGTGGGCGCGCTCGACTTCTTCGTCTTGACCTTGGCGACGTGCGGCGACGGCAGCGAGATGAACGGGTCGTGCGCCCCACCCTGGCGCTGATAGCCCGCGCCGTCGGTCGTCTCGGAGACGGCTTCCTTGGGGTCCGCCGGGGCCGTGCTCACGGACGGCGTTGCAGCAGCCGGCCGGCCCGCAGCCACCGCGCCAACGCCAGCCTTGCCGGAGCCGCCCCCAGCGCCCATGACGGCGTAGGCGACGGCGACGCACAGCAGCGCTCCCACCAGCAGCAGAGCCGGCAGCAGGCGCCTGCCAAGCAGATCGGCCTTGAGCGATTTCAGGAGCTCGTTCATGGGGTCACCTTGACGACGGCGGGAGTGGACGCGGGGGCGGCCGAGCCAGAGCCCGTGGCCGGCTGCGCGGTCGTGCCCGCAGGACCCGCGGGAGTCGCGCCGTCGGTCACGTCCTGACCGGTCGGCAGCACGTAGGCGGTGGCGGTGATCGTGCCCTTCAGCTCGCCATCGCTGCTGCCGAGCGACGAGCTTGAGCCCGAGCCGCCGCCGGTGCCGGTCGTCAGGTTCGAGTCGAGGTTGGCGCTCTGGATCGTGAGCAGCCGCCCAGTCACCTGGAGGCCTCCCGACGCGGTGCGCAGCGTGAAGCGGTTGAGCCCGTTGAGCAGGTGGTAGAGGTCGAAGTAGCTTCCGTTGAAGACGAATGTGAACGGCTTCTGGGCGAAACCGCCGGCCGCTGCCGGAGCAGTGGTCGCGGCCGCGGCCGCGGCATCCGCGTTGCCGCTGGTGATCGAGCTGAAGTCGACGTCCTTCTGATTCGACGCCTGGTCGAGCTGATAGACGAGTGAGGGGATCTGGTCGGACGGCGGCACCGCCTTGCCGAGCCGCACGAGCGACGCGTACGCGGTCGAGTACGCGGCCTGTGCGCCGCGTGCGCTCGTCACCTGGGTCTGCGCGGCGGCAAGCTGCTCGCGTGCGGTGCTCACCTGCGTGCCGAGCTTCGACGCCTGGCCGCGCTCGGGCGAGACCGCCAGGAACCATGCGGCAGCCAGGATGGCAAACGCCACCAGGCCCATTACTACAAGACGGTCGCGTGTGGTCATCACGATCCTCCGGTGGCAGTCGGGGTGGTCGCGCTGGCAGGCTGCGCCGTCGCGCCAGTCGCCGGCGCGGTAGCCGCGGCGGGCGTCGCGCCCGCGGCCGCGGGCGCGGCCGAGGAGCCGGCTGACGGCGAATCCGGCAGCGCGGAGAAGGTGATCTGCACGGAGAACGCAGGGTTCCCGTGCGGGCACGACCCGCTGGATGACCCACCCGAGCCGCCGGAGCCGGTCGGCTTGGTCGAGCTCTGCAGCTCGACGTCGCTGACGCCGTCGATCAGCCGCATCCGCTGGAGCGCGCGGGCGACCTCGGATTGGCTCGTGGCACAGCCGCTGAGAGTGAAGATGGGGGTGCTGCCGGCAGGCGTAGCGGACGTGACCGGCGAAGCAGCCGGCGCGGGAGTCGCGGCCGCGGCGGTGCTGCCGGTGCTGGTGTTCGCGGTCGAACTTGTGCCCGTGCTCGTGGGCGTCGGCGTTGCGGCCACCGGGGCGGCGATCGCCGCGTCCGCGGCGATGCTGCCGTGCACCGAGGTCAGGGCGACGCCATAGGGCAGCACGCGGCCGATCTCATGGAAAGTGTGCGCCCAGTCAAAGCGCGTATCGACGAGCTGTGAGATCGCCTGCAAACGCTGCTGGTGCAGCGCCGCGAAGCTGGTGTAGGGCGCAAGCGCCTGCGCCTGCGCCTGCGCGGCCTGAGCCTGGGCGCTGAGCGTCGCCGCCTCGCCGCGGCGGCTCGAGATCTGGTGGTGGGCCATGCCATAGAGCAGCGCCATGATCGCCAGCCCGGCGAGCACGCCGAGCACGACGAACGCGCCGCCTTCGGACTGACCCTTGGCGCTCGCGCTGCCGCCGCGCTGATCCGCGGGGATCAGGTTTACGGCCTTCATGCGTGCACCTCCTCAGCGGCGAGCCCGGCGGCGATCGCCAGGTGCTCCGCGGAGACCTGTCCGAACGCGCCATCCTGGGCGGCGCGCACGGTCTCCCGGCGCACTTGCACGCCGAGATCGGCTTCGAGCATCTCGGCAAAACCCGCGATCTCCAGGGCCGGGCCGCTGAGCACCACGGTTGAGACGTCGCCGCCGCCTTCCTGGGAGCGGTGGAAGTCCAGTGAGTTGCGCACTTCGCCAGCGATCTCGCGCACGCCGTTCTCCAGCACCGTGCGCACATCGGCATCGATGTCGACCGGCGGGCTGACCGCGACGGACGCCGGCTCGGCCGGCGGCGCTTCACTCGAGTCGGGCTCGTCGAGCGCCGCAGTCGGCTCAGACGCATCCTGATCAGCCGTCGCCGGCTCCTGGGCGTCAGGGTCGAGTGCTTGCGCCTCGGGCTCATGCTCGGCGACGGACGACTCGGAGTCGGCATCGGCATCGGACGGGTCGGGCTCGACGACGGGCGCAGGCTCCTGCTCAGCCGCGGGCACGACCGGCGCCGGCGCCACCGCCACAGCGGGCTCAGCCGTAAGGTCGATCGACGAGAGCAGCAGGCGCGCGTCGGTCAGAGGGATCGAACGGCGCTCGGCGACTTCCGCGGCCATCGCCTCCAGGCCGCCGCCGACCACGCGCGTGAAGCGGCAGACGGTGCCTTCGGCGATCGCCATGTTCGTGAGCCCGCCGACGTTCAAGTAGAGCACCCGGCCGGCATCGTCGGCATCGGCGCGGTACAGCGAGCGGATCAGCGCGAACGCCGACAGGTCGACGCCCTCGGGGCGCAGGCCGGCTTCGCGGACGGCGCTCAGCAGGCGCTCGACCATGTCGCGCTGGGCAGCCACGAGGATCACGCGCTGGCGGGGGCCGTTGGGCGTGTCGAACACGCCGAGCGGCTGGAAGTCGAGCACGGCGTTGCCGAGCGGCATCGGCACCTGGTCCTCGGCCTGGAAGCGCACCGCGGCGGCGAGCTCCTTGGCGTCTGTGACCGGCGGCAGCTCGAGCGTGCGCAGCACGGTGCGCTGGTTGGCGACGCCGATGCGCACGCGCTTGCCGAGGTCGCTGTTTTCGAACAGATCGCGCAGCGTGCTGCTGAGCGCGCCCTCGTCGAGCACCTCGCCCTCGCGCACGGTGTCGGCCGCGAGCGGAGCGCCGACGGCGCGCTGCACGAGGATCGACCCGTTCACGCGCGCCTCGACGGCCGCGACGTAGCCGGGCTGGATGTCCAGGCCGACGACGGTCCCGCCGCCGCGGCGACCGAGCTTGAGGTTCAGATTGATATTGAAAGGTGGCATCTTGAGAGTCCGGTAGGCCCATGCAGATCACGGGCGGCAGGCGGGTGGGTAATCGACGATGCTCGTGGTGGGCCTGAGCCGCCGAGCGACTCAATTGACCATTCGTCCACGGGCGTTGCCGCGATGAGAGAGATCCTGCTACTGAAGAAAATGGTTGGCATACCAATCGATCAGATCTGAGCCTGCGAACACGGCGACGATCGCGCCGAAAGCCAGGAAGGGGCCGAACGGAATTCCGGTCTTACGCCCGTTATCGGCGCCTTGGCGCACAATCAGGAGCACGCCCGCCAGCACGCCGCTGAGCAGCGCGATCAGGATCGCCGGAGCAACAGCGCCGCCGAGCAACAGTCCGAGCATGCCGGCGAGCTTGACGTCGCCCATGCCCATGCCGGCCGGATATGCGAGCGCCGCAAGCAAGAAGAACCCGCCCGCGCTCAGGCCGGCGAACAGGCGCTCCGGCTCGCCCCCCGGGTCGAGCGCGAGTCCCAGCACGATCGCCAGCACGGCTCCGAGCGCGGTGATGCGGTTGGGGATGATCTGGTACTCGAGGTCGATCAGCGCCGCGGGCACGACCAGCAGCACGAGCGTCACCCCCAGCGCAATCCCCACAGCCGAGCGATGCGCGAGCACGACCCCGACGCACAGCGCCGCGGTCAGCGCCTCGACGAGCGGATAGCGCGGCGAGATCCGCGCCGAGCAGTTGCGGCAGTGGCCGCGCAGCACGAGCCAGGAGAGGATCGGCACGTTGTCGAAAGCGCGGATCGGGGTCTCGCACTCGGGGCATCTGGAGCCGGGGAACGCAAGCGACTGCCTGCGCGGCAGCCGGTAGGCGACGACGTTCAGGAAAGACCCGAAGATCGCGCCCAGCACCCCTGCGAAAGCGACGTCCATGCAGCAGTGATCGGCCCAGTGAGCACGCGACTTGAGTGTGCGCCGCACTCCTGCAAGAGCGGGCGCAAAGCAGAGGAGGCGGCCCGTGGGCCGCCTCCTCTGTGTGCGTCAGATGCTCGAGCCGCAGCCCAAGCGATGATCTCCTACCAGAGGCCGGACGCCGGGCAGGCGCCCTTGCCGACCGGTGCACAGGTACGAGCGATGGTGCCGGTGGCGCCACGGCTGATCGTGAATGACTCACCCGACGCGTTCGAGGTCGACTTCACCGAGTAGGTGGTCGCCGTCGAGGCAGCAGCGATCGACAGCGTCGAGCTGCTGAAGTCCGTCAGCGTCTGCTCGACGGCCTGCATGCTGGCAAGCGTCACGTTGAGGTAGGAACCGTTGTTGTCGGTCGCCACTGTCTCAGCCGCCGTCTCGGCGGTGCGGACCTGCTCCTTGGCGGCCGCGTCATTGGCCTTGCTCTTCTGGTTCAGGAATGACGGGATGGCGATCGCGGCGAGAATGCCGATGATCAGGATGACGACCAGGAGCTCGATCAGGGTGAAGCCCTTCTCGCCCTTCGAGCGCTGGCGCAGTCGATTCAACATTGAATCCTCCTAGGATTCGATTACAGGGCGCCAGCCCTTGGTCCATCGCCCCAATCGGCGACGCGTCCCCCGTCATTTCGACCTGGTGGTCGGCTTGCGAGAGCCGCCGGCTTTGCTACACACCCTCAACAGGCGCTTGCCTTGGCACCTCAGCACTGGCTTTGTCAGCAGCTGCATCGGTGCTCGCGGGGCCGGTGTTGACCGGCTCTAATCAAGGCTGGACGGATGGCTGATGCACCGTTAGGGCCCCTGCGCAGCGACATGCCGATCCCGTGCAAGGGAGCTTTCAGCCAGCGCGGCCCGAATCGCGCGCTACGCGGCTTCTTCGGAGGCTTCCTCGGCGCCGCCGCCGGACGCTTCCGGCTGCTCTGCGCTCCAGCGCGACTGCGCGTCCATGCCGGTCAGGCGCACGCCGCCACCCTCGCACCAGGGGCAGGTGACCGCGTTGGGCTCACCGCCCAGATTGGAGATCACGGTGCCGACGCCGCGGCATGGCAGGCATTCCTGCGGGCCCTGCGGCTCGGTCGTTGCGCCGCTCGCCTGGTCAGTGTCGGAGTCCTCCTCGCCACGTGAGAAGGCGGCGGTGCGTCCGGCTTTCTTGGCCGGCGCGGACTTGGTGTTCTTCTTCGTAGCCACGGCGGCGAGATTAGCGCGCCAGCGGGTATCGGGTCGCGCAGCGCGCGCAGCAGCGATAATCCCGCGGCCAACCGGACCGGCAGGCACGCCGCACACACCCCCGCGCCAGGTCCTGCAGGCGCCCGCCAGCGATGCCCTCGACCACCGCCTCAGCCCCCGCCGAGCACACGCCCCGAACAGGGCCAATTCCCTTTCCCAGAGCCGCCGTACGCCTCGGGCAGGCGTGGCGCACGGGCTGGCTCGCGGTGGCGCTGATCACGCTCGGTGCGGGCGTGTTGCGGCTCGTGGATCTGAGCTCGGTCGCGCCCGACCCGTTCTACGACGCCGCCGTCAGGAGCATGTCGCTCTCCTGGCACAACTTCTTCTTCGGCGCATTCGAGCCGGGCGCGAGCGTGTCGATCGACAAGCCGCCGCTCGATCTGTGGCTGCAGGTCGTGAGCGTGAAGCTGCTGGGCTTCGACTCGGCGTCGCTGAAGCTGCCCGAAGCGCTGGCGGGCACCGCCGCGGTGCCACTCATGTTCGCCGCCATTCGGCGCGTGTTCGGGATCTCCGCGGGGATCGCCGCCGCGCTGGCGCTGGCCGTGCTGCCGATCCAGGTGATCACCTCGCGCAGCGACACGATGGACGCCGTGATGATGATGCTCACGGTGCTGTCGCTGCTGGCGCTGGTGCGCGCGTGCGAGACCGGGCGCCGCGGCTGGCTGCTGGCCGCGGCAGCCGCGCTGGGGCTCGCGTTCAACGTCAAGCTGCTCGAGTCGATCGTGGCGCTGCCGGGGCTGCTGACGCTTGCCTACCTCGGCCTGCCCGACCCTGCCCCGGGGGGCAGCGCCCAGCGCGGGCGCCGGCGCAGGCGCCTGCTGACGCTCACCGCCGCCGGCGCCGTGTACGTCGCCGTGGCGCTCTCCTGGCTGACAGCGACGCTGCTGTTCGCGCCCCACGAGCGCCCGTACGCCATCGGCTCGACCAACGGCAGCGCCTGGAATGCCGCGTTCGTGTTCAACGGCGTCGACCGCATCTCAGGCGGCACGACCGCCAGCAGCGAGCGCGGCTCGACGCTCGAGCGCCACTACCCCACCGCGACCGAGGCGCAGCGCAACCACATCCCGATCACCGCGCCCGCGGCGACGCGCCTGCTGGACCGAGTCGGGCCGCTGTCGGGCGAGCGGCTCGGGTTCGAGCTGCTCGCGGCGCTGCTGCTGAGCGTGCCGCTGCTGCTGCTCGGATTGCGCCGCCGCCGGCACTCCACACAGCCGCGCGCACCCGGCGAGCTCGACCCACGGGTGCAGTGGGCGGTCGCCGTAGGGCTGCTCACGTGGCTGGTGACCGGGATCGTGCTGTTCAGCCACATGGCGCGCCTGCACCCACGCTACACCGAGGGTTTCACGCCGGCGGTCGCCGCGCTGCTCGGCATCGGCGCGGCCTGGGCGGTCTCACCACGGGGGCTCGCGCAGTCGCGCACGCTCGTGCTCACGCTGGTCGTGCTGCTGATCTACGGCGAGCACCTGCTGTTCGGCGCACCCGCGGTGTGGTGGGTCTCGCTGCTGGCGGCGTTGGGCACGATCGGGCTAATGGCGGCGGCGCGCATGCCCGGGCTCGTGCCACCGGCGCGCACAGCGCTGCTGCACGGGCTGACGCTCGCGCTGATGCTGACAGCGCTGCTCGCGATCCCGCTGCGCGCAAGCGTGTCGGCGATCCAGTCGCACGTCTCGGACGCCGGCGCGGTCGGCGCCATGCAGGCAGACGAGCTGCGCCCGCTCAGCGCTTATCTGCGCGCGCACCAGGGCGCCGCGCGCTACGAGCTGGCGGCCGCGTCCGCCACGAAAGTCGCGGACCTGATCGTCAAGGACGCGCGCCCGCTGGTGGTGCTCACCAGCTACAGCGGGCGCACGCTCACAAGCGTGGCGCGGCTGCGCGCGCTCGCCGCGCGCGGCGCGGTGCGCTACGCGTTCCTGGACTCGCTGTGCGGACCGCACAGGCCGCGCACGGACGCCGCCTGCTCCCCGCCCGCGCTGTGGGTGCATGACCATGGGACGGACGTCTCACGCCAGGCCGGCCTGCCTGCCGCCAAGCTGCTGTGGCAGCTGCCGGGCCCTGTAGGGTCTCGGAGCCGTGAGCCCCGACCAGCAAGCCGCACTGGCGGAGATCGCCGAGCTCGCACGCAACGCGGGCACGCTGGCGTTCGACACGGAGTTCATGGGCGAAGGGCGCTACCGCACGCTGCTGTGCCTGATCCAGCTTGCCGCGCCGGAACGCGCCGCGGCAGCCACGAGTCCAAGCGCCGGCGACTCCAGCGCATCCGTGCGTGCCGCGCCGGATCGCATCGAAGTCATCGATCCGTTCGAACAGGAGCTCGACGGCGCGCCGCTGGCGCAGGTGCTCGCCGACGAGCGGATCGAGCTCGTCGTACACGCCGGGCGACAGGACGTCGCGCTCGTGCGCCGGCGCTTCCGCACTGACGTTCGCAACCTCTTCGACACCCAGATCGCGGCCGGGTTCGCGGGCCTGCCGGCGCAGAGCTCATACGACTCGCTGTTGAGCGAGATCCTCGGCGTGCGGCTGGCCAAGAGCGCGAGCTTCACCCGCTGGGACGCGCGGCCGCTGTCAGACGAGCAGCTCGAGTACGCGCGCGGCGACGTCGTGCATCTGCTCGAGCTCGCCGCCGAGCTGCAGCGGCGCCTGCGCGAGCTGGGGCGGTTGGAGTGGGCGCGCCAGGAGTGCGCCCAGCTCGAGCGCTCCAGCGACGAGCGCGACCTCGACGTGGTGTTCGCCCGACTGCCGCGCATCCGTGGGCTCAACGCCGCCTCGCAAGCGATCGCGCGCGAACTCGTGCAGTGGCGCGAGAGCACCGCCGAGCGCCAGGACCGGCCGGTGCAGAGCGTGCTCGGCGACGCCGCGCTGGTCGAGCTCGCCAAGCGCAAGCCCGCCAACGTCAAGCGGCTCGAGGAGATTCGCGGTCTCGGCCAGGGAGTCGTGCGCCGCAGCGGCGCGGCGCTGCTGGAAGCGCTGGAGCGCGGGGCCCAGCGCCCACACGAGCCGCTCGAGAACGGCCTGCGCCCGCCGCCGCCGGACGCCACCGACGCGCCGCTGATCGCGCTGTCCGAAGCGCTCGTGCGCGCGCGTGCGCGCGAAGCGGACCTCGCCTACGAGCTGGTCGCCTCGCGCGCGGATCTGCAGGCGATCGTCGCGGCACAGCGGGTCGGCGAGCAGGCCGACGTGCGCACGCTGCGCGGTTGGCGGCGCGAGCTCGTCGGCGACGAGCTGCTGGAGCTGCTCGACGGGCGCGTGTCGCTGTCGGTCGACGGCAGGCGGCTGCGGGTGCAGGGCAGCTCGGGCGCCTGAGCCGGCGCATGCGTGCCCGACCAGGCCTGGACGGCGCGGCCGCGAAGCGTGCGGCTCGAGCTACTTGATCTGGTTGTAGATCGAGAACAGCGGCAGGTACATCGAGATCACGATGAAACCCACGATCGAGCCGATCACGATGATCATGATCGGCTCGAGGATCGACGTCAACGCCTTCACCGACGCATCGACACGATCCTCGTAGAAGTCCGCAACCTTGTCGAGCATCGAATCCAGCGCGCCGGTCTCCTCGCCGACGCCGACCATGTGCGTCACCATGCTCGGGAAGATCGGCGCCTGAGCGAGCGGCGCGGCGATCGTGCCGCCGCGCTTGACCGATGCGATCACGCCATCCATCGCCTCCTCGACGGCGATGTTGCCGCCGGTCTTGCCGGTGATCTCGAGCGCCAGCAGCAACGGCACACCCGCGCTGGTGAGCGACGCGAACGTGCGCGACCAGCGCGCGACGGCGACCTCCTGCACGATCGTGCCGATCTTCATCGGCACGTGCAGGCGGAAGCGATCCCACTGCGGGCGCCCCCAGGTCGACTTCTTCCACTTGATGAAGCTGAACGCCACCAGCGCGGTGCCGCCGAACATCGCCCACCAGTAGCCGACCACCATGTGCGAGAGGAACACGGCGACCTGCGTGACCTTGGGGAGGCTGCCGCCGAACTGCTTGAAAACCCCTTCGAACACTGGCACCAGAAAGGCGACCAGCGCCAGCATGATGCCGATCGCGAAGGTGATCACCAGGATCGGGTAGATCATCGCCGAGCGGATCTGGCGGCGCAGCGAAGCGTCCTTCTCGAGCTGATCGGCGACCCGCAGCAGCGCGTCCTCCAGCACACCGCCGGCCTCCCCCGCGCGCGCCATCGCGACGAACAGCGGGTTGAACACCTTCGGGTGGCGGTCCATCGCGTCGCTCAGCGACATGCCGCCCTCGACGTCCTTGCGCACGTTGACGATCGTCTCCTTCAGGAACTTGTTCTCGGTCTGTTCGTCGAGCACGTGCATCGCGCGCAGGATGCTCATGCCCGAGGAGATCATCGTCGAGAGCTGGCGCGAGAAGACGGCGAGCTCGGAGGCGTTGACCCGCTTGGTGAAGCCGAGCTCGATCTCCCGCGAAGCGTGCTTGTCGCCGATCTCCAGCGCGATCAAGCCGCGCGACTTGAGCTGGTCGGAGACCGCCTGCCTGGAATCCGCCTCGACCTGGCCCTGCGCCTTGACGCCGGCGAAGTCGATGGCCTTGAAGACGTAGGTGCTCATTCCCGATCGCTCCTAGGCGGCCATCGCGCCAGAGCCGAGCAGGCGCTTTAGCTCCTCGGGCGTCGAGGAGCGCGCCTCGGCGAGCTTCTGGGTGACCTTGCCCTGACGCACGAGCGACGCCAGTGACGCGTCCATCGTCTGCATGCCGAGCGCCGAGCCAGTCTGCAGCACGGAGTAGATCTGGTGCGTCTTGCCCTCGCGGATCAAGTTGCGCACAGCAGCATTCGGTACCAGCACCTCACACGCGACCGCGCGGCCGGAGCCATCGGCGGTGGGGAGCAGCTGCTGGGTCATTATCCCCTGCAGCGCCACCGACAACTGGACCCGCACCTGACCCTGCTGATGGGAGGGGAACACGTCGATCACACGGTCGATCGTCTGCGCGGCGTCCTGGGTGTGCAGCGTGGCGAACACGAGGTGGCCGGTCTCCGCGGCGGTCAGCGCGGTGGAGATCGTCTCCAGATCGCGCATCTCTCCGACGAGGATCACGTCGGGGTCCTGGCGCAGCGCGGCTTTCAGCGCGTCGCCGAAGCTCTGTGCGTCGGACCCCAGCTCGCGCTGGTTGACCAGGCACTTCTTGTGCGAGTGCAGGAACTCGATCGGATCCTCGATCGTCATGATGTGCTCTTCGCGCGTCTTGTTGATCTCATCGATCATCGCGGCCAGCGACGTGGACTTGCCCGAGCCGGTCGGCCCCGTGACGAGCACGAAGCCGCGTGGCTTGCGTGTGAAGTCATGGACGGCGGGCGGCAAGCCGAGCTCGTCGATCGACGTCAGGCCGAAGGGGATCAGGCGGAACGCCGCGCCGATCGCGCCGCGCTGGTAGTACGCGTTGACGCGGAAGCGCGCGTGCCCCGGGATCGAGTAGGCGAAGTCGAGCTGCCAGTCGGTCTCCAAGCGCTGACGCTGGTTGCCGTTGAGGATCGAGTAGATCGTCTCGCGCGTGTCGGTGTCCGACAGCACCGGGTAGTCCTCCAGCGGCGTCAGGCGCCCGCGCACGCGCAGCACCGGGTGCTGCCCGACGCTCAGGTGCAGGTCCGAGGCCCGCCGTGAGACGACCTCCATCAAAAGCTCAGCGAAATCCATGCTCATCGCTCCGGCCATCGACGCTCACAGCACACCCGTCGCGTCGCTCAGGCGGAAGTGGACGAAGGTTCGAGGCGCGGTCGCAGCGTGCATGCGATCGTGCGAATCGACAGCGGCGCGCCGATCAGCCCGTGCCGATCACGCGCACGATCTCCGCGATCGACGTGCTGCCCTGCTTGACCTTCTCCAAGCCGTCGTCGCGCAGGCGGCGCATGCCCTGACGGACCGCCAGGTCACGGATCTCCTCGGCCGGGCGCCGTTCGAGCGCCATGCTCTGAATTTCCGGCGTCACGCTCATCACCTCGTAGATCCCGGCACGCCCGCGATAGCCGCTGCCGCGGCAGCGTCTGCAGCCGACCGGCTCGTATGCCTCCAGGTCGACGAGCGCCTTGTAGCCGTTCTCGCGCAGCACGTCGGCGGGGATGATCGTACGGCGCTTGCAGTTCGAGCACAGCATCCGCGCCAGGCGCTGGGCGACCACGCAGTCGATCGCCGAAGCGACCAGGAACGGCTCGATGCCCATCTCGATCAGACGTGTGATCGCCGACGGCGCGTCGTTGGTGTGCAGCGTCGAGAGCACCAGATGCCCGGTCAGCGCCGACTCGATCGCGATCTGCGCCGTCTCGCGGTCGCGGATCTCACCGACCATGATCACATCGGGGTCGGCGCGCACCATCGCGCGCAACCCGGCCGCGAACGTCAAGCCGACCTTGGCCGAGACCTGCACCTGGGTGATGCCCTCGACCTGGTACTCGACCGGGTCCTCGACCGTGATGATGTTCTTCTCCGGCGTGTTCAGCGTCTGCAGCGCCGCGTACAGAGTCGTCGACTTGCCCGACCCGGTCGGCCCCGTGACGAGCACGGCGCCGTACGCCTCATGAAACGCGTGCTCGAAGCGCTCGCGCTCGGGCTGCGCCATGCCGAGCTTGTCGAGCTCCATCACGACCGAGTCCTTGTCGAGGATGCGCATCACGATCGACTCGCCATGCACGCTCGGCAAAGTCACCACGCGCAAGTCGATGTGGTGGCCGTCGACGGTCAGGCTCACGCGTCCGTCCTGAGGCAGTCGACGCTCGGCGATGTCGAGCTCGGCGATGATCTTCATGCGCGACACCACGCCGGCGGCCATGCGCCGCGGCACGGTGGTGATGTCCTGCAGCACGCCGTCGATCCTGAAGCGCACGCGCACCTCGCTGCCCTCCGGGGCCAGGTGTACGTCCGAGGCGTGCCGCTCGACCGCCTGCGCGACGATCTGGTTGACGAGCTTGATGACCGGCGCGTCGTCGACGCTCTCGCGCAGGTCGACGACCTCGCGGGCGCGCTCCTGCACCTCCTCGGCCTGAGCGTCGGTGTCGGTGACAACGTCCTCCAGCCGATCCAGGCGCGCGACCAGGGCGTCGATGTCCTCCGGCGCGGAGACCGCCACCCGCACCTCGTAGCCGGTCATGATCGCGATGTCGTCGACCGCCAGCACGTTGGACGGATCGGTCATCGCCACCAGCAGCGTGCGCTCGTCCACGAACGCCACCGGCACCGCCTGGTAGCGCTTCGCGGCAAGCGTCGTGACGAGATTGGCGGCGTTCATGTCGACCGTGAACAGGCTCAGGTCGAGGTGATCCAAGCCATAGCGCTCGGCGAGCGCGCGTGCGAGCCCATCGGAGTTCAGCAGCCCGTTGGCGACCAGCACCTTCTCCGGCGTCGTGCCAGCGGTGCGCGACGTGTCGATCGCCTCCTCGACACGCGCCCGCGGCACGAGCCCCATGTCGACGATCACGTCGGTGAGGAAGCGCGAGGAGGAGCCGCGGCGCGTCGGCGAGCTGACCCCGGTCCAATCCCTGTCCACATCCGTCGGCACGGGTACGGCGATCTCCGGCTGCTGCGCGTGCTCGAGCGCAGCAGCGGGATCGAGCACGACCGGCGGATCCACGTCGACCACGGGATCCTCGGCCATCCCGAAGATCTCGTGCAGGTCGGGCTCGGCGTCCTGGCGGAGGTCGCTCATCGGCTCCCCCCGGTCGCTGCCGTTCTCGCGCTCGCTGTCGCTGTCGCTGTTGCTGTCCCTGTCCCTCTCGCTCTCGCTCTGCCTCTCGCTCTCGCTCGGGCGCTAGCGCTCTGGGGGCAGCGCGTGCTCGCCGCGCGCGGCGGCGCGCATGACCTCCAGCGGCGGCTGCCGCCCGGTCCACAGCTCGAAGCTGAGCGCGCCCTGCGCCACGAGGATCTCCAGGCCGTCGAGCGTGCGCACGCCGTGCTTGTGCGCCACGGCGAGCAGCGGGGTGGTTCCTTCTCGATAGACCAGGTCGGCGACATATGAGTATTCCCCGACTTGATCGAACGTAAGTCCAAGTTGGTTGAGCGTGTCGCGCTCAGTGGCCGACAGTTCTAGCCCGAGCGACGTGCAGTTGACGAGCAGCTCGGCCGCCACCGGGCGTTTGACGGCGCGCGCGCCCAACTCGCGCGCCAGCTGCTCAGCCCGCTCGGGCGTGCGATTCCAGACCGAGACCTCGCGTGCGCCGGCCTGCACGAGCGCCCACACCACCGCGCGAGCGCTGCCGCCCGCGCCCAACACGAGCGCGCTGCCCCCCCGCGGCGCGTCCTCGAGCGCCGCGATCAGCCCCGGAGCGTCGGTGTTCTCAGCGGAGATCTCACCGTCAGCGGCGAACGTGAGCGTGTTGGCCGCGCCGATCGCGCGCGCCGCGTCGCTCGCCCGGTCGGCCAGCGCGAGCGCTGCGTGCTTGTGCGGGATCGTCACGTTCGCCCCGGCGAAGCCGGCCTGCCCAAGGGCGCGCGTCGTCTGCTCGAAGAGCGCCGGCGGCACCGGCAGCCGCTGATAGCTCCACTCGTGCATCCCCAGCGCCGCCAGCGCAGCGCTGTGCATGGCCGGGGAGCGGCTGTGCGCCACCGGCCAGCCCAGGACGCCGAGGCGGCGGGTCACTTCTTGCAGGTCGGGACGCGCCCGCCGTTGCGCTTGAGCGCCGCCTGGTAGGCGCTCACGTTGCGCTGGAAGTCGGCGTAGTTGGTCGAGAACACGTGCTCGCCGCAGCCGTCCGCGCCGGCCACGTAGTAGAGGTACGGCACCTGCGCCGGACGCCCGGCCGCCCTGATCGACGCGACGCCCGGATTGCCGATCGGCGTCGGCGGCAGCCCGCGGCGCGTGCGCGTGTTGTAGGACGAGTCGAGCTTCAGCTGCGATGCGGTCAGCGGACGGGTGTAGTCGCGCAGCGCGTAGCGGATCGTCGCGTCGATCCCCAGCGGCATGGCGAGACGCAGGCGGTTGTAGATCACCGCCGCGATCTTCGCGCGATCGCCCGCAACGGCCGCTTCGCGTTCGATCATCGAAGCGACGATCAGCAGCTCGTACGGAGAGATGTGCAGCGCACGCGCATGGTCGATCTCCGCGCCGCCGAAGTTGCGCTTGAACGCCAGCAGCTGCTGCTTGACGAGCTCGCGCGCCGGCAATCCGGCACGCAGCTCATATGTCGCAGGGAACAGGAACCCCTCGAGGCTCGGCGTGCTCGCCGGCGCACCGTAGCGCTTCGGCGTCAGCAGCGACGAGCGCCTGGATGCCGCCAGGTAGCTGCCGCTCAGGGCGTCGGCCGACGCGATGGCCGCGATCTGTCGGCGCGTCTGGCCCTCCGGGATCACCACCTTCACCGCGATCACCCGCGGCGGCGGCTTGCTGAGCGCGTCGATCGCCGCCGAGTAGCTCATGTCCCGCTGCAGCTGGAAGCGCCCGGAGTGCAGGTTGCCGCGCTTGCCTTCGATCAGCGCCCGCAGATCGAACAGCCAGCCGGAGGACACGACGCCATCGTCGGCGAGAATCGACCCGATCTTGCCGGAGCTCGAGCCCTTGGGGATGTTGACGATCACCTTCCCATGACCGGACCCGGCGAACGGCTGGAACACCGACAGCAGCAGCCACACGAGCGCTGCGCAAGCCACCAGCGCAACCAGCGCCATGACGCGCGCGCGCGTCAAGCGCCTGGGCCCTCCGGAGCCGCTCGCTGCTGCAGCCGAGCTAACCCGCGCGGCGCGTCGCTCCCGCGCCGCCCCACGGCGCTGCTCATCGAGCGAGGGCGGCGGCGGCAAACGTTCGGGCGGACGGACACGAGGCGGCAGCTTGACAGCGATCGGCGCATTCGCCGCGGTCGGCTCCTGGGTCGTGACCGACAACGCGGACGCCGTCGGCCCCGGGGGCGGCTCGTCCGCCACCGGCTCGGGCTCATGCCACTCGACGTCCATTGGATCGGGCTCCGCGGGCAGGCCGGCCTCCGCAAGCGCGTCAGGCTCCGCAGGCGGGTCAGGCACTCCAGGCGGGTCAGGCACTCCAGGCGGGTCAGGCTCCGCAGGCGGATCAGGCACTCCGGGCGGATCGGCCACGGGAGCTGGTTCGTCCGCGAGCGCTTCTCCCAACGCGGGTTCGACCGCGGGCGCACGTGCCGCGCGGCGGCGTTCGCGCTCCTCGCGGGCACGTTCGCGCTCCTCGGCCGTGCGTTCGCGCGACTGCTGTGATCGGTTGCTGCCGAACAAGGCCACGCAAATCTACCGGGAGCGGGTGACCAACCAGCTCTCGAGCAGGTGCGCAGCTGCGCGCGAGTCCTCGCTGCTGGCCGTGCCCGCGCTGCGCTGGGCCATGCGCGTGGTGAAACGCTCGTCGTGCAGCTCGACCGGCACCTGGGCTCCCAGCCTGGTGGCGAGACGCTGCGCGAACGCACGCGTCTCGCGCGTTTGCGCCGTATCGGAGCCGCGCAGCGACAGCGGCAGGCCGACGACCACGCGCTGCACCTCCCGCTCGCTGACGAGCGCGGCCAGCAGCCCCAGCCCGCGGCGCGTCGCCGGCTGCAGCACCGGCTCGATCGGTGTGACGATCGTGCCGGTCGGGTCGCTCAACGCACAGCCACACCGCGCGCTGCCGTAGTCGAGCGCCAGCACCCGCATCAACCGGTGAGCGCGGACTCGATCTCCGAGCGCCCCGCCGCGAGCGCTTGCTCGAGCTTCTGCGGATCGCGCCCGCCGGCCTGCGCGAGCGTGTCGCGTCCGCCGCCGCCCCCTCCGACGACCGCGGCCGCGGCTTTGACGACAGCGCCGGCCTTCAACCCGCGCTCGACCAGCGCCGGCGCGACGCTGGCGATCAGATGCACGCGTCCATCCACGGCTGTGCCGAGCACGATCGCGTGTGGCTCACCGCCGCTGCTCTCCAGCCGGCCTTTGATGCGGTCGACCACCTCGACGAGCACCTTCGCGTCGGCCACCTCGACGGCGGCGCTCAGCACCAGCGCTCCGTCAACCTGCTCGGCCCGTGCGGCGAGCTCCTCGACGTCGACGCCAGTGCCGCCCCCGGCTCCGCCACCGCGCTTGAGCGCCTGCTCGAGCTGCTTGCGCTCGGCTTCGCGCTCACGCACCACCGCGGGCGACTCCTGCGGGCGCACCTTCAGCGTGTGGGCGATGTCGCGCAGCAGGCGGTCGTGCTCGCGCAGCAGCGCCACCGCAGCCGGCCCTGTAACCGCTTCCATGCGACGCACGTTGGCGGCGCTCGACGTCTCTGTGGTCACGCGGAACAGGCCGATCTCAGCCGTGGAGCGCACATGGGTGCCGCCGCACAGCTCGCGCGAATAGTCGCCGTCGCCCACCTCGACCATGCGCACGATGTCGCCGTACTTCTCCCCGAACAGCGCCATCGCGCCGAGCTTCTTGGCCTCGTCGAGCGTTGTGGAGACCGGGCGGATCGGGTCGTTGCGCAGGATCCAGGCGTTGACCTGGTCCTCGACGTCGCGCAGCTCCTGCGTGCTCAGCGCCTGGCTGTGGTTGAAGTCGAAGCGCAGCTTGTCGGGTCCGACGTAGGAGCCCGCCTGATGCACGTGTGCGCCCAAACGCTGGCGCAGAGCCGCCTGCAGCAGGTGCGTGGCGGTGTGGTTGCACTCCGTCGCATGGCGCGCCGCGTGCTCCACGCGCGCGATCACCGGCGCACCGGGGTCGAGCGTGCCCGCTTCCGCAACGACGCTCAGCACCTGGTCGTCGCCGAGCCGGAACACGCTCTCCACGCGCGCGCGGCAGTCGCCGTGCTCGCACTCGACCGTGCCGGTGTCCGACACCTGGCCGCCGCCGGCCGCGTAGAACGGCGACTCGGCCAGCTTCACCAGATAGCGCTGCTCGCCGGTCGCGCGCACAGCACCGACGGTGGTGCGCTGCTCCTCGGTCTCATAACCGGTGAAGCGCGTCGGCTGTGCGACGCCCTGGGCGAACTCACGCGCGTGCTCGCGCGAGTCCGCCCCGTCGACGCCCGTGCCGGCGCTCGCGGCGCGCGCACGTGCTCGCTGCGCGTCCATCAGCCGCTCGAACCCCGGCTCGTCGACCGCCAGGCCCTCCTCCGCCAGCAGCTCCTTGGTCAGGTCGAACGGGAACCCGAACGTGTCGTGCAGCTTGAAGGCATCCTCCGCGCGCACGGAGTCGCTGCCCGCGTCGCGGGCCTCGGCGATGTGCTGGCGCAGCGTGTGCAGACCCTGCTCCAGTGTGCGTCCGAAGCTTTCCTCCTCGGACGCCAGCCACTTGTGGATCGAGTCGCGCTGCTCTCCGAGCTCGGGGTAGGCGCGGCCCATCAGCTCCTCCACGCGCGCGGCGAACCGCGGCAGGAAGCCCGGCTCCATCCCCAGGCCGCGGCCCTGCTGGATCGCCCGGCGCATGATGCGGCGCAGCACGTATCCGCGCTCCTCGTTCGACGGCACCACGCCGTCAGCCACGAGGAACGTCATCCCGCGCGTGTGGTCGGCAAGGATGCACAGCGCGCGGTCGACATCCCTGTCCTGTCCGAACTTGCGCCCCGACAGCTCCTCGCCGAGCTCGATCAGCGGGGCGAACTGGTCGGTCTCGAACACCGATGCCTTGTTCTGCAGGATCGCGGCCATGCGGTTCAGCCCGAGGCCGGTGTCGATGTTGCTGGTCGGCAGCGCCGTGAGCCGGTCGGGCGGGTCCTGGTCGTACTGCATGAACACCAGGTTCCAGTACTCCAGGAAGCGCTCGTTCTCGCCACCCGGCAGATCCTCGGGCGAGCCGAACTGCAGGCCTCGATCGATGTACAGCTCCGAGCAGGGGCCGCTGGGGCCGGTCGGACCCGCCTGCCAGAAGTTCTCCGAGCGCGCGCACAGCACGATCCGCTCGCGCGCCACTCCGATCTGCAGCCACGCTGCGATCGCCTGCTCGTCGGGTCCGAGCCCGAGCTGCTCGTCACCCTCGAACACCGTCACCCAGATGTCCTTCGGGTCGAAGCCGAACACTTCCAGCGACGCCTGCCAGGCGAACTCGATCGCACCCGTCTTGAAGTAGTCGCCGACGGAGAAGTTGCCGAGCATCTCGAAGAACGTGAGGTGGCGCAGCGTGTTGCCGACGTTGTCGATGTCAACGGTGCGAAAGCACTTCTGACAGCTCGTCAGGCGCGGCGCCGGTGGCTGCTCACGACCCTGGAAGTACGGCTTCAGCGGCTGCATGCCGGCGGTCGTCAGCAGCACCGTGCGGTCGTTCGCCGGCGGCACCAGCGACGCCGAGGGCAGGCGCCGGTGCTGGCGCTCCTCGAAGAAGCGCAGGAAGCTCTCGCGGATCTCATCCGAAGTCATCGAGCTGTGATCTTAGGAGGCCGCGCTATACGGCGACTGTACCGTGGCCGACGAGCAGCTCACCCGACATCAGACAGGCGAGCTGACCGGGCGCGGCGCGCGCCGTCGGCTCGAGCAGCTCCAGGCGCACACGCGCGTGTGCGCCCGCGTCGAGCGCCGCCGGCGCACGACATGGCTGCGCGCGCCCGCGATAGCGCAGGCGCACGTGATCGACGCTCGCGCCGGGACGGTGCAGCACCACGTCTCTGACCTCCACCGTGCTCGTGCGCAGCTGCTCGCGCGTGCCGACGGTGACCGTGTTCGCGGCCGCGTCGGTGCTCAGCACGTACAGCGGATCGCCAGTGCCGCCGATCCCCAGCCCGCGACGCTGACCGACGGTGTACCCGTGGTGGCCGGGATGCACGCCGCGCTGCGCGCCGCTGCGATCGAGGATCGCCCCGGGGCGCTGCTGCAGGCCGCCGTGGTGCGCGAGGAAGCGCGCGCGCCCGGTGCCGGCGAGGAAGCACAGATCCTGGGAGTCCGGCTTGCGCGCCACCGACAGCCCCGCCCGCTCGGCGTGGGCGCGCACCTCGGTCTTGCGCAGCCCGCCGAGCGGAAACCGCAAACGCGCGAGTGACGTCGGCGCGAGCGCCGCCAGCATGTAGCTCTGGTCCTTGGTCTCATCCACGGCCGCGCGCAGCACCGGGCCCGCGCGCAAGCTGTCCTCGTCCCGCTCGTCGATGTGCACGCGCGCGTAGTGGCCGGTCGCGAGCGCCTGCGCGCCGAGGCTGTCCGCCAGCTCGAGCATCGCGTCCAGGCGCACGCTGCCGTTGCAGCGCACGCACGGGTTCGGCGTCAGCCCGCGCGCGTGGTCGGCCAGCCACGGCTCCACCACGCCGGCACGGAACTCCGCGCGTAGGTCGATCGACAGATGCGGCATGCCCATGCGATGAGCCAGCTCGCGCGCGCCACGCACCGCCTGCGCCGAGCAGCAGCTCAGCTCGCCGTCGTTCTCCGGGTCCGACCACAGCTCGAGCGTCACCCCGACCGCCTGCTCGCCCTCCCCCACGACGAGCAGCGCGGCGACGGCGCTGTCCACGCCTCCACTCATCGCGACCAGCGTGCGCCCCGGCACAGGCGCGAGCGCAGCGCGCGTGCGCGCAGCCGCGCCAAGCGCGCGGTGCAGCGCGTCAGCGGCCAGCTCGGCCGCGTGGCGCTTGGCCGCGCTCAACCCACCCAGCTCCTCGGCGATCTCCTCCACGCCGACACACGCGGCTGTGAGCAGCGGCGCGCCGCGGATCAGACTCACCACGGCGCTGCCGGCCGCGATCGACGCGCCGCAGCCGCTCGCGTCAAAGCCGGCGTCCACGATCGCGCCAGTGGGGTCGTCCCCGTCGAGCGCGAGCGACACGCGGATCAGATCGCCGCACGCGGCGCCGCCCGCTGCGCCCGTGAAGGCATCGACCGGCGTGTGCCCGCGCGCGAGCGGTCGTTCGAGATGGTTGGCCAGCGACTCGATTGCCATCGCAACCGAGTGTATGGCGTGCTCAGCCGGAGATGGCCACGCAGTTCTGGATGCCGTAGCTCTGCAAGCCGTTGTAGGCCTGGTCGAAGTACGCCTGACCCTGCAGAAGACGGATGCGGGCGACAGACGTATTGGGCGCCGTGGGCACGCCCTGGAAGCGTGCCAGCCCGCGCTTGACGAGCTCCAGCATGCTGACGATGAAGGCCTTGTCGCTCGCGGGCGCCGCTCGCTCGATCTGGGCGATGCGTGGCTGCGCCACCTGCAGCACCTGCGCGAAGGCCGCGGCCAGCGCCTTCGGAGTCGCGCTCTTCGGTTTGACGATCACCTTCTGCGAGCAGATCTTCTGGGCGCGCCGGATCAGCTGCGAGCGGTTTGACTTGGGCGTCCAAGCGGTGAACTTCGGCGCCAGCGTCTTGCCGGCGCCGCCGCGCAGCGCGTCGCCGATCGTCTGCTGAATCGTGCGGGCGTCGGTGAGTCCGGTCAGCGTCGTCGCGTGCCCGTGCTTGTCGATCACCAGCACCGTGGGAGTCTCGAGCACCTGCACACCGCGCGTGTACGCGCCAAAGCTCGCCACCTGACCCTGCAGCGCCGCGTGTACGGCGATCTTGCCGCCGCGATGGCTGAGGTCATGGAGCTGAGTGTGTACCGCACGGTCGTCGGTTGACTTCGGGTTCCAGAACAGCAGCGCCACGACCTTGCCCTTGGCGAGCTCGTGCTCAACGACGGCTTGGCGAGCGGTCGTCGATGACTGCTTTGACGAACCCGCGGCCGGCGCGCCGGCGGCCGGCTGCTTGGTGGCCGAGGAAGACCCGCTGCCGGTCGAGCCCTTCGCGCCCGTGGGCGTCACGGGGCTGGCGGCGCTCGCCGCTGGCGCGCTGGGTGAAGCGCTGGTGTCGCTGGACGCCTGGTTGGACTTCTGCTGAAGCTGCTTGGCGTTCTGCTCAGACGTGCTGACGGCTCCGTGCGCCTTGTCAACCGCTCGTGTCAGGCCGCTCACCCCAGGTGCCGAGCCGGTGTAAGTCTTCGAGCCCTGGGCGGATGACCCGGCCGTGGGCGCCGCGGTGGGGCTGGCCGACGGCGTGGAGCTCGGATTGGCGGAATGACCGCGCAGCGCGACAAACCAAACCGCTACGAACAGCACGAGCGCGACGAGCGCGATCTGGAAGGGACGGGATACCTGTGACATCGCCCGGCCTTTCGGCATTTTCCGCGTAGGAGTTGAGCGCCGCAATATGCGTTGGACGGTTCGCAAGCATCTTTTCAGCGCCGCGAGCGGGTCACACTCACGCGAACTGAGCCTCCTACCTCACGTGAGCTGCGCATCCCGCGTCACGCGATCTGCGCCTGACGCGCTCAGGCCTGCGGGACGACCAGCGAGCGCACCGCGAGCTCGCGCAGCTGGTGCTCGTCCACCGGCGCCGGCGCGCCGGTCAGCGGATCTGAGCCGCTCGCGGTCTTGGGAAACGCGATCACGTCGCGGATCGACTCGTGGCCGAGCATCGTCGCGATGATCCGGTCGATGCCGAGCGCGATGCCGCCGTGCGGCGGAGCGCCGTAGCGCAGCGCGTCGAGCAGAAACCCGAAGCGCGCCTGCGCCTCCTGATCGGAGATCCCGATCGCCTTCAGCACTTCGCTCTGCACCGCGGAGTCGTGGATGCGGATCGACCCGCCGCCGAGCTCCCAGCCGTCCACCACGAGGTCGTACGCGCGTGAGCGCAATGCGCCCGGGTCCGCGAACGACAGCTCGCCGCCGGCGGCCATCGCGGGCGCTGTGAACGGGTGGTGCAGCGGGTCCCAGCGGCGCTCGGACGCGTTGAACCCGAACATCGGGAAGTCCACCACCCACAGCGCGTCGTGGCGCCCGTCGGGAATCAACCCGAAGCGCTCGCCCAGATGCAGCCGCAGCGCGCCGATCGCAGCCGGTGCCACGCTCGGCGAGTCGGCGACGAACAGCAGCAGGTCGCCCGCGTGCGCATCCAGCGCGGCGTTGACGGCACCCGCCTGCTCGGCGGTGAAGAACTTGGCGAGGTTCGAGCCCCACGCGCCGTCCGCGCCGATCGGCATCGGCGCGACCGCCTTGGCGCCGTGACGGCTCACCACCTCGTTGAGCCCGTCGAGCTCGCTGCGCGAGAGCTCGCGCGCGCCGGCGTTCAGCGCGCGCACCACCCCGCCGCCCGCGAGCACCGCCTCGAACACCCTGAACTCGGAGCCGCGCAGCGCTTCGGAGACGTCCGCGATCTCCAGGCCGAAGCGCGTGTCGGGTCGGTCCGAGCCATAGCGCAGCAGCGCCTCGTCATAGCCCATGCGCGGCCACGGCGGCGCGCCTACCTGGAATTGCCCGAGCGCGAACACCTCGGCCATCAGGCTTTCGATCACCTCGATCACGTCGTCCTCGACGACGAACGACATCTCCAGATCGAGCTGCGTGAACTCCGGCTGACGGTCGGCGCGCAGATCCTCGTCGCGGAAGCAGCGCGCCACCTGGAAGTAGCGCTCGTACCCACCGATCATCAGCAGCTGCTTGAACAGCTGCGGCGACTGCGGCAGCGCATACCACGAGCCCGCCGTCAGACGGCTGGGCACCAGGAAGTCGCGTGCGCCCTCCGGCGTGGAGCGCGTCAGGATCGGCGTCTCGATCTCGAGGAAATCGCGCTCGGAGAGATGAGTGCGAATCGCGGCCACAGCCTCGTGGCGCAGCGTCAGCGCGTCGCGCATCGACGCGCGCCGCAGATCCAACGGCCGGTGGCGCAAGCGGATCAGCTCGTCCACGGGCGTCTCCTCGTCGATCGCGAACGGCGGGGTCTCCGCCTCCGCGAGCACCTGCAGCTCGAGCACGCTCAGCTCGATCGCGCCCGTCGGGAGATTCGGGTTCAGATTCTCCGGCGCGCGGTCGACGACCTCGCCGAGCACGCTGATCACGTGCTCGGAGCGCAGCCGCTCCGCCGCCGTGAAGGCCGCGCCCGCGCCCCCATCGCCCTGCTCACCCGGATGGAACACGAGCTGCACGACGCCTGAGCGATCGCGCAGATCGATGAAGATCAGCCCGCCGTGGTCGCGGCGGCGATGCACCCAGCCGGACACCCGCGCCTGCTTACCGGCGCGCGCGGCATCGAGCTCACCGCACCAGGCATCCCGGTACTCGTTGCCGCGCGGCGCGCGCTTCATCGCTAGGACAGCTCCCGCATGCCGCGCAGCACGGCGTGTACGACCGTGTCGGTGGCGATCGTCTCCTGCCCGCCGCCCTGCATGTCCCTCAGCACCGTGTTCTGTTCGCCCACGATGGCAACGTACCGGGCGCCGAGCTTGCTCGCCTGCCCGAGCTGTCCTTTCAACGATCTGCCGGCCAGCTCCATCTGCGCCGACAGCCCAGCCAGCCGCGCTTCGTGCAGGATCGCAAACGCGGCGCTGCGCGTCTGAGCCACCACGCCGCCCTCGCCGCCCTCGCCGAGCGCGACGAACACGTCGACCACGGGCGGCGCGCCCACCCGTGGGTTGCCGGCGAGCAGCATCCGCTCGATGCCGGCCGCCCAGCCCATGCCCGGCGTCGGCGGCCCCCCGAGCTGCTCCACGAGCCCGTCATAGCGCCCACCGCCGCCGACGCCGCTCTGGGCGCCGAGCGCGTCGGAGGTGAACTCGAACACCGTGCGCGTGTAGTAGTCGAGCCCGCGCACAAGCGTCGAGTCGACCTCGAACGGGGTGTTTGCCGCGCGCAGCAGCTCGCACACCTGCTCGAAATGCTCGGCGTCCTCCGCGCTCAGGTGATCCAGCAACCGCGGAGCCTGCTCCATCACGCGCTGCGTGCCCGCGTGGTCGGAGTCGAACGCGCGCAACGGGTTGAGCTCGATGCGGCCGCGCACCTCATCGGAGAGCTGCTCCTGATGGGAGCGCAGATACGCCTGCAGGCGCTCGCGGTACTCCAGCCGGGTGGCGCTGCTGCCGAGGCTCGCCAGGCGCAGTCGCACCGCCGCCACCCCCAGCTCCTCCAGCAGCGAGCCGAGCAGCACGATCGACTCGGCGTCGACCGCCGGGTCCTCCGAGCCAAGCGCTTCGGCGCCCACCTGCCAGAACTGCCGATAGCGTCCGGCCTGCGCGCGCTCGTAGCGGAAGAAGCTCGACAGATACCACAGCTTCACCGGCGCGCGCAGCTTGTGCATCCCGTGCTCCACGAACGCGCGGCACACCGGCGCGGTGCCCTCCGGGCGCAGCGTCAACGAGCGCCCGCCGGCGTCCTCGAACGAGTACATCTCCTTCTGCACGATGTCGGTCGATCCGCCGACGCCGCGCGCGAACAGCTCGGTGACCTCGAACGCCGGCGTCTCGATGCGCTGATAGCCGGCGCTCTCGAGGATCGCGCGCGCACGCGACTCGACAGCCACCCGCGCTGCGGCCTGCTCGGGCAGCACGTCGAACGCGCCGCGCGGCGCCTTGAGCTTGGGCGCGCTCAACTTGCGGTCGGGTCCGTCGTCGCAGGCGCCGGCGCGCCTGTGCGCGCGCTCGCGCGCAGCCCGTCGAGAAACGGGTTGGTCTGCAGCTCGCGCCCGAGCGTGGTGATGCCCATGTGCCCGGGGTACACCGTGGTGTCCGCGTCGAACGCCTCGACCAACTCGGCAATCGAGCGCTCCAGCACCTCCCAGCTGCCGCCGGGCAGGTCGACCCGGCCGACAGATCCTTGAAATAGCACGTCTCCAGAGAACAGCGCACCGCGCCCGACCGGCGCGTAACTGACGTGCCCGGGGCTGTGACCCGGGGTGAACACCACATCGATCTCCATGCCCGCGAGACTCAGACGCTCGCCGCCCTTGACGGTGTGCTCCGCCTCGTAGCTCTCGAACGGGCCAAAGCCCTGGGGAACCCAGCTCATCACGTCCGCCAGCACCATCCGCTCGATCTCCGGGCAGTACACCGGAGCACCGGTCGCGCGTGCCACGGGAGCCACCGCGCCGATGTGGTCGAAGTGGCAGTGGGTGATCAGAATCGCCTCGATCTGCACCCCGAGCGCGTCGATCGCGCCGAGCAGCTTCTCGGCTTCATCGCCCGGGTCGACGAGCACCGCGCGCCGCTCTTCGCTGCTGGAGCGCACGAGGTACGCGTTCTCCTGAATCACCCCGACCGTGAACCCGCGCACGTCGAGCGGGCTCACTTCGACGCCGCCCTGCCCTTGTCCGCGCTCTTGGCCTTGCTGCGCATGCGCCGCCGGTACAGCCACAGATCGGTGTAGTAGCTGATCGGCACGTACGCGAGCAGCACGATCGGGAAGTACGCGATCGCCTGCTGCGAGTTCTTCAGCAGGAAGATCCCGATCAGCAGCAGGCCGACGGCGGCAAACATCGCGCGGTAGAACGCCCCGCGCCACGTCGGCGGGCGGTCAGAGCGCGGCAGACGCTCCTCGGCGCGCGCGGCCTTGCCCATCTGGCCCTTGCGCTCGGCCGCGGTCGGCTTGCGCCCGGTGCGCCCACGCGACTCGACCATCCCGGCGGCGTTGCCGCGATGCTTGGTCTGACGCTTGCGTTTGGTCTGGGCCACGGGCTAGAAGCCTAATGCGTTCTCGATCACCTGGCGGGCGGGGTCGAACCCGGGCATCGGCAGATCCGCCGGGAAGCCCTCGAGCGCGGAGCGCGGCGCGAGCCCGACCAGCTCGGCGCGCGCCAGCGGGGCATATGCGCGGACGGCTTGCACCACGCGCGCGAGCGACACCTCCGTGGAGCGCTCGATGTTCATCGACAGCTGCGCCACACGCCCACCCTGCAGCGCCACGCCGATCGCGCGCACGCCGGGCAGGCCATCCGCGCCGCCCTCGCGGATCGCAGCGGCGATGGCGTGCGCGTCACGCACGCTCGCGGGCGAGGCCAGCTCCAGGTTGAACGCCACCAGCGGCGGTCGCGCCGCCACCAGCGTCGCCCCCGCGCTCGGGTGCATGCGCGCGGGGCCGAAGTCGGGAGTGCACTCGCCCGCGGCGATCCGCCGCGCCAGCCCGGACGGCCCGCCGCGGCGCAGCTGCGCGCGTGTGCGGCCGCCAGCGAGCTCGCCGTAGAGGAACACCGGCACGCCGAGCTGCTCGCCGAGCCCGGCCGCGAGCACGAGCGCTTCCGCGCACGCGGCGCCGCGCGCCGACTCCTGCAGATACACCAGCGGCGCCACGTCGAGCGCGCCCACGTGTGGATGCGCGCCGCGGCCGTCGTTGATGTCGATCCGCGCAACCGTCTCGCGCGCGCCCGCCAGCAGGGCCTGTGCGAGCGCGCCGGCGCGCCCCTGCAGCGTCAGCACCGTGCGCTGATGGTCGACGTCGGAGTGCAGATCCAGCAGCCGCGCTCCGGTGCTCTGAAACGCCTGTGCGATCGCCGCGATCGCCGACTCGTCACTGCCCTCTGAAACGTTCGGCACGGCCAGCAGCGCAGAGGCAGACACGCGCCGACTCTACCCCGCGCTGTGTCAGGACAGCGCCCGAGCGCTCACAGTGGCCGTACGGCACGCTCCACGTGCGCTCCCTGCTCGGTCAGATGCCAGGCGTTGGAAGCGCCGCGCACCTGGCCCTCCCCCGTGTTCTCGATCAGGCTGAGCCGCTCCAGCCGGTTGAGCAGCTTCGAGATCTGGCCCTGATCGGCGATGCCCGAGCCTTCTGCGACCTCGCGGTTGCTGGCCCCGGGATGCTCGGCGATCACCGTCAGCACCCGCATCGTGCGATAGGTCAGGCGCATGTCGAGACCTTCGAGCGGGTCCCTCCTGCGTTCCGTCCCGGCGCTGCCATGGGTGAGATCCGGCGCAGGTCTGCTCAGCTCGCGGCTCGCCGCCCTACCCCCGAGGAACGGGAGCACGATCATGCTCATCAGCGATCCCAGCAGATCGGTCAACGGCGCCACTGGCTCAGCCTGAGATCCTGTGACCGTGCCGATCGGCGAGCGCTCCAGCAGGCGCGTATGCACGACCGAGAACACCGCGCCGACCACGCCCTCCGCGGTCAGTGGCGGCGGCTCCTTGCCCTTGGCGACCTCCGCCCGGCCGCGATCAACCGCTTTGATCGCCACGTCGAGCACTTCGGCGCGGCGCTCGAGCGCTTTCGGCCCCGCACCGAGCGCTTCCACGACGCAGAGCCGCGCCAGCCCCGGCTCGTCCTCGAGAAACACCAGCAGCGCCAGCAGCCCCGCACGGATCGCGTCCTGCCACTTGGCTTCCCGCTCGTACGCCTCGCTTACCAATCCACCCATGTAGGCGACAGCGCGATCGAACGCCGCCACGAAGCAGTCCTCGCGGTCGACGAACACGTCGTAGAACGTCTTGCGAGACACCTTCGCCCGGCTTATGACCTGTGCGACCGTCATCCGCGCATAGCCGAGATCCTCAACCGCCTCCACCGCTGCCGCGAGCATCCGACCGCGCTGGATCTCCGTCACCTGCCCACGGGGCAGCCCATTCGGACCTGGACGCAACCGTGGAATCGTGGGTCCAGTCTCGTCTAATGAAGCCATCATTCCCTACCTAACCGGTCCTGTTCAACGGAAAGAGATCCATATGAGGGCTCTGCCGAGCCCTGGCGTCCGCCGGGGGATCCAACGCTTGTAGATCTCAGGCGCCGCAGCCCCCTCGGACGCTCTCGAGAGAGGTTCATGGGTTGGAGCGCACAAGTCGAGATGCGTCTCCTACTTCTCCTTATTGGGACGAACCGCTCAGTCCGAAGACCCCGTAGAGGGTCCGCTGGCAGGCGTTGGAAGCTCGCCGAACAGCGCGGCGATCACCCCACCGAAGGCCGTGGAACGGCGCAGAAGCCCAGAACCGGGGCCTTCGGGAATACCGCTACGGGGATTCGAACCCCGGTTTCCGCCGTGAGAGGGCGGCGTCCTAGTCCCCTAGACGATAGCGGCGCGCAGCGTCGTCGAGGCTAGCAAAGCTGCGGCCACAGGCGATGCTCTGGCGCGGGCACCGGCGCTGCTCTAGCGATCGGAGGCGGCCGGCCGCCGACCCAGTCCGTGCGATATCTTCGCTGCCTCGCTCACGCGGATGTGGCGGAATTGGTAGACGCGCACGGTTCAGGTCCGTGTCTGGGCAACCAGGTGGAGGTTCGAGTCCTCTCATCCGCATCGAAGGCCGGACTAAGAGGGTTCGCTACCCCAGATTACGATGAGCGCTTGGTAGGCAAATCAGAGCTGGTCTGGCCAGGGCGACGCGCTCGCCGAGCAGAGCCACCGCCCGGCGAGCGTGATGCCTGTCTACTCAGTCGTGCTGGCGACGCTGCGCCAGGCTCAGCCCGAGGCCCGCGAGCATCAGCAAGAGACCGCCGGCAAGCACCAGCCGGAGGTCTAGGCCGGTGCGCGGCAGCGTGCTGCTCGTGCTCGCCGACGGCGTCGAGGAGGAGCTGGTCGGCGCCGCGCTCGTGCCGCTCGAAGAGGGCGAGGTCGTCGTCGGGGTGCTCGATGAGCTCGACGGGCCGGTGCCGTTGTTGGGCGTCGAGGGCGTCGGGGTAGCCGGCGTCTGGTTGTAGTTGGTCGTTCCCGTCGCCGCCAGCGCCGACGTCGCGGGCGCCATCAGCGCGAGTCCCACGATCACGCCGCGCACGCCGGCGCGCCTGAACGAGCGCCGGCTCTCAGCGCGCGGGGCGCTGGTCATCGAAATTGTGTATGCCGCGTGTGGCCCGCTCGAGGCCGTGATGTCGGTCCGAGTCATGCCGACCTCCCGTTGTCTTGTAGGTACTGGCACCCAATGCTTGGGCTACCCGTTCTTGGGGCGATTCTTCAGTTTATTGACAATGAATTTGGCGTTCTCCCGCAGTTTTCCTCCGTCACCGTCAGTTGGTGTGAGCGGCGCGGGAGGCTCCAGGCTCGCAGATCCTCCGGCGGGACCGCCACGCCGCGGCGCGCAGCACAGGCCCGCCAGCGACAGCGGGCGCCCGCTGGCGCGAGCAGTTCACTCCTCCGCGGCCGCCGAGCGGTAGCGCGCGAGCGTCGCCTCACGCGCCTGGCGGCGGTCGACGATCGGCTCCGGGTAGTCCCGCCCGATCACGCAGCCGGCATCCTGCTGCAGCTGCGCTGGCATCTTCCACGGCTCGCCCAGGTACTCGAGCGGGACTTCGCGCAGCTCCGGCACGTACTCGCGCACGTACCGTCCCGCGGGGTCGAAGCGCTGCATGTGCAGCGCCGGGTTGTAGATGCGGCGGAACACCGGCTGAGGATCGGTGCCCACCGATGCGATCCACTGCCAGTTGCCATTGTTGCTGGCCTCGTCGCCGTCGATCAGCATGCGCATGAACCAGGCCTCGCCGCGGCGCCAGTCGATGCCCAGGTCCTTGGTCAGGAAGGACCCGACAACCAGGCGCGCGCGGTTGTGCATCCAGCCCTCGCGCAATAGCTGGCGCATGCCGGCATCGACCAGGGGAAAGCCCGTGCGCCCCTGCGTCCAGGCAGTGAACGCCTGCTCGTCGTCGTTCCACCGCAGCGTACCCCGGTAGCGCTCCTGGAACTCCTCGTGGGCGTTACTCGGGTGGTGGTAGAGCACGTACTGGTAGAAGTCCCGCCAGCAGAGCTGGCGGCGAAACGCCGTCGGTCCGGCGTCGACGGGCAGGCGCGCTTCCAGCGCGCGCGGCGATACGCACCCGAAGCGCAGGTACGGCGACAGCCGCGACGTTCCAGGCTCGCTGAGCGCGTCGTGCCCGGACCCGTACTCGTGGATCGGGCCATGCAGGAAGCGCTCCAGGCAGAGCTGCGCCTCGGTCTCCCCGCCTGGCGCCGGCGCATCCGTCTCCTGGGACAGGCCGAGCGCGTCGAGCGACGGGAGCTTCCCGCGTGTGACGTGCGCCGGCAGCTGCACCTCGTACGGCGCCTGCAGCACGTGGCGGCGCGGCTGCTGCAGCCAGGCGCGGTAGAACGGGGTGAACACGCTGTAGGGGCTGTTCGTGCCGGTGCGGATCGGGCGTACGTCGTCGGCCACCGTCAACCCCGGGTGTGCTTGGATCGACACGCCGGCCTGCTCCATCGCCGCCTGCACCAGCTTGCCGCGAGCACGCGCGTAGGGGCTCACGTCATAGGTGTGGTGCAGCTCTTGCGCACCGACCTCACGCGCCAGCTCGGCCAGCTCCCGCTCGGGCTTGCCGTGACGGACCACCAGCCGCCCACCGCGCTCTGCGAGCGCGCCGTCGAGATCCTGCAGGCATTCGAGCAGAAACTGCGTGCGCGAGCCGGATCGGTGGCGTCCCTTCAGCAGGCGGTCATCCAGGCAGAACACCGGCACCACCTGCTCGTGGCGCTCGAGCGCGGCGCGCAGCGCGGGATGATCGCGCACACGCAGATCGCGCCGGAACCACACGAGCGCGGTCATCGGCCGATCCGGACCCCGCTCGATCGCCCGTCCCCTGGCGACCGACCACGCCGCGGCGGGCGCCTACTCACCGCCCACCATCACGCGCCCCTGCAGCTCCCCCTCCTGCAGCCGCCCGCGCAGCACCTTCTTGTCGAACTTGCCGACGCTCGTCTTCGGCACCTCGTCGATGAACGCGAACTCGTCGGGGATCCACCACTTGGCGACGCGCGAGCGCAGGTGCTCGACGAGCTGCTCCGCGCTGGTGTCAGCGCCTTCGCGCAGCACCACGCAGCACAGCGGCCGCTCGGCCCAACGTTCGTCGGGCTTGGCGATCACCGCCGCCTCGATCACGTCCACATGCGCCATCACCTCGTTCTCGAGCTCCACCGATGAGATCCACTCGCCGCCGGACTTGATCACGTCCTTGGAGCGATCGGTGATCTGCACGAACCCCTCGTCGCCGATCGACGCGATGTCGCCGGTGCGCAGCCAGCCCGACGCGAACTTCTGATCGCCGGAGTCGTCGCTGAAGTAGCGCGCCGCGATCCACGGCCCGCGCACCTCGATCTCCCCGGTGGACGCTCCGTCCCAGGCGACCTCCTCGCCGTCGTCGTCGGTCAGCCGCAGCTCCACCCACGGCAGCGGGCGCCCCTGCTTGGCACGCTGATCCCAGTAGGCGTCGTCGTGCTCGCCGTGCTCGTCCGGGCGCGAGTACGTAGCGACCGGGCTCGTCTCGGTCATGCCCCAGGCCTGGAAGATGCGCACGCCGTGGCGCTCCTCGAAATCCTTCATCAGCTGCCGCGGCACCGCCGAGCCCCCACACGCCGCGTTCGTGAGCGACGAGAGATCAACCTCGTGTGTGTCCGCGTAGCGCAGCAGGTCGGCGAAGATCGTCGGCACGCAGCCGACCAGCGTCGGGCGCTCCTGCTCGATCAGCTTGGCCAGCGGCTCGGCCTGCAGGAAGCGATCCGGCAGGATCAGGTCGGCCCCGGCGAGCGCCGCGCCGTGGGGCAGCCCCCAGGCGTTGGCGTGGAACATCGGCACCACCGCCAGCACGCGGTCGCGGCGGGAGAGGCCGACGGCGTCGGTCATCAGCGTCGCGGTCGAGTGCAGGCTGATCGAGCGGTGCGAGTAGAGCACGCCCTTCGGATTGCCAGTGGTGCCGCTCGTATAACAGAGCGCCGCCGCCTGGCGCTCGTCGAGCTCGGGGTAGTCGAACTCGCCCGGCCCCGCCTGCTCCAGCAGCTGCTCGTAGCGCAGCACGTTCGGCAGCTGGCCGAACTCCGATCGGTCAGCATCGCCGTCGCCCATCACGACGAAGTTGCGCACGTGCTCGAAGCTCGGCGCGAGCGCCTCCAGCAGCGACACAAGCGAGTCGTCTACGAAGATCACCTGATCCTCGGCGTGGTTGACGATGTACGTGAGCTGCTCAGCGAACAGGCGCACATTCAGTGTGTGGAGCACGGCGCCGACGCACGGGATCGCCATGTACAGCTCGAAGTGGCGCTGGTTGTTCCAGGCGAACGTGCCGACGCGGTCGCCCGCTTCGATCCCGAGTGTTCCCAACACACGCGCGAGCCGATCGACACGCTCGGACACCTGCGCGAACGTCGCGCGTGTGATGCCCTTGTCGGTGAGCGTCACGACCTCAGCGTGCGGACTGCACGAGCGCATCCTGCGGCGGATGTGCTGCACCGTCAGAGGAAAGTCGTCCTGCATCAAACCCTCGAGCATGCGCGTGATCCTCTCCTCGGTCGTTCCCCGTTGGTGGCTTCGCAGCTCATGGTAAGGCCCGCGCCTGCGCTTGACTACGCCTCCCAGCGTTGCGCGGATCCCTGCTCGGGCTCCTTTACCAGCAGCTCCACTAAGCGTTTTACCTCCGCGCCACGACGGAACGGCAGCTCGCCCATCGGGAACCAGCGGACCTCGGCGATCTCGACCGGATCCGGGCGCACGACCGCGTCCGCCAGCTCGGCATGCAGACAGGTGAGATGCACCGGCACACGCTCCAGGCGCAGATCGACAGTCACGAGCTCACGCCAACTCTGCTCGCTCACGCCGACGGCCAGCTCCTCGCGCATCTCGCGGGTCGCGGCCTGACGCGGCGTCTCACCGCGATGGGCGCCGCCGCCGGGCAGCTGCCACACCTCACGGGAGCCGTAGCTGTGGCGCACGAGCAACACGCTCCGCTCGTGCGTGAGCACGCATTTGACGCCCGGGCCTGGATGCCGCACGAACAGCGCGCGCACCTGCAGCAGCCGATATGCGACGCGGTAGAGCAGGCGCAGCGCTTGTATGCGAAGAGCGCTCATCGACTGGACACTAGAAGCTTGCGACGACCGTTCTGCGCCGCTGCGCCCGAGCTGAGCGCAAGCGGGCGGTCCCCGCGCGTGCTCAGGTTCGCAGCCGAGCCGGCCGCTCAGGCAGATCCACCGCGGGCGCCTCGAGCTCGCGGTAAACGTCGAGCGTGCGCTTGGCGACATCGCTCCAGTCGAAGCGCAGCACGTGCTCGGACGCCTCGGCTACGAGCCGGTCACGCAGCTGCACATCGGTCAGCAGCCGCTCGATCATCACGCCCAGATGGTCGGCGTCGCCGCCGTTGAAGCGCAAGCCGACGCGCTCGCCCGCCGGCACCACCTCACGCAGCCCGCCCGTGTCGGCGACGATGCACGGACAGCCGCTGGCCATCGCCTCCAGCGCAACCAGCCCGAACGGCTCGTACAGGCTCGGCACCACGCACAGATCGGCGATCCGGTAGAGCGAGTGCAGCACGTCGTCGCCGATCCAGCCGAGGAAGGTGCCGTGCTCGGACAGCCCAAGCTGCTCGGCCTGCTGCTTGAGCTGCTGCTCGTGCGTACCGGAGCCGGCCACGAGGAAGCGCACATCGCCGACGCGTTCGATGATCGGGCCGAGCGCCTCCAGCGCCAGCTGGAAGCCCTTCTCGTAGACGAGCCGCCCGACGAGGATCACCAGCTTCTGATGGGGCGCGGCGAAGCGCGCACGCAGCGAGTCGAGGTCGTCGACCGGCTGCAGATCCATCGGGTCGATCCCGTTCGGGATCACCGTGATGCGCGCCTCGTCGAGGCCATAGATGTCGGCGACGTGATCGCGCATGTAGTGCGAGCAGGTGATCACCCGCTCGGCGCGATTGGCCATCCACTTCTCGACCCCGTGGATCCAGCTCTGCGGGTGCTCCTGCACCCAGCCCTGGTGGCGCCCGTACTCGGTCGCGTGGATCGTCGTCACGAACGGACAGCGGAAGCGGTTGGCGAGGTGGTCGCCGGCCACCGCCACCAGCCAGTCGTGACCCGCGACGAGATCGAAGTCGTAGCGATCGCCGAGCTCGACCCCAGCCGCCAGCATGTCGGCGTTCATGTGCTCGATCCAGGTCACGAACTCACCGAGCTCGCGGGGACGTCGCGGCTCGCGCACCCGATGCACCAGCACGCCGCCGCGCAGCTCCTCGACCCGCATCGTCTCGTCGCCGCGCGTGAGCACGTGTACCTCGACGCCGAGCGCCACGAGCGCCTCGGAGAGCTTGCGCACGTGCCGTGCCAGCCCTCCCTCGACGACCGGCGGATACTCCCACGAGAGAATCAGGACACGCTTGCTCAAGGAGCGGCACACTACCTATTTGTGATGGTGCTGCGCGCGCGTACGTACGCGCGCGCAGCACCATCGAATTTGGGAACACACACACTGCGGGTGGCCGCTGCGGCCGCCGCCGGCCTACCATCCGGGAGGTGGCCGAGGACTATCTGCAGCTGCCGGACGATCTACCTGTGCCGAGCGACGATGGCGCCGCCGCGCATCTCACGGGCGCCGAGCTGCCCCGGCTGTCGCTTGCGTCCACGCTCGGTGACGCGCTCGACCTGCACGAGCTCGCGGCCCACGAGTTGCTCGTCGCCTACGTCTACCCGCGCACCGGCGTGCCCGGCCAGCCGTCACCCGCCGGCTGGGATCAGATACCCGGCGCCCGCGGATGCACCCCGCAGAGCTGTGCGTTTCGTGACCACGCGAGCGACCTGGCGGCGCTCGGCGCACGCGTGGCCGGTATCAGCGCCCAGTCGCCGGCGGAGCAGCGCGAGTTCGCCGAGCGTGAGCACATTCCTTACCCCCTGCTGAGCGACCCCGAGCTGCTGCTCGCACGGGAGCTGCGGCTGCCCACCTTCGATGTCCCCGGTATGCGCCTGTACCGGCGCCTGACGTTCATCGCGCGAGCGAGTCGCATCGAGCGCGTGTTCTACCCCGTGTTTCCGCCCGATCGCAACGCGGCCGAGGTCGTGGCGTGGCTTTCCAGGAGCTGACCTGGCTTTGAGAGTGAACCCGACCTGAGCTTGCAGGGTGGGATACTGACACTCCGATGCCCAGCGATCGTGCGTACACCTACATCTCCACGCGGCTCGGCGCCGCCGGGCTGCGGGTCGTCGGCAAACTCAACGTGCCGATCTACCGCGCCACGCGGGGGCGTCTGTTCGGGCGCCTGGATCGCGCGCCGATCCTGCTGCTCACCACCACCGGGCGACGCTCCGGCCAGGAGCGCACCGCGCCCGTCGTGTTCCTCGCCGACGGCGAGCGCGTGATCGTGATCGGCTCCAACGCCGGCAACGAGCGCACGCCGGCCTGGGCGCTGAACCTGCTGGCCAATCCCGATGCGCAGGTACAGGTGCGCGGCACGCGCCGGCGAGTGCGCGCACGGGTCGCGGCCGGCGCGGAGCGCACCGAGCTGTGGCAGCGGGTGAACGAGATGTACAGCGGGTTCGAGGATTACCGCGAACGCACCGACCGCGATATCTCCGTATTCGTGCTAGATCCCGCCTGACCGCAAGACACGGCCAGCACATTTGTCACTTTAGTTGACAAATCAAGGGTAGCTTGTAAACTAACTCCCTCGAGACCGTGCTGCATGGAGAAGGAGCGACTCGATGTCCTCTACCCCTTTCGACGCGCGCACCGAGCGTGCCGTCGCCGCCGCTTCCACGGGCGACGAAGCCGCGCTCGCCGCCCCGACCTGGCGCGACCCCAAGCGCTATGCGTGGCTGTTGGGGCTGCTCGTACCGACGCTCCCGTTCCTCGCCTGGGGACTGGTACACGCCACCGGTCTCGGGCTGTTCTGGTTCTTCGGCCCGATGCTCGTGTTCGGCGTCTTCCCCGCGCTCGACCTGCTGATCGGGATGGACGCGGCGAACCCGCCCGACAGCGTGGTCAAGTGGCTCGAGCAGGATCGCTACTACCGCTGGTGTACTTACATGTTCCTCCCGATCCAGTACGCCGGCTTGGTGTTCGCCTGCGCGCTGTGGTCCGGCGGCGATCTCGCCACGCTCGACAGCATCGGGCTGGCATTGACGATGTCGATGGTCAGCGGCGTCGCCATCAACACCGCCCACGAGCTCGGCCACAAGCGCGCCAGCAGCGAGCGCTGGCTCAGCAAGGTGGCGCTTGCGCAGAGCGCGTACGGGCACTTCTTCATCGAGCACAACCGCGGGCATCACGTGCGCGTGGCCACACCCGAGGACCCGGCCAGCTCGCGGCTCGGCGAGAGCTTCTACGCGTTCCTGCCGCGCACCGTGATCGGCAGCCTGCGCTCCAGCTGGGAGCTCGAGCAGGTGCGCCTGCAGCGCATGGGCGCATCGCCCTGGAGCTGGCGCAACGACATCCTCAACGCCTGGGCGATGAGCGCCGTGCTGTTCGGCGTGCTGATCGCCGTGTTCGGGCTCGTCGTGGCGCCCTACCTGCTGATCCAGGCCGTGCTCGGGTTCTCGCTGTTGGAGGTGGTCAACTACCTCGAGCACTACGGGCTGCTGCGCCAGCGCCGCGAGGACGGGCGCTACGAGCGCACGCGGCCTGAGCACAGCTGGAACAGCAACAACGTCGCCTCCAACGTGCTGCTCTACCACCTGCAGCGCCACAGCGATCACCACGCCAATCCGCTGCGCCGCTATCAGGCGCTACGCCACTTCGAGGAGGCGCCCCAGCTGCCGACGGGGTACGCCGGCATGATCGTTGCCGCCGCGATCCCGCCGCTATGGCGCCGTGTGATGGATCATCGGCTGCTCGAGCACTACGACGGCGACCTGACCCGCATGAACATCCAACCGCGTGCACGCACCCGCATGCTCGCGCGCTACGGAAGCTCGTCGTGAGCCGTAGGGGCGCCGACGTAGCTCCAACCGCCACGCGCGTCCGCACCCCCTACGCGGTCGCTGCGCGGCGGCTGCTACGCGACACGTTGTTCGACGCGACCCGCGACGAGCTGCGGTTGCGCAGCTGGGCCGACATCACGATGGCCGATATCGCTCGTCTGGGCGGCGTCAGCCGCCAGACGCTCTACAAGGAGTTCGGCTCGCGCGACGAGTTCGCGCAGGCATTCGTGATCCGTGAGGGCGAGCGCTTTCTGGAAGCCGTCGAGCACGCCGTGCGCGAGCACTTCAGAGACCCCAGCACGGCTCTCACGGCGGCGTTCGACGTGTTCCTCACGACAGCCGCCGAAGATCCGTTCGTACGGCTGTTGCTCAGCGACGACGGCACCGCCGGGATGCTGCCGCTCGTCACCACCCAGGGCAAGCCGGTCGTCGAATGGGCGAGCGAGCGGCTGACGAACATCATCCGCTCCGGCTGGCCGCAGTCGCAGCTCGATGACGTGCAGCTGCTGGCCGAGTGCCTCGTGCGACTCGCGATCAGCTACGTCACGCTGCCGAAGGGCTCGACCAGCACGACCGCCGCAGCGGTCCTGAAGCTGCTCGGCCCCTATATCGAGCGCGCGATCGTCTCAGTCTGAGCGCACCCGATAGCGCTCGGGCACGATCCGCTCGGTGTTCTTCGGCGGGCGCTTGTACTTGCGCCGCTGACGCGACGGCAGCGTCACCGACTCGGCCGCCGGCGCGCGTGCCGGCTCGTACGGGATCAGCGACAGCAGATGGCTGATCAGGTTCAGGCGCGCGCTGCGCTTGTCGTCGCCCTCGACGACGTGCCACGGGCTCGAGTCGCGATCCGTGTGGGCGAACATGCGGTCCTTGGCCTCGGCGTAGTCGACCCAGCGTGCGCGTGACTGCAGATCGATCGGGCTGAACTTCCAGCGCTTGATCGGATCGGTCAGGCGCTTCTGAAAGCGCTGCTCCTGCTCCTCGTCGCTGACCGACAGCCAGTACTTGACGAGGATGATCCCCTCGTTCTGCAGGGTCCGCTCGAACTCCGGGCAGAAGCGCAGGAACTCCTCGTACTCCGCTTTCGTGCAGAACCCCATCACGTGCTCGACGCCGGCGCGGTTGTACCAGCTGCGGTCGAACAGCACCATCTCACCCGCCGCCGGCAGCTGGGCGACGTAGCGCTGGAAATACCACTGCGAGCGCTCGCGCTCGTTCGGCGCAGGCAGCGCCGCCACGCGCACCACGCGCGGGTTCAGCGGGTCGGTGATGCGCTTGATCGTGCCGCCCTTGCCGGCCGTATCGCGCCCCTCGAACACGACCACGATCCGGCGCTGCTCGGAGGACACCCACTGCTGCAGGCTCACCAGCTCGATCTGCAGGCGCCGCAGCTCCTGCTCATACTCCTTGCGACTCAGCTCCACCGGCGCCTTCGGCATCGGTGGCGACCTTACGCCTATCGACCACGGCGTGCGCCGGCGCGCCGGGCTCGCATCAGCGCCAGCGCCGCGCTCGGGCTCAGCGCCACCGCGCCCACCAGCGGCAGCGGATCGAAGCGGGCGTGGCGCTCGGACATCAGCCCATCGCGCAGCACGATCCGATCGCAGCTGTTCAGCTTCACCTTCCTGCCCGACAGCGTGCCGCGCAGCTCGAGATCGATCAGCACGCCATCGCTGCTGGCGCCCCAACTCAGCACTTCGCCGCGGAGGTCTGGCATCACATCGAAGAGGCTCTTGAACTGGGCGCGGAACGCTTCCAAGCCGCGCACGGCGGGCGTCAGCGGCTGTGTCAGCAGCACGTCCGCGGCGACCACACCCTCGAAGTCGATCAGGCCTTGGGCGCCCTCACGCCAGGCCGACTTGAATCGCTCGACGAACGCGGCCTTCGACTCGTCACCCTGGACGACGCCCGGCTCCTTGTCACGATCCGCCGGTTTTGAAGCCTTAGATCCGCTTCTCCAGGCCATCACTCAACCCTTTCCGACGACGTGATTGATCGAGTCGCTGCCATCTCGCCTCCAGAGCCGGGTGGGAACGCGGCGAACATACCACGGTCAATCAGCCGTCCATCACTGCGACTGGGCCTGCCGAGCCGCGGGCTCACCGCGATCCGTCCGTGCCGTGTCGCAGGATGCCGGGTCCTTTGACAGCGTCTCCCCCAACCTCCCTGCGCGCCTGGCAGCAGCGAGCGCTCGAGCAGCTCGCCGACTGGCGCGACGGCCCATTCCTCGTCTCAGCGGCGCCCGGGGCCGGCAAGACCCGCCCCGCCCTCGAGCTGGCCCGCGGGCTGCTCGCGCAGGGCGCAGTGAGCCGTGTGGCCGTGCTGTGTCCCACGACCCCCCTGACTCGCCAGTGGGCGGCAGCCGCAGCAGAGCTCGGCGTGCAGCTGCAGCCCGACGCGCTCGGGCCGCGCCCGCCGCGCGACTTCGACGGCGTGGCTGTGACGTATGCGCGCGTGGCGAGCGACCCGCGCGGGTGGGCCGCCGGGGTGACGCCGACCACGCTCGTGGTGGTCGACGAGGCGCACCATCTCGGCGAGGAGCTCGCCTGGGGCACGAGCTTCCAGCAGGCGTTCGCGGCGAGCCCGCGCTGGCTGCTGCTGTCCGGGACGCCGTTTCGCTCGGACGCCACGCCGATCCCGGGGGTGCGCTACGACTCCGACGGGATGGCCGTGCCGGACGTGTCCTACACCTACGCGCAGGCCGTCGCCGACCGCATCTGCCGGCCGGTGGCGTTCGTCACGTTCGACGGCACGCTGTCGTGGCGCAGCGGCGAGGACGTGATCGAATCGTCGTTCGAGACGGTGCTCGGCGCGCGCGAGGCGAGCCGCCGCTACCGCACGGCGATCTCAACCGAGCTGCCCGACGGGCTGCCGCGCATCCTGCGCGAAGCGGATGCGAAGCTGAGCGCGCTGCGTGCCCGTGAGCACCCCGACGCCGGCGGGTTGGTGATCGCCGCGGACGCCACCCACGCGCGCCAGATCGCCAAGCTGCTGAAGGACGCCACCGGCAAGGCGCCAGTGGTGGTGCTGCACACCGAAGCGCGCGCGACGCACAAGCTGAGCAGCTTCCGCGGCTCGCGCGAACCGTGGATCGTGGCGGTCAACATGGTGTCCGAAGGCGTCGACATCCCGCGCCTGCGCGTCGGCGTTTACGCCACGGCGGCGAAGACGCCGCTGATCTTCCGCCAGATCGTCGGGCGCTTCGTGCGCACGCTCCCGGGGCGCGCGCCCGACCCCAGCTGGCTGTATCTGCCGGCCGACCCGACCCTGCGCCGGCATGCGGGCGAAGTGGAGACCGAGCTGCGCCACGTGCTGCACCGCCCCGAGCAGGACGACGGCCTCGACGAGCCGCGCGAGCGGCTTGCGAGCGAGCCCTCGGCGACGGCCGACTTCGTCCCGCTGAGCGCGGAGTTCGCGCCGCAGATGACGCTGTTCGGTCCCGCGCCGACGCTGCCGACTGCGGGCGCACCCAAGCTGGCGCCAGCGCCGGCGCCGGCGCCGCGGGCCGCGTTCGAGCGCCGCGCCGACCTGCGGGAGGAGCGTCAGCGGCTGGTGGCCGATCTGCACCGCCGCGACGGGCGCAGCCACCGCGAGATCAACGCGTGGGTGAACCGCGTCGTGGGTGTCCAGCGCGTTGACTCGGCCAGCATCGAGCAGCTCGAGCGCTCGATCAAGACGCTGGTCAAGGAGCTGACGCGGCTCAGCCGCCCGGCGCGCTCAGGCTCGGCCGGTTAGCGCGCTTCTCTGTTGCGCCGCCCGCATCCTTGACCGTGCGCAGGTGCTGGAACGGACGGCCGTCGCGCAGTTCGCGTACGACCGCGTCCACGAGGCCGTCGCCGTCGAGGCGGCGCCCATCCGTGACCGCTGCGACGATCTCGCGCTTGTGCTGGATCAGACGGGCCATCGTCTCGTCGATCGTCTCAGCCGCCAGCAGGTACCAAGCGGTGACCGCGTCGCGCTGGCCAATGCGGTGGCAGCGATCCTCGGCCTGGTCGTGCATCGCTGGCGTCCACTCGAGCTCCAGGAACACGACGTTCGAAGCGCGCGTGAGCGTGACGCCCTGGCCGGCCACGCGCGTGGCGCCGACGAGCAGCGACGGACCGTCCGGCTGCTGGAACGCCTGGATCGCGGCGTCACGATGAGCGAGCGAGTCGCCGCCGAGCAGGTGCAGCGCATCGGGGAAGCGCGCCAGCACGGCCTGCTGCACCTCGACATGACGCGCGAACACGACGAGCGCCTCACCGGACACGAGGAAGTCTTCGATCCAGGCCAGCGCGGCCGCCAGCTTGCCGCGCGCGGCCAGTCGCTGCAAGGTGCCGAGCTGGGCCAGGCGCTTGGCGCGCAGCGTCGCGGCGATGCGCGCGTTGAGCTCGTTCAGGTCGAGCGGCTGGGAGCGCAGCCACTCGATCACGTCCTTCTCCGCCAACTGGTATTCGCGTTTGTTGGTGAGCGCGATCGGCACCACCACCTGGCGCTTGGCCGGCAGCTGCGGCAGCACTTCGGACTTCAGCCGCCGCACGAAGCAGTGGCGGCGCAGATGCCAGTGCAGCCGCTCCTCGCTGAGTTCGCCGCGAAACTGGCGCGAGAAGCGCGCGCCCGAGCCGAACTCCTCCAGGCGCCCGATCACGCGCAGCTGCGCGATCAAGTCGTCGGCGTGGTTGAGCACCGGTGTGCCGGTCAGCGCCAGGCGCAGGCCGTCGCGGGCGACGACGTTCGCCAGCCGGCGCACCGCCTGCGTGCGCTTGGCCTGCGGGTTCTTGCAGTAGTGCGACTCGTCGACGACGATCGCACGCGGACGCCGCCGCGCGAGCGCGTCGCGGTGAGCGGCGACGATCTCGTAGTTGAGAATCGTGATCTCCCCACTCGGCGGCACCGCGGAACGCCCCTCCACGACCGCGATCGAGCGATGCGCCAGCCAGTGTCTGGCTTCGCGCTCCCAGCCGAGCTTCATCGAGGCCGGGCACACGACGATCGCCGGATAGGCGTTGTCCGCCTCCAGCGCGGCCAGCGCCTCGACGGTCTTGCCGAGCCCCTGCTCGTCCGCGACGAACGTGCGGCGCGCATCGAGGATGTAGCGCACTCCCGCCCACTGGAACGGCGCCAGCTCCCCACCCAGCACGGCGGCGGTATCGGCAAGCGGCTCCGCCTGCTCGGCGCGCGAGCGACGGATCGCAGCGGCGGCCTGGCGGTGCTCGTCGAGCAGCGCGGCGAACAGCTCGACGGCGGCGCCCGTGACCTGCACCTGATGGCGCGCGACGAACGCGTCGAGCTGCTCGGCGAACCAGGGGTCGAGCGGCACCGAGCGTGTGCCCTCCGCCCCGGGCAGCTGCTCGAACGCGGCGCCGATATCCGGGTCCCACACGACTTCCAGCTTCAAACGCTCGCCGGTGACGCCCTGTACCAGCACCAACCGCGCGGGCGGCGGCGTGTCGCCCAGCTCGACGATTCCCAGGCAGCGCTCGGCGGCGCTATCCAGGCGCGCCGAGCGCTGCTCGCGCAGCTCGCGCGCAGCCGCCTCGGTGAGCGGCACCAGTAGCTTGCCGTCGCGCTCGAGCGCGCCGTCGCGCAGCGCCTCAGGGATCTCGCCGGCACGAGTCTCGAGCGCCCACCAGCCGCGTCCGTCGTGGCGCACCGTGCGCACATAGCCGATCCAGCGCCGTTCGATTCCGCTCAGCCACTCCTGCGCCTTGGGATGCACGGTCAGCTCGGGGAAGCGCGCGAGCAGCTCCGCCACCTGCATGCCCGCCCAGTCGTCCGCCGGCGCGGACCACTCGTGGGTGTCCCAGTCAAAGCGCCGGTTGGGGATCGTGCGCACGAGCTCCACGAGCTGCGGGTCGTACGGGAACGCGAGCACCACCAGCGGCTCACCCCCCTCCGCGCGGCGCAGCTCGACGTTGGGACGGCCCGGAATCAGCTTCATCGGCGTCCCACGCTAGCGGGCACGTGAGCCCAGAGCTGAATGGGCTCAGCGCGGCCGGCGGGTGCGAACCTGGTAGACGGCGGTGAGGCTCGTGTCGAAGCCGTGGCGCGCGGCGCGCAGGTACAGGCGCCAGATGCGCGTGCGCTCGACGCCCGCGAGCTGCTCAGCGCGCTCCAGCTGCTCGTCCAGGCGCGCGGCCCAGTGGCGCAGCGTGACGGCGTAGTCCTCCCTGAACGCTTCCACGTGCTCGGTGTGAAAGCCGGCGCGCTCGAACGCGAGCTCGATCCGCGCGAGTGTGACGAGTTCGCCGTCGGGGAACACGTAGCGCATCGAGAACTCGTCCTCGAGCGCATCGTAGTCGAGCTCGAGTGTGCCGATCGCGTGGTTGAGCAGCAGTCCGCCGGGCGCGAGTAGGTCGAACAGCGACTGGGCGTAGCGGTCGAGCCGGCTCTCGCCGACGTGCTCGGACATGCCGATGCTCGCGATCGCGTCGAACGAGGCGTGCGACAGCTGGCGGTAGTCGGTCACCAGGATCTCGACCCGGTCGCTCAGACCGGCTTCCTGGACGCGTCGGCGCGCGAGCTCGGCCTGCGACGACGACAGCGTGATGCCAGTAACGAACGCGCCGTACTCACGGGCCGCGTGGATCGCGAAGCTGCCCCAGCCACAGCCGACGTCGAGCACGCGCATGCCAGGCGCCAGCTCCAGCTTCTTCGCCACGAGGTCGAGCTTCGTGCGCTGGGCCTCGGCGAGCGTCTGCGCGCCGCGTGAGAAAATCGCGCAGCTGTAGGTCATCGACTCGTCGAGGAACAGCGCGAAGAACTCGTTGCCGACGTCGTAGTGGTAGCGGATCGCGGCCGCGTCACGCTCGATCGTGTGGCGCTCGCCGCGTAGGATCAACTCGAGGCTCGGCCGGCGCGGCAGGCCGCCCGGGGCCGCGGCGAGCAGCAGCGCCAGCCCGAGACGCATGCGCTCGCGGCCTGTGATCGGCGGCGGCTCCCAGTCGTCGACCACGAGCAACGCGCTGTCGAGATCGTCGACCACGAGCGAGCCCTCGACATAGGCTCGTCCGAGACCCAACGGCCCGGGAGAGCGGATGAAATGCGACAGCGCCGACGGCGCTCGCACCATGAACGTGGGCGCACCTGACTCGGTTGCGGGAACCGCCGAGCCGTCCCAGAAGTGGACGTGAAATGGGCGCGCCGGGAGTAGGCGGTGAAGCTCGCGACACAACGGAGCGCTGGCTCGAAGCAGGGCCACCACAAACAGGGTAGTAAGCACCTCAGCGGGCGACGGAATGTCGATTGGACGGGGGAATGTCTAAGGTTCGCGGCATGGACGCGATCGATCAGCTGCTCGCCAACAACGAGGCGTTTGCCGCGTCGCTGCCCGCCCAGCACCTGGACGTCCGACCCAGCCGCCAGTTGGCGATCGTTACGTGTATGGACTCGCGCCTGGATGTGTTCGCGGCGCTCGGGCTGCGCGACGGCGAAGCGCACATCCTGCGCAACGCCGGCGGGGTGATCACCGATGACGTGATCCGCTCGCTGGCGGTATCCCAACGCCGGCTAGGCACGCGCGAGGTGATGCTCATCCACCACACCAACTGCGGCATGCAATCGCTCACCGATGACGGATTCCGTGTTGAGTTGCAGCAGGCGACAGGCGTTGCGCCTGCGTTCGCGATCGAGTCGTTCACAGATCTGGACGCGGATGTGCATCAATCGGTGCTGCGCGTCCGGCGCTCGGCGTTCCTGCCACACCGCGACCAGGTGCGTGGGTTCGTATACGACGTAGACACCCACGGGCTGCGCGAGATCGACGTCGCGGACGATCGCTGAGCTTAGCGCCCAGCTGACGGCACGTGAGCTGCTCTACGGGCGGACGATCCGGAAGCTGAAGGTATTGAGCTTCATCGCCGCGCCGGACAGGGCACCGCGGTCTGAGCGCTCGCGGAGGTGCCGTCGAGGAACGCGAACGTCGCGGCAAAAGGAAAGCCGCCGTGGGGGCAGCTCTTGGGCAGCACGATCCCGCCCGGGTGATACGGCACGGATCTGCCATGAACATGGTGGTAATAGGTCAGGTGCAGGGGGCCGATGGTGGTTCGCAACTGCACGACCGCGACGTTGGGGGCGCCGGGGAGGCTCGCCACCAGCGGGATACCCGTGTCCAGACGACCTCCAAAGGGCGCCGGAGCTGGCAGCAGCAGCGTGGAGAAGACGATCTGGGCGTTGATCGGGGAGATGCCAGAGGCATGGATCAGGAGCTGCAGATGCCCATCCTTGATGGGCCCCGACAGCATGGTGATGCGCGCTGTCTCGTGAATGACCGCCGGACCGATCGGGACCTCGACGAGCGCCGTGCCGTATCCCATTCGAGAGTCGAGCGGACAGCCATCCGGTCCGTGTGCCCTGAGCTTGGCCGGACGGCAGGTGGAGAGCCCCAAACCACTGGTGGCAAGTCCGAGGTCGACCGGGTAGCGCAGGTCCAAGTTGGTCAACGGAGCGGGCACCTGACCGCTCGTGGTCGTGACCTCGAACCCGAAGGCGAGCGTGGTCCTCCCGCCGAGCCGCTCAGGCTTGAAAGCCGCATCAAGCTTCACTAACTGTGCTCCATATGCCGCACACGGCAGGCAGAGACAGATCGCGAACGCAGCAGCGAGAACGCGTGCTCGAGACACCTTTCAGTAGTGAAGCTTGCCGACCGTCTGGATGGTCAGCTTGTAGGTGCGTCGGTGGAAGACGCCATAAAGGCGCGCAGTCCCATGAGCATGTGAATACCGACCGCTGCCGCCAATGGCCGACAGCGAGCCATGGAAGCTCGGATTGGCTCCCGACGAGCTCAGCGTGGCCGACCCGCGCCCACGAATCGTTCCACCGCTGCGCGGGTAGATCGTAAAAGAGCCGGTCAACGTCGCGCCGATCTGAAGGCGCGCCTTGATCGTGCCGGGCAGCGTCCCGGACGCCGGCCCCTGCTCCAACAGCACCGAGCCGGAGCTGTCGACGTAATGCAGGGAAGCATTGTCAGTGGCGTTCAACACATGCGCCGACTTCGCCACAACGTGATTGGAAGCGCCCCAGGCGAGCGCGCTGGACCCCGTCAACGCAGCAATCATCGTGACCATGCCCAGCGCGAGCAGCAGCCCCACGGACATGGCAAAGCTCGATTTCGTCATACAGAAAACCCTTCCGCCCCATTACTGCCAGACTTGAACAGTTCAGCAAGATAATACATTGTAAGCGCCGTCCGACCGCCGCTTGCGCTCGGCGAACTCGGCCAGCGTCTGCTCCAGCGATCGACGCGAGAAGTCGGGCCACAGCTCGTCACGAACAACGAGCTCGGAGTAAGCCGACTGCCATAGCAGGAAGTTCGATAGCCGCCGCTCACGGCCGGTGCGGATGATCAGGTCCGGGTCGTGCATCTCCGGCGCGTACAAGCAGCGGCGAAACTCCTCCTCGGTGCCGCCCTCGAACCGACGGGCCGCATCGATGATCTCGGCGCGGCCACCGTAGTTGAGCGCGATGAATAGCGTCATGCGACGGTTCTCGCTGGTCAATGTCTCCGCAGCTCGCATCCTCCTGACCAGCTCCCCGGAGATGCCTTCGCGGCGCCCGAGGAAGCGCACACGCACACCTCTGTCGTGCAGCCGCAGGGTCTCCCCGGCGATACGGGAGGAGAGCATCGACACCAAACCTTGAACCTCCTTGAGCGGGCGAGACCAATTCTCGGTGGAAAACGAGTACACGGTCAATTCGCGGATACCAAGGTCGACCGCGTCGCACAAACGCCGCTTCAGCGTGTCTGCGCCCGCGCTATGTCCCTCACTCACCGAGAGGCCGCGAGCGCGCGCCCAGCGGCGGTTGCCGTCGATGATGATCGCGACATGTTGAGCGACCGCTGGAGCAGACGCGCGTCTCGCGGTCGAGCCCACCAGAATGCCGTCTATGCGTTTCTCACTCGCCACCACTGCTGCATCTGCCTGGCAATCCGCCAAACGCGCATGATCACGAGCGTGGGTGTGATGAGCGGTTGAAGCTGTCGACGGATACGCGAACTGACAGGTGCGGCCAACCCCCTGGTTGCAGTTGGCGCAGAGATGTAATACGCGACTACACCGATCAGGATCATCAGGTGGTACGCGTCGTTGGGCAGCGCGCGCACCTCGGCTGCCGCCTGCCGAGCGACATGCTCGAGCTGGTCCGCGAAAACATCATGGCCGCCATAGTGGCGAATGAACCCAGGCTCGCCCGCATCCATGTCGTGCTCATAGTCGATGAGGCTGTCGAGCATCGTGCTCAATGCGCAGATCGACAGATAAGCCGAGTCGATCTGGACGGCCTGCTCGCGCGTCATGCGATGGTCCGTGGCGGCTACGATCAAAGCGTGGACAGCCAACACCGAGGCCGCCGACCCGCCCAGCCACTCACGCCACTGCAAGGCAGTGCCCGCTGCTCCCAATCTGGCCCACTGCTCGAGCTGCCAACTCTGCCTGTCGCAAGCGGCATGAATGCGAGCCTGCGCGTCCACGCCGCGGGCGGCGCTCCGCTGAGCGACGTCGGAGATCACATCGATCGCCGGCAATCGCGCAAGCGCGCCCCTGGATGTCGCGACTAGCTCCTCAAGGTAGCCGTTGTCAGCAGCGTGAGGATGGTGAGGATAGTAGTCGCATGCAGGTTGCGCAGTTGGAGAGAGAGCGTCCGTGAACGCTCTGAGCAACTGCTGACCATCGCGCAAGGCGTGCTGCGACGGCGCTTCGCTCAGCCCATCTAGGTAGTCATACAGGATCTCCAAGGTGACAATCGCAGTCACCGCAGACGCACGGTGTCGACGTGGCGCGAGCGTCGCGAGCATCGCAGCGACCTCGGCGTTGAAGGACTCTTCACCTAGCTTCTCGCGGGCACGCGCACGCAAGTCAGGATCGTCGATCATTCGCGCACGCTGCTCCCAATGTCGCAGCTGGGCCCGTACCAGCGGCGCCACAGTCAGTCGATAGCGCAGCAGCGCGAGCAGGAGCGCAAGGTTGGCGCGAACCAGTAGCCAACGATCACCAACAGCTCGCGCGCGAGCGGCGCGTCGTGAAGCAGGTTTGCTCGGCGTTGCGATGCTCGTAGCCATGTTACGAGGATATGTGACCTTAGTCGTCCAGGGCGAGTCTTGCGGGGACACGCGAAGCGACCCAGCCCGGGATGGCCACCATCGCGAGCACAGCCATGATCACGAGCGCGAAGATCTCGAGCGGACGCCAACTCGTGGTAATGCTCGCGATTGGAAAGCCCGTGGTCTGCTTGAGATAGGCATCGATTACGACCTGGCCGTAGAAACCTGCCGTCGCTCCCGTCAGGCAGCCTGCGCTGAGCATCAGCGCCGACTCCATCAGCAGTATCCGTCTCAGACGGTGCGGTCTCACCCCAGACAGCCGCAGCCCCGCCAAAGACGCCCGCCGCTGCCAGATCGCGGACATCAGCGCCGCCGCCATCGCGAGGATCGCCGCGAATATCAACAGTGTCGAGATCTCCCGCAGCTGCCCGAGCCCCTCGCTCGTCAGCGCGTCGATGTTCTCTTCACGGGTGTGCGCGGCCGATACCTCGAGCCCATTGCCGGGCCCGAGCGAACGCACAATCTGCTGGCGCACGGATGAGACGCTCGTGCCTGGCAGCAGCTTGACCCCGAGCGCCGTCGGCATCGTGGTCGCCCAGAAATGACCGTAGTCGGCGGTGTTCATGAAGATCACACCCGGACTCCACGCCAGATTGGTCGTGGTGGCGGCAACCTTGAAACGAGCGTTGCCGGTCGGCGTGGGCAGCGTAAGAACGCCACCGACTGTGACGTGGCGCTCCTCGGCCAACTGCTTGGAGATCGCGATCCAGCCACCAGCGCTCAGGCGGGCGACGGCGGTGATCGCATCGCCGTCGACCACCTGACTTCTCAGCACCTCCTGGTTGGCTGCGGGTGGCCGAGCGATGATCCAGACACGTCTGCTGCCCAGCTCCAGAAAGCTGCCTTGAAAAGCGCTCACGCTCGCGACACCCGGTACCTGGGCGATGCGTGCCGCATAACGGTCCGGCTGAAAATCGACGGTGGCCTGATTGTCTCCAGGATTGGCGACCCAGATATCGGCGTCGGCGGAGTAGCTGCGAGCGAAACCACCGATACCTCGCAGCAGGTCACTGCGAGCGCCCCCCAATGCGACGCTGCCGAACAGCGCGACCGCACCCGTCGCAGCCAGTGCCAATGAGCGCAGCGTGGTGGCCTTCAACGATGTCAGGGCTACCGGCAGGATCGTCAGCTTCTGGTTGCGTTCCGACAGCGCTTCGCCAGCGCGCAGAACGCCCCCGAACACCAATGGCACCGCGAGCACCGTCGCCAGCGCCAGCACCGCACTGGCGATCAGCACCAGCGACGGCTGTAGCGCCAGCACTGCGATCGTGAACACCACCATGATCACGGCCGCGAGGCCAAGCCGCAGTTGCGAGCGCGCGCCGAGCGCGTTGCCCGGCACGCCGCCTTCGCGGTACACGGCGTCTTCGGCACGCCCCGTGCGGAGATCCAGCAGGGGTACCAACGACGCCAGGCACGTCGCCACGATCCCGCCAATCAATGAGAGCAGCAGTGGTCGTAGTCCCACGACTGTGCTGGTGCCGAGCGTGAATGCCTGCGCCAGATAGCCAGTGGATTGATGAAAGACGCCAAGCGAGAGCGCGTAGCCTCCGAGTAGCCCCACCAGCGACGCCGCGATCCCCAGGCAGAGCGCTTGGAAGAGGACCATCTGCACGATCGCGCTGTGCTTGGTGCCGGTGAGCCGCAGGTCGGCGATCATCTGGCGCCGCTCGGGCACGGTCAGGAGGATCGCGTTGAACGCGAACAGAAAGCCGAGTAGAGCACTGATCGCGGCGAAGATCTCGCTTGCCTGGTCGCTCGGGCGCAGGGCTTGATGCAGCAGCGTCACATCCTGGTCGGCCGGCGCAACCGTGAGCCGCCCGCCGCTGAGCGCCTGCAGCTTCGAGCGCACGCTCACCTCACGCCCGGGCTTCGTTTGCACCAGAATGCGACTGACGCGACCGGGCAGATTGGCGAGCTGCTGCAGCCGGGCCAGCGGAATCAGCGCAACCTGCGCTTGTGACAGGGCCCCGGCCGCCTCAGAGCCCAGCACGGACGCCACCTTCAGCCGGTTCGCGCGCCCGCGTACGAGCACCGACACCTCGGCCGCGCCGGCGCTGGAGGTGGATATCCCAAGCTCCTTGGCAGTGGCTCCGCTGAGACCAATCCCCCCTGGTGAGAGGGTTGCTATCGGCAGCGTGCGCGCCAGCCCGTCCAACACCACGAGGCTGATGTCGGCGCCCGCGAGGTCCACCATTACCCGTCGGCCGCTGGGGCCGACGATCGTCGCGGTCTGCTCCAACAACGGCGCCGCGTGCTGGACTCCGGCGAGACGCTTGATCTGCGTGAGCAGGCGCGCGTCAAAGCCATCTGCATTGCGAGCGCGCACCTGCAGGGACGCGGGACCGACCACCGTGTGGACCACTTCCGTGGCTGACCCCGCGATGCTCCCGTTGGCGACGATGACGGCGAACACGAGCGCCACCGCAATCGCCACCCCGAGACCGGCGAGTAGCTCCTGGACGGCGTGCACGCGTAGGCGGCTGCGATAGAGGTAGACGAGCGCGAAGGGTCGCATCAGGGCCTTCGCCTTGGTGAGCTCAGCGCGCGTCAGCGCCGCTCACCTCTGTGAGCTCGAGGTATGTGGAGGCGTCGCGGAGGGGTGCAGGCGATCATCGTCAGGGTGCTCGACGTTCAGCTTGCCGTCGCGCAGCGTGCAGCATCTGTCAGCCCGGACCGCCGCTTCGGGGTCGTGCGTGACAAGCAGCACGGCGGCATCGCGCTCCCTTGCGATCGAGTGCAGCAGCTCGACGATCTCCACGCTGCGGCTGCTATCGAGGTTCCCAGTCGGCTCGTCGGCAAGGATCAGCTTCGGCTCACCCGTGAGCGCACGCGCGATCGCGACGCGCTGACGCTCGCCACCTGACAGCTGCTCGGGAGTGTGCTTGAGGCGTCCACCCAGCCCCACACGCTCGAGCCACATGGTCGCGTGAGCCTGGGCCTTGCGCATTCCAACACCGCCCAGCATCAGCTTGATCGACGCGTTCTCGACGGCAGACGCACGCGGCATGAGGTGAAATCGCTGGTAGATGAACCCGACGTTCTGGAACAAGTAGTCGCAGGCGTCATTCTCCGAGAACGACGCCAAGTCGCGTCCGTCGTAGCGGATAGTGCCCTGGTCAGGCCTGAGCAGCGCGGCGATCAGCAACAACAGGGTTGACTTTCCCGAACCGCTCGGGCCTTGCAAGGCCACCATCTCGCCTGGTTCGATGAGCAGACTCACTCCGTCGACGGCGCGGACTTCCTCCGAAGCGCCGTGGTAGTGCTTGACCACCTGATCGACCTCAAGAACGCCTTTCGAACTCACCACTGAGACTTCAGATCGTCGCCGTGGTCATGCGTTTGCCTGCGATCGGCCGATACGCGGCAGCTGAGTCACCGACGCGAGCGTCGGGGTGAGGCTGCCGCGCAGCTTGCCGCGGCCAAGTGACAGCGCACGATCGGCGCCGGCGAGACTTCCGCTCGTCAGAACAGCAATGCCCTCGTCAGCCAGCGAGCGCAACAACTGCAGGATCTCATCCCGCTCCGGTGAGTCGACGCCCTTGGTGGGCTCGTCGAGGACGAGCAGGCGTGGCTGGAAGATGAGCGCACGCGCGATCGCGACACGCACCACTTCGGCGCTGTCCAACTCGTTCGGCCCGCGCGCAGCGCAATCCTCGGCTCCCGCTCGCTTCAGCGCATGACGAGCGCGCGCTTGCGCGACCGTTGGGGACACGCCGCGAGCGAGTTGGCCCATCACAAGCAGCGCAAGCACGACCTGGCCTTCAGCTGGACGGAACACCGTCCGGCAATAGCCGATCCCCTGGCCTCGCACATCGTTGCCGCGATCGGTCAGGTCGCATCCGGCGAACCGCACCCGGCCGCTGTTGGGCGCTTCGATCCCAGCCGCGAGCCGCAAGAGGGTCGAGCGACCCGAGCGCCGCTCACCCCAGATCGCAACCAGCTCACCGGCGTCGATCTCCAGCGATACGTCGTCGAGCACGACGCGCTCGTCGGACCCGCGCACGTAGGACTTGCTCACGTGCTGAAACTCGAGCAGCGCACTCATCGTGTTGCGGCTCGGCTTTCGGCGAGCGCCGCGAACACCTGACGCGCGTACTGGATCCACGCGAGCTTCGCTTCAGTGGAAAGCCGCGACTCCTCAGCGGCCAGACGAGCGATCAATCCGGAGTCGACGCCGAGCGAAGTGGAGATCGGCGCCTTGGGCGCCTGCTCCAAGACGGCGTGCTCGAAGCGCTCCAGAATATGAAGCACTACCTCTGGCTGCTGGACGAAGACGGACAGCTCGCGCACGAACAGCTGCGAGCGCCGCCGGTCCTCACACATCTCAGCGATCAGCCACTCCTGGTAGCTCTGAAGCCCTCCGTCGGTGGCGCGATAATGGGGCTTGGGCTGACGGTCTACACCAGGTTCGACCGAGTGCTTGCCAGGGATCCTTTCGATCATCGACCTGGCTTCCAGCACATTGAGGGCGGTGTAGACGTGTGAGAAACTGCTCACCGACAATACGCCTCTGTAGACGCGCTCAAATCGCTGGTACAGCTCATAGCCGTAGCTGGGACGCTCGATCACCAGTCCCAATACGGCCCAGTTGACTTGCGAGCGCATTTGCACAGCGCTGCCGCGGGTTGCCCTTCTCGCTCCCATAACCGCGAAGCCTAACCGAAGTTCGGCAGACTCGGATTTATCGTGAAGTCGACCTGCTTCCGCATTACGCCAACGGCCTGCGCTTGGTACCCCCAACCAGTGAGCACATCAGCACACACTATGTCGATTCCGCCAGCGGAGCAATCCGTGAAAAGTAAGAAACAGGTGGTTAAGGCTTAGAACCTTCCAAGTCTTGCATTATCACGGTGCGCCACCCACGGCATCATCCTGAACGCGATGAGCCACTCGAGCCCCCGTCTACACCGTCTGCCCGTGCGACGAGGCGGGACAAGCTGCCAGTACGTCGAGCCCAGCGAGCGAGCGTTTGCACTCAAAGTCCCGGAGCTCGCGTTCACCGGCGGCATCCGAGTCGCTGCTGAAGACGGCTCGGCGCTCGCGACGAAACTCGCAGCGGCCCTGGAGGGCAGGCTGGGCGCAACGGAGCCGTTAGCGAGCCACGAGAGGCCCACCACGTGCGAGGCGATCTACGTGCCAGAGCGCGACGTGCTGAGCATCACGATCTCTCCGTTGTACCGAGTTCGGCACACCCCCGGGCCTGAAGCCCAAGAGGTTTTCGTGATGCTCGCCGAACACGAAGCGGCGAGCATGCTCGCAACCAAGGACAACGACGGGCGCAGCCTCGCGACGCTCATCTCTGAAGCGCTCGTACCCTTCAGAGCACAGATCGGGGAAACGATCTTCAGGGCGATGGAGCCTCCCGTGAGCCTCGCGGCGGGTTACACGCCGGCAGCTGACGTCATCCGTTTGTGTATGACCCCAGTGCACAGACAGCTCGTGCTGGCACATCTCTACGACGACGACGAGATGGGCGCAACCGAGATCGCCGGCGCATTGCACATGGACGCCGGCACGACCTACCGGTATCTGGAGCCGCTCGTACGATGGGGAGTGCTCGAGGAAAACTCGAAGTTCCAGCTGATGGCGGCTGGGCAGTGAGTCCGCCTGGCAGCCACCGACAGGCAGTTCACCAGTCTTGCGGTAGAAGAGCGTCACCGGAGCTGTCCTCGGTCCTCGGCGCGGGTGGTAGCTTCCGCGCCGAGGACCCAGCACAGGCGCTGGCGAGCACCCGCTTTCGGAGAGCGCGCTAGCGCGCTGTCTGCGTCGCCATGGATATCAAGGACGCGCAGGAGCCTCCTCCCGGGGCCGATGGGTACGACAGCTCCGACGACGGGTATGACAGCCGCGACGCGCTGGTCCGGGTCTCACGCGAGTCGCGCTTCTCGCAATCGCTGGAGCGCGGCCTGGCCATCCTCGGATGTTTCAGCCCAAGCCGCCCGGTGCTCGGAATCGCTGACATCGCTGAAGATGTGGGACTAACCCGCAGCACGACGCATCGCTATGTGATCACGCTGCTCGCGCTCGGGTATCTCGAGCAGGGCGCATCGCGCAAGTACCGCCTCGGACTGCGTGTCACCGATCTCGGCATGAGCGCGATGAACTCGATGAGCTTGCGCGACCACGCGCATCCGTACCTGCAGGAGCTGCGCAAGCTCAGCTCCTACACAGTCAGCCTGTCGATCCTCGACGGGGAGGACATCCTGTACGTCGACCGCGCGCGCAGCTACCGGCGCGGGCAGAACCTGATCGACCTCGGGCTGCAGCCTGGGTCGCGGTTGCCGGCGTACTGCACAGCGATGGGGAAGCTGCTGCTGGCGCACCTGCCTGAGGAGGAGCAGCTGAAGCGAATCGCCGTGATGAAGTTGACCCGCCGCGCCCCGAACACGATCACCAGCAAGAAAGCGCTGCTGACCGAGCTCGGGCGCATCCGCGAGCAGAGCTTCGCGGTCAACGACCAAGAGCTCAGCGACGGGTTGCATTCGATTGCCGCGCCCGTGAGATCGGACTCACGCGACGTGGTGGCTGCCGTGAACATGGCAGCTCACAGCTCGATGATCTCCTTACCCGAGCTCGTCAACGCGCTCGCACCGCCGCTGATCGCCACCGCTGCGCGTATCTCCGCGCGCCTGGGATACCGGCGCGACGACGAGATTCAAGAACTTCCCGCGACGGTTCCGCATGCGCCATCTCCATAGGTCGCGGCGCGCGTCCCGGGACGCCAAGCCTGTTCCTGGTCGTCGGTGGGTTTCGCCTTCACTTTCCCCACCGGCGACCGGGAGCAGGAGCGTGGGCTAGTCGGTCCCGCCCAGCTCTCTGACGAGGACTCCAGGCGAACCGAGCCTGTGACAGTCCTCACCCGAGTGGCTACCCTTTGGCGTATGTGCAGAAACATCAAGACGCTCTACAACTTCGAACCGCCCGCCACGGAAGCTGAAGTGCGCAGCGCAGCGCTCCAATACGTGCGGAAGATCAGCGGGTTCAGCAAGCCATCGCAGGCGAACATGGAAGCTTTCGAACGAGCGGTCGAGGAGATCACCGAGGCATCGACACGGCTGTTGGATCAGCTAGTCACCTCGGGATCACCGAAAGATCGCGACGTCGAGGCGGCGAAGCACAAGGCGCGCAGCGCAGCACGGTTCGCGGCGTAGCCTCGCGGCTCGCGAGCCTGCTGGTCGCTGCGGTGGCCGGCGGTCGCTACGGTCGCTGCTAGCGCCTCCTGTGCGGGGGCCGTGCCGTGCTGCGCCGTGCTGGGCCGGGGGAAATCTCTAACGCGGCTTCGGATCGCGCCCGGTGAGACCGAGCAGGCGATCCTGCAGCGAAGCGTCGGCAGGCACGGCCACCGCGGCCGGAAAGACGCCGATGGCGCGCCACTCCTCGGCGTTGGGACTGACCTCCTGCCACACCCCCTCGACCAACGCCTCTCCGAGCGCCGGGTCGGCGCCGATCGCCTTGGCGATGTCATACGCGCGAAGCGTGCGGAACTGATTGATCTGCCAGAAGTAGTGACGCGCGGAGAAGTCGCCGAAGGAAAGATGCACGGTCCTGTCGAGGTCGTCGAACTCACGAGCCGCGGCGCACGCGCGCTCGACGATCGCGGCGAAAGCGCCGATCGGGTCGTCGCCGAGAAGGTCGCCGTCGAACTTCTCGCGGCCCGCTTCATCCATCGTGCGTCCCGCGAGCATGTCGGGCACCCACGCATCGTCGTACGCGTGATAGTTGATGATCTCCCGCAGCGTCGGCGTGTGGTCCATGCGACGGGTGCGGAAGCTCGGCGGCAGGTCCATCGCCCACTGGGCTTCGGTGATCTGAGCGACCACGTCGTTCAAAGCTCTGTCGGCGAGCACGAACACTTCGGGCTCAGTCATACGGGTCTCCCTTGTCCGAACGATCTGTTTACAGAGATACCAGCCAGGACGGCCGCGGTCGGCTTGCAGAGACTACTTTCGCGCGGCGGACTAGAGCCGCACACGTAAGCTCGAGCGGCGACCGTGCCGCCGAGCAGACTTCAGCTCGGCGGGAGCCATCCCGATAGGGTGTGACCATGGAGTCAACAAGCACCGGCGAGCTCGTGAGCGTCGACAGCGGCAGCGCGAAGCTCGACGGGATCGTGTTCGACACGCCCAGCAAGACCAAGGCCGTGGTGGCAGTTGTCGACCCCAACCGTGGGCCGGTGCTGCGGACGGTGCCGTTGAACACATTGACCGAGCGGACGCAGGATGGCTCGGGTGATCAGGCGCTGCGCATGCTCATCCGCCGTACGCCATCACCGGTCGGCGGGGCAGCGCGCGGCGGGGCGGCCGCTGGGCGCGGGAGTCCTGGGCATACGCGTGGGACCATGCATCGCCCCACTGGCCGCTAGGCCGGTCGCCCCGCAACGCCGCGCGCAAGTCCCGTCAGATCACTTCGCTCGGCGTCACGACCGCGAGACCGGCTTCGATGCCGCGCTGGCGCATGGCGCCGTCGTTGGTCACCACGATCCCGCCAACGCGGGTCGCCAGCGCCACGTATGTGGCGTCGTAGGCAGTGAACCCATGGGCGAGGGCCAGTGCGAGCGACTGCGCCACCAAACCACCGATCGGGTGGAATTGGATTGACGCCGCCGATAGATCCGTGATGGCAGTCATTGCATCCCCGGCGTGAAGCTCATCGCGCCTGACGCGCTTCCAAAGCACGTTTGCAACTTCGAGCACCACGAAGTCCGGCGCGTGAAGATCTTCACCGTTGATGCTCACCAGAGCGGCTTCTGACTGCTCCGTCGCCGGATCGTCGACATAGAGCGCAGCGAGAACGCTCGCGTCAAGCACATAGGCTGTCACGTCTACCGCTCGCGATCGGCGCGAATCTCCTCAGCCACCGAAACGGGCGCGGGACGCACCGCGCGACCCCGGACTTTCCGTGCCCGCGAAAGCAGCTCGCCGACTGTGAGCTCACTCCGTTCGCGCAGCTCACTCTGGAGGATCTCGATCGCTGCCGCTCCGATAGAGCGGCGCGAGCCGCGCGCCTCGTCACGCAAACGCGCGTACAGGTCGTCGGGCATATCACGAACGTAGAGTGTCGCCATGGGTTGATGCTAGCAGATTGCTAGCAAGGATTCACCGATCTAAGGCCTCCCCAGCATCGCGAATTCCCGTGTCGATCCACCGGTAATGCACGCTCGGCACCGGTGCAATAGGGCGCTGCTCGCCATGAGTGGCACGCCGAGCACCCGGCCCCTCTCCAATTCCAATTTATAGCCCATAGGGGGGCTTGTTTCAAGCCCCGGGGTGTGCCGCATAATCGCCCGTCGCAGGTCAGAGCCTATGGAAAATGGGAGGAGCGAGATGCGTATGAGCGAGCATGCTGTGGTGATCGCCGGAGGAGGTCCAGCGGGGATGATGCTGGCGGCTGAGCTGGCGCTGGCGAAGGTCGACGTGGCGGTGCTCGAGCGGCGTCCCGATCACGTGCTCGTCGGCTCACGCGCCGGCGGGTTTCACTCGCGCACGATCGAAGTGCTCGATCAGCGCGGGGTCGCTGATCGGTTCCTCGCGGAGGGTCAGGTGGCTCAGGCCGCGATGTTGGCCACGACCGTGTTGGACATGAGCGACTTCCCGACGCGCCATCCTTATTCGCTCGGGATCTGGCAGAACCAGATCGAGCGGATCATGGCCGGCTGGGTCGCCGAGCTGCCGGTGCGGATCTACTACGGACGTGAGGTGACGGGCTTCGCGCAGGACGACACCGGCGTCGACGTCGAGCTGTCCGACGACCAGTCGGTGCGAGCCCAGTATCTCGTCGGGTGCGACGGAGGACGCAGCGTGATCCGTAAAGCAGCCGGCATCGACTTCCCGGGGTGGGATCCGACGAAGAGCAACCTGATCGCCGAGGTCGAGATGCGAGAGGAGCCGCAATTGGGCATCCGCCGCGACGCGATCGGCATCCATGCCCTCGGCAGGTTGGAGTACGAGATCCGCGACGGCGAGGTGGTCTACATGGACGGAGGGCCGGTACGGGTGATGGTGACCGAAAAGCACCTCGGACCCGCGAGCGAGCCCACCCTGCGCGACCTGAGCGAGGCGCTGATCACGGTGTACGGCACCGACTTCGGGGTCCACAGTCCCACGTGGATCTCCAGGTTCACCGACATGACGCGTCAGGCAGCGGCCTACCGCGCGGGACGCGTCCTACTCGCCGGCGACTCGGCGCACGTGCATTACCCGGCGGGCGGACAGGGCCTCAGCCTCGGTGTGCAGGATGCGGTGAATCTCGGGTGGAAGCTGGCTCAGGTGGTCAACGGTAGCTCCCCGGAGAGCCTCCTGGATACCTACCAGGACGAGCGACACCCGGTCGCTGCCCGCGCGCTTCGGCACACGATGGCTCAGGCCGCGCTCCAACGCGGGGACGAGCGCATCAAGGCTTTGGTCGATGTGGTGTCGGAGCTGGCGAGCATGGACGAGCCGCGCAAACGACTCGCCGGGATCATCTCCGGGCTAGACATTCACTACGACCTCGGCGAGGGACATCCGCTGCTCGGACGCCGGATGCCCGATCTGGACCTCGTGACCGCCGACGGCCCGCTCCGTGTGTTCGAGCTGCTGCACGACGCCCGGCCGGTGCTGCTCAACCTCGGTGAGCCCGGCGGCTTCGACGTCACTCCATGGGCTCACCGGGTTCAGCTGATCGATTCTGAATATGCCGGCCTGTGGGAGCTTCCCGTACTCGGAGCGGTCAGTGCTCCCACTGCCGTCCTGATCCGGCCCGACGGATACGTAGCCTGGGTGGGAGACCACACCCACGTCGGACTCCCTGAAGCGCTGACCACCTGGTGCGGACCGCCTACCGCGGCTTAGCTAGGACGGGTCGCGAATGTGGCAATATCGAAGCCATGAGCGATCCTCGCACCGCTCCATACGGCTCCGTCCACCTGGCCGACGTGGACACCCTGGCTCAGGTTGACCCCGGGAACCCGGACATCAACGACGGCGCGTTCCATCTCGTCCGTCGTCATTTCGACGTGCAGGCGTTCGGCGTCAACGCCGCAACCGGAAACGCCGGCGACGAGATGATCGAGGAGCATCATGAGGCCGACGACGAGGAGAACCAAACTAACGGCCACCAGGAGCTCTTCGCCGTGATGACCGGACACGCGCTCTTCACGGTAGACGGCGAGCAGATCGACGCGCCGGCCGGGACGATCGTCTTCGTGCGCGATCCGGCGTTGCTCCGCACCGCCCGAGCAACTGCCGACGGCACGACGATCGTCATGGTTGGGGGACCCGCCGGTGTCCCGTACACCGTCTCGCGCTGGGAGACGGCGCTACCGTAAGTGAGCCTTGGCGGGCATCACCGCTGTAAAAGCCCATTTTCAAGCGATAGCCGATTAGCTGCACGGCGGCCATGCGCGTCGTCCCGAGAGCTAACACCAAAGCATCGGTGAACGATAGCTCCGTCCTCCATGTCAATGAAATAGCTATCGCCCGCTCAGTGTATAGCAGGACGCAATTCCGTTCACCACCATCTCTCCATCACTGCTTACGTTATCGCTCACGTCCAGATCCCAGGGACGCCCATCTAGCTGCGCAGTGAAGCTACCAAGAACGTCGAATGGCGTGGAGCTAACTTGTGGATCGCGAGTTGCGGTGACCACCTTGATGTATGAGGTGCTGTCACTCTGCCCCTGGACATCAGTGATGCCGAATGTGATACGCATATAGCGTCTGCACCCGCGAGGCAGCCACCAACTCGTGCTTGCGAATCGCAGCGACACGAAACTGATAACGACCAACCACACCCTCGTTGAACTGAACAGTTCCAGTGCCACCTTCGAGTGTCCGCACATTGCGCCAAACGTGTGCCCTGCCCTGCTGCTCTTGTAGCTTCAGTAGGGCCGGTCGGGGGAGGTGGACACCGGAGTACGTGAGTGTCGCCCCTGTTCCTGCGTCGATCCGCGTAGTCGTGAAGCTAAAGCTCACGAACGGCTTGATGCTTGCGCGTGCCACGGGGATACCGGGCAATGCGCTCATGGTCACTGCTACGACGGAGACGAGTCGGGCCCAGGCCAACATGTTCCTCTCTTACCCCCAATCTGATATCCATGAGACCGTATCATGCTGGAATGCCTTGCAGATGTTGTGCTAGCTGACACCTGCCACGCCGTCAGACGGAGGTGACGCTTTCACGGCCGCAGCACCGGGCAGGTAGTCCCTCTGCCGTGTAGCGTCCAGCAAACGGACCTGAACACGGCACCGCGGACCGACTTCAGCTCGATCAATGATCGCGGAGTAGTCCCGGGTCGATGACATCGCCTGCCTCGTCAGCAAGACGAGTCCGGTAAGACGAACTCTCCACGCGTTGCTTCGTCCACCGCCGGCACCAGGGCCGCCGCGATCGTTCATGCACACAACGACTACCCACTAGCCAGGGGGTCGATGAACCTACGTATCGCCCCAAGAAGGTCAAGAAACGGGCTAAGTTGGTGCGCAAACGCTCATAAGTTGCAAATCAATCGTGATTTGACGGGAGCACTAGCGCTGGGCGACCACGAGCGCTCAACCGTGCCAACTTCTGCCCGTCGTTCTTTGTCTTGTTGCCTGATCCATTCTAACGGGAGGGGGGACTTCATCTGCACCGGAACAGCCCGCACCCACCTCCCGATCGCGCGGCGTATACCCGGCCGATTGAACCACGGGGCACCCGACCTGCGGTATGCGACCTTCGAGCCGGAACGAGATCAATTCCTTGCACCGCGTATCAGCGACGTCGCCAACGCGAGGCGCCAGCTGATGGGTGTGGTGTGTAGCCCCTGGGGTGGCTGCGCGCCCATGAGGGCACTCCGTCCGCCTTCAGAGAGCCTATAGCACGGCTCCACACCACCTACATTTTGCCCCGATAGAGCCTATTCGCGAGGTCTACTCGCATTGGTCACTCATCCCATGCTTCCGGACCAGCCGCCGTGAACGACGTGACGTGGCCCGCTTCGACGGTGGCAGTTAAGACCGGGATGGTGACTGTCGTGTCCCACGGAGCTGGCGAACCAATAAGAATCCACTTCTTGCCCGAGGGTGTCGCGTCAGGGTACAAGCGCTTGAGGGCAGCTAGCGACGAGCCTACCGACAGGCCGCCGGTAGTGCGCCAGCCGTCGCCGACACTGACGGACAACGTACCCGCATTCGACGCGCAGCTATCCGGGACGCCACCGCCATAGCCTCGAGTGAACACGGCGGTGACGTGAAGGTCAGGCCAGCTGAACTGACAGTTTGTAGAGCCATACCCAATGTGGATGCGGCTCTGCGGATTGCCGAAAGCCCTTCGAGCAGATCCAGCGTCTTTGGGAAGTGGCATATTCCCGAGCCGTACCTGGAACGACCCGCCCGAATCGGCGACCGAGATGGTCGCCCCTGTCGTTGAGAATGCGTGCTGGATGAGCCTTGCGAAGAGTTGCTCGCCTTCCTTAGTGGGATGCAGCGTCGAGGACGCAACCCAGAGCTTCTCGAGTTTGTCGGCGTAGCTTTTGCCGCTCAAGCCATGACCAAGACTCAATTGCGCGGCGGTGACGGTCGCATTGGGTGTAGTCCCCTTGCAGTTGTGCGGCACCGATGAGGCGTAGGAGTCGGCGAACCGCAGCTGAGCCTGCTGCTGAGGTCTCGCGCGCCGCACGTTATCGATTGCAGCCCGGATCGCTTGATTGAGCTCCACGATGAACGCATCGAGTTGCCTAGCCTGCGACACTGGCATTCCGATGTCCGTGGTCAGCGATGGCACGGGATAGTGATCAAGCACGCAGAAGCGGGTACCATCGAGTACCGGAACATCCGCGTACGACGCCGGAAGTATGCGCGGATAGCCGAGGACAACGATCGTTGCCTGCGGCGCCCGGTCGAGCAGGGTCTCGAAGAGCATGGAGAGCGATCTCTTGGCGGCTGCGAGCCTTCCCTCCGCCGCTATCAGCTGGTCGTGGCACGAGGTCGATGAGAAGCGCACGACTTGCGTGTGGTTGACCAACGCCTCGACGCATCCCAAGCCGAGATTGCCGAAGCCTACGTCGTTGCCTCCCGCTGAAATGGATACGTACTTCGTCTGAGGCCCGACCATAGCTGTCTGTCGGGGCTGGCCGACCTGTTCCGTGCCGTCCTTGTTCGGTTGTTGTGGCGGCACCGACATCATGTCGCCACTCGTGGCTCCCGAGCACGCGAAGAACGCACGACTCGTCACACCGGGCAGAACCACACCAGGATCGAGCACTGAGTACGCGTCCCTAGCCGACCGGTGACACTGGTTGCGCTCTGCACCCTTGTCAACGTCGGTACCTACCTCGAACGGGCCGAGACCCTCCCCAGCCGAGTACGAATCGCCGAGCGCCACGTAGACCGCGCCAGCAGTCGCGGCACCAGGAGCGACAGTCGACATAACGACGCCGCCGGCGGGTGAGACCGCTACCAGGAGGCACACCGCTAGACCGAGCGGACGACGGCGCACGAGAATCCTCAGCATCCGTCGATCCTAATGCTCCCGCTCGACTGACGCCGTAGGCTAACCGCACGCGGGAGCATTGGAACCATAGGTCGTCAGTGAACGCATTAGTGATCGACTGGTCGCTTAGCGGTCGAACGATCCAGCCGGACACTTGCTGGATCGGGCAGGTACGATCTGACGGTGCGAGTGGACTCACGCTACGCAACGGCGGTGATCACGGCGGCCGTGACATTGGCTGCTGCTGTCGGAGCATCAGCTTCGGGATCCACACGAGTGGCCTGCTACAGCGATTCGGCCGGGTACGACATCTACCGCGTCCACCCGTCAACCTGCGCCTTCCACCAGGTCCGCACATCAGTGGGCTCGGCGACGACCATCCACTTCTCGGAGATCCACTGGAGATCGTGGGGCGCCGCGCGAGCCACCGCTACGGCGACCGGGGACTTCGGCATGGGTGACAATCCGCCGGTGACGATGACAGCCTCGCACCAGAAGACCTGCCGTGGCCGACGCTACTACGCCACCTTGAGCTACCGAGTCCGCGATAGTAGCCGCCATTCGACAATCGACCTGGCCACCTGCGGCTAGATCCCGGCCGCGGGAAACGTCGCCCAGAGTCGGGGCGGTCAACGGTCCCCGCCCCGAAAGTGGCGCCCATTCCACAGACGAGCGGACCAGCCGGCGTGGGACGCCGGGCATCTCCGGCGTGCGGCGCCTCGACACCGCGGCGAGGAGTTGCCCAGCGTTTCGAGGCGCGACCGGTGCCGGCGGCAGCGCCCTGAGGACAGGTCTCCCCTCGTCGCGCCTTCGCCCGCGCAAGACTGCCTCCGTAAGCACGGGCGTAGCGCGGTATCTGCCAGATGGCCGCCTTGCGCTGATGGCCCGTATCCGGTTGACTATTCGCCTGTGCTTGCCTCCCCCAGGGGCTTGCTGGCCGATGCCCCAGCTTTGAAGCCCATAGTCGCTCATCCGTCTGCCACCTACTGGATCGACTGCGAGGGATGTGACAACCGGTGGCACACCGAGCCGGCTCGGACGCCCGCAGCAGTTTGTGGCCGCTGCGACTGGGCGGGAGCCGGCGTCGGCGTGCGGAAGGCGTCGTTGATCATGTCGACCTCGTGCTCGTTGCGTGCGTAGTGGGCGTAGATCTGGGTGGTCTTGGCGTCAGCGTGGCCCAGGAAGTCCTGGATCGCGCGCAGCGGAGCGCCGGAGGAGGCAAGGCGGGTGGCGAACGTGTGGCGCAAGTCGTGGAAGCGCACCACCGGCAGGCCCGCGGTGCGACAGGCGGCCTGGAACCTCTTGGTCACCTTCCCGCCGTCCAGCGGCGTGCCGAGCTGCGGATGGGCAAAGACGAGATCCTCGTCGGCGGTGTAGAGCGACCGCTTGGACCAGGCGTCGAGCTCGGCGAGCACACGGTCGGCCATCGGCACGGAACGGCGCGTGGAGAGGTCGGACTTGCCGCGGCCGCTGAACTCGACGCGTCGCCAGGTCTGACGCACGCGGATGCGTTGGACGGCCAGTCGACGTCGCGCCAGCGCAGGCCGGTGAACGCCGCGGTGAGCACGAGGACGCGCAGGACGGGACCGAGGACGTCGGACGGAGGTGGCGGGGCGGGGCCTCGCCGGCCGGCTCGGTAGGGCTTGGGCTCGCGGACGACCACCTCGTCCGGGATCGCGCGCAGCGCGGCCTCGAGCGCTTCGCAGAAGTATTCGGTTCAGCCGTCTATAGAGTGCTCATTCGTGCCAAGCTCTTCATTGGTCGCATTCAACGAGAACGACATAGATGTCGAGCGACTACGCTAAGCAAGCTCCGGCGGCCAGGCGGCGACAGGTCGCCGCCTGGCTCATTCGCATTCTGGGCGCGGCCGCCGCCACATGGCTAACGGGCGCAGGAGTAGCCGTCTACCACGCGGTATTCCCAGCAAGACAGCCGCTCGCGTATACAGACGTCCGCTACTTCCGCGTCACGAATCAGCTATCAGGGGGTCGGCCGCTGTTGCGGGTCGTAAGCCACGCGAGTGGCTCATGCGGAGCTGATTTTTCGATCGCCGACCAAGGCGCAGTGCCAGAGGCACATCGCTGCTTCAGCGGTCACGGCGTCTACGATCCATGCTTTGACGGCGCCAGCTTCGAGGAATTTGAATGCGTCACTGCGCCGTGGGACACGACGTCGATTCGGTTTCACGTGCTGAAGGAGTCGTGGGTCAGCCGAGACCACCAGGTGCGTCCTCGGCCAATAACCCCGTCCGTCCCGCCATGGGCAGTTGAGCTTGTCAACGGGGATCGTTGCACCTTCTTGACCGGCGCGACGGCAGTGATTGCGGGCACTCTTCGCCTGAACTACCAATGTACGCATGGCGCAGTCTATGGAATCCCGGATCGCCGGAAGCCCGTTTGGCTTGTCAACTACGTTCGCGGTGGAGAACTATCTTCGACGCCTGCAGAGGTGCGGGTCGCTTGGTACTAGGCACGAGCGTGGAGGCCGAGAATCAGCGGTCAGGAGGGTTGCGCGGCTTGGGTCGAAGGGCACTCGGGCTGTCTTCGCTTACGGCTGGGAATACGCTGCTGCTGCATGGGAAGGTCCTTCCTTTCAGTGCCAGGCCCCGGGCAGTTCACGCTGCGCCGGGGCCGCTTAGTTGTGGTTTATATGCCGTGGACGATAAAGCCTCGGGCTGACAGAATGGATACGTGCAGGCCTCGCTCGCCCGCCCACGCGGCTTTTGGCCGCGCGATTCGAGAGCTCCGCGAGGAGCGAGGTGCCTCTCAGGAGGCTTTCGCTCTGCGCTGCGGGATTGATCGATCCCATTACGGCGGCATCGAGCGCGGCGAGCGCAATCCGAGCCTAAGCCACATCTTCAAGGTCGCGGACGCCCTAGACGTCCGGCCCTCCGAGATACACGCTCGCGCCGAGCGGCTCCTTAGCAAACTCAGCTAACCCCGTTGCTCGGACGCGCCCCGGCTCCGTTTTCCGGCTACGTCGGCTCCGACCCGCCGAGCTGCTCCGAGCTCGCACAGACTAGATGCACAGGGGTGCCAAGACACATCAATTGCTGTGTCGGCGCGGCGGAGATGCTCACGGGTGGAAAGGTGGGTGCGTGCCCAACGATCTCGACTTTCTCGTCGTTCTTGACGAACACACTCGCGATAGCTCGCTCGGCTGCGTTCCGGGGTGGATGGAGCTTATGTCCCTTGCTCGGCCGCTTTCCGAACGTCCGCACGAAGAGGCCGCTCGGTGGACCGGCACGCTCGTTGACCTCGGCTACATCAGACACCAGCCAAAGTCGATGGGCGACAGGCGTCCGGAGATCCCTGGGACCTCTTGGGATCAAGGCGAGGTGAGTCGCTACCACGACTATCGAGTCACGGCAGCTGGCCGCGAGGAGGCCGAGCGGATCAGACGACGCGAGCGAGAAATGGCAACCGATGCCGCCCTGGGCTCGCGGTCAGCCACGCTATTCCGACCGTGGATGACGGATGCCCAGCGACGTGCCATCGCGGTACCGCTTGCGCAGCTTCAGTCGGCGCTCGACAGTCAAGACAACGGCGGCGCGATCGGAGCCGCAAAGGACCTCATCGAGTCGGCCTGCAGGATCGCGATGGAGCAGGGTGGGCAGCGCACACCGAGCGGAATGAGTCTGCCATCGCTGTTCAAGCTCGCGGCCGAAAGCGGCGCACCGTCTGACGTGTCTGCGACCGGCGTCGGTCGAGGGTTAGTCGCGACCGTCCAGAGGCTCGCCGAGCTGCGGAATGCCGCGGGCTCCGGTCACGGGAGAGCGTCGACACCAGACGTTGCTTGGCGCGACGCTCAACTCGCGGCAGCCACGAGCACGGCGGTGGCAAGCTACCTGCTCACGCGATAATTGCTGACGGCGCGGGCCTCGGGTCGATCTCGATCGACACGTTAGACGCCGCCGTTCCCTCGGGGACAATGGGGGAATGGATCAACAAGACGGAATCCATCGGCTCGGCCTGATCTCAGACCGAGCCCTTGAGCCCGACGAGGAGGACCGTTTCGCGCACGACGACTTCGTCGACCAGCTCGACGCGCTGGTGCGATCCGGAATCGACACGGCAAACATAGCTTTGTACGGGTCCTGGGGCGCGGGCAAGAGCGGCATCTCTAGGCGACTTGCGGCCCGGTTCAAGTCCCCCGAGGATCAACAGAACTTTCGCTTTGTCGAATTGAACGCCTTCAAGTACGCCGACACACCGCTGCTGCGCACTTTCATTTATCGGATCGCCGAAGCCACAGTTCCCGAAAAGCTCGAGCACTACCACCGGGAGCTGTACGAGCACGCGACCAAGTCAACCCTAAAGGCCCCGGGCGGCTGGGGCTCAACAATCAAGGTTACGGCCGCCTTGGTCATCGCCCTGTTGGCCACAGTAGGCGCGCTGCTGTTCGCACTCCCCGCGGGAGCTGGATACCACACGGTCCGGGACGTCGTGAGGGCCATCGCTCCCAGTGCACTGATCGTCGGAGTGCTCGTAACCGTCGGGTCCAAGGTCCTTCCCTACTTCACCACGGAAGGCGAAAAGCTCGCTCCGGCAAGCCCCGAGCAGTTCGAGCGGCTCTTCCGAGATCTTGTCCACCGCGATCTTGGAGTCAACGGTCACGATCAGAAGCGCCTGATCGTCTTCATCGACGAACTCGACCGCTGTGCGCCCGGGGAGGTGGCCCGGACGCTAGAGACCCTGCGCACTTTCGTCAACATCCCCGGCTGCATATTCATCGTCGCCGCAGACCAGCAGGTCCTAGAGCACGCGCTGACCGAGCACGTCCGCCAATCAACCCCGGCGAACGCGATCAACCCTTACTACAGCGCGGGAAGCGCCTATCTCGACAAGATCTTCGAGTACCAGATGAGCCTGCCGGCGCTTCTGCCGAGCCGACTCGTCGATTTCGCGGCCACGCTCATCGTGGGCATCAGCGGCGTATGGGCAGAGCTCGACGATGTTGACGGCGTCCTCTCCGTCCTGATCCCGGTGCACGTCCGAAGCCCACGCCGGGTAAAGGTGCTGCTCAATCGTTTCGCCATGACTTACGCGATCGCAAAGAAACGGTCGGCGGCAGGGATGCTCGACGAGCACCTCGCGCAACGCGCCGCCGAGCTCGCAAAGCTCGTCTGCATACGTGCGGAGTTCCCATTGTTTGCGGCCGAGCTGGAGCGTGACGCTCGCATCATTGACGTGATCGCGATTTGTCTGCAGCAAGACGAAGATGACGACCCAAGTGCAACGAACGAGCGGCTAAACGCCTTCGAGCCGGCCCTAAGGCTCCGAGCTGAACAAGTGACCCGAGGCGACTTCGCCGTGGACCAGCTCCTATCCGAGGACGAGGACACGCAAGACACCGAGGAGTCCGACGACGAACAGGAGGCATCCGTGGCGAGCGACGCTGTGCGGCGAGCCCACGCCGCACAGCTCGTCGACTATCTGCGTCAGACCGAGCTGGTTCCTGGGCCGCGCCAAGACCTCGTGAACCTAGAGAGCATTGGCGCGACCTTTGGCGCCGACCCCGCCTTTGCGATGGATCTCGAGAGCGCGGCGCTCGCCAATCAGACCAGACGAGTGGCCGAGCTCATCGCGGTCGCTGACCAGGAGGAACGACGCGCGGGCTTGCTGATTCTGGCAGCACTTGTGAAGCGGTCACGCGGGCTGGACGCTCGCAACGTGATGCGCTCACTCCTTCGCGCCTGCGAGGACGCGGGCGACCGAATTGAGGACATCGCGCCGACACTAGTTCGCCAGCTGGAAGAGTCAGGCGCCGTCGTGGGTAGCGACGAGCTCCCGGGTGCATTACGGCTCGCGGTCCTCGGCGGTAGCGCTCGGCTGACCGAGGAACTGATGGCGCGGAGGGAGCTGATCAGCTCTGAGGCGGCGCGACATTGCGCGATACGACTTAGTCCGCGCCTGCGGCGCTACGGCGAGAAGGTTGGATCGCTCGCCGGGTACGAAACAGAACGCGATGCCGCCGCTCTCGCCAACCTCCTCGGAGAGATGTCTGACCGCAACGCCGCGAGCGTTGTTGCTAACGCCGCCACCGATCTCGACAGCCGGCTCGCCGAGGCGCTCAAAGAAGCCGAACAGGAGACGGAGCAGCCCGACGAGGAGAAGGGATCGTCGCGTGTTGACGCGTTGTTGCACTCGATCAACGAACTCGCAACCACGCTGGGCAGCATAGGCCACCGAGACGCGAGCGAGCAGTCCTTGCTCGCCCTAGTAAATCTCAGGGCTCAACCGGTCCGAGCTTCGCTGGATGAGCTTCAAGACGAACTGGCTCCGATCGTCTCGGAAGCCGTCGTGAAAGCGCTCGCGAATGATCTGCCACATCGCCGACTCTCCCGCTGGCGCAAGCTGCTCGACGATCTGGACCGAACAACCTTTGTCAAGGTCGTCACACCCGAACTGCTAGACAGGCTCGCCTTGCGGTGGTGGAAGGGTTGGCGGGAGACGAGCGACGAGGTGATGCCGAACATCGAAGCGGCGTTCGACGTCCTCGTCGAGGTCCACGCGAACCAGCCCACCGCAACGATGGAGGCGTTGGCGGAGGAGGTCAAAAGCGCACTCGCCGGCGACTTCACGACCGAAGACATCGACGCGCTCGACCATGTTTCGCGGGGCGCCCGTCTGCTTATCGAGGCGGGCCTGATCGAAGCCGAGCCTGCAAGAGAGCTGATCGTCGCGCGGGTAGGGGAAATCGCCGCTGGACATCTGCCGGAAACACTCGCGCCCAGCGATCAATCAGAGCGACTTGCCGGGATTCTGCGAAACGCCGTAGACGGAAGCGACGGTCTTAGCCTCACCAATTGCGACCTAGCGATCCGCGAATCGCCGTGGCTCGTTTCGCCCTGGCAGGAGCTGATGCGCGTGCTGATCGATAGCGCGCTCCCCCTCGAGAGTCGCGGCGAAGCACTGGGCGTGGCGGAGTTGACCGCCCTGCGCAGCGAGCATGGGCCCGCGGCCGACGTGGTGATTGCCAGTTGGCTCGCTGGCGTCGGCCCGCACGTCGAGGAGGCGCTTGCCGTACTCCAGCCCTGGATCGCTGACAGAGCTCCTACCGAGATCCGCACCGCTATTCGCAGTTATGTGGCCGCACTCGATGGCGACCAGCTCACCGACCTTGCAGTGCGGCTCACATCGGATGCACTGAATCGGCGTCCGAGCAAGGAACTGCTCGCCGACGTGAGTTACGAAAACGCGGACGACGCCACGGTTAGCGGAGCAATTGTGGCCCTCGCAAGCGAAGCCTCCAACCACGACGCTCGCGCGGTTCTATTCGATCTCTGGGAAGTCCTCAAGCCGATCGACGCCACTGCCCGCAAAGCTCTGATAACCGGGGTGATGATTCCGGTCGCGGGGCAAGGTCTCGGCGCGTTCGAACTCGTTCGGTCCAAGCTGAAGGTTGTCGGCGACCCGCCACGCGGGACCAAGCAGATACTTGTCGATGCGCTCTTGGCCGCCGCTCCCGACGAGAAGCGCCGCAAACGGATGCAGCGGCGAATGGAGGAACTCGGCCTACGCAAACCGCGCGGCAAGCGCTTCGGGCTGCTTCCTCGCTGAACTACCGAAGGCGGGCATGTTTACGCACTCGAACTGGATGCGCGACGCCCTCTCCCGACTAACTGAGTCCAGTACCTCTAGCTACTGGCCTACGCATCCGTCCGCCCACGCTCTCCGCGTGGGCGGTCTCGTGGGCGGTCGCGCCCGAAACGCACTTACAAAGCGCGCCGCGCCCGCGGCCCCCAAATCCCTGATTCCAAAGCCGATCCTCCGGCCTCAGGCCCCTCCCAGCCCCCACCAGCATCCAACGAGAATCTAGTCGGGGAGACAGGATTTGAACCTGCGACCGCCCGGCCCCCAGCCGGGTGCGCTACCAGACTGCGCCACTCCCCGTGGCCCTGCAACCTACAAGCGGGCGACGGGAATCGAACCCGCCCTAGAAGCTTGGAAGGCTTCTGTGCAACCACAACACTTCGCCCGCAAGCCACTGCGCATCTTACCGGCGCACACCGCCCGCAGGGGCACGCTCCGCGCACATCGGCTTGCGGCGCACCGCTCCTCGCGGTCCAGACTCTACCCGCGTCTACCCGCGCGCGCGGCGCTGCTCGGTGGGCACCTCTCCCCCGCCGTCCGCCATCCCGGGCGGCGGCCACGGGCCGAACCAGTTGTCACGGGCGCCGTCGAGGGTCACCACCGAGCCGCTCAGCGCACGCCCGAGCGGCGAGCAGAGCAGCGCCACTAGCCAGGCGTGCTCAAGCACGCTGCCGAGGCGTTGCATCGGCACCGAGCGCGCCATCCCCGCGCGCACCACATCCGGGTACTTGCCCATCGCTTCGGTGTCGAAATGACCCGCAGCCACGGCTGTCACGGCCACCCCCTGCGGCCCCCAGGTCGCGGCGAGCTCGCGCGTGAGCGCTTCGACCGTGGCGCGCGCCGCGCCGGAGTGCGCCATGCCGGGCATTCCGTGGTGCGGCGACAGCGTGACGTTGACGATCGTGCCCGCGCCGGCAGGGCGCAGCGCGTGCTCATACGCGGCTTGGCTCATATTCAGCATGCCGTCGACGTTCAGCCGCCACACAGCACCCCAGCCCTTCGCCGCGATGCCTTCGGCCGGCACGAAGTACTGACCGCCGGCGTTGTTCACGAGCACGTCCAGCCGGCCGTGTCGCTCGACTACGGTCTCGATCAGCCTCTGGGCGTCGCGCGGCTCACGGATATCCGCAGCAATGCAGTCGACCATCCCGCTCGCCGTCGCCGCCCTAGGCTCCATCCCAGCGTCGGCCTCGGCGCGCACGCCGGCCTCCGCGCCGCCGCCACTGATCTCCACCACTGCCTGCTCGAGCACGTCGGCACGGCGCCCGGCGATCGTGACGCGCGCGCCGCAGCGTACGAGCTCATGCGCGGTTGCGCGCCCCAGCCCGGTGCCGCCGCCAGTGACCAGCACAACCCTGCCGCTGAGCACGCCTGGCGCGAAGATCTCGGATCGTGCGCTCGAATTTCCGCTCATTGCGGCGCGATCATATGAGGTCCGTCTTCCGCGCCGTTTAGGGTCTCCCTGTGTCCCGTCGGCCGCTGGCCTTTGTTTCGGTGCTCACACTGGGCGACTACGTCGCGTGGAACTGGTCGCTCGCGGGGTCGCATGAGCTGCCGGCGCTCATCTCCGGCTTGACGCTGCCGCCGCTGATGATCGCGTTGATCTGGCTGGCGGCGGTGTCGCTGATGCGGGTGCTGACGCAGACCACGCAGCACTCGCGTGCGCTCGCGGCCAAGCGCGCCGCCGCGCGCACACGCGCTCAGGACGCGGTCGAACAACCGGCCACGCCTGCGAGCGGCATTTGGAAAGATGAGCAGGCATCGGCCCGTTCGTCTTCAAAGCTCGCCGCCTGAAGCGCTTAGCTGCCGCGGCTGTCCTGTTACTCGTCGCTGCCGGCATCGGCGCGTACTTCTACGCGCGCGATCGCACCGGCGACATCTACCACCCGCATGCGCGCTTCGTGCCGCAGGCGGCGCCCCCGCTGCCGTCCCATGGGCCTGATCGCTTCGCGTGGCCGTTCTACGGATACACCAAGAACCACACGCGCTTCTACCCCGCCGCTGACACGCTGCGCCCGCCGTTCCGGCGGTTGTGGGTGCACAACGGCAACTCGCTGCTGGAGTTCCCGCCGGTGATCTTCGGTGATCGCATCTTCCAGCTCAGCGACAACGGCAGGCTGCACGCGATCAACAAGCACACCGGCAACGAGTTCTGGAGCCGGCGCGTAGGCGTGCTGTCGGCGTCCTCGCCGGCCGTGGTCGGGCATACGGTGTACGCGACGGTGCTGAAGCGCTCCACCCACGCCAAGGGCGGGCGCGTGAGCGCGCTGAACTTCTACAACGGCGCGCTGCGCTGGTCGCGCGATCTGCCCAGCGCGAGCGAGTCCTCTCCCCTATTCGACCACAGCCGGCTGTTCCTCGGGTCGCAGAACGGCACCGTGTATGCGCTGAACGCGCACAACGGCGACGTGCTGTGGACGTACCACGCGAAGGGCGCGGTCAAGGCCAGCCCGACGCTCGCCGACGGGGTGTTGTACTTCGGCGACTACTCCGGCCACATCCAGGCGGTGCGAGCGCGCGACGGCCGCCGGCTGTGGGTGAGCGGCTCCGGCGGGACGCTGCTCGGCAACGGCACGTTCTACTCGACCGCGGCGGTGATCTACGGGCGCGTGTTCCTCGGCAACACCGACGGGCGTGTGTACGCGTACGACGCATCCACCGGCAAGCTCGACTGGGCGCACCAGACGGGTGCGTACGTATACGCGTCGCCGGCTGTAGCCAACGCTCCGGGGATCGGCCCGACGATCTACGTCGGCTCCTACGACGGCACGTTCTACGCGCTGAACGCGCGCTCGGGCAAAGTCGTCTGGCGCCACCGCTCCGGCGGACGCATCTCCGGGTCGGCGACGATCGTGGGGCGCACGGTGTACTTCGCCGATCTCGGCAAGCGCCGCACGATCGGCCTCGGCATCTCGACCGGACGGGTGGTGTTCAGGATGCCGACCGGATCGTTCGACCCGGTGATCACAGATGGGAAGAACATCTATCTAACCGGTTACACCGGCTTGTACGGGCTGAAGCCCACCGGGTGAGCAATGACGCTCGCGTCCCAGCGCAGCGCGCAGCGAGAAGCGCGCTCGCACGTGCACCAACCCCGGGGCGGAGACGGCCAGCTCGGTCCAATCGCCGCGCGCGCGCCGCACGCACCCCGTGCCGTGGGTGATCTGCCAGTAGCGCGTGTAGTGGATGCGCACGAGCAACCGCCCTGCTGTGTGCGCGCGCACGGTGAACGCATCCTGCCCCAGCGCCGTCAGCGCGCCGGGCCGGCTGACGAGCGGCGTCGGATCGAGCACGCGATACACGACCCAGTGACGGCTCGTGAACGCGACTGCCAGATATGACAGCCCGCGCCGGATCAAACGGCCTTCCTGTGCGCTTGACCGATCGAGTGGCACGTCCGGCAGCGCCACATAGGCGACGGCCTGATTGGCCAGCCAGCGGCGATAGCTGCGCGCGCTCAGCATCCCGGCGAGCAGCACGCTGTCGTGCTTCTCGTCGAGCTGCTTCTCCCAGCCGCGCGCCAACGACACCGACGGCGCCAGCAGCGCGGCTTCCCAGTGGGCGCGCGTCAGCGGCACCTCGACCCGCGCCAACGCGCCGCCGTGAGCAGCCAGGAAGCGCTTCAGCGGCGCGTAGTAGGGAGCGTGCGTGGACGCGTTGGCGCTGACCACGCGTGTCTCGCGCACCGGCCCCCATGCCACCCACACTGCGATTCCAACCAGAACCGCGATCCTCGCCACCCACGGGAGCGCCATCGAGCCCGAGAGCCGCGTCGAGCGCGGGAGCAGCGTCGAGCGCGCGACCGACGTCCGACGAGCGTCGTCGCGGCCGTCCCGAGCCGTCGCCGCGCAGCTGCGGCCGTCGCCGTCGCCGTCACACCCATCCGCGCGGGCGCTCACGAGCGCGCAGACGAGCAGTGGGCCGGCGAGCAGCACGCCGTAGCGCTCCACGTTGCTGCCCATCGGGGTGCGCACGAGCACGCTCAGCACGCACGCCGCCGCGTACAGCACGCCGCCGACCCGCAGCAGCCGCGCCCCGTGGGCGTCGGGCGCATGACCCGGCAGCGCCGCCAGGAACCCGAACACCACGGCGATAGTCGCGACGAACGACACGGTCGGATAGGGCTCCCACCCGCCCTCCGGGAATACGAGCGCGAGCGCCGCCACCACGACCACTGCCGGCGCCGCCAACGCAACAGAGCGCCACACCCCAGTGCCGATCAGCACGCCTGCGCGCCCCATGCGAGCGCCGCCCACCTCAGCACTCGCCACTGCGTGCGTAACCACGCCCAGCGCGAGCAGCAGCCCCGCGACCGGGCTCGCGGCGGCGCACACCAGCGCGAGCGCCGCCGCCTGCCAAATCCGTTCACTCATGCGCGCGCGCACGGCTGCAAGCGCGAACGCGACGCCGAGCGCGAACGTCAGGCGCCCGACCCACACGTCGCCGACCGCGGCAAACGCGAACCACAGCGCGCCATAGCGCGCACGCGCGCCGTACACATCGATCACGATGCGCTCGAACAACCCAACCGAGGCGAGCACCGTGAGCGTCGCGAGCACGCGCATTCCAAGCAGCGACGCGAGCGGAGCGAACAGCAGGCTATAGCCCGGCAGGTGGTGACCGCCGTACCAGCCCGTGTCCCAGATGCTGAACCCCGACCGCTGAAACAGTCCCACGCGGTAGACCTGCGCGGCCAGATCGGGGGTGCGCGGGTCGACGATCAGCCACAGCGCGAGCAGCGCGGCGGCGCAGGGCAGCGCTCGCGCCGCGGGGATCTTTCTGAGGCGCGTGCTCATCCGCAGGGAGCACTCGATCCTAGGGCAGCAGCACGACCGATCCCTACAGCAGCACCACCGATCCGCAACCCCGCAAGCTGCGCCGGTTGCGCACGTCGCGCGCAAGCGATTCGATCTGAGAAGATCAACCGGGGCTCGGTGGCTACCTCACCGAACCCCGGTCACACCCGCCAGCGGACCTCTCATCTCTCGCCACGGGTCTATCTCGATGAAACACGCCCGCAGGCCAAAAGTCGCTTTGTTCGCCGCGCTCGCCGCGGGCGTGCTGCTCAGCGGCTGTGACACTCGCCATCCCCCGCCGCTGGATGCACGAGCGCTGGCCGAAGCGCAGACGTTCCCGTACTACAGGATCTACTGGGTCGGGCCGAAGTTCGACCGTCGTTCTCTGACGGCTGTCGACGGACGCAAGAACTACACCAGCTCGATGGGCGCGAGCGTGTATTACGGCGACTGCGTGCGCGGCAAGGGGATCCTTGGCGGCGGCAGCTGTCTGCTGCCACTGCAGGTGACCACGGTGATCTACCGGCTGCACTCAAACGCCAACCTCGGTGCGCAGCGCAACGCGGTGATCCGCGGCGTGCCGGCGGTGATCTACGACGGCGGGCGCTCGATCGAGCTGTACAGCGGCCGCGTGGCGATCGATGTGTTCTCCGACACGTTCGAGCGCGCGCTCGCGGCGACACACGAGTTGCGGCCGTTGAACGCGCCTGACTCCTCCTCGGCGACGCTGCCCGCGCCGGTGTTCTGCCCGGGGCTTTCGGGGCCGATCTCTCCAAGCCTGAGCGCGGTGCTGGCGGCGCTGCCACGACGCGTGTGTCAGCGCACCGCGGCCGCGCAGGCGGCGCTCAAGGCGCTGCGGGGCTCTCCACCGTCGCGCTGAGTGGCTCGCCGAGCTCCCGGCGCAGGCTGAGGAAAGCGAAGATCCCGATGATCGACGGGATCCACAGCGAGATCGCACGAAACGTGAGCACCGCCGCGAGCGCGAGTGACGCGGGGCGCGCATCGAACAGCACGAGCATCCCGACGAGCCCGCCCTCGACCACGCCGAAGCCGCCGGGGATCGGGATCGAGTTGGCGAGCAGCCCCACGAGGTATGCCATCAGCACGGCCCATACGACCGGCACATGGCCGTACGCCGCCAGACACGCGTACAGCGCGAGATTGTCGAACAGCCAGTAACCGACAGCTCCCAGCAGCCGCCAGTCGGGATGGCGGATCAGCTCCACGGCGTCTTCGACGCCGCCGGCGAGCGCGGCCAGCGCAACCGCCTTGCGCCCGTGTTCCAAAGGGCTGCGTTGCGCCACGCGCCTGGCCCACGCGGCGAGGCCCAGCGTGCCCACGATCGCTCCGATCGCGACCACAGCGGGGAGCAGCGTCAACAACGGGTCGCGGGAGCCCGGCAGCACGCCGATCCACATCGGCAGCCCGATCGCCGCGACCGCGCCGACGTTGACAGCGCTGGTGAGCGCGAAGATCAACACCGAGCGCTTCGCGATCCGCTCGACCGACACGCCTTTGCTGCGCAGCACCCACGCGCCGAGCGCGATCCCCCCCACACCGCTGGCGGATACGACCGAGTTGACGGCCAGCTCCGACAGCGACAAGCGCGAGGTCAGATGTCTGTCGAGGTTGTTGAACACCAGCTCGAACAGCACCACGTAGCCGGCACACGACAGCAGCTCCAGGCCGACGGCGACGGAGACCCAGGCGAGGTTCGCGTCCTCGATCCGATCGGTCACCGACTGCAGCCCGGGGACGCCGAGCAGCAGCGCGCCGACGAGCAGGAAGAACGCGATCAGGCTGAACACGCTGTTGCGCAGCGTGCGTGATTGAGCGTTGAGCCCGGTTGTCCTCGGGTCCACGGACCCGGCGCCGCTCACCGCGGGCGAGTTGAGCCCGGGAGCGCCGCCGGCTCCGCTCGTCGTCGAGGATTCGAGCATCCGCCTCTGAGGATGACACGCTCCCCAGCGGGAGCCTGGATTCTTCAACCCGAGCCATCGATCGCTCAGGCTGAGCGCTGGATTCCCTGGCGTTCGCCCTGAGTTCCTCGGCTCGAGCCGAGGCTCGGTGAACCCTTGGATCGACTCACCCGCGCGCTGCGCGCTTGCATGCGAAAGCACTGCGGCGAGCAGCCGTAGCGACGGCGGAACGCCTGGGAGAAATGCGATGGCTGCCGATACCCGACGAGTCTTGCGACATCGCCGATCGGGATCGCCTGTTCGGCGAGCAGCTCAGCGGCCGCGCTCATCCGGCGGCCGAGCAGATCCTCCTGAAAGGTGATGTCGCCGAAACGGGCGTACACGCGCTGCAGCTGGCGCGGGGAGCTGCACAGCACCCGCGCGAGCATCGCGAGCGTCAAAGGCCGGCGGTAGTGGTTCGCGACGATCGTACGCGCGGAGACATAGAGGCGGCGGTGCTCGCCGAGCGTGTGGTCGCGCATACATGGTGCTCCGACCAGCGCCCGCGCGGCGGGACGTCTCAGCGTCCGTAGTGGCGCGCGATCTGCTCCACCGCAGCGCCGTAGGAGCCGCCGAACAGCAGCGCGTGTACGAGCAGCGGCAGCAGCTGCCACAGCTGCACGCGCTGCTCCCAGCCGTCGGCGAGCGGCGTGAGCTCCTCGTATGCGGCGAACACGTGCGCCGACGGCGTGCCGAACAGCCGCAGCATCGCCAGGTCGATCTCACGATGACCGCCGTACGCGCTGGGGTCGATCAGCCAGGGATGACCCCGCGCGTCAGCATGCACGTTGCCCGCCCACAGGTCGCCGTGCAGGCGAGCGGGCGGCTCCGCTGGACCGGCGAGCTCCTCGACCCGCTCGCACACGCGCTCCAGCGCGTGCAGCGCGCCTGGTGAGAGAGCGCGTCGATCGTGCGCGAGCTTCGCCAGCGGCAGCAGACGCCGCTCGCGATAGAACGACGCCCAGTCGGCCATGGGGTCGTTGGGCAGTTGCAGCGACCCGAACGTGGCGGGCGCCTGAGCCTCACCGCTGCCGACGACACCGCCATCCCCACCGGAACCACCGGCTGAGGCGCGGCCCATGTTGCCGAAGCACGGCGCGCCGGCGGCGTGGATGCGCGCCAGACCGCGACCGAGCTCCTGTGCGCCGGCGTCATCGAGGCGTCCCGGCTCGACCCACTCGAGCACCAGATAGCGATCGTCGACCTCGAGCACGGCCGGCACCCGCACCGCGCCGGGCTCGCCGAGCCACGCGAGCTGCGTGGCTTCGAGCGCGTACTCACCGGGACGCGCGTCGGCGCGCGTCTTGACGAACGCTGTGGAGCCGTCGGCGAGCGTCACCCGCCAGGCCTCGTTGAGGTCGCCGCCGCCGACACGCCGCGGGTCGGTGGCTCCGGCCGGCAGGGTCATGCGTGCTCGGCGCGGATCTCCTCCAGCAGCCCGCGGCACGCTGCCTGGACGAGATCGAGCACGTCGTCGAAGCCACTTGGCCCACCGTAGTAGGGATCGGGCACGTCGAGGTCGACCGCGTCGGCGCTCGCCGGGTCGAACTCGCGCAGTAGACGCACCTTGGCTCGGGCTGCTGGCCCCGGAGCGATGCTGCGTAGCTCACGCAGGTTCGAGCGATCCATCGCGAGGATCAGATCGAACTCGTCGAAGTCCTCCGGGGTGACCTGCCGGGCGCCGCCGTCGAGCGTGATCCCGCGCGCCTGCGCGGCAGCGGCCGAGCGCTTGTCCGGCGGGCTGCCGACATGCCAGCCGCCGGTGCCAGCGCTGTCCAGCTCGATGCTGTCTTGCAGTCCCGCATCGAGGACCAGCGCGCGCATCACTCCCTCAGCGGTGGGCGAGCGGCAGATATTGCCGAGACACACGAACAGGATCTTGTTGATCATTTTTTTGAAAAAGGAAGAATCATCCTCGGAGTAAAGATTCTTCCTATCTTAAAAATCCGATATCCAACTCCGTGCCGGTTTCACCGCGGACTCTCCATCGACCTGGCTGACCAACCTCCGCTCCACCTGACCGCCCAGCGCCCCCATCGATCTGGCTGGCCAACCCCCGCCCGACCTGACCGCCCAGCGCCCCCATCGACCTGGCTGGCCAACCCCCGCCCGACCTGACTGCCCAGCGCCCCCATCGACCTGGCTGGCC
>DATINL010000031.1:0-28701 GCA_035474295.1 Solirubrobacteraceae bacterium
GGCTCGATCCCCACGGACCGATTGCCCCGAGCCCCGGGCCCCGGAACCCTCCCCCGGGGTCCGGTGGCGCGGAACGGGCAGCTGCGTGAGCGTGCGCTCGAGCTCGGCGCGCAGCGGCTCGAACTTGGGCGGTAGCGACAGCCGCTCGCCCAAGTGCGCTTCCTGCTCGTCGGCGCCGAACCCTGGCCCGACGGTCGCGAGCTCGAGGATCACGCCGCTGGGCTCACGCATGTACACGGATTTGAAGTAGAAGCGGTCGATCACCGGCGTCGGGTGAAAGCCAGCCTCGATCAAGCGCTCGCGCCATGCTGGCTGATCGCCGGATTCGACGGCGAACGCCACGTGGTGCATGCTCCCCGCGCCCATTCGCGCATGCGTGGGCGGCGGCGGGTCGTATGCGTAGTAGCCGCCGCGTCGTTCCCCGCGCATCTCCCAGCGATCGTGCTCGCCGCCGCTGAAGCCGAGTGTGTCGCGCAGCAGTCGCTCGCTGCGCGCCGGCTTGGCGCTGTAGGCACGCACCCCGTCGAACCCCTGCAGCGCGAGCTCGGCGGGGATGCCGGGCGTCGCGGCGACCAGCGGCTGGTCCGGCACGGCGACGACCGACAGCTCGTGGTGTAGCCCCTCGGGGTCGCTGAACAGCAGGCCACTGTCGGCGCGTGTGGACGGCACCTCGTGCTCACCGAGCCGCTCGGCCCAGAAGTCGAGCGCCGCGGCGCTGCCGACGCGCCAGGCGATGCGGTGTACCATTCCGGCGCCCGCCTGGCCCGGGGCTGCGCCCGGGTATTCGAAGAACGTCAGATCCGCGCCCGGGGAGCCGTGCTCATCGCCGTAGAACAGGTGGTACACGCGTGGGTCGTCCTGGTTGACGGTCTGCTTGACCATCCGCAGGCCGAGCACGCCGGTGTAGAACTCGACGTTGCCGACGGCGTCGGCCGTGATGGCGCTGATGTGGTGGATGCCTTCCAGCTTCATCGTCATCGCGCGCTCCTATGGGGGCTGTTCAGCTGTGCGACAGGGAGTTACCATGAGCTCCATGGAAGCAGTAGTAGCAGCCTCCAACGAAGAGGCGATCGAAGCCTGGAACGGCGTGCTGTTCGATCGCTTCCTGCAGTACCGCGACATCGTGACGACGGGGTTGGGAGCGCACGGCGAGGAAGCGCTGCGCTCGAACCCGCCGCCGGCCGGCGCACGCGTGCTCGATGTGGGCTGCGGGTTCGGCGACACTACCCAGCAGCTCGCTCGCATGGTCGGACCGGAGGGGTCGGTCGTTGGGATCGACGCGGCGGCACGCTTCATCGAGCTCGCGGATGCGGAAGCCCGGGCTGCCGGAATCGCGAACGCGAGCTTCGTCGTCGGCGACGTGCAGGCCAGCCAGCTCCCTGGCGAGCGCTTCGACTTCGCGTTCTCGCGGTTTGGGACGATGTTCTTCGCCAATCCGGTGGCGGCGCTGCGCAACGTGCGCCAGGCGTTGGTGCCAGGCGGCAGGCTGTGCATGGTCGTATGGCGGCGCAAGCTCGACAACCACTGGCTGTATCGCGCCGAGCAGGTGGTCGAGCAGTTCGTGACCGAGCCGGAGGAGTCGGACGAGCCGACCTGCGGACCGGGGCCGTTCTCGATGGCGGGTGCCGACACGACCAGCGACGTCGTGCGGCTCGCCGGGTTCGAGCAGATCGCGCTGCGCCGCTGCGACATCGAGATAGCGATCGGCGCGAGTCTGGAGCAGGCGGTGGAGTTCGTGATGGCGCTCGGGCCCGCTGGCGAAGTGATCCGGCTGGCCGGCGCGGACGCCGAGCGCATTCGCCCACAGATCACCGCTGCGCTGCGCGACGCGCTGGGCGAGTACGTGTGCGACGACGGGCACGTGCGCGCGACCGCGTCGACGTGGATCGTCACAGCGAGCGCGCCTGCAGCCGCTGGCTCCTAGATCCAGCCGTCCAGTTCTGCATCGCGCGGCGCGTCGAATTGCATTGCGCGGGGTTGCGGTTTGCATTGCGCGGCGCTGGAGCGGGTAACACGCTGTTCGTGCATTTCGGCGGCCGGGATTATCATGCGCGCGCTGCCGGAAAGCCAAGCAATGGTGTGTTGGTCAGATCCCCCGGGAAAGGAGCGAGTCGTATGCCGCAGACAGCGATCCTCGAAAGCCCAGCCGAGCTTGATGAGTGGGACGAGGAAGATGAGGAGCTCGACACCGATGAGGACGGGCTTGCGCTCGATGACACCGACGACGACGAGCTCGACGAGGACGACGACATCTAGCGGCGCTCACGCGCTCGCGCTGAGGCGCCGCCGCGCGCGCTGAGGCGCCGGTCGCGCTGGACGCCGCCGGTCGCGCTGAGCCACAGCGGACATCGCGGGCGACGGCTGCTCCACCGATGGGGGAGTAGCCGTACGCTTGAGCTGCGTGCGCACGCTCTTGGCGTCAACTTCGATCGGTCACAGTCTCAGCTCGTTCTTCGACGCAGTCGGCCAGTTCTTCTCCGATCTGGCGGCGGTGCATTGGGGCGCGCTGGCACTCGGGCTGGCGTTCTTCGGGCTGAACCTGACGCTGCGATCGCGCGCGTTCTTCCACAGTCTGCGCGCGGCTTACCCGGCGGTGGCGTTCCAGTGGCGGCGCGTTTGGGGGGCGTACTTCGCAGCGGTGGGGTTCAACAACGTGGTGCCCGCACGCGGCGGCGACGTGATCAAGCTGTTCCTAACGCGCAGCTCGATCCCGGGGTCGAGCTACCCGACGGTGGCGGCGGCGTTCTTCGTCGAGTCGGTGTTCGACGTGTGCATCGGCGTATGCGTGCTGGTGTTCGCTTTCACCCAGGGCGTGTTCCCCAAGCCGCCGGATTTCTCGAAGCTGAACTCATTCGACATCTCCTATCTGGCGGAGCATTTCCGCTTCACGCTGTTCCTGCTGACGGCGCTTACGATCGCCGGGTTGGTCGCGTTTGCGGCGCTGTCGGTGCGCGTGCAAGCGTTCTGGGCGCGTGTGCGCCAGGGCGTGACGATCCTCAGCGATCGGCGGCGGTATGTGCGCGAGGTGCTGGTTTGGCAGATCGGCGCGTGGGTGTGTCGCTTCACGGCGTTCTGGTTTCTGCTCGACGCGTTTCGGGTGGGTGGGTCGGTGCGCAACGTGCTGCTCGTGTTCGGCGTCAGCCAGGTGGCCGGTGCGGTGCCGTTCACGCCGGGCGGCGCGGGCGTGCAGCAGGCGCTGTTGGTGAAGGTGTTCGCGCACACGGCGCCGCCGGCGGTGCTGGCGGCGTACTCGGTCGGTCAGCAGATCGCGATCGCGGTGTTCACCGCGCTGGTCGGGCTGGGCGCGGTGGTGTTCATCTTCCGCTTCCGCTCGTTTAAGGAGGTGATCACCGCCGGGCGGGTGTCGCGGGATGCGGAGCGTGCGGCCGAACGGGCCGGAGTGCTGCTGGTCGACGACGACGAGCCCGATCAACCGGCGCCGCGAGCGCGGCGCCGCGACTTGCGAGCGCGCTACTGAGCGACACGCATGTGCCGCGCTGGAATGCGCGGCGCTGCAGCTCGACGCGACGCGACGTTCGCGGCTACTACAGGGCTACTGCAGGCCCTCGCGCGCTTCGCGCACGAGCGTCACGGCTTCGGGGAACACGGAAGCCATCACGGCACGGATCTGCTGCGCCTGTGCGTCCGCGCTGCCCTGCAGGTTGATGCGGTTGACGGCCGCGACGGTCATGTCGACGGCCAGCTTGATCGCGTTGTCGGCCCACGCCAGGCGCTGTTGTCCTTGCATCTGGTCGGCGAACTCGGCCAGGCGGCGCTGGATCTCCTCCGGATCTCCAAACAGGTCGCCGAGGCCGCCGCTTTCCATCAGACCATCGTAGCGAGCAGCTTGGTCATAGACTGCGCTGCGCATGTCCACCGAGACCGAACCCACGCCAGCGGAGATCAAGCAGCAGGTCGCTCACGAGAGCGAGCGCCGCGCGCGTCTGGGTGTTCCAGCGGTGGCGGGTGGTGTGCTCTACATGTTGAGCGGGATCATCATCAGCTCGACGATCGGCGATGCGCCTTCGGTCGGCGTGCTGCAAGGGCTGCAGCCGGCGCTGAGCGGCCAGGCGAGCCCGGCGGTGAGCCCGCGTGCGGCCGAGATCAAGTTCGACAGCGAGCACTCGTTTGGCCTGATCGCGGGCAGCGTGCTGGTGGCGATCGCGATTGGCGCGCTCGTGCTGGCGCTGCTGTTCTTGCAGGACGGGACTCGCTTCCGGCGGCCGCGCAGCAACCGCGCGGCGCGCCCGTTGGTGCTGTTCGGCGGCGCGTTGATGGCGCTGTTGAGCGTGGTGACGCAGATCTTCCTGGGGATCAAGACGCACCAGTTCGCGTCGGGCCACGACTTCTCCAACCACGCGGTGACGGCGGTGACTCACAACACCGGCTACGACATCCTTGCGTACATCACCCCGCTGGCGGCGATCGCGCTGGCGGCTGGGATGATCATCACGGTCACGAACACGGTGCGCGTCGGGCTGATGCCACGCTGGATGGGAATCGTCGGCGGCGTGTCGGCTGTGCTGTTGCTGCTGCCGGCGGCGACGCTCGATCTGATCCCATCTTTCTGGTTGGTTGCGACCGGGATCCTGCTGATGGAGCGGTTCCCCAAGGGCGATCCCCCGGCGTGGGCGGCCGGCGAGGCGCGTCCGTGGCCGTCTCAGGCTGAGCTGCGTGCCGAGCGCGAAGCGCAGCAGGGCGGCGGCGGTGGGCGGCGTGGTGCGCAGGCGGCGCTGTCGACGGCGGGCGGCGATCTGGCGCCCGAGCCCATCGCTCACCCCGGCGGTTCCTCGCGCAAGCGCCGTCGCAAGCGCGGCCGGCGCTGATTGATTCTCGCCGCTCCCGGGAACAATTAAGGGAGCGAGCATGGGGTGGCAGGCGCTTGGTCCCATGACTCGGGATTGATTTCAGTCGCGCCACCGTATTGCCCGCTCTGCGGGGGCGGGCGACTGAAGGAGGGCTCCATGGAAGCCGCATCTATCCATCGTCAGGCGAATCTCCAGCGTCAGGATCCGACGCGGGGGTCGGGTGAGGCATCGGGAGAGGCCGTGAGATCCGTCTCCTGGACGCCCGCCGACCCCGGGCCGCTCGGGTTGGCGGCCTTTGCGATGACTACGTTCGTGCTGTCGATGTTCAACGCGAACCTGGTCAACGGCAAGGGCGTGCCGGTAGTCCTTGGTCTCGCGCTCGCATACGGCGGGATTGCGCAGTTGCTGGCGGGCATGTGGGAGTTCCGCACCGGCAACACGTTCGGCGCGGTGGCGTTCACGTCATTTGGCGCCTTCTGGCTCTCGTTCTGGGCGCTCGAAGTGTTCTATGCCAAGGATCTCGGCGGCAACGCCGGGCATGCTGTCGGCCTGTACCTGTGGGCGTGGGCGATCTTCACCGCGTACATGACCGTCGCGGCGCTGCGTGTCAGCGGCGCGGTGCTGCTCGTGTTCGTGCTGTTGACCGCAACGTTCATCCTGCTCGCGATCGGCGAGACGGGCGCGCACACGACGATCACCCACTGGGGTGGGTACGTCGGTATCGCAACGGCTGTCGCCGCTTGGTACGCGTCGTTCGCGGCGGTCGTCAACTCGACGTTCGGACGTGCGCTGATGCCGGTGGTGCCGCTGCGCAGATCGTGAGGTTTATGCTCGACAGCGCAGCAGCACTGAGCCAGCAGGTAGAACACCGTCTCCCACCAGGTCGGGCGCCGTCCGTGTCCTTCCACTCGCCCGTGCCCGGCGGGCGAGTGGAGTCTTCGAACTTCGAATGGAGCGTGAGTAAGCAATGGCGAGCGAGCCCAAGCAGGTGAAGAGCGAGCCAAAGCAGGTGAGCGGTGAGCTTGCAAAGCAGGTGAGCGGTGATGAGCTCGATCACGAGCTCGCTGCGCTGCTCGATGTCGAGACGTTCGACCCGCCGGCCGAGTTCCGCGCACAGGCGCTGCTGAACGACCCGGCGGTGTACGAGCAGGCGGCTGCGGACCCGCAGGCGTGGTGGGTCGAGCAGGCCGAGCAGCTGCACTGGTTTCAGAAGTGGGACACGGTGCTCGACGAGCACGATCCGCCGTTCTATAAGTGGTTCACCGGCGGCAAGCTGAACGTGTCCTACAACTGCCTGGATCGTCACGTGGAAGCCGGTCGCGGCGAGCGCGTTGCTTTTCACTGGCGCGGAGAGTCGGGCGAGGAGCGCGCGCTCACCTATGCCGATCTGCTCGCCGACGTGCAGCGCTTCGCCAGCGCGTTGAAGGATCTAGGCGTGCAGCCGGGCGACGTGGTGGGGATCTACCTGCCGATGATCCCCGAGGTGATCGTCGCGATGCTCGCGTGCGCGCGTATCGGCGCGCCGCACAACGTGGTGTTCGGCGGGTTCTCCGCCGAGGCGGTGCGCGAGCGCATGGAGTTCTCGGAGGCGAAGGTGTTGATCACCGTCGACGGCGCCGCGCGCAAGGGCAAGACGGCGGCGGTCAAGGATCGGGTGGACGAGGTGATGGGCGACCTACGGTCGCTGCAGCGGATCGTGGTGGTCAGGAGCAAGGGCACGCCGTGTGAGATGCAGGAGGGCCGCGATGTCTTCTACGACGAGATCGTCGCGGCCGCGAACCCCGAGTGTCCGGCCGAGCCGCTCGACGCCGAGCATCCGCTGTACATCCTCTACACGTCCGGCTCGACGGCCAAGCCGAAGGGGATTCTGCACACGACCGGCGGGTATCTGACGGGCGTGGCGGCGACCCACCGCTACGTGTTCGATCTGAAGCCGGAGTCCGACGTCTACTGGTGCGCGGCCGACGTCGGTTGGGTGACCGGCCATTCGTACATCGTGTATGGCCCGCTCGCCAACGGCGCCACGTCGGTGATGTGGGAGGGCGCGCCCGACTACCCGCACAAGGGGATCTGGTGGGAGCTCGTCGAGCGCTATGGCGTGACGATCCTCTACTGCGCGCCGACGGCGATCCGCGCGTGCATCAAGTGGGGCGCCGAGCTGCCCAACAAGCACGACCTCCGCTCGCTGAGGCTGCTCGGGTCGGTCGGCGAGCCGATCAACCCGAAGGCGTGGCTCTGGTACCACAAGGTGATCGGCGGCGAGCGTTGTCCGATCGTCGACACTTGGTGGCAGACCGAGACGGGCGCGATCATGATCACGCCTCTGCCCGGCATCACGGCGACCAAGCCGGGCTCGGCCACCCAGCCGTTCCCCGGCGTGGAGGCCGATGTCGTCGATGAGTCCAATGGTGAGCCGATCGCCGAAGGCCAGGGGCTGCTCGTGCTGACGCGCCCATGGCCGTCGATGCTGCGCACGCTTTACAAGGAGGAGGAGCGCTTCATCGACACGTACTTCAAGCGCCTCGGCAAGGACACCTACCTGGTGGGCGACGCGGCGCGCCGCGACAAGGACGGCTACCTGTGGGTGATCGGGCGCATCGACGACGTCGTCAACGTGTCCGGCCACCGGCTCTCGACGGCCGAGGTCGAGTCGGCGATCGTGGCACACACGGATGTCGCCGAGGCCGCGGTGATCGGCCAGCACGACGAGGACTCCGGCCAGGCGATCGTCGCGTTCGTCACGCTGCAGGGCGAGCTCGAAGGTGACGAGCAAACCGTGGAAGGCATCCGCGCCACGGTGGCCGAGCGCATCGGCAAGTTCGCGCGCCCCAAGCGCATCATCTGGGCCGATGACCTGCCCAAGACACGCTCCGGCAAGATCATGCGCCGACTTCTGCGTGACATCGCCGACGGGCGTGAGCTCGGCGACGTCACCACGCTGCGCGACCCCGATGTGATGTCCCAGCTGGAGGGGCGCGTGCAGGAGTTGCAGGCTCAGGAAGACTGACGCGCGCGATCGATGTATGCGCGTGGCGGGCGGCGTCCGTCGGCGTCGAGATGCGAATCGTCAAGCCAGATTCGAGTGCTCTGCGGCGCTGACAGAAGCGGGTGTCACAATCCCGGCTTCCAGCGGTGAGTGAGTTCGGGCTTGGGGGTTGACGAGGCATGTGTTTATAGTTATGGTGTGTTTTGCATTGGCATCCCGGTGTGGGGTGTTGGGTCGATAGATCGGGTTGTTGGGGTCGTTTCGAGTGGCCTTCAGCGCTGACTTGGATGGGTTGGAGAGGAGCCGGATCGGATGAATAGGGGTTCTGTTGTGATGAGCAGCTCTACTGGGGATGCGTCGAGTGTGGTTGAGCCCGTTGGCTTGGCCGTAACTAGATGCGTCAGCAACGCTGACGCATCTCTCTCTCTCTCTCTCTCTCTCTCTTGGCCGGGTTGGCTAGCTAGAGCTGTCGCTCTCGGCGCCCCGCGCGGCGCCGGTCGTGATTCACTGAACCGCCAGGGCCGCGACATGCGTCGCGGCTTTCGACGTAGGGGTAGCGTCCTGTCGCGTAGTCAGACCCCCGCGGCGCGCTTGACCCCGGTCCTAGCGACGCGGCGTAGTGGTCGCTACTCGCGCGTCGTGCTCGCGCTGGCGGTGGCTTTTTCAGGCTTTGCCCTCGCAGCGACTCCGGCGCTCGCCTCCTTCCATAGGCTCTCGACGAGCTTTGGCTCCGCGGGTTCGGGCGACGGGCAGCTCGCGCTCGCGTCCAACAGCGGTGTCGCGGTCAACAACGCCACTCACGATCTGTATGTCGCGGATACCGGGAACGCGCGTGTCGATCAGTTCTCCTCCGCGGGGGTGTTCGTCCGTGCGTGGGGTTGGGGGGTAGCTGACGGAACCACCAATGCGCTTCAGACATGTACGTCGGACTGCCACGCTGGGCTGCCTGGCGCGGGCGTGGGTCAGTTCACGAGCCCGACGTTCATCGCCGTCGATAACTCGATCGGTCTCTCTCAGGGCGATGTTTACGTTGGCGATACGGCGTCCAACGCGGTCTTGAAGTTCTCGGCTTCCGGGACGTACATCTCGACCAACACTGGGTCTGCGGCTACCGCACCGGTCAATGGGCCGTTTGCTCCGCTGGCCGGGGTCACCGTTGATGGGTCGGGCGATCTATGGGTCTATGACACCAACTCGACCATGTTCGAGTTCGCCCAGGACTCGAGCTACATCACGGATTTTGATTTTCGTTTTGGTGTGACGGCTGGCGGTATCGACATCGATGCGGCCGGCAACTTGTATGTCTTGGAGTCCGCTGGCGTGGTTGAGCAGTTCACTCCGGTCGGGGTCGATGTCGGCGCGGTCAACGGTGATGCCCGAGACGCACTTGGGCTGGCCCTGAATCGGTCGACGGGCGAGCTGTATATGAACAGCGGTGGGTCGGTTATCCGCCATTACCTCTCCTCGTGTGACGCGGGCGGCAGCTGCACGGCGGCTGATACGTTCGGCTCGCGTAGTCTGAGCGCGGCGGCTGGGCTCGGCGTCGATCCTTCCAACGACAGCGTCTTCGTCGCCGATAGCGGCGCGCAGACGATCGCCGAGTTCATCTTCACTGCGCCGGCACCGCCGGTGATCGACGAGACGTCTGTCGTCAACGTCACGCCCACCTCGGTGGATCTGCGTGCTCAGATTAACCCACAGGCGGCTGATACGACCTATCACTTCGAATACGGGAGCAGTAGCACGTATGGGCAGTCCACGCCCAACGCCGTGATCCCCGCCGACTTCAGCGACAACGGGGTCACCGCGCATGTGCAGGGCCTAGCTCCCAATACGACCTACCACTTCCGGGTCGTGGCGAGCAACTCGGCTGCACCGGGGGGCGTGGCGGGCCTTGATCAGACGTTCACCACCCCATCGCCGACGGCGTCCTTTGCGCTGCCGGATAACCGAGGTTACGAGCTGGTCACCCCGGCCGCGAAGGGCGACGGGTCGCTGCTGCCGGTGGGCGACCCTCTCTACACCGCGTTCGGGGCTGGATATCGCGCCTCGGTCAGCGGCGACAAGCTCGCGTATCTGTCGGTCACGCCGTTCCCGGGCTCACAAGCTGGTGGCTTCATGAACTACATCGCATCCCGTGGTAACGGCTGGTCCTCGCAGAGCCTTGACCCACCCCAGGCCCAAGCGGGCAAAGGAGTCCTGAGCGCGCCGCAGTTCCATGCCTACACGCCGGACCTGTCCAAAGCAGCGCTCGAGATCGGAGGCAACTTCGCGTATGACGGGCAGGACAGCCCCCCGCTGGTGCCCGGCGAACCCGCGGACAACCACAATCTCTTCCTGCGTGATAACACGAACGCCTCTTACCAACTGATGGATCTCGTCCCTCCCGGGGTAGCTCCCCACGAGGCGTACTATCAGGGCGGGTCGACCGATCTCAGTCACATCATCTTTAGAACCTTCGCTCAGCTCACCCCTGATGCTCTGAGTGGCTACCAAAACGTCTATCAGTGGACTGGCGGAGCCAACAGTCTGGTGAGCCAGGTTCCGGTAGCGCCCGCGACCCGTTGTGGCGGCAGCGGACCGGCGTGCGTCCCCGCTCCCGATGGCGCCACTGTCGGTGCCCTCCTGCTCAACAGCGCGGCCAGCGCCTTCAACGCGGTCTCTAGCGACGGCTCGAAGATCTTCTTCACAGATGGCTTCGCGCCAGATGCCTACACACTGACCAGAGGCCAGGTGTACATGCGCGAGAACGGCACGACGACGACGATCTCGGCGTCGCAGAAGACCAATGGCTCCGGGCCGGGGGGCGGGGATCCCAACGGCCCGTTGCCGGCGACCTACCTGCAGGCGGCGGCTGATGGCGCCCGGGCGTTCTTCAAGTCCTGCGAGCAGCTGACGAACGACTCGACCGCCGTCGCGACGGGGGTCGGAAGTGGTCAGCCCTGCAACAACAACGCGCCTTTCGGTAATGATCTCTACCAGTACGACACGGCCCAGCACCAGCTCAGCGATGTCAGCGTCGATAGTCACGGCGACCCGTTTGGCGCGGATGTCCAGGGGATGCTCGGCTCCAGCACGGACGGCTCATATGTCTACTTCGTCGCGAACGGTGTCCTGGCGGCCGGGGCAAGCCTCGGGGATTGTCAGTATGACGTCATAAACGCCACCGTTGGCCAGTGCAATCTCTACGTTTCCCACAACGGGACGGTCACGTTCATCGCGCGCCTTGATGGCGGCGACCAGATCGATTGGAACCAGGGCGCCGGCGTGAGTGTCACGGCCCGGGTGACGCCCGACGGTACCCGTCTCGCCTTTCAGTCGCGCCTGAGTCTCACTGGCTATGACAACAAGGTTGCCAGTGGGTCTACCTGTGCGCAGCGGATTCAGGACCCAACTGCCGCGACGTCGCGATGCCAGGAGGTCTTTCTCTATGACGCGAGCTCGAAAGCGCTTAGCTGCGTCTCGTGTAACCCCAGCGGCGCGCAGCCACTCGGACCCGCGATGCTGACTTCGGCGGGAGAGTATGGATTTCTTGCCAACGGCACGATGCCGTATCTGCAGCGCAATCTCTCCGACGACGGAAGTCGCCTGTTCTTCGACAGTGGTGATGCGCTCGTGCCGGGGGACGTCGACGGCAAGGTCGACGTGTATGAGTACACCGGTGGCCACGCGGCTCTGATCTCCTCCGGGACCAGCGCTGAGGACGCGACGTTCCTCGACGCGAGTCCCAGTGGCAACGATGTGTTCTTCGCGACGGGCGCGGCGCTTGTCGGGCAGGACGCTGACTCGCGCACCGATATCTATGACGCGCGTGTGGGAGGGGGCTTTGCGTTCACCGCGCCGGCTGCGCCGTGTGTCGGGGAGTCCTGCCGTGCGGCGCCGAGCGTCGCGGGGTTGCCTTCCCCGCTGGGGAGCTCGACGTTCTCGGGGGCTGGTAATCCTGGGCCCGGGAGCGTCACGGCGAAGGGCAAGGCGTTGACGCGGGCGCAGCGGCTGGCCGGGGCGCTGAGAGTGTGCACTAAGAAGCCCAAGCGCAAGCGGGCGTCGTGCCGGGCGCATGCCCGCCGGTTGTATGGCCCCAAGAAGGCGGTTCGAAGGACGCCGGGCCACGCGAGCCGGAGGGCGGGACGATGAGCGTTTACCAACGACTGCGGAGGTTTGAAGTGATTCGCCAGGCCCGGATGCTGTTCGCTGTCGCGTTGCTCGCGAGTTTCGTGGGGGCGCTCACCGCCGGTCCGGCGCTGGGGCTGTCAAGCGCGGGGTTTGGGATCACGAGCTTTGACGCTTCCGCGACCAACCAGGACGGTACGGCGGATACCCAGGCGGGGTCTCACCCCTACCAGGCGACCACGACCTTCACCGTGAACTCAACCGCCCTGAGCAACGGCAACCAGGTCCCGGTGGCCGACATCAAGGATGTGCAGATCGACCTGCCCGCGGGGCTGGTCGGTGACCCGTCGGCGACTGTGCGCTGTCCCCAGAAGGATCTGCTCGTCCCGATCGATGGGATTCCCCAGGGTGATTGTCCCGTGGGCTCGCAGGTTGGCTTGCTGTCTTTGCAGACTCCCGGCGTTGGTCCGGTGGCGCATCCTCTGTTCAACATGGTGCCGCCGCCGGGGGAGCCGGCTCAGCTGGCGGCCTTTGTCTTGAACGCACCGGTATATATCGATGTCGGCGTACGCACGGGTGGGGACTATGGCCTGAGGGCGACGTCGAGCAGCATCTCGACGCTGCTGCCGTTTTCGGCGAACACGGTGACGCTGTGGGGTGTGCCGGCGGACCCGAGTCATGACGCGCTGCGCGATCCGCATCTCCTCTGCGCTCGCCAGTGCATTGGCGGGGGGCTGTCGGCGGGTATACCCCCGAAGCCGTTTTTGACGTTGCCGACGTCGTGTCTGGGGCCGCAGACGAGCACGTTGACTGCTGATTCGTGGCAGAGCCCGGGGGTTTTTCAGTCTGCGAGTGTTGTGAATCATGATGCTGCGGGTCGTCCGGTTGGGTTGGATGGTTGTGGGCGGTTGCCGTTTAGCCCGTCGTTGACGGCGCAGCCTGATGTGAGTGTGGGGGATTCTCCGACGGGGTTGCATGTCGATCTGCGTGTGCCTTTGGGTGGCTTGCAGAATCCGGTGGGTTTGGCGGCTGCGAATTTGAAGCGGGCGGTTGTGAGGTTGCCGGCGGGCGTGTCGGTGAATCCGTCTGCGGCGGATGGTCTGGCTGGGTGCAGCCCGGCGCAGATCGCGTTGTCGAGTCCTGATCCGGCGGTGTGCCCGGATGCGTCGAAGGTGGGTAGCGTAGAGGTCGATACGCCGGTGGTGGATCATCCGTTGTTGGGTGGTGTGTTCGTCGCGCAGCAGGGGAGTAACCCGTTTGGCTCGTTGTTGGCGATCTATGTTGCGGTCGCTGACCCGGCGACTGGTGTGGTGGTGAAGCTCGCGGGACATGTTGTTCCCGATCCGGTGACGGGGCAGTTGACGGCGACGTTCGATAGCAACCCCCAGCTCCCGTTCTCCGAGTTGAAGCTTGATTTCTTTGGTGGCCCTCGTGCGGCGCTTGCAACGCCGCCGTCGTGTGGGAGCTTTCAGACGGTGAGCGAGTTGGCGCCGTGGTCGGCGGTCGACCCGAGTAACCCGTTGGCCAGTGAGGTTGTGAGCTCGTCGGATTCGTTCTCGATCACCTCGGGTGCGAATGGGTCGCCGTGTCAGACCCCGGCGCCATTTGCGCCTGGGTTCGTGGCGGGGACGGTCAGTAATCAGGCGAATGCGTTCAGCCCGTTCAGCGTGTCGTTCTCGCGCTCGGATGGTGAGCAGCAGCTGGGTGGCATTAGCGTGCAGGCGCCCCAGGGCCTACTGGGGATGCTCTCCAGTGTCCCGTTGTGTGGGGAGCCGGCGGCGAGCCAGGGTACGTGCTCGGCCTCCGCGCAGATCGGGCACACCACGGTTAGTGCGGGTGTGGGCTCTGATCCGGTGGTGATTCCGCAGGCCGGGCAGCCGCAGGCGCCTGTGTTCTTGACGGGGCCCTATAAGGGCGCGCCGTTTGGGTTGAGCATCGTCGTGCCGGCCGTTGCGGGCCCGTTCAACCTTGGGAGCGTGGTGGTGCGGGCTGCGATTGATGTCGATCGGCATACGGCGCAGGTGACGATCACGAGTGACCCGTTGCCGAGCATTCTGCAGGGCATCCCGTTGCGGGTACGGACGGTGAGCGTGGTGGTGGATCGTCCTGGGTTCATGTTCAACCCGACGAGCTGTGACCCGTTGGCGGTGAACGCGACAATCACGAGCACGCAGGGCACGAGCGCTCCTGTCTCCAGTCGTTTTCAGGCGGCGAACTGTGGGGGGCTGGCGTTCATCCCGAAGTTCTCCGCCTCGACGCAGGCGAAGACCAGTCGGGCGAATGGCGCGAGCCTCGACGCGAAGATCGTGATCGGGGTGAAGGGTGAGGCTAACGCGCATGTCGTCGCGGTGCAGTTGCCGAAGCAGTTGCCCTCGCGGTTGACGACGATCCAGAAGGCGTGTCTTGATTCGGTGTTCAATGTGAACCCGTCGGCGTGTCCGGCTGCGTCGCTGGTCGGCCAGGCTTCGGCGAGTACCCCGGTGTTGCCGGTCGCGTTGTCTGGCCCGGCGTATCTGGTGTCTCATGGTGGCGCGCGGTTCCCTGACCTGGTTGTGGTGTTGCAGGGTGACGGGGTGCGCTTCGACCTGGTTGGGGCGATCAACATCAGTAGCAAGGGCATCACGAGCTCGACGTTCTCTAGTGCTCCTGACGTGCCGATCAACAGCTTTGAGCTGAACCTCCCGCAGGGCCCCCACTCGATCCTCACGAGCAACGGGAGCTTGTGCGCGAAGCCGCTGATCATGCCGACGACGATCACCGCGTACAACGACAAGCAGGTCAAGCAGAGCACGCGGATCAAAGTCACGGGCTGCCCCAAAGCCAAAAAGGCCAAGCACAGGAAGCACAAGTCTAGGGTCAGGCATGGGGGCGCGAAGCGGAGGGGGTGAGTGAGTGTCGGGTGTGATGAGCGTGCCCGGGAGTGAGTTTTCGCGGGACGTGCGGACGCCGCGGTCGCGTTCGAGCCAGAATGGGTTGGGGCGTGATCGGATCGGTGGGATCCAGCGTGCGCGGATCCTTGCTGGGATGGCAGAGGTTGCGTGTGAGCGGGGTGTGGAGTCGACGACCGTTGCGCATGTGGTTGGTCGGGCGGGGGTGTCGCGGCGGACGTTCTATGACCTGTTCGAGGACATCCGTGACTGTTTTCTCGTGGCGTTCGATGATGCTGTGGCGCGAGCGTCGGGAAGGGTGGCTCCGGCCTTCGAGAGTCAGGGCCGCTGGGCGGACCGTGTGCGCGCGGGGCTCTTCGAGCTGCTGGTGTTCTTCGATGAGGAGCCGCAGCTGGCACAGTTGTGCGTGGTGCAGGCGCTGGCGGGGGGCTCGGGGGCGTTGGCGCGGCGGACGGAGATTCTGCGGGTGTTGACTGCCGTTGTGGATGAGGGCGCGGTAGGTGCGCCTGCCAGGCGTGTTCTGCCGTTGACGGGGGAGGGTGTGGTTGGTGCGGTGTTCGCGGTCATCCACGCGCGGCTGCTGGAGAGTGAGTCGCCGCCTTTGACGGGGATGCTGGGTTCGTTGATGGCGATGATCGTGCTGCCTTACCAGGGCTCGGCGGCGGCTGGGCGTGAGTTGTCCCGTCGGCCCCCGCCGGTTCCCGCGCCGGTGAAGCAAGGACACGGCGCTGCGGGCCTGTTCGAGGGTTTGGGTATGCGTTTGACGTATCGCACGCTGCGGGTGCTCACTGTGATCGCGGCGCACCCTGGGATCAGCAACCGCGAGCTGGCTGGGCAGGCGGGGATCGTTGACGCGGGGCAGACATCGAAGCTGCTCGCGCGCCTAGAGCGCCTGGAGCTGATCCAGAACAGTGGGGAAGGACACACCAAAGGCGCCACCAACGCCTGGACGCTCGCCCCCAAAGGCGTCGCGATTCAGGGCTCGCTCGACATCAACACCGCGTCGACCAGCAAGTAGACCTGCTCGCAACGCGCTCTACGAGACCATCGCGCAAGTGACCGCCCGATCTGGGCATGCAGACTCAGACCTTGCGGTGCTCCGGGATCCATGACCCATCGTCCTGGCGGACGAAGTCCTGGAACAGCCCGGGCGCCTCGATCTGCATGATGCGCGCGATCTGGTCGAACACGAGCCGCAGCTCCTCTTCGGCGCCCTCGGCGGTGCGCATCTCGATCACGTGGCGCAGCGTGCGCGCGTTGGCGGTCCACACGATGTCCGTGCTCAACCCGAGCGGCGCCAGCCGGCGCAGCGCTGAGGTGACTTCCTTCTTGACGTGGAACGGCACCCCGTCCTCGTCGATCCCAAGCGCGCTGGCGGCGCTGAGCTGGAACTGCTCGAGCTGCTCGACGATGCTCAGCACCTGCTCGCGCACCGGCTCCAGCGCGGGCGGCACGCGGAACCCGATGTCCGCGAGGCGCACGTAGCGCAGGCTCTCTTGGCTGAACGCCGAGCCGGCGCGGTGGCGCACGAGCTCGTGCGTGAACACGCGCGAGACCTCGCGCAGGGCGAAGGAGTAGTTGGCGTGCTCAAGCACGCTGCCGTGGGCGCTGCGCAGGATGTTGGCGAAGTACTCGCGCTGGTCTGTGCGCACGCGCGTGACGTTCGGGTTGAGCCCGGGCTCCCAGCTGCGGTAGCACGCGCGCCCGCCGAACTCGACGAGCAGCTCGCCGCCGTTGGGGCTTGGGTCGGACTCCTCCAGACGACGCTCCAGCCACGACTCGCCACCAACCGCGCGCAGGTACCCGCGAATCCCGTCGACGTCGATCGACGGGCGGGCGATCAGGAAGACTTGGGGAGTTGTCTCGTGCACGAGGGCGAGCACGCTACATCGCTCCCCGGACGCTCCCGGAGGTCCAGCTAAGCTGCTGCGAACATGACGACCGCCACGCAAGAGCCGATCGACCCTGAGCTGGAGCACGTCGCCTGGGACCTCGGCCCGCTCGTGGACGGCGAAGGCGAAGCGGGGGTCGATCGCCAGCTCGACGAGGCTCTGTCCAAGTCACAGGCGTTCGCCGAGCAGTACGCTGGCAAGCTCGAGGAGCTAGACAGCCCCGGGCTCGAGCAGGCGATGGGTCAGATGGCTGCGATCTACGACCTGATCGGTCGCGCCGGCACATATGCGGGACTGTGCTTCTCGACCGACACCGCCAACCCGGCGTATGGGGCGTTGCTACAGAAGGTGCAGGAGCGTGAGACAGCGATCGCGACCACGCTGCTGTTCTTCGAGCTCGAGTGGGCCGCGCTGTCAGAGGAGCGCGCTGAGCAGCTGCTCAGCAGCGACGGACTGGATTTCTGCCGTCACCACTTGCGCAACGTGCGCCGCTACCGCGAGCACCTGCTGAGCGAGCCGGAGGAGAAGATCCTCGCCGAGAAGTCGCTGACCGGCGCGAGCGCCTGGAGCCGGCTGTTCGAGGAGCTGACGTCAGCGATCGAAGTAGAGCTGCCCATCACTGGGTCTTCAGCAAATGCGCAATCGACTGAACGTGTTGCCCTTGACGTAGCGCTGAGCAAGCTGGCGGGTCCGGACCGCGAGGTGCGTCGCACCACCGCCGAAGCCGTGACGGCGGCGCTCGAGCCGGGGCTGCGCACGCGCGCGTTCCTGTTCAACACGCTGCTCGCCGACAAAGCGACCGACGATCGGCTGCGCCGCTATCCGCACTGGCTGGCGGCGCGCAACCTGTCCAACGAAGCCAGCGACGAGTCGGTGCAAGCGCTGATCGAAGCGGTGCGCGGCCGCTACGAGCTGGCGCGGCGCTGGTACCGCTTGAAAGCGCAGCTGCTCGGGGTGAAGCGGCTGGCCGACTACGACCGCATGGCGGCGGTCACCGAGGACGAGGTCACGTTCTCGTTCGCGCAAGCACGCGAGCTCGTGCTCGAGTGCTACTCGTCGTTCTCGCTCGAGCTCGGCAACACAGCCAAGCGCTTCTTCGACGAGCACTGGATCGACGCGCCGGTGCGCCCGGCCAAGCGCGGCGGCGCGTTCTGCGCGTCGGCGGTGCCCTCGGCGCACCCATACGTGCTGCTCAACTACACCTCGCGCCGCCGCGACGTGCTGACGCTGGCGCACGAGCTGGGCCACGGCGTTCACTTCGCGCTGGCTGCCAAGCAGGGCATCTTCCACCAGGGCACGCCGCTGACGCTGGCTGAGACCGCGTCGGTGTTCGGCGAGACGATCGTGTTCGGGCGCCTGCTGGAGCAGGACTCCACACCGGAGTCGCGCCTGGCGCTGCTGGCTGAGAACATCGAAGGCGCGATCGCGACCGTGTTCCGCCAGGTCGCGATGAACGGGTTCGAAGAGCTCGTACACACAGCGCGACGCGAGGAGGGCGAGCTATCGGTCGAGCGCTTCGGCACGCTGTGGGCGCAGAGCCAGGAGGAGATGCTCGGCGACTCGGTGGAAGTCACCGCGGGGTACCGCTCGTGGTGGTCCTACATCCCGCACTTCATCGGATCGCCCGGGTATGTGTACGCATACGCTTATGGCCAGCTGCTGGCGCTGTCGGTGTATCAGCAATATCAAGAGCGCGGCACGGAGTTCGTGGCGCAGTACCTGGAGCTGTTGGCGTCCGGCGGCTCGCGCGATCCCGAGGCGCTCGGCAAGCTCGTGGACGTGGATCTCGCCGACCCCGGCTTCTGGGACGCGGGCTTGGATCTGCTCGAACGTCAGCTCGAAGCGGCTGAGGCGGCCGCGCGGGCCAGCGGTCGCACCAGCGCCTAGCGCACTGTTGCGCCAGCGTCAGCCAATCTGTCACGCCGTTTGGGGTTAGGCTCCTGGAGATGAGGATGAGACCTGTCGCCGATGACCCGCTCGAGCGGGTTGCGCTCGGTTTGAACCTCGTGCCGCTGCCTGGCGCGTACGCGATGTATGGCATGACCGGCGGGCGGGTGCTCGGCGTGGCTCAGCGGCTGGGGGTGTTCGCGCGGCTGCTGGGCGCCCCGGCGAACGCGACCCAGCTGGCAGAGGATCTTGGGTTGCAACCGACCGGCGCGCGCCTGCTGTGCGAGAACCTCGCTGGGCTGGAGCTGCTCGACCAACAGGCCGACGGTTTCACGGTGTCCAAGCGCACACGCAAATGGGTCGATCCCGCGTCTGACACTTACATCGGCACCTGGCTCGAGCACACCGCCAGCTACTGGGAGTGGTACGGAGATCTCGAGCGGATCGTGCGCGACGGCGGCAACTTCGAGATCCATCGCGAGCCGGCCGAAGACGCGGAGTATTGGCGCGTGTATATCACCGGCCAGTACGAGCTCGCGCGCCTGTCGGCCGCGGAGGTGGCGAAAGCGATCAAGCTGGGCAAGTCACCGACCGCGCTGCTCGACGTGGCCGGTGCGCACGGGTGGTTCTCGGCAACGCTGTGCGAACGCCATCCAGGGCTGAAAGCAACAGTCGTGGATCTGCCCGGCAGCGCACGCGTGGGACGCGAGATCATCGCCGAGGCCGGCATGAGCGATCGTGTCGAGCACCGTGACGGCGACATGTTCGAGACCGATCTCGGCGGCCCGTACGACGGTGCGCTGGTGTTCGACATCGTGCACCACCTCTCGCCCGAGCAGATCGTGACGCTGTTCCGGCGAATCCGCGCGGTGCTGGCGCCGGGCGCGACGCTGGCGGTGCTCGACATGTTCCGCTCCGACGCGCGTTCCCAGCGTCCCTCGGCGGCAGCGCTCGGACTGTTCTTCCACCTGACCAGCGGCGCGGATCTATACAGCCCGGGCGAGCTCGCGGGGTTCATGCTCGATGCTGGCTTTGGTGCTCCCAAACGCACCAAGATCCGTCGCATCCCCGACCAGGATCTGTATCAGGCGCAGACGATCTAGTTAGAACAGCCCGCCGAGCGCGCTGCCGGCGTGGCGCACGAGCTCGAACAGCGGCTGCGGGAAGATCCCGAAGAAAACCGTGGCGGCGCCCGCGAGCACCGCGACGAGCACGACCTCGAACTGTGGCTCTGTCGGCGCTTGCAGCTCCGCGTCCAGCTCGGACGAGCCGCCGGCCATCACGGGCAAGCCGTGCTCGCTCAGTGGCGGCGTAGCCCCGACGCCGCCGGTCGCCGCGCTCTTGGCGGGAGCGTCGCGCATCCAGATCGCGGCGATCACCGGCAGGTAGTAGCCGAGTGAGATCATCGAGCCGATCACGATCGCCACGCCCAGCCACGTGTAGCCGCCGTCCACGGCGGCATCGATCAAATAGAACTTCCCTACGAATCCGGCGGTGGCGGGGATGCCGGCGAGCGCGAGCATCGAGATCGTCATCGGCCACGCCAGCCACGGGTGCTCGCGCCCGAGTCCGGCAACCGACTGGACGTTGTCGCCAAGGCCGGTTTCGCGCTCTCGTGCGACGATCACGGCGAACGACGCCATGTTCATCAGCAGGTACACGGCCAGGTAGAACACGGTCGCGCGCACGCCGAGCTGCGTGCCGACGACCACGCCGGCCAGCATGTAGCCGGCCTGCGCGACCGACGAGTAGGCGAGCATCCGCTTCAGCGAGGACTGCCCGAGCGCGCCGACGTTGCCGACGATAATCGTGAGCGTCGCGAGCACCGCCAGCGCCGGACCCCACGTGGCTTGCGTGTCGATCAGGGCGACGTCGAAGAAGCGCAGGAACACGCCGAGCGCGGCCACCTTGGTGGCGACTGCCATGAACGCCGTGACCGGCGTCGGTGCGCCCTCGTACACGTCGGGCGTCCACTGGTGAAACGGCGCGACCGAAGCTTTGAAGCACAGTCCGCCGACACACAGCGCGATGCCGGTCAGCAGCAGCGGGTCGCTGCTCAGCGAGGAGCTGCTGGAGATCGCGCGCTCGATCGCGCTGAAGTCGCTCGCGCCGGTGGCGCCGTAGATCAGCGACAAGCCGTAGAGCAGCGTGGCGGAGCCGACCGACCCGATGATCAAGTACTTCAACCCGGACTCCAGCGAGTGCTCACGGCGCATCTCCGCTGCGCACAGCACGTACAGCGGGATCGACAGCAGCTCCAGGCCGACGAACAGCAGCACCGTGTTCTGGGCCGCCGCCAACAGTGACATGCCGCCGATCGAAGTCAGCAGCAGCGCGTGGAACTCCCCGTGGGCGGCTTCGTGCGCGGCGAGCGAGCGCCAGGACAGCAGCACCGCACAGGCGCCGCCCGCGACCAGCACCATGTTCAGCACCAGCGACAGGTCGTCGATGCGCAGCGCACCGGCCACGATCGACTTCTGTGCGTTCCACTGCCAGATCGTGAGCCCGAGCGCCGTGCCCAGCGCGACCAGGCTCAGGAACGGCACCGCGTGCTCGCGTATGCGCGCCGAACCGAGCAGCCCGACCATCAGCGCTACGACCGCGCCGCCGAGCAGCGCGATCAGCGGTGAGAGGCCGGCGAAGTCAACGTGCGGGCCGTGCAAGCGCGTGGTTGCGAGCAACCCGGTCGTCAGCGGGCTCATGGTGCGCTCGCGCTCGTGCTGGCGGAGGAGCTCGGAGTTGGGCTGAGCGCGGCGTGGGCCGCGGCCACGGCGCCGCTGGCGGAGCGCTCGCTGCGGTGCAGCGCCAGCTGCGGGTAGAGCGCGAGGAACAGGATCACAGCGACCAGCGGGACGAGCACGTAGCCGTCGCGCACGCTCAGCTCACGTGACTCGACATCCGGGCCGACGCGGTTGTGCATCGAGCGGATGAACACGCGCAGCGCGTACACGCTGGCCATCACGACGCCGCTGAACGCGATGATCGCGATCACGAGCTTGGCCTTGAACACGCCGAGCAGGATCAGGAACTCGCCGACGAAGTTCGACGAGCCCGGCATCGCGAGCGTGGCGAGCGCGACGATCAGGAACAGCGACGCGAGCACGGGCGCGCGGAACGCGATGCCGCCCATCTCGCGGATGTCGGTCGAGTCGCCGGCGCGCTGTGCGAGCAGGCCGACGATGAAGAACAGCGGCGCGACCACGAGGCCGTGGTTGACCATCTGCAGCAGCGCGCCCTGGGCGCCCTGGGGGTTCAGCGAGAAGATCCCGAGCGTGATGAAGCCGAGCTGCGCGACGGACGAGTAGCCGGCGATCAGACGCGCGTCTGTCTGCGTGAACGCGACAACCGAGCCGTACAGGATCGAGCACAGCCCGATCAGCAGCATCAACGTTTGGAAGTGCGCTGAGGCGTGTGGGAACAGCGGCAGCACGATCCGCAGGAACCCGTACGCGCCGACTTTCGAGAGCACGCCGGAGAACACCATCAGCACTTCGATCGGCATCGCGCGGTAGCCGTCGGGCATCCAGCCGTGCAGCGGGAACGCGGGCATCTTGACGAGGAACGCGGCGGCGAAGAACAGGAAGATCCACTCCTGCGATGCGTTGCTGAGCGGCAGCGCCTGCAGGCTGGAGAGCACGAATGTGATGCTCGTGTCGTGCTGCTGGGCGGCGAGCACGCCGGTGGCGATCGCGGCGGCGAGCATCAGCAGCGAGCCGACGAGCGTGTAGATCACGAGCTTGATCGTCGCCTTGACGCGGTCCGGCCCGCTGCCCCAGCCGCCGATCAGGAAGTAGAACGGGATCAGCATCAGGTCGAAGAACGCCACGAACAGGGCGAGGTCCTGCGCGAGGAACGCACCGAGCACGGCCGACTCGGCGAGCATGAAGTGGAAGTAGAACAGGCGCGGGCGCTCCCAGCTGCGCAGGTTCGCGGCGATCACCGCGGCGGCGAACAGTAGCGCGGTGAGGCCGAGCAGGAACACGTTCAGGCCGTCGACCCCGAGCTTGTAGTGGATGCCGAGCTCTGAGATCCACACTAGGTCGGTGACGTGCGTGAGGCCATGCGCGCCCGCCGAGTAGTCGGCGATGTAGCCGATCGACAGCGCGAGCGCCGCGAGCGAGCCGATCAGCGCGAGGACCCCGGGCAGGCGCTCCTTGCGAGCGCGATCATCGCCGCTCCCGCTGGCTTCGCGGCCGTCGCCGTCGTGCCCGCGACCGTCGCTGCCGCGTGCGAATAGCGCGCCGAGCAGGCCCGCGACAGCGGGCAGCCAGATCAGAATTGAAAGGGGCGGCATGTTGGGGTCAGCGTGGAGGTGATGTCGCGGATTCTGAAAAAGGAAGAAGGAAGACAATTAGGAAGAAGGAAGAAAAACAAAAAAGAGCACTAACGCTTCCACCCGCCTTTATCTTCGGCGTGCCCGGCGTGCCCGGCGTGCCCGGCGTGCCCGGCGTGTTCACGTCGAGACCCGTCATGTCTGCAGCAGGAAGTAGAAGCTGACGGCGACGAGCCCGACGACGACGAGCAGCGCGGCGTAGTAGCGCAGCAGCCCGGTCTGGGCTGCGCGCACGACGGCCGAGCCGGTGCGCACTACGCCCGTGCTGCCGCCGATCAGCGTGTCGTTGACGAACACGCGCTCGAAGGTGCCGCGCGCGAAGCGCCCGACCCAGCCGGCGGGGCGCACGACCAGGAAGTCGATCAGCTCGTCGAAGTACCACTTGTTGACGAACAGCGTGTACACGGGGCGCAGGCGCTCGCGCACGCGGGCGGCGGTGCCCGGGCCGGCGACCCAGATGCGGTAGGCGATTGCGATGCCGGCCAGCCCGAGCACCGTGCCGAGGATCAGGCCGATCGCGAGCAGGCCGTTGCGCGTGTGCGTCTCGTACAGGCGCGAGTCGCTGAAGGTGGGGCGCAGGAAGTCGTCGATCACGAAGTCGACCTTCGGGATCTGCACGAGGCCGGCGCCGATCGAGCCGAGCGCGAGCAGGCCCATCGCGGCGCGCATCGGCAGCGCGCGCTCGGCGATCGCGTGCGCCGGGCCCGGGAAGCCGACGTCGGTGTCTTCGAGCTCGCCGGTCGCGGGGTTGGTGGGGGTCTCGGCATGGTGCAGATGACCCTGCTCTAGTTCGCGTGCCTCAGCTACGGGCTCGCCGTGGAAGGCGCGGAAGATCATGCGGAAGGTGTAGATCGCGGTCAGGAAAGCGCCGATGTAGCCGGCGACGTACAGCGCCCAGTGCCAGCCGCCCTGCTCGCCGGTGACGAGCAGGATCTCGTCCTTGGAGAAGAAGCCGGAGAACGGTGGGATGCCGGACAGGGCGAGGCCGCCGACGACGAAGCAGCCGTAGGTGAACGGCAGCGCCTTGCGAAAGCCGCCCATGCGATCGAGCGACTGCTCGCCGGCCATCGCGCCGATGATCGAGCCGGCGGCCATGAACAGCAGCGCCTTGAAGAACGCGTGGGTCATCAGATGGAACAGCCCGGCGGCGTACGCGCCGACGGAGACGCCCATGATCATGTAGCCGATCTGGGACATCGTCGAGTAGGCGATCACGCGCTTGATGTCGGTCTGGGCGAGGCCGATCGTGCCGGCGATCAGCAGCGTGGCGGCCCCGACGATCGCGCCGACATCCTGCGCGGCCGGGGCGAGCTCGAACAGCGGGTGCATGCGCGCGATCAGGTACACGCCGGCGGTGACCATCGTGGCGGCGTGAATCAGCGCGCTGACGGGCGTAGGGCCTTCCATCGCGTCGGGCAGCCAGGTGTGCAGCGGGATCTGCGCGGACTTGGCGAACGCGCCGACCAGCAGCAGCATGCAGCCGGCGACGAGGTCGCCGTTGTTCGAGCCATGGCCGAAAGCGCCGCCCGCGGCCGCGTGGAAGGTTCCCAGCAGGTCGAGCGTGCCGCTGTGCTTGAAGATGAAGTACGTGCCGAGCACGAGGCCCACGTCGCCGACGACGTTGATCACGAACGCCTTGATGCCGGCGCGCGTGGCGGTGGTGCGCCTGTACCAGAACGAGATCAGCAGATAGGAGGCGGCGCCGACGAACGCCCAGCCGACGACCAGCAGCAGGAAGTTGCCGGCGAGCAGCAGCAGCAGCATCGAGAACACGAAGAAGTTCAGGTACGCGAAGTAGCGCGCGAAGCCGCGATCCTGATCCAGATAGGAGACGGAGTAGAGGTGGATCAGCGTTGAGACACCGCTGACGATCAGGATCATGAACACCGACAGCGGGTCGACGAGGATCGACAGCTGCGCGTCGATGCCGGCCGTGCGCGCGTAGTCCCACAGCGAGGAGACGAGCTGGCGCTGCTCGGGCGCGTGGCCCTGCAGCGAGATCAGCGCGCCGAGCGCGGCCAGGAACGACAGGAAGATCGCACCCGTTGCGATCCAGCCGGCGCTGCGGCCGGGGAGCGAGCGATAACCGAGCCCGATCACGATCGTGCCGAGCAGCGGGAAGGCCAGTACGAGCCAGCCGAAGGTGGTGGTCATCAGATGTGCTCGTCGTCAGTTGTTGTCATCCGTGTAGCTCCCGCAGCTCGTCGACGTCGATCGGCAGCTGGCGCCGGTAGATCGCGACGATCATGCCGAGGCCGATGCAGACTTCGCAGGCGGCGACGGTCATCGCGACGAGCGCGAGGATCTGGCCGTCGCCGTTGCCCCACATGCGCGCGAACGCGATCAGCGCGAGGTTGGCGCCGTTGAGCATCAGCTCGAGGCAGAGCAGCACGACGAGCGGGTTGCGGCGGGTCATCACGCCGATCGCGCCCAGGCAGAACACGATCGCCGAGACGGCGAGGTACCAGCCGATGCTCATCTCACCAGCCGCCGTCCCCGCCCGCCGGGCGTGGAGTGTGGGGGGTCCCCGGTCCGCCGACGGCTTCAGCCATCGTGCCGGTGCCGCGTGGGCGCAGCAGGTCGAGCGGGGTCAGCAGCTGCTCGTCCTGCTCGCCCAGCCCACCGCGGCGGCGTGCCAGCACGACGGCGCCGACGGCGGCGATCAACAGCAGGAAGGAGGCGGCTTCGAACACCAGCAGGAAGCGCGTGAGCAGGAGGTCGCCGATGTAGGCGGGCGTGCCGAACGTGTTCGGCCCCGGGTTGTAGCCGGCGCCGTAGCCGTCGACGGCTTTCAGGCCGGTGCCGAGCAGCGCGACGAACAGCTCGATCAGCAGGGCGCCGCCAAACAGCGTGGCGGCCAGGCGCGCGCGGGCGTCGCCGCGCGGGCGCAGGCGGTCGGCGAGCGATGCTTCCTGGTCACCGACGTAAGCGACGACGAACACGTACAGCACCATCACGGCGCCGGCGTACACGACGACCTGGGCGGCGGCGATGAACTCGGCGCGCAGCAGCAGGAACAGGACCGCGAGTGACAGCAGGTGGCCGACGAGCGCGAGCACGTTGTAGAAGGGGTTGCGCAGGCTGATCACGCCGATCGCGCCGGCGATCGCTCCGGTGCCGCCGATGAAGAACAGGATCGCGCTCATGTGAGGACTACTCGCCCTCGTTTCGCAAGGGGGTGCGCTCGAGCGGCTCGGCGAGCAGCATCTCCTTCGTGAAGATCAGATCCGAGCGCGAGTAGTCGGACATCTCGTAGTCGTGGCCCATCGTGATCGCGTCGAACGGGCACGCGACTTCGCAGTAGCCGCAGAAGATGCAGCGCGAGAGGTTGATCTCGTACACGGCGGCGTAGCGCTCGCCGGCGGAGACGCGCTGCTCGGGGGTGTTCTCGGCGGCGACCACGCGGATACAGTCGGCCGGGCAGGCGGCCGCGCACAGCGAGCAGCCGACGCACTTCTCCAGGCCCGTGTCCTCGAAGCGGTGCAGCTTGTGGCGGCCGCGGAAGCGCGGGTACACGGCGACCTTCTCTTCGGGGTACTGGATCGTCGAGACGCCTTCGACGACGCGCGCGAACGTGGTTTTCAGGCCGCGCAGCGTCTCGCCGAACGCGCGGTAGGCGCCGCCGGCGCCGCCCGGCTCAGGGCCGCGTTGGACGGCGATCACGTCGTCGCCGGGATTCCAGCTCATCAGTGCGTCACCACCACGAGGATCGCCGTCACCAGTGCGTTGAGCGTTGCGAGCGGCAGCAGGATCTTCCAGCCGAAGCTCATCAGCTGGTCGTAGCGCAGGCGCGGGAGCGTGGCGCGGATCCAGATGAACAGGAAGGTGATGATGCCCATCTTGAAGAGCACGATGAACGGGTCGAGCCAGCCGGGGGGGTGGATGCCGAACGGGAGCAGCCAGCCGCCGAGGAACACGGTTGTGGTGATGCCGGAGACGACGAGCACGTTGAGGTACTCGGCGAAGTAGTAGGAGGCGAAGCGCCCGCCGCCGTACTCGGTGTTGTAGCCGCCGACCAGCTCCGCGTCGGCTTCGGTCAGGTCGAACGGGGCGCGGTTGGTCTCCGCGAAGCCCGCGACCAGGAACACGAGGAAGCCGAAGAACTGCGGCACGATGTACCACATGCCCGCCTGGGCGTGGACGATCCCGGTCAGCGACAGCGTCTGCGCGGTGAAGATCACGCCGACCAGCGCGAGTCCCTGGGAGACTTCGTAGGAGATCAGCTGGGCGGCGCCGCGCATGGCGCCGAGGAACGAGTACTTCGAGCCCGAGGACCAGCCGCCGAGCATGATCCCGTAGAAGGCGACCGCGCCGAACGCGAACAGGTAGAGCGGGCCGATGCTGACGTCGACGCCGTACAGACCGACCTTCGTGCCGAAGATGTCCTGCGTGTCGCCGAACGGAATCACGGCGAACGCGGCGACGGCGGTCAGGATCGAGATCGTCGGGGCGAGCGCGAACAGGAAGCCGACCGACGTGGTCGGGCGGAACTGCTCCTTGGTCAGCAGCTTGAGGATGTCGGCGAGCGGCTGCAGCAGGCCGTAGGGGCCGACGCGGTTGGGGCCGTAGCGGCCCTGGAAGCGCCCGAGCAGCTTGCGCTCGGCGATCAGCACGATCGGCACGAGCTGCAGGCCGACGGCGAAGATCACGATCGCCTTGATGATCTGGATCCACCACGGCTCGTAGTGGCCGACGACGGCGAGGGTCATGTGGGGCGCGGCGAGCGTCATGCGGGGCGGACCTCCACGAGCTGCTCGACCAGCAGGTTGACGTTCTCCTCGGGGGTGCCCTCCTGCAGGAACACGCTGCCGGCGCGCACGGCGTCGCGCAGCGCGACGGTCGCGTGCACGCGATGGCCGTTGGAGCCGACCTGCACGCGCTCGCCCTGGCGCAGGCCGAGGCGCTCGGCGTCGTGCGGCGAGATCTCGAGCTGCTGGCGCGCGGCGAGGAACTTCAGTGCCGGCGAGACCTCGACCTCGGGCGACGCCCAGATCGAGCGGAACGTGCCGAGGCGCAGGGCGCCGTCGGTCGCGAGCGCGCGATCGGCATCGGGCGCGGCAGGCGTGGCCGACGCGCCGCCCCCCGGTGCGCTGCCGGCCGGCTCACGTGTTGCTGCGGGCGCGTCGGACGAGGATCCTGCGGTTGTGGCGCCGCCGGCCGCCGGGTATGCGGCTGCCTGGGCACGCTCCTGCCAGCGCACGCCGTGGCCGGCGAGCTCATCGAGCGTGAGGCCGCCGTAGAAGGGGATTGCGTCGACGAGCTGAGCGGTGGCCAACGGGCCGGCGAGGATGCCGAGATCGAGACCGAGGCGCTGGGCGAGCTCGGCGAGCACCTGCCACTCCGCGCGCGTGGAGCCGACATGGGAGACGGCGGGTCGCAGCCGCTGGATGCGTCCGTCGGGGTGCGTGATGGTGCCTTCCTTCTCGGCGTAGGACTCGGCCGGGAAGACGACGCTGGCGTGCGCGCGGATGCTTTCGGTGAGGAAGGAGGCGTGGGCGATCACCGTGGAGGCGCGCTCCAGTGCGAGCTCCCAGGCGGGACGGTCGGGCAGGTCGCGCAGGGGGTCGCTGTGCAGCAGGTAGACGGCGTTGAGCTCGCCCGCGGCCAGGCCGGCGGCGATCTCATGGGTCGCTCGGCCGATGCTCGCGGGCTCCGCCAGTCCGGGGCCGGCGTTGGGGAGCACGCCGGCTTCGCGCAGGCCGCGGCCGTTGGAGCCAGCGGGGATCTCGAGCAGGCCGGCGCCGTCGGTGCCGGCGAGCGTCAGCGCGTCGGCAACGCCGAGCAGCGCGCTTGCGCC
>DATINL010000032.1:0-52946 GCA_035474295.1 Solirubrobacteraceae bacterium
CGCAGGCGACAGCCGATGAGAGCGATGGTCCTCGCGGCGGGCCTGGGCACGCGCCTGCGCCCGCTGACCTATGAGATAACCAAGCCGATGGTGCCGGTGCTCGACCGGCCCGTCATGGCCCACATCCTCGACCTGCTCGACAGCCACGGGTTCGAGCAGACGATCGCCAACCTGCACTACTTCCCGGAGTCGATCAAGCAGCACTTCGGCGATCGCCTCAGCTATCGGTTCGAGGAGGAGCTGCTGGGCACTGCCGGCGGCGTGCGCGCGTGCGCGGACTTCTTCGGCGATGAGCCCTTCCTGGTGATCTCCGGGGATGCGCTCACCGATATCGACCTGACAGCGTTCGTCGCTCGCCACCGCGAATCCGGCGGAGTGGCGACGCTAGCGGTCAAGAAGGTGTCCGACACGCGCGAATACGGCGTGGTGCTGCACGACCGCGAAGGCCGCATCACCGGCTTTCAGGAGAAGCCCGCGCCCGACGAGGCGCTGTCCGACCTCGGCAACTGCGGCATCTACATGCTCGACCCGAGCATCTTCGACTACTTCCCCGACCGGCCGTTCGTCGACTGGGCCAACGACGTGTTCCCGGCGCTGCTGGAGCACGACGTGCCGTTCTTCATCCACGAGGTGCGCGAGTACTGGAACGACGTCGGCTCGCTCGCGGAGCTGCGCCAGGGCACGTTCGACGCGCTCTGCGGCGAGCTGCGCCTGCGCGTTGACGGGCAGGAGGTCAGCCCCGGAGTGATCGTCGCCGACGGCTCTTCGCTGCCGCAGTCGACCGAAGTGCAGGGGTCGGTATGGATCGGGCGTGACGTTCAGATCGGCGAGCGCGTGCGCCTGATGGGGCCGCTCGCGCTCGGCGACGGCGCGCGCGTCGGCGACGGCGCGCAGCTGCGTGAAAGCATCGTGTTCCCCGGCACCGAGATCGCACCAGACGCGATCCTGATCGGCGCGATCGCCGGGCACGGCGGCATCCTCGAGAGCCTGCGCTCGCGCTAGCCAGCCGCCTCGTAGCGCTCGCGTCGCTGCTGCTCGCGCTCGGATTCGACGAGCATCCGCATGAACAGCAGCACCAGCGCGGCGCCCATCACGATCGACTGCTCGATCGCCATCACGAGTCCCGCGATCGCCTGGTCGTCGTGCGCGGAGATCGACCAGACGCGCACGTGGTGCACGTAATAGGGGTAGAGCGCGTCCGGCGCGAACGCAAGGCCCATGCCGAGCGCGCCGACGAACAGCTTGGTGGAGATCATGTACACGACCGGTCCCATGCCGCCGAGACGCAGACGCCCGCGGATCGGCGAAAGCAGATGCCACCAGTACAACGACCCCACCACGACGAACCCGATGTGCTCGGACACATGCACGATCGGGTGGTTCAGCGCGAAGTCGTACGCGGCGGGAATGTGCCAGGTCCAGATCGTGGCGACGTACAAGATCACCGCGACGGCGGGGTGCGCGAGCACGCCGGCGCGCTGCTCCAGATCGGTTACGGCGCGCGTCAGCGGGCGCAGCAGCACCTTCGTGAGCCCGAGGATCGCGAGGATCGGCACGAGGTCGAGCAGCAGCATGTGCTGCACCATGTGCATGAAGAACAGCTGGTCCGCGAGCGCATCCACCGGGGAGACGAGCGCGACCAACGTCAGCACCAGCGCGCTGAGGAAGCACGCCATCCGCCACGCCGGCGCTTCGGCGCTGGGCTGTGCGGAGGACGCGCGCACCTGCCGGCGGCGGGTCAGGTACGCGCCGCCGGCCAGCGCCACGCCGATCAGCACGCCAGGTTCGAGCGTCCACCGCAGGTCGGGACTCATCCAGGGAGATTCTGAACGACGCGCGACGGGTAGACATCGACCACCCTCAGGCGTAGCATCAACGCAGGGCGAGAAACATGTCTCCAACCACGAAGGGAGTCCTGATGCAGATCGACATCAAGGGCCGTAACGTCCCCGTCACGGATGACTTGAGGACGCACGTGGAGCGCCGTCTGGGCAAAGTGTCGCGGCAGGTCTCAGACCTGGCCCGACTCGAGATCGAGATCTTCAAAGAGCCCAATCCACGCGTTGCCAACTGTCATGTCGCCGAAGCGACGCTCTACTTGAAGGGCATCACGCTGCGCGCACAGGACTCCTCGCCCGAGATGCTGCACTCGCTCAACCTGATGGTCGACGAGCTGGCGCGCCAGGTCAAGCGTCACCGCGACAAGCGCCGTCGCCGCCGGGAAGCACGCGCCAGCGCCGCGGCCGCCCGTCCCGACACATCCGCGCCCGGCCTCTCACCGATCACCTGAACGCATCGGCGCCGGCGCGCGGCAAGGGGCTCGGTGAGAGCCCCTTGGGAGAGGTCCGCGCGCCGCGTCGGGCGCTTGTGTTTGCTTGGTAATCTGAATCAGTGTCCCTCTTCGATCGGGCCCTGAACGCGGGCGAAGGCAAGAAGTTCAAGTCCTACGAGAAGCGCGTTGCGCTGATCGGGGCGTTCGAAGCCGAGCTCGAGCACGACAACGACGCGGAGCTGCGTGCCCGCATGGACGAGCTGCGCGAGCGTGCGGCCAACGGCGACTCGCTCGACGACCTGCTGCCCGAGTGCTTCGCGATCGTGCGCGAAACGGGCAAGCGCACGATGGGCATGCGCCACTTCGACGTGCAGCTGATCGGCGGGATGGTGATGCACAACGGCTGCATCGCGGAGATGCGCACCGGCGAGGGCAAGACGCTGACCGCCACCCTGGCGGTCGTGCTCAACTCGCTGGCCGTACGCGAAGCGCGAGCCGAGGGAGAACCGCCCCAGCGCAAGGGCGTGCATCTGGTCACGGTCAACGACTACCTGGCCCAGCGCGATGCCGAGTGGATGAGCCCGATCTACGACGCGCTCGGGGTGACCGTCGGGGTGCTGCAGAACCAGCAGCCGTACGAGGAGAAGCAGCGCGCCTACCAGTGCGACGTGATCTACGGCACCAACTCCGAGTTCGGGTTCGACTACCTGCGCGACAACATGGCCAAGGATCTCTCCGAGAAGGTTCAGCGCGGACATGCGTTCGCGGTGGTCGACGAGGTCGACAACATCCTGATCGACGAAGCGCGTACGCCGCTGATCATCTCCGGCGCGCCGGAGCAGGCCGCCGATCTGTACGCGAAGTTTGCGCGCCTGGCGCCGCAGCTGGTGCTCGGCAAGACCCCAGAAGGCATGGATCCCCGCACCAAGAAGGAGTTCCTCGCCGAGTTCGACTACGAGGTCGACGAGAAGCACAAGACCGTGTCGATCACCGAGCAGGGCGTGGCCAAGGCCGAGCGCTTCCTCAAGATCGACCACCTCTATCGCGCCGAGAACGGACACCTCGTCAACCACCTGATCCAGTCGCTGCGCGGCGAGGCGCTGTACAAGCGCGACGTCGACTACGCGGTGATCGAGGGCGAGGTGAAGATCATCGACGAGTTCACTGGGCGCATCCTCGACGGGCGCCGCTGGGCGGAGGGCCTGCACCAGGCGATCGAGGCCAAGGAGCGCGTGCGCGTCCAGGAGGAGAACCAGACGCTCGCGACGATCACCTACCAGAACTACTTCCGCCTGTACGACAAGCTCTCCGGCATGACCGGCACGGCGCTGACCGAGGCGACCGAGTTCATGAAGATCTACGAGCTGCCGGTGGTGCAGGTGCCCACCAACATGCCGATGGTGCGCGACGATCGCAACGACCAGGTCTACAAGACCAAGGAAGGCAAGTGGAGCGCCGTGGCGCGCGAGATCGGCGCGCGCGTCGAAAACGGCCAGCCGGTGCTCGTCGGCACGATCTCAGTGGAAGTCTCCGAGCTGCTGTCCGAGCGGCTGAAGCGGATGGGCATCAAGCACACCGTGCTGAACGCCAAGCCCGAGCACGCCGCGCGCGAAGCGGAGATCGTCGCCGAGGCCGGCCAGCCGGGCGCGGTCACGATCGCCACCAACATGGCCGGGCGCGGCGTCGACATCAAGCTCGGCGGCAACGCCGAGCACCTCACGCGGCTGGAGCTCGCCAAGCTCGGCGTCAGCGTTGGCTCCGAGGAGTACGAGCAGCGCTTCGGCGAGGTGCTGCCGGGCCTGGATGAGCGTGTGGCGGCCAACCACGATCGTGTGATGGCGGCCGGCGGGCTGTTCATCTGCGGCACCGAGCGCCACGAGTCGCGGCGCATCGACAACCAGCTGCGCGGACGCGCCGGCCGTCAGGGCGACCCCGGCGAGACGCGCTTCTTCCTGTCGGCCGAGGACGACCTCGTGCGGCTGTTCGCGGGCGATCGCATCTACAAGATCCTCGACCGTCTCGGCGGAGTCGACGAAGAGGGCAACGAGGAGCCGATCGAAGCGGGCATGCTCTCCAAGCAGATCGAGAAGGCCCAGAAGAAGGTCGAGGAGCAGAACTTCCTGATCCGCAAGCGCGTGCTCGAGTACGACGACGTGATGAACGAGCAACGGCGGATCGTGTACGCGTACCGCGACGGCGTGCTCGAAGGCGAGGACATGGGCGAGGAGGCGCGGCGCGAGATCGTGGCTGTGATCGACCGCACGATCGACCAGTACACGCCGGGCGACTTCATGGACGACTGGGATCTCGACGGTCTGTTCGTCGCGCTCGGCCAGTTCTTCCCGCTCGACCTCGACGACGACGACCTCGACCCCGACACGATCGATCGCAACTCGCTGCGCGACCGCATCACCGAGTCCGCCATCGAGCGTTACAACGGGCGTGAGCAAGAACTCGGCGAGGAGCTGATGCGCTCGCTCGAGCGCTTCCTGATCCTGCAGATCATCGACGATCGCTGGCAGGAGCACCTATATGACATGGACTACCTGCGCGAGGGCATCCACCTGCGCGGGTTCGCCCAGATCGAGCCGCTGGTGGCGTACAAGAACGAGGCGTTCACGCTGTTCGGCGATCTGATGAACAGCATCTGGACAGATTTCACGCGCATGATCTTCAACGTGCAGGTGACCGTCGAGGACGAGAACGGCGACGGCCCGGGCGGGCGCGCTCCGATTCCCGCGTTCGCCGCCGCCGGCAGCTCCACGCGCGCCGGCCGCGTGTCCTACTCCGGCGGCTCGAGCGCAGCCGGGGCCGGGGCGATCGCGGCCGCAGCGGCAGCGGCGCCCGGCAGCGGCGCGGCCGGATATGCCACGAACGGCGAGGACCCCGGGCAGGAGGCGGTGCTGCCGGTGGTCGAGCAGCGCGTGGTCGACGAAGAGCACCAGGTGGGCCGCAACGACCCGTGTTGGTGCGGCAGCGGCAAGAAGTTCAAGAAGTGCCACGGCTCTTGAGCGATCAGAGCCGATCGACCTCGAACTCCAGCTGGTGGACGCTCGTGGCGGTGTGCGTCGCGACGTTCATGCTGCTGCTCGACGTCACGATCGTGAACGTCGCGCTGCCGAAGATCCAGACTTCGCTGCACGCGTCGTTCAGTGATCTGCAGTGGGTCGTCGATGCGTACGCGCTGACGCTCGCCGCGTTCCTGCTGACAGCCGGCTCGCTCGCGGATCTGTTCGGGCGGCGGCTCGTGTTCCTTGTCGGCATCGGCATCTTCACGGTCGCGTCGCTCAGCTCGGGGCTGTCGGAGTCACCGACGGTGCTCAACGTCTCGCGCGCGGTGCAGGGAGTGGGCGGAGCGGCGATGTTCGCCACGGCGCTGGCGCTGATCGCCCAGGAGTACGAGGGCAGCCGCCGTGGCACGGCGTTCGGCATCTGGGGCGCGACCACCGGCGCGGCGGTCGCCGTCGGGCCGCTCGCGGGCGGCGCGCTCACCGACGGGTTTGGGTGGGAGTCGATCTTCTTCATCAACATCCCCGTTGGGATCGGGGCGATCGTGCTGACGCTGCTGCGCGTGCACGAGTCGCGCCAGCGCGGCGCGCGCCGGCGCATCGACTGGGGCGGGTTCGCAACCTTCTCGGCGGGCTTGGCGTGCCTGATCTTCGCGCTGATCCGCGGCAACGCCGAGGGCTGGACGAGCACCCAGATCCTCGGTCTGCTGGCGCTCGGCGTGGCGCTGCTGGTCGCGTTCGTGGCGGTGGAGCTGCGCAGCGAGCAGCCGATGCTCGATCTCTCGTTGTTCCGCAACCCGACGTTCGCGGCCGCGTCGATCGTTGCGTTCGCGTTGTCCGGGTCGATCTTCGCGATGTTCCTGTACTTCACGATCTACCTACAGGACATCCTCGGCTACGAGCCGCTCGCGACCGGGTTGCGCTTCCTGCCGCTGTCGGTGCTGTCGTTCTTCGCGGCCGCGATGGCGGGCAAGCTGACCGAGCGCTACTCGCCACGCTGGTTCCTCGGCGGCGGTCTGCTCGTGGTCGGCGCGGCGCTGCTGTCGATGCACGGGCTCGACGCGAGCTCCACCTGGACGGCGCTGCTGCCGGGGCTGATCGCGGCGGGGATCGGCGTCGGGCTGGTCAACCCGCCGCTCGCGTCGACCGCGGTGGCGGTGGTGGCGCCGCAGAACAGCGGCATGGCGTCGGGCATCAACTCCACGTTCCGCCAGGTCGGCATCGCGACGGGCATTGCCGGGCTCGGGGCGATCTTCCAGCACGTGGTGCTGAGCCACTCGCTGGAGAACCTGCGTCAGATATCCAGCGTCGGCGCAGCGAAAGCGCACGAGCTCGCGGCTGCGGTGACGAGCGGCGGTGGCGCCAAGCAGGCGTTCTCGAGCGTGCCGCCGCAGGCGCGCCAGCAGGTGGGGGTCGCGCTGCGGTCGGGGTTCACCGACGGCATGAACGAGATCCTGCTGGTGGCAGCCGCGCTGGCGATCGCTGGCGGAGCGCTCGCGTTGGTGCTGATCCGCGCGAGCGACTTCGCCCCCGGCCCGGCGGGGGAGCAGCAGCACGAACCCGAGCCTGCGGCTGCTGTCTGACCGCAGGCGAGGGCGCTGCTCAGGGCCAATGCTCCACCCGTAGCTCCTCCATTGGGAAGTCCTTGAGGTTGGCGGTGGCCACCGTGGCCCCGCGCCCGTGAGCACAGGCTGCGATCAGCGTGTCGGCCTGGGGCAGCGAACGGCCAAGGGCGGCGTATTGGTTGCGCCACATCGCTGCTTGTCGTGCCTCGCGCTCTCCAACCTCTGCCACGACCATCCACTCGAGCAGCCTCTCCGTCGCGTCGTGCTCGTGTGGACGTGCGCCTCTCAGGAGCTCTTCGACGGAGATCGCCGACACGAACGGCGGATCGCGGACGGCGTCCAATCTGGCGACTGTCGGCTGGTGGTTGCGCAGGACGCCGATGAGCACAGTCGTGTCGACCAGCAGCGTCATGGTCGCCTCACCCCACGCGGCGGGGATCGCTGCGGCGCTCTTGACGGATCCAGTCTGGCGGGAGATGCGAGCCGAAGTCGGGTGCCGCTCCCACGGCCTGCTCGAAGGCTTTCCAGCGACGGCGGCGATCGACTTCTTGAGCTACGGCATCGCGGATGAAGGCACTGCGCCCGCGTGAGCCGGCGAGCGTGTCGATCTCGCTCACCAACTCATCGTCTAGATTAATGTGCATACGCATGTGCATAGCTTAGCCCACTCTCTGTTTCGCGTACGTTGATGACTCCGACCTGGTCGGCTGCAACGGGACAAGGCCGCGTGACGGGTTGGACGATCATGCGCTCCCGGCTGATGCTGCGCCTCGGGGGGACCGGCGACCACGTGCTGATAGCGTTGACCACGTGGCAACCAACACCCAGACCGAGTCCACGCCGCAGCGGCTTGCGGCTATCCGTGAGCAGCTGAAGCTCCTCGCGGACTATCTTTGACCCGCAAGCGTTAGCGGAGCGCGTCGAGACGCTCGAGGGGGAGATGGGGGCGCAGGGGTTCTGGGATGACTCCGAGCGCGCCGCGAAGGTGGCGGCCGAGCACGCTCGCGCGTCCAAGCGCCTGGAGACGTTCCGCGCGCTCGAGGGGGACGTGGAGGACACCGAGGGACTGCTCGAGCTCGCCGGCGAGGACGAGTCGATGCAGGATGAGGTCGAGCAGCACTTCGCGTCGGTCGAGGCGCGCCTGGCGGAGCTCGAGGAGCAGCGGCTGTTCTCGGGGCGCTACGACGCCGGCGACGCGCTCGTGACGGTCAACGGCGGCGCCGGCGGCACCGACGCGCAGGACTGGGCTGAGATGGTGCTGCGCATGGAGATGCGCTGGGCCGAGGGCCGCGGGTTCACGGTTGAGCTGCTCGAGGTGAGCCCGGGGGAGGAGGCCGGCATCAAGTCCTCCACGTTCCGCGCTTCGGGTGAGAACGCGTACGGGCTGTTCGGCGCCGAGCGCGGCGTGCACCGGCTGGTGCGGCTGTCGCCGTTCGACTCCGCCCACCGTCGTCAGACGAGCTTCGCGGGGTTGGAGGTGGCGCCGGTGGTGCAGGACACCGGCGAGATCGAGATCTTGGATGACGACCTGCAGGTCGATACATACCGCGCGTCCGGCGCCGGCGGGCAGCACGTCAACAAGACCGATTCGGCCGTGCGCATCACCCACCGCCCGAGCGGGATCGTGGTGCAGTGCCAGAACGAACGCTCGCAGTCGTCCAACCGCGCGACCGCGATGGCGATGCTGCGCGCGAAGCTGCTGGAGAAGCAGGAGCGCGAGCGCCAGGCCGAGATCGCGCGCGAGAAGGGCGAGGCTCAGGACGTGAACTTCGGCTCGCAGATCCGCTCCTACGTGCTGCACCCGTACTCGATGGTCAAGGATCACCGCACGAGCTTCGAGATGGGCGACGTGCAGCGTGTGCTCGACGGCGATCTCGACGGGTTCGTGCGTGCTTATCTGCTGAGCGCGGCGTAGTCTGTTGTAGGTGTTAGCGGATGCGCTAACATCACTCTATGTCCAACATCGCTCAAGCAGCTGGGGTGTTGATTCGCGAGGCTCGTCGGCAGAGTGGTCTCAGCCAAGCTGAGCTGGCTCGCAAGGCTGGTATTCCCAGGTCTGTCCTGAATGTCTATGAACGTGGACGTCGGCAGCCCGGTGTGGATGCGCTCGCGCGTATCGCGGCTGCGGCGGGTTTGGAGCTGCGAGTAGTCCCTTCTCCTGCCCAGGCCGAGCTCGCGCAAGCGGGAAGACTGCTGGAGCAAGTGCTCGACTTGGCTGAAGCGCTTCCCTACCGGCGTCCCGGAGCGCTCAAGTATCCATCGCTGAGCGGGCTCCCAGCGTAAGGGTGCGCCGTGAGTGTCCTGGCTCATCGCCTTGTCGAAGTTCACGACGCCCTGTCGGCCGCTCGCCTTCCCCATGCTTTTGGTGGGGCAATCGCCTTGGCGTACTGCACGGAGGAGCCGCGAGGAACACGCGACTTGGATGTAAACGTGTTTGTGATGCCAAGCCGAGCAAAAGAGGTGTTCGCGGCTTTGCCGAAGTCGATTGCAGTGAGCACCGCTGAGGTCGATGCGGCTGAACGTGAGGGCCAGGTGCGAGTGTGGTGGGAAGACACGCCGATCGATCTTTTCCTAGATGTCCACTCATTCCATGACGAGGTGTCGAATGGCGTGCGATGGGTGTCGTTTTCCGGGCGCACCATCCCGGTGCTCGGATGTACGGCACTCACCATCTTCAAGGCGCTATTCGATCGCACCAAGGACTGGGCTGATATCGAGGCGATGATTGAGCGAGGCGCTGTTGACATCCCGGAAGCGCTCGGATGGCTGGGCCGCATGGTTGGCTCCGAGAACCCGGTGGTAGCTCGACTGGAGTCGTTGGCGTCCTAACGGCGTTAGCGCGTTTGGCGGCGATCTACCCATGCCTGCGCGCCCGCCGGCCCCAGGAACGGAGTGAGCGCGAATCGCGCCAGCTCGGGCAGGATCTCCGGAAGCGTCTCAGCCGCTTGCGCCAGCGTGTGCCTGTAGATCAGCTCCAGCACGCCGCCGGCGATCGTCTCGCGCACCAGCGGCGGGACCACGCCGGCCGGCGCGAGCTCGAAGCCGGGGTCCAGGAACTGCGCGAACACGTCCAGGCTCTCCTGCAGCAGCTCCAGCGCTAGCGGGCCGGCGGCCGGTAGCTCGACGACCACGGCGCGCAGCTGGCTCGGGTGTGCGGCGGCCCGCTCCAGCAGCGTCGCCAGCCCGTCCCACACGGAGTCGGGCCACGTCGGAGCCGCCGCGACCGCCTGGTCGCATAGCTCCAGGGCTTGATCGAGAGCGCTCTGAGCTGCCGTGAGGAAGGCGTCCTGCTTGTCGATGAACTGCTCGTAGAACGTCTTCGAGGACACCTGGGCGCGGGCGCATACCTCGGCGACGGTGCTGGCGAGATAGCCGTTGGCGGCGACCAGCTCGAGCGTCGCGAGCTGGATGCGCGCACGCTGGTCGCGCGCCACGAACGCAGGCGATAGGCCGTGTGTGCCATGCGGGAGCGTGCGGCGCGCAGGCGCAGGCGCAGGCGCGCTCGCCGGCGCATCCGGCGTGGGCTCGCGGTCGCTGCCGCCTGGCGCGGCGCTGCGGTCGGCGCGCCTGCTCATGGCGTGACGGTCTCGGTGGCTGGCGGCGGATCGTCCGCGGGCAGGCCGCTGGCGCGGGCTGCTTGCACGGGGGTCATCACGAGCACCAGCGTCGCGTACAGCAGCTCGTCGCGCAGCCCGGGCAGCCGCTCGACGTCGCCGGCGAGCACGCGGGCGCGCAGGATCTGCTGGATCCCGCCAACCAGCGCACGCACACTGGATTCAGACGCTTCGGGGCGCCCCGGAGCGCTGCGCAGGGCGGAGCGCAGCAGCGCCGCGAACAGCTCGACGGCGCTGTCGCGCAGCGCGAGCGCCCGCGGTCCGGCGGCGGCTACCTCCAGCAGGTACATGCGCGTGAGGCCAGGCTCCCGCGCGGCCAGCTCCAGAAAGGCGCCGAGCGCGCTGCGCAGGCGCTCGAGCCAGGGCTCGTCGGAGTCGTAGGCCGCGAGCACCTGCTCCCGGGCTCGCTGCATCGAGCTCTCGAAAGCGGCCAGGAAGCAGTCTTCCTTGGTGGCGAACACCTCGTAGAAGGTGCTCTTGGAGACGCCGGCCAGGCGCGTCAGCTCGCGTAGGCTCGTGGCGGCGTAGCCGCGCGTCGCGGCTGACTCGTTCATCGCCGCGATCAGGCGGGCTCGCTGGATCGTCAGGTAGTCCTCGCGCGGCAGCGCTCGCCGACCGCGCGGCAGCATCGGGGGCGCCGTGGGGTCGTCGTTGGGCAGCTCGCGCGGGGCCATGACAACAAGCGACGATATCCGACCGCGTGCGGCGTGCCGCGGGGCATCGGTTCCCACGATCGCCAGCGGGTTCAGCGGGCCATGAGCACAAGGACCGGTGCGTTTGCAAAGACCTGTAAAGACACTACCAACTGTCCATGTCTGCAATTAACATTGACAATTGGACGCGCATGTTTATAGGATGCCGATCAAGCCCTGGGGAAGCGCGGGCTGGGTCGATCAATCCGCAGCAGAGGGAGAGGCATGGGATCAATGGGGACGACGGTCTGGCAGCAGCTTCAGCGCGACCGGGCGAAGTGGAGCCGCGGATGCGGCGGCATCGGCGCCCTGGCCTACGCTGCCCGGCTGCTCGTCGTCGCGGCTGCCGGCGCTCTGGCGCTGACCTTCGCCGTCGGCAGCGCACGGGCCGCCAACGCCTCCGCATCGGCAGGAGTCATCCGTCCGTTCACCACGATCGTGCTCCCCACCGTCACGACCGGCGGCTCCTCTGGCGTCGACAGCGCCGACGCCACACTCGCCGGCACGATCAACCCCGACGGCGTCGAGGCGTCCTATCACTTCGACTACGGCACCGATGAGTTCTACGGCAACAGCAGTCCGCAGCCCGACACGGATGCGGGCGCCGGCAGCGCCGACGTCGCCGCGACGACCACGCTGAACGGGCTGCTGGCGAACACCACCTACCACTACCGGCTCGTCGGCGCCAACGCTTCCGGCTCAAGCGTCGGCGACGACCAGACCTTCACGACGGCGCCGACGCCGGCGACGGTCGACGGGGCGCCGGCCAACGCCACGAACATCACCGCGGCCGGCGCGATGCTGAACGGGACGATCAACGCGCAGGGCTCGGAAGTCACCTACCACTTCAACTACGGCACCGACAACACCTACGGGTCCAGCACGCCCGACGCCGACGGTGGCAGCGCGCCCGGCGATCAGCCGGTCTCAGCCGATCTCACGGGGCTGGCGCCGAACACCACCTACCACTTCCAGGTCGTCGCCGACAACGGCACCGGCGGCGCGCAGGCCGGCGCCGATCAGACATTCACCACCGCGCCCGCGACGGCGGCCGGCGCAACCGACGTCACGGCGGCGGGCGCGACCCTGGTTGGAACCGTCAACCCGCACGGCGCCGACGCGACCCTCCACTTCGACTACGGCGCCACGACGGCGTACGGGACGAGCACGCCGACACCGGAGCTCGACGCCGGCTCGGGCAGCGCCGACACGATCGTGTCGACTCCCGTCACAGGGCTGACGCCGGACACGACTTACCACGTTCGCGCCGTCAGCACCGACGTCTTGACCGGCGCCGCGACGCTCGGCGTGGACGGCACGTTCACGACGGCTCCCGGCCCGCTTGCGATAACCGGCGACACCACGGGCGTGACGCCCGACCATGCGACCGTCAACGGCACGCTCAACACCTTCGGCGTGGGCGGCGCCTACCGGTTCGCCGTCGTGTCGACGACGGGCACTTACGATGCGATGACCGGCGAGCAGCCCGCCCCGGCGGGCGGCGCGGTGCTCGCGGTGTCCGCCGCGCTGCCCGACCTGCCGCCGGGAAACACGTTCCGCGTGCGTCTGCAGGTCATGAGCAACGGCGCCACGACAACCGGTGCGGAGACCACGTTCTCCACGCCGCGCCGGTCGTTCACGCCGAGCGCGCCGCCACCCACGAGCGCCAGCCCGTACGGCTGCGCGGCGCCGCGGCTGGATGCGTACGACGCCCATCCCAAGCCCGGCGACACGATTCGGATCAGCGGCAGCGACCTCGGGGTCAGCGGCGCCGTCGCGCTGGGCGCGACTTCGCTGACCCCGACGTCCTGGGGTACGACCGGGTTCAGCATCACGCTGCCCGCGGACGCGAGCGGCACGCTGGCGCTCACGATCAACTGCGGGGCGGCGTCGAACACGGTCGCGATTGCGATCTACCAGGCGCCGTCGAACGTCTTCAGCGCGCAGGCGAAGACCAGGTCCGGTACCTCCACGCTGAGCGTCAGAGTCCCGGGGCCGGGGACGATCACGGTCAGAGGCTCCGGCATCCGCGCCACGACCAAGCACGTCGCGACGGCCGGCGCCACGACGGTCAAGGCGACGCTGTCCGCCAAGGCGGCCAGGTCGCTCAAGGCCCATCACAGGCTCGCCGTCGCGCTGAAGGTCGGGTTCACGCCGACCGGCGGGATCGGCGCGTCCAAGACGGTCCAAGTCATCTTCAAGCGAAAGGCGGCCCACTGATGCCTCTCTTCAAGCCCGTTGCCGCGGCCGCCGCGCTGCTCGCGACGACCCTGGCCATCCCGGTGCTCGCGCGCGCCGACGTGCTGCCCGACGGCCGCGTCTATGAGCAGGTCTCGCCGGTCGAGAAGAATGGATCAGACGCAGGGTCGCTTGGCGTGGGGGCGCCCGTGTACAGCCATGCGACCGCGGACGGCAGCGGCCTGCTCTACGGCACGCGCGGACCGATGGGGACCGTGCATCGCGGGATTCAGGCATACGCGGTCGGCCGGCGCGGCTCCGACGGGTGGAGCTCTGAGTCGGCGCTGCCGGCGGGCACGTTGGATCGCATCTTTGCGTTGACCTACTCGCCATACAACCTCGTTCCGTCGGATGACCTGACCAAGATCATGTTCACCGCGTTCGGCTCCTATGGGGGCGAGAACCCGGTGTCCAACACCTCTGCCGGGCTGTACATGGGCAATGCCGACGACGGCACCGTTGACTGGTTGAGCCAGCCGCGGATCGCCAACCCTGTACCTGCGCCCGGCAACATCATCAAGGTGTCGAACTTCGAGCCGGTTGGCGGGTCGCCGGATCTCAGCACGGTGTACTTCTGGGCTGGGCCGACGCTGTTGCCGGCGGACGCGGCGCGCGCGCCGTTCTGGGACCCCAACGACGCGGACAGCACCGTCCCGTGGGGGCTGTACCAGTATTCCGGTGGGGTGCTCACGTCTGCGGGGACGCTGCCGGACGGAACGGAGCCTGCGGGTGGCGCGGCTCCCGCGTCATCGGGCCGGACCGAGCGGTTCGTCTCCAACTTCACGACGCCCGAGACGACCGGCCACCAGGTCTCGCGGGACGGCTCGACCTTGCTGTTCGTCAGTCCCGACCCGCAGGCAAACCCTCTCACCGGACCGCATCCCATCCAGTTGTACGTACGGCGCGGCGGGCGTTCGACCTTGATCTCCCACAGCCCGGACGGCGCGGCGGCGCCATCCGGCGTGGTGCCTGTAGTCGCAGTGAACCAGTCGCAGCGCGACCTCAGGGCACATGAGTACGCCTACGGGTCGGCAGACGGCAAGACGGCGATCTTCCAGTCACCTGACGTGCTTGCGTCGGGAGCGCCGAACGACTCAGCCGTGAAGGCCTATCGGTATGACGTGGACACCGACACCGTGAGCTATCTACCCGGGGTTGCCGGGGCCACGATCGTCGCTGCGTCCGACGACGATCAGCGGTTCCTGTTCACCGACAGCGAGACACGCATCGCCGTCTGGGACCAGGGAAACATCAAGACGGTCGCTTCGTCGCCTACGCCAACAAGGATCTACCTGTCGCCGGCGCGCTCGACGGCGACCGGGTCGGTGTTCGTGTTCACGACGGAGGTCGCGATCCCGGGCTTCAACGGCGGCGGCTTCGTCCAGGTCTACCGGTACGACACCGCCCAGCAGCAGCTGACGTGCGTGTCGTGTCCGCCGGCGGGCATCGCGCCGTCGGGGTCGGCCACGCTCTCCAACGAGGATACGGTGGGTAATGCGGTGCTCCCGAGTGGCGAGCTGGTCGGCAGCCGCGGTATGTCAGAAGACGGCGATCGCGTCTTCTTCGACACACCGGACGCGTTGGTGCCGGATGATGCAAATGCCAAGCGCGACGTCTACGAGTGGACGCCGAGCGGCGTGTCGCTGATCTCCAGCGGCCGCAGCCAGGACCCCTCGATCTTGCTGGACAACAGCGCCAACGGCAACGACGTGTTCTTCGCCACCACCGAAGGCCTCGACCCGGATGACCGTGACCTGAGCTACGACGTCTACGACGCGCGGGTCGGGGGCGGGTTTACAAGGGCCGAACGGGCAGCTCCATGCGCGGGCGACGCGTGCCGGGGCGCTCTGTCCGGTCCGTTGCTGTCGCCGCTGCCTGGAACCTCCGGTGCGTTTGATGGGGACAGGGAACAGGTGGCGCTGGTGTCGTCGGTGAAGCTCAAGCTTGGCGTGCGCAAGGTGCTCAACGGCTCGTTGCGGATCGTCGTAGCGGTTCCGCTGGCGGCGCGCGTCAGCGTCTCAGGGTCGGGTCTACGCGGCGTAGGCAAGGCGTACACGACACCCGGCACGTACACGATCAAGGTGCCGCTGACGGCGGCCGCTAAGCGCAACTTGAAACGTCGCCACCGCCTCAAGCTCAGCGCACGGGTTCAGTTTGCCCCAACGTCGGGGGCCGCCTCGTCGTCCACATTCACCCTGACCGCCAAGGCGTAGGAGCCCATCATGACTAGGAGTCTCACCATGCGCTCAGGCGCCGTCACCAGTTGCGCACAGGTCCGCCTGTTTCCCGGTGCGACCCTGCTCGCCGCGGCGCTGATGATCGCCGTCGTATCGCTCGCGTCGGTCGCTTCGGCGCGTGCGGCGGATCACATCACGATCACGCCGGGGTCATTCGCCACGACGTTGAGCACGCACCAGGCCGGTGCGCATCCGGACCTGACCACCACGTTCAGCCTCGACACGCTCGACGCTTCGCCGATCGGCGGCACGCCACGCGATCTGAATCTCGAGTTGCCCAAAGGGCTGGTCGGCGCCGCCAACGCGACGCCGACGTGTCCGATGGGCGTCGTGTCCGACGTCAATAAGCAGTGCCCGGCCAGCTCCATAGTGGGCGATGCCACGGTGTCGCTGTTCTATCTCGCATTGCCGTTCCCGTTCACCTATCACGTGCTCGTATACAACATCACGCCCTATGCCGATGAGCCTGCCGCCTTTGGGTTCTTTGCGATCTACCCAGTGCGTTTGGACACCAAGGTGCGCTCTGATGGTGACTACGGGATCACGGCCAGTGGCACGAACCTGACCGAGGGCGCGTCGGTGATCGGCTCGACGCTGACGCTGTGGGGAGTGCCAGCCGATCACAATGGTCCCGGACCTCTTACTGCTGTGTTCACTAACCCGAGCTTTACCTATGGAGGGCCGGGCGCCGATCAGCGCCGTCCGTTTTTGACCAATCCAACGGAGTGCTCGGGCGTCTCGGCGTCGTCGTCGCTGGCGATCGATTCCTGGCAGAACCCGGGTCTCTTTGACACCGCCAGCTTCGACGTCGGTCAGTTCACCGGTTGTGAGCGGTTGGCGTTTGCGCCGTCGCTGGATCTGCGGCCCGACAGTCGGGTGGCGGGTGCGCCGGCGGGGTTGGCGGTCGATCTGTCGGTGCCGCAGAATCCGGACCCCGACGGGCTGGCGACAGCGCACGTCAAGGACGTGTCAGCGAAGCTTCCGCGGGGGATGGCGTTGTCTGCGGCCGCGGCCGACGGTCTCGGGGCGTGCTCGGACGATCAGATCGGTCTGCACTCACTCGACCCCGCTGCCTGCCCCGACTCCTCGAAGGTCGGCACGGTCGTGGTGAGCACGCCGTTGCTGGACGATCCGCTGACCGGCGATGTTTACATCGGCACGCAGCAGTCGTCCGACCCGCAGTCGGGGCAGATGTTCCGTCTGTGGCTGCAGGTCGCCGGCTCCGGGGTCCGTGTGAAGTTGCCGGGCTCGGTCAAGGTCGATCCGGTGACGGGTCAGCTGACCGCGAGCTTCAGCTCCAATCCGCAGGTGCCGTTTGACGACTTCAAGCTGAGCTTCTTCGGTGGCTCGCGCGCCGTGCTGGTCAATCCGAGCACGTGTGGGACGCATACGACAAACGCGACGATCAGCTCGTGGGCGGGCAGCACCGTCAACTCGTCGAGCTCGTTCGTGATCGATCAGAACTGCGACCAGGCCGGCAAGTTCGAGCCGACGCTGAGCGCGGGGCTGGTCAGCGCGCGGGCCGGCGACGCTTCGCCGTTCACGCTGACGGTCGACAAGCCGAGCGGCCAGCAGGACATCGACGGCCTGGACGTGACGCTGCCGCCCGGGCTGCTGGCCAAGATCGGGTCGGTCACGAAGTGCGGTGACGCCGATGCCAGTGCGGGCACGTGTCCCGCGGCGTCGCAGATCGGGCGCACGACGGTTGCCTCGGGCAACGGGTTGACGCCGATCTACATTCCGCAGCCGGGCAAAGCTCCGACGGCGGTCTACCTGACGGGCCCCTACAAGGGCGCGCCCTACGGGCTGTCGATCGTCGTGCCGGCGCAGGCCGGCCCGTATGACCTGGGCACGGTCGTCGTGCGCGCCGCGGTGCTGGTCGACACCCACGATGCGCACGTGACGGTGAAGTCCGATCCGCTGCCGACGATCCTGCAGGGCATTCCATTGGACATCCAGAAGATCAACGTGACGCTCGACCGGCCCGCGTTCATGGTCAGCCCGACGGCGTGCGGCCCGATGGCCGTGAGCGCCAGCATCGGGTCGTCAGCGGGCGCGGTGAGCGCGGTGTCCAGCCCGTTCCAGCTGGGGGGCTGCGCTGCGCTGCCGTTCAGCCCGAGGTTCTCCGCGTCGACGGTCGCCAAGACCTCGCGGGCGAACGGCGCGAGCCTCGACGCGAAGATCGTGATCGGGGTGCACGGCGAAGCCAACGCGCACAGCGTGTACGTGGCGTTGCCCAAGCAGTTGCCGTCGCGCTTGACGACGATCCAGAAGGCGTGTCTGGCGACGACGTTCGCGGCCAACCCGGCGTCCTGTCCGGCGGAGTCGCTGGTGGGGATGGCGACGTCGAAGACCGAGGTGCTGGCCGACCCGCTGTCGGGGCCGGCGTACCTGGTATCCCACGGCGGCGCGGCGTTCCCCGATCTCGTGATCGTGCTGCAGGGCGACGGGGTGCGCTTCGATCTCGTTGGTGCGATCAACATCTCCAGCAAGGGCATCACGAGCACGCGGTTCTCCAACGCGCCCGACGCCCCGATCGACAGCTTTGAGCTGAAGCTGCCGCAGGGGCCGCACTCGATCCTCACCTCCAACGGCAGCCTGTGCGCGAAGCCGCTGGTGATGCCGACGACGATCACCGCTTACAACGACAGGCAGGTGGTGCAGCAGACGAAGATCAAGGTGAGCGGCTGTCCCAAGGCCAAGAAAGCGAAGAAGCACAAGGCCAAGCACAGCCGTGCCAAGCACAAGCAGGCCGGCAAGGCCGACATCGCGAGCAAGCGACGCTGAGTCGTTTCAACGTTCGCTGTTGCATGCACAGCACCCAGCCTGAGAGCATGCGCGACGAGGGATGCCGTTCATGGGGAACAGCACGTTGACGATCGGGAGTCTGCGACCGGGCCGCGGCACGCTTTCGCGCGGTCAGGTCGACGGCATCCAGCGTGCGCGCCTGCTCAGCGCGATGATCGACATCGCCGCCGAGCAGGGGTTCCTCGGCGCGTCGGTCGGACGCGTGGTCGAGCGCGCGGGGATCTCACGGCGCACGTTCTACGAGCTGTTCGACAGTCGTGAGGACTGCTTCCTGGCGGCAGTCGAGTGGGGCGTGCAGCAGGCCGGTGCGTTGATGGCGCAGGCTTACTCACAGGAGGGGTCCTGGGTGACTCGCACGCGCAACGCGATCGCGGTGCTGCTGGCGTTTCTGGAGGCCGAGCCCGAGCTCGCACAGGTGTGCGTGGTGGAGTCGCTGGGCGCCGGCACGCTCGTGCTGGAGCGACGCGCCCACGTGCTGGAGCGGCTTGCGGCCGTGCTGAGCGCCGATGCGCCGGCGAAGCGCGGCGGCCAGCCGCCGCTGCTGACCGAGGAGGGCATCGTCGGTGGGGCGCTCTCGGTGTTGCACACGAGGTTGTTGGAGCAGCGCTCGGCGCGCGCGCGGGCGTCCGGCAAACGCGCGCCGGGGAGTGCGCGCGCACGGACGGCCGATCGATCGACGGCTGAGCCACGCGTCGGGTCGCTGTCTGCGCTGCTGGGGCAGCTGATGGCGCTGATCGTGCTGCCGTACCTCGGCTCGCGCGCGGCCGCGGAGGAGCTGATGCGCGCCACGCCAGCGGTCGATAAGCCCGAGCTGGTGGGTAGACGCGGCGCCAGCCAACGCGTGCTGGAGCAGCTGCAGATGCGGCTCACCTACCGCACGGTGCGCTGCTTGCTGTATGTCGCCGAGCATCCGGGCGCGAGCAATCGCGAGATCGCGATCGGGTCGGAGATCGCCGACGAAGGACAGGCGTCGAAGCTGCTCACGCGGCTGGCCAAGCTGGAGCTGGTGAGCAAGCGGTCACCCGGCCCGGGGCGCCCGAACTCGTGGAGTCTGACGGCCGCGGGCCAACAGGTGCTCGGCGCGATCGACACGCCCTGAGCGACTTCGAGCTGGGCCGCCCGGCGGGCGTCGCGCGAGCGGCGCCGGTGCGCTGCGCCGGGCGCTGAGCGCGCGCCGTGGCCCATATGCTGTGGGGATGAGCGCCGCTGTGCCACCGCCACAATCGCACTCAGGCGGGGAGCTGGTCGCGCTCGTGCGGCGCGCCCTGGAGGAGGACGTCGGCGCGGGCGACGTCACGACCGCGGCCACCGTGCAGCCGACGGCGCGCGCGCGCGCGCGGATCACCCAGAAGCAGCCGGGCGTGATCTACGGGCTCGACGTGGCCGAGCTGGTGTTCACGCTGCTCGACCCCGACGCGCGCGTCGAGCGCCTTGTGGATGAGGGCGTATGGCGACAGGACGGCGGCCCGGTGCTGTCAGTCGAGGGCTCGGCGCGCGCGCTGCTCACGGCCGAGCGCACCGCGCTGAACTTCCTCGGGCGGCTGTCGGGCGTGGCCACGATGGCGGCGCGCGCGGCGCAAGCGGTGCAGGGCACCGGCGCGCGTGTGCTCGACACGCGCAAGACCACCCCGGGGCTGCGTGCGCTGGAGAAGGCCGCGGTGGCGGCCGGCGGCGCGCTCAACCACCGCGCGGGGCTGTATGACGCGATCCTGATCAAGGAGAACCACATCGCCGCGGCCGGCGGGATTGCCGGCGCCGTGGAGCGTGCGCGCGCGGCCGCGCCCGAGCTCGGGCAGACGCTGGAGGTCGAGGTGCGCAACCCCGAGGAGATCGCCCAGGCGCTGGCGGCCGGGGCGCCGCGGCTGCTGCTCGACAACATGGACGACGCCCAGCTGCGCGCCGCGGTTGCGCAGGTGGCGGGGCGCGCACAGCTCGAAGCGAGCGGCGGGGTCACGCTGCAGACGCTCCGGGAGCGCGCGCAGACGGGGGTAGAATGGGTGTCGATGGGGGCGCTGACCCACTCGGCGCCGGCCCTCGACCTGTCACTGATCATGGAGTCCCTCCCGTGAACCTGCCCATGGCCACGTCGCCGTCGTCTTCGCTTCCGATGGTTCCGAAGCAGACGCTCGACGCCCCGCTCAGCGCCGCCGAGATCGGCGAGCTGCAGCAGGAGGTACGCGCGCTGGCGGCGCAGCGCAACGCCGTGATCCTCGCGCACAACTACCAGGTGCCCGAGGTGCAGGACGTGGCGCACTACGTCGGCGACTCGCTCGGGCTCTCGCGCCAGGCGGCGGCGGCCGAGGCCGAGACGATCGTGTTCTGCGGCGTGCACTTCATGGCCGAGACGGCGTCGATCTTGTGTCCGCAGAAGACGGTGCTGATCCCCGACCTCGATGCGGGCTGCTCGCTCGCGGCGTCGATCGACGCCGAGCAGTTGACGGAGTGGAAGGCCGAGCACCCGAGCGGCGTGGTCGTGATGTATGTCAACACGACTGCCGAGGTCAAGGCGCTGACGGACTACTGCGTGACGTCGGCGAACGCGGAGCAGGTGGTGCGCCACATATACGAGACGCACGGGCAGGATACGGAGATCCTGTTCGGGCCGGACATGTGGCTCGGGGCGTACGTGGAGAAGCAGCTCGGCAAGCGCATGCACGTGTGGGACGGCGAGTGTCACGTGCACGCTGGCATCCGCCCGTCGGATATCGCCGCGACGCGCGCGGCACACCCGGGGGCGGATTTCCTGATTCACCCCGAGTGTGGGTGCTCGACCAGCGTGATGGAGTACGTCGCGGCGGGGGACGTGTCCTCCGAAGGGGTGCACATGCTGTCGACCGGCGGGATGCTCGAGTACGCGCAGGCCGCGGACTCGCGCGCGCGCGACGACGGCGATCGCGCGGCAGGCGCAGCCGCGGGCGCGGACGGCGGACGCCATCAGGTAGTGGTGGCGACCGAGATCGGGATGCTGCATCCGCTGCGCATGGCAGCGCCGAGCACGGAGTTCATCCCAGCTAACGCGGAGGCGTCGTGCGTGTTCATGAAGATGATCACGCTGCCGAAGCTGCGCGACGCGCTGCGCGAGCACAGGTACGAGGTGCACGTGCCGGAGCACATCGCGATGCGTGCGCGCGTGCCGATCGACCGCATGGTGGCGATCGGCTGAGCAGGGCATCGCATGTGCGGCACACGTGATAATGTGATCCACATGTCGAAGATGATTCAGGTGCGCAATGTGCCGGATGAGGTTCATCGCACATTGAAGTTGCGAGCGACAGCCAAGGGGATGTCGCTGTCGGACTACATCAAGCAGGATCTGGAGGAGGCCGCAGGGCGGCCGTCGCTGGAGGAGATCAACGCGCGCATCCAGGCGCGCGCCCCGTCAGGCTTGAAGACCAGCACGGTGCTCGCCGCGTTGCACGAGATCCGCGAGTGACAGGTCATGTCTGTCGTGTCGTGACGTGACGCTGGTGCTCGATGCGTCGGCGCTCGTTCAGTATTTGGCGCGAGGCGAGCAGGCGGAGAAGGTGGGGCGAGCGATCCTCAACGGCGCTGGCGGGCTGTGGGCGCCGCACCTGATCGACGCTGAGATCGGGCACGTGTTGCGCCGCGGAGTGCAGCGTGGCGAGCTGGATGCAGCGCGGGCTCGCACGGCGCTGCACGAGCTCGGAGAGCTGCCGTTACAGCGCGTGGCGCACGGAGGGCTGCTGCTGCGAGCTTGGGAGATGCGCGAGAACCTGAGCTTCTACGACGCTCTGTATGCGAGCTTGGCCGAGCGGCTCGACGCCGTGCTGATAACGCTCGATGCACGGATCGAGCGGGCTCCAGGTGTGCGCGCTCGCGTTGAGGTGATCGCATGAGGCCAGGTGTGCCCACCTTTCCTGGGGCCGGCGAGCAAGCAAGCGGCGTCAGTCGTCTGAGCAGCAGCGTCAGTCGTCTAAGCCCGGGATCGGCTGCATCGGTAGCGTCCCATGGATGCGCTCGAGCTCGAGCAGGTCGAGCTGGTCGCGGGGACGGTTGGCGAGGCGCTTGAAGGCGACGAGGCTGGAGAGCGAGGCGACGCGGGTCGGCTGCTCGTGGAAGGTCAGCTCGATCGCTTCGCGCGCGACGGTGGCGAAGTCCAGCGGCGGGGCGCCTTCGCGCAGCATGTCGACAAGGCCGAAGCGGCTTTGCACGCGCAGGGTGTCGGCGCTCGCCAGCACGCGCAGCGTGATCGGCTGCTCATGTCGATGGGCGCCAATCCGGTCGAGAAACCCGAGTAGCACGGGGTCGAGGGCGTGGTCGCCCTTGATCAGCAGGTCGACGTCCTCGGTGGCGCGCACATACTGATTGGCGATCACGGCGAACCCGCCGATGATCACGTACGGCAGCGCGGCGTGGTTGGCGGCGGTGATGACGCCCAGCAGGTCGGGCGCATCGGGGAGGGGGCCTGCGTCGGAGGGAGACGGTTCGTCCGGAGACAGGCGTTCTATGCCGGAGGGCGGGCTGTCAGGTGGCGGGGTGGCCATGCTGGGCTTCCCACGCGGCGCGGCGCCACTCGGCGGCTAGGCCTGACAGGCGCAGTCCGCGGTCGAGGCGCTCGGCGATGGTGAGCGCCAGCGCGCGGGCGCTGTCCTCGGCATCCTGGGCGAGGTTGATCTCTTTCCAACGGGGATTCCCGGGGGACAGGAGCGAGTCGGTGAATCGCGGGCCCACACATGAATGGTACCCCCATTAGCGCGCCTTTAGGGGTTGCTCAGCGAATTTGCAGCATTTGTTGCGATCTACCGTGGGAAGTCGGCGGTGGTGTGCGGGCCGACACAGGCGACGGCGAGCTTGTCGGCGATGTCGGCTGCGACTTCACGAACCTCGTCGTATGTGACGGCGTCGAGTGCGGTGATCGCCACGTCGGGGTCGATGGGCTCGCCGAACACGATCGACTGGGTGGCGGCGTGGCGCGCGACGGCGTTGGTGTTCTCGAACGCGAGCACCCGGCGGCCGGCGGCGTAGGCGCGCGCGCGCTGCACTTCCTCTTCGGTCGGGCCGTCGGTGCGCAGCTCGTCGACGATCTCGCGCATACGCGTGTACGCCTCGACGCACTTGCTCGAGTCCAAGCCTGAGGCGAGCTGCAGGATCGGCACGTCGGCGAAGGCGTGGTCGAGCGCGTAGACCGAGTAGCAGAGGCCGCGTTTCTCACGGATCTCGTCGAACAGGCGCGAGCCCATCGAGCCGCCGAGCAGGGTCGAGTAGATCGCCAGCGCGGCGCGGGCGCGCGGGTTCGACACGTCGATCGCGGGGCGATAGATCATGCGTAGGTGCGACTGGTTGGTGTCGCGCTCTTCCACGAGCGTTTGCGGGGCGAAATCCGGTGCGGGCACGTACTGCTCCGGCTGGCCGAGCGCGGGAAAGCGGCCAAACCGCTCGTGCAGCTCGGGGTCGGCGGGCAGGTGGTCGAGGTTGCCGACCAGGTAGGCGCCGCCGCGCGCGCCGGCCCAGCGGCGCTCGCGGAACGCGACGATCGCATCGCGGCTGAAGCTGCGCAGGTTCTGCTCGGGTCCCAGCACCGGGCGCCCGAGCGGGTGGTTGCCGAAGGCGGCCTGGTCGATCAGGTATTCGGCGACGGTCGAGGGCTGGTCGTGGGCGCGGTTGATCTCCTGGATCACGACGCCGCGCTCGCGGTCGAGCTCCTGCGCGTCGATGCGCGGGCGGCCGACGAAGTCCGACAGCAGGTCGATCGCGGCGGGCGCGGATTCCGCGCGCACGGTGATGTGGAACGCGACCAGGTCGTGGCTGGTGTAGGCGTTCAGCACGCCGCCGAGGCGCTCGGCGGTTTCGTTGACGTCCCTGTAGGTGGGGTACTTCTGGCCGCCTTTGAACACGAGGTGCTCGAGGAAGTGGGCCATGCCGTTCTCCTGCTCGCGCTCGGTGCGCGCGCCGGCGTCGAAGGCGACGAGCACGGTGAGCGCGCGCGTGCCGGGCAGCGCGATGCGATGCACGGGGAGCGCGTTGGATGGAACGGTGGTGGTGGAGACGCTGGCCATCGCGCACAACCTTAGCGAGCGATGGCGTCAGTTCTGGTTGCCGAAACGTGGCGGCGTGCGTGCAAATCCTGTTGCATGCAGGCAATTCGCTCGGTGTGAGAGCCGGCGGGCGGTAGCCTCCCGGGCCGATGACTCCTGCTGACGTTCTCGCGCGCCCAGCCCGTTCGGCGCTCACTGCACGCGCTGCGCGTGGGCTTGAGCACCCCGTGGGTGGGCACGCCGACAAGGCCGATGCCGACCGGGCTGATGTCGACCGGGGCGAGGGTGCGCGGCGCGTGCGCGCGGGGCGCGACGCGGTGGTGGAGTTCCGCGGCGTGTCCAAGCGCTACGGCGCGAGCGACGCGGGGCTCGAGCGCGTGACGTTCAGCGTGGTGCGCCAGGAGTTCGTGTTCCTGGTCGGCGCGACCGGGTCGGGCAAGTCGACGATGATGCGGTTGCTGATCAAGGAGCTCGACCCGACCGAGGGGGAGATCTTCGTGGCGGGGCGCGATCTGGCAATGATCGAGCGCAAGAAGATCCCGTTCTACCGGCGCAACGTGGGTGTGGTGTTCCAGGATTTCAAGCTGCTGCCGACGCGCACGGTTTACGACAACATCGCGTATGCGCTGCAGGTGACGGGGGCGGGGCGCAAGCAGATTCGCGCGACGCTGCCGGATATCCTGCGGCTGACGGGGTTGTCGACGAAGCTGCACAACTACCCGCACCAGCTGTCGGGCGGGGAGCAGCAGCGCGTGGCGATCGCACGGGCGTTCGCGGGGCACCCGCCGCTGCTGCTGGCGGATGAGCCGACGGGCAACCTCGACCCGGAGACGTCGATCGGGATCATGCAGCTGCTGTACCGGATCAACCGTGCGGGGACGACTGTGCTGGTGGCGACGCACGACAGCGACATGGTGGACAAGATGCGCCGCCGCGTGATCGAGCTCAAGCGCGGGCGGATCGTGCGCGACGAGGCGACCGGGGGTTACGGGGCGCGCGAGGAGAGCACGGCTGAGCTCGGGGAGCGTTTGCGCGAGGGAGCCGAGTCGCAGGGCTCGGGTTCGGCGACTTCGCCGGGCAGGACTGCACGCGGGTCATGAGGCCGGGGTTTTTCCTCAAGGAGGCGACGCGGTCGATGCGGCGCAATGCGGTGCCGAGCTTCGCGGCGCTGGCGTCGGTGCTGGTGACGACGCTGGTGCTGGGGGTGTTCATCCCGGTGGTGCAGGCGACCAATGGGGCGGCCAACGACATCCGCGGGCGGGTGTTGATCGACGTCCGGCTCTACACGAGCGCGACAGCCGCTGACGCGGCGCGCGTTGGAGCGGAGCTGCGGCGGGTGGCGCACGTCGGCAGCGTGCAGTTCGTGTCCAAGGGACAGGCGTATGCACAGCAGCGCAAGCTCAATCCCGAGGCGTTCAAGCTGATCGGGTACAACCCGCTGCCGGATGTGTTCCGCGTGACGCCGGAGCAGCCCGATCAGGCGTCGGGGTTGCGCGCGGCGCTCGACCCAGCGAGCGCGCTGGGGACGCGGTTGCTCAGCGATTCCGCGGTGGAGTCGGTGGCCAATCGCCAGGCGCAGACCGAGCGCATCCTGTCGGCGACGCGGATCATCAAGATCACGATGGCGCTGCTGGCGGGGCTGCTGGTGCTGGCGTCGGTGCTGCTGATCTCCAACACGATCAGGTTGTCGTTGTTCTCGCGCCGGCGCGAGGTGGAGGTGATGAAGCTGGTGGGGGCGACCGACTGGTTCATCCGCTGGCCGTTCGTGCTGGAGGGGCTGTTCCTCGGTGCGCTCGGGGGTGCGGCGGCGATTGCGCTGCTGGGTGTGGCGAAGCTGACGCTGGTGGATCCGCTGACGAACACGTTCAAGCTGATCTCGCAGCCGAACATGATCGACTTCCGGCTGCTGATCGTGGTGCTGATGGGGTGTGCGATCGCGGTGAGCGCGGCGGGGTCCGGGTTGTCGTTGCGCCGCTTCTTGCGCGTTTGATGCGTACGCTGACGAGGTGAGCCCTCGTCGAGGACAGGCGTTGTTGGTCGTGCTGGTGGTGTTGATGCCGGTGCTGCTCGTGGCGGGTGTGTGGCTCGGCGGGCACTCCGATCGGCTGCCGGGGTTCGCGCGCGATGCGCTCGTGGCGAACCACGACACGCAGGTGGTTGACCAGGCGATCGCGCGCGTGGCGCGCGACTACTACCGGCCGCTGCAGAAGAGCGAGCTGGTGGATGCGTCGATCACGGGGTTGCTGGCGGGGTTGAAGGATCCGTACTCCTCCTACCTGACGCCGCATGCGTTCAAGAGCTTCGGCCAGGCGGCGAGCTTCTCCGGGGTGGGGATCGTCGTCAGTCACGCCAAGCGCGGGCTGCTGGTGGTGCGGGTGTTCGACCAGTCGCCGGCACAGCGCGCGGGGGTGCGCCAGGGTGAGGTGATCACGGTGGTCAACGGGCACAAGCTTGCGGGCGTGGCGTTAGCGAAGTCGCGCGCGCTCGTGACCGGGCGGCCGGGCACAGACGTCAAGCTGACGCTGGCGCGCAAGGGGGTGGAGCGCACGCTGACGATCACGCGCGCGACGATCTCCGAGCCGATCGTGGCGTCGTCGCTGCGCACGGTGCATGGCAAGAAGCTCGGGTGGGTGTATCTGGCGGAGTTCATCGAGGGGGCGCACGGGCAGGTGCAGCAGGCGGTGCAGAAGCTCGTGCGGCGCGGTGCGCGCGGGCTGGTGTTCGACCTGCGCAGCAACGGCGGCGGGCTGGTGACCGAGGCACAGCTGATCGCGAGCACGTTCATCCGCTCCGGGACGATCGTGTCGACCAGGGGGCGTCACCAGCCGACCGAGACGCTGAGCGCGGTCGGCGGGGCGATCGCGCCGTCGATCCCGATGGTGGTGCTGGTGGATCACAACACGGCGTCGGCGTCGGAGATCGTGACGGCGGCGCTGCAGGACCACCAGCGGGCGACGGTGATCGGCACGCATACGTACGGCAAGGGCGTGTTCCAGGAGCTCGAGTCGCTGCCCAACGGCGCGGCGATCAAGCTGACGGTGGGGTCGTACTTCACGCCCAACGGGCGCAACCTCGGTGGCAGCGGGGTCAAGGAGGGCGCGGGGATCACGCCTGATGTGAGCATCGCGCACGGGGTCGACACGCCCAAGGGGCTCGCGCAGGCGTTCGATGTGCTCGCGGCCAAGGTGCGTTGAGCCCGCGCGCGCCGCTGCCCGCTCCGCCCGACGCGATCGTGGCGGTGGTGGAGAAGCGCGGGCGGTTGCTCGCGGCTGAGCCGCTGTTTCCCCCGCCGCGCGATGGGAGTGCAGCGCCGCGTCAGCGGGAGGGGTCGAGGCGGCTCACGCTGCCAGCGTCGTCGTCGCCGGCGCGCGCGGGTGAGCTCGTGCTCGTGCAGCCGCCGAGTGCCGGGCGCGGGGGCAAGGGACGGGGAGGTTCAGGGCGCGGCGGGCGCAGCCGTCAGGGTGACAGGCAGGCGCGTGTGGTGCGGGTGCTCGGGCGCCCGGATGTGGCGCGCGATGTGATCGAGGGGCTGATGCTCGACCGCGGCTTACGGCGGGCGTTCGAGCCGGCGGTGGAGCACGAGGCGCGGGCGCTGCGCGGGTGCGATCCGGCGGCTGCGCACAGACGTGATCTGCGCGGGCTGGCGACGTTCACGATCGATCCGGTGACGGCGCGCGATTTCGACGATGCGATCTCTGCGGAGCGGCTGGGTGACGGCGGGGTGCGCGTGTGGGTGCACATCGCCGACGTGAGCGCGTACGTGCGCGAGGGGTCGCTGATCGACCGCGAGGCGCGCCGGCGGGGGACTAGCGTGTACGTGCCGGGAGCGGTCGAGCCGATGCTGCCCGAAGCGCTGTCGAACGATGCGTGCTCGCTGGTGCCGGGGGCTGAGCGTCTGGCGGTGACGGTGGAGCTGGAGCTGCATGGGGCGAAGGTGGGGCGGACGGCGTTCTACCGCTCGCTGATCTGCTCCGACGAGCGGCTCGACTATGAGCATGTCGATCGGGTGTTCGCCGGCAGCGAGCCGGCGCGCGAGCCCTGGGGGGAGCCGCTGCAGGCGGCGCGCGAGGCGGCGGCGGCGCTCGAGCAGGCGCGTGTCGGGCGCGGGAGCGCGCTGTCGATCGACTCGGTCGAGCCGGAGTTCACATTCGACGGCGACGGACATGTGAGCGCAATCGAGGGGCGCTCCCAGACTGAGTCGCACCGTCTGATCGAGCATCTGATGATCGCGGCGAACGAGGCTGTCGCACGGCTGCTGGCGGAGCGCAAGATCCCATGTTTGTACCGGGTGCACGAGCGTCCCCAGCCGGAGCGGGTGGAGAGATTGATCGAACAGCTCGCGACGCTCGAGGTGCCGACGCCGGCATTGACCGAGCACATGTCGCCGTCGCAGGCGGCGGAGCTGCTGGGGGAGCTGTCGCGGACGGTTGAGCAGTACGCAAAAACAATGGTGCTGCGCGCGCGTACACGCGCGCGCGCAGCACCATCAAAAAAAGCATCACTCACCCCGCCCTCCGCGGGTAGCTCCACGAAACGCTCGCCGAGTCGGCGTGCGGGCAGCAGCTCAGCGCAAGCGCTCGCGGCGGCAGCAGCGACGAGCAGCTGGTCGGGCGGCAGGCTGGCGCTGACGTCGCTCGTGTTGCGGTCGCTGCAGCAGGCGTACTACTCGCCGAAGAACGTCGGGCATGCGGGGCTCGGGAGCGATTGCTACTGCCATTTCACGTCGCCGATCCGGAGGTACCCTGACCTCGTGTGCCACCGCGCGCTGCTGTCGGCGATCGGGGCCGGCGAGAGCGCGCCACGGGCGGGGGAGATGCAGGAGCTGGGCGTATGGACGTCCGAGCGCGAGCGCGCAGCGATGGTGATCGAGCGCGATGCGGATGACGTGGCGCGTTGTTTCGCGCTGGAGCGGGTGCTGTATGAGCAGGGCTGGGAGCAGACGTTCGAAGGGGAGCTGACCGGGTTGATCTCGGCTGGGGCGTTCATCGCTTTCGGGGTGGGTGTAGGTGCGGTGACGGGTACAGAGTCGGGTCTGGGCAAGGGCGCCGAGCCGGGTCTGTCCAAGGGCGCCGACGGTGGCTTGGCGACGGGCGTGGGTGTGTCCGGCGAGGAGCGGGCGGGGATGGCGCCATACGAGGGGATGCTGCCGGTGCGGCGGGTGCGCGGCGAGGCGGGGGAGCGCGACTGGTGGGAGCTGAACGAGCAGGGGACGATCTTGCGCGGTGAGCGGTCCGGACAGACGCTGCGGCTCGGCGATCAGATCGAGGTGCGGGTGGCACGGGTGGATACGGCGCGCGGGCGTGTGGATCTGGAGCCGGTTTCCTGAAAGGCGCGGGCGGGGACTGGCGTGTGCTGGTCGTCTAGGCTCGAAGGATGGCGAAGTCCAAGAAGCGCACGCTGGGCGCGGGGACGGTTGCGTCCAACCGCTATGCGTCCTACCGGTATGAACTGCTCGAGCGGTTGCAGTGCGGGATGGTGCTGCTCGGCACCGAGGTCAAGTCGCTGCGCGCGACGGGGGCGCAGCTGAAGGATTCGTATGCGACGTTCCGCGAAGGGGAGCTGTGGTTGCACGGGGTGTACATCGCGCCGTATGCGCCGGCGGCGAACGACAATCATGAGCCCGAGCGCGAGCGCAAGCTGCTGGCGCGCAGGCGCGAGCTGGATGACATCGCGGCGCGCGTGGCTGAGCGCGGGTTGACGCTGGTGCCGACGCGGATCTACTTCGCGGGGCCGCACGCCAAGGTGGAGATCGCGCTGGCGCGCGGCAAGGATCTGTACGACAAGCGCCAGTCGATCCGCGAGCGCGAGTCCAAGCGGGATATGCAGCGCGCGCTGCGCGAGGCGCGGCGCTAGCGTCGTTGGCCCAGGCCCCCAGGCCCCCAGGCCACAGGGCGCTGCCGGCGCGCTGGGCTAAGAGATCGTGCGGGTGATGTAGGCGATGTCCATGCCGACGGCTAGCAGCACGATCAGACCGACGTAGACGGTTGCCACAGCGATGCGCGCGCGGGGCGAGACGCGGTAGTAGGCGGCTTGCTCGAGCGAGCGGGTTTTGCGCGCTTGCCAGCGGCGCCACAGCTCAAAGCCGCCGAACACGAGGATCAGGATCAGGATCGGGTTGGGGGTGAGGATCACTAGGGCGATCACGCCGGCGTAGCCGACGAACCACATCCACGGGGCCATCGCGGCCATCGCACGGCCGCCGTCGAGCGGGACGACGGGGATCAGGTTGAACAGGTTCAGCAGGAAGCCGACGTAGGCAAGGGCGCGGAAGAAGTTGCTGTCAGCGGCTTCGCCGATCGCCAGGCCCGCGGCGGCGCCGACGGAGCCGAGCACGGGGCCGGCGAGTCCGACGCGAGCTTCGGCCAAAGCGTTCTCGCCAAGCGAGCGCGCGGCGACGACGGCGCCGAGGAAGGGGATGAACATCGGGGCGCTGGCGGGGACGCCTTCGCGGCGCAGCTGGATGACGTGGCCCATCTCGTGGATGAACAGCAGCAGCACGAAGCCGAGCGCGAACGTCCAGCCCCAGAACAGCGAATAGGCGGCAACGGAGACGAGCGCGGTGCCGGTGGTGGTGAGCAGCTTCAGGTTGGGGAGCGCGACCAGCAGAGCTTTCAAGCCGGAGGCGAACTTCAAGCCGATCGCGAGCAGGCCAGCGAGCACGCTGCCAAGGCGTTTGCGCAGCGAGCGGCGCTGCTCGCCGAACGGGTCGCTGCGAGGTGCGGGAGGGTGAATGCCGGGCGCGCCAGTGGCGGGCGCGCCGCCGGGGACGTCAAGCGCGGACGAGGCGTGAACGGGGAGCGCGACAGGGGTCGATACAGACTCGCTGCGGGTCGTGCGAGAGCCCGGGTCCATCGGTGCTCGCCAGGAGAGCTCACCGTCCATGGTTCCATTGTGGCAGCAGCGATAAGCAGCGCCTAAGGAGTCCGCGAGCAGGGCCTGCGGCAGGGGCCGGAGCAGTCCGCGAGCGCGCCGTGAGCGCGCGCGTACGCGATTTTCCCGGAAGCTCCGAAAACTCTTGCCAGGAGGTCTTGAAATCGGCGAGCAAGGGGCGTACGTTGAATGTAGACGCGGTACCGAGCCGCAAAGAGCGAGGCCACTGAGGTGTAAGGCCGCGCCGCCCAATCGAAAGGCTCTAGGGCTGGACGAGGAAGGCTCCTCAAGCGGCCCGGAACCGCGTCGTTTTGCGTTCCGCGGCGCTCGCGGCCCACACTTCTGGGTGCGGCCATCCCGAGTACACTGGGCGTGTAGGACATTCCCGGGGACGACAGGCTTTGACGTGGTCGGCTCGTGGGGGTGGTTGCGAGTCGAGGTCCCGGGAGGCCTCGTAAAACACCCGGGAAAACCATAAGTGCGGACTCTCACGAGTACGCCCTCGCCGCTTAGTCAATAGCTAAGCCGTGAGGTCTTGGCCCCCGCTCGCCTGCGGCGGGGATCGCCGGGATCAGAAAGCAGGCTCACCCGGTGCGGTCCGCCTCTGCCAATCCAGGGAAATCTAAGGAGGCTGGTCCCCCACAACCCCGCCGGCGAGGCGAGTAGGGGATGAGATCAGAGCGCCGGCTACGCTCGTAGAAGCCATTCTCATGCGATCACGGACGCGGGTTCAATTCCCGCCGTCTCCATTCACCGGACTTACTATGGACTACGGTCTGTTGATCGCTCCCCGAGTTATCGACTCCACAAGCAGGAGGATGAGCAGGGCAAGCTCCAACGCGGTAAAGATCTCAGGATTCCGTAGCGCCCACATCCGCAGATCGTTTCGGAGTTGCGCAGTCATCGGTTTCCAGCTTTCCCGTCGATTTACACGGATTACGTGCCAAGCAATCACTAGGAGCACGATGCAAGAGGTACTCGCTCCTATGCAAGGGATGAGATGGTCCCTAAATTGGGAGTCATGCCTGACGGGAATATAGATCGCACTAGCAATAGTGATCATGATCAGGGTCGCCCGACAGGCTCCCAGCGCATGGTAGATATCCCCCAACTCCGTGTAGCTGCGCTTGATATGAGTATCCCCTGTCTTGCCGGTTAGATTGACAAGGCTTCGGACGGCGTTGCGTCGCGGTCACGAAGGCGAACCGCGGCGAGCCTCGGTGCGGTCGCTACCAGGCCGTTGGCGCCCTGAGCATGCTGGCAAAGCCGGGGCCAATGCCGTCGCTTTCCGAGGCAAGATCCGCGGGCGTGCGCTCGAGCCGGGACGCTACCGAGAGTGCTCGGACTGTGCTCGCCAGCGGCAAGACATCCACTGCCGCGCCGATTCGGTCCACGATCGCTCTCTGATCTAGGCGACCGCATGTCACATGCCTCTTGAAGAGGTGGGGCTTGACTCCATGCAATGGTCGTGTATATAGTTTGTCTTGCCATGGTGTCTCAGGGTGGGGCGCCAGGCACATAGGTCTGGTTGTGGGTTGTCACCTTTGGGTTGATCTCGCAGCGCTGTCGAGGGTTGTTATGGGGAGGAGCTGGGTCAGAGGTATGGGAGCAGGTATTCGCATGAGCTCAGTTGAGACAGGCGTGTCGGGGACCGTTGCGGCCGGTGGCTGTGCGGTAACTAGATGCGTCAGCAGAGCTGACGCATCTCTCTCTCTCTCTCTCTCTCTCTTGTCCCGGTGGGCTAGCTCCTAGCTCCGCTGGGCGGGGCGCAGCTGCTCGCATCGCCGGCCCGCGCGGCCGGCTTGGTTCTTCCAGCGCCGTTGTAGGCGCTCCTATTTCTAGTGCTTTTACTACCGCGCTCGCTGGCGCGGTGGCTGTCGTTCCCGGGCGTACACCGGGCGCGGCTTCCTGTGGATCTCTCGAGGAGGGGATGGGTCGCTTGTCTGTTTTCAGAAGCCGAGCTCAGGCTCGCATGTTGTCGTACCGCAGTCTGGGTTTCGCCGCGCTCGTGGCGGTGTTCGGCTTTCTGCTTGCTGTCCCGGTGGCGCACGCGACACTCGTTCCCATCTCCGCTTCGCCGATCGGCTCCGCTGGCGCCGGTGACTCCCAATTCGCTGGCCCCGGCGGGGCTGCGGTGAACCTCACGAACGGCGACGTGTACGTCGCTGACAGCTTGAACAACCGCATTGAGCGCTTCGACGATCAAGGGAACTTCATCTCTGCTTGGGGCTGGGGCGTCCGCGATGGCGCCGCGGCGCTGCAGACTTGCAGCTCCGGCTGTGAGGCCGGCATCGGCGGCAACGGCGACGGGCAGCTGTCGACTCCCGCGGGCGTTGTTGTCGACCAATCGACCGGGGATGTGTTCGTAGCCGACAGGGACAACGCGCGGGTGGTCCACTACGACTCATCCGGTGGCTGGGTTGAGACATTTGGCGATACGGGTGATAACCCGATCGGCTCGATCGGTGCGGGAAATGACATCGCGATCAGCCCAAGCGGCGTGCTGTATGTCAACACAGGCGGCGGACGCCTGGCTGTGTTCGACACCGCTGGCAACCAGCAGTCCGACTTCAGCGTTAGCGATGCGAGCGGTATCGCGGTTGACTCTGCCGGAAACGTATATGTGATCGACGATTCCATCTACAAGGTTGGTCCGCGTGTGCTGGAGTACAGCTCCTCTGGCAGCACGGTTGCTGGATTGGTCTCCCGGGAGTACAACGACGCTTCGCCGATCTCGATCGCTGTCAATCCCGGTAACGATCACCTGCTCGTTGCCGATGCGCATGGCGGTTCGCTGCACTTCACCGAGTTCGACAACGCTGGGCATATTGTGAACGACAACATGGCCGCTGGCATTGTGGGCGCGGTCACGGGCGGCGCGTACAACCCGGGGATCACTTTCGCGGGCTACGGTCCTGGCGCGTTCTACGTCCCGGACACAGCTAACAACAACCTTGCGATCCTCGCCCCGGTGGTAGCGGCGCCGTCGATCAAGGCGGTGCAGGTGCAGAATGTCACCCTCGACTCCGCGCAGCTGCGTGCGCGGGTCAACCCCAATCTGCGGGCGACGCGCTACTACTTCGAATACGGCAGCACGGCGAGCTACGGCACGAAGACCCCGGCTGCGCCCGGCGCGGACATCGGCAGTGGTGACTCAGAGCAGAGCGTTGTGGCGTCGCTGAGCGGCTTGTCGCCTGCGAGCACCTACCACTACCGGCTGGTGGCGACCAATTCCCTGGGAACCACGACCGGTACAGATCTGACGTTCTCCACCGATTCGGTGGTTAGCCCATTTCAGCTTCCGGACAACCGTGCGTTCGAGCAGGTCACGCCGGTCGATAAGAGCGACAGCGAGGTCCAGAACCCGGACAGCGACGCAGGTGGCCCGGAAGCGAGTCGTGGGTCGCCGTCTGGTGACGCGATCGCATACGCGGTGGACGGCGGGTACCCCGGAGGGGATGCGAGCACGCGTCTGGCCATCTTCCGGAGCACGCGCAGCAGTCTGGGCTGGTCCACGCGCGGGGTCGATCCACTGATCAACCCGCCGCCGTTTCTTGGCAGCAACAACGTGCGCGGAGTATCGGAGGATTTGTCGCATGCGTTCGTGTATTCCTCGGCGGCGCTCACCCCGGATGCGGTCGACGGTCAGGGACACTTCTACGTGCGCGACACCGATAGCGGCACGTCGCAGTTGATCGCGAGCTCTTCCGACCCCACCATGGGACAGGGTGGAGCACCCTTCGTCGGGGGGTCGAGTGACTTCAGTCATGTGGTGTTCAACTCCACCGAAGCATTCACTTCTGATGCGGTGCCGGGGCAGGTCAACCTCTATGACTGGTCGGCCGCGGGTGGGCTGCGGCTGGTGCCAGGGGCCGATGAGCAGTACTACAACAACAGTGGCTCGGGTCGCGTATCCGCTGACGGGTCGCGCATCCTCTTCATGGGAGGTGGGGTGCTGCAGATGCGCGTGAATGGCACCACGACGATCCCGATCTCGGCGTCGCAGCGCAGCGGTGATCTCGGCACGCTTCACGACGGGGCCTTGTGGGGCTTCAGCCACGACGGCTCGCAGGTGCTGTTCACCTCATCGGCTGCGCTCACCGACGCTGCCGCGAGCAACAGGACAGAGCTGTATCGCTACGACGTTGCCAGTGGCGCGCTGAGCACTCTGACGGCGGGCGTCAATCTGGCGGCGCCGGGCGATCCCCAATCAGTCGGTTTGGCAGTGCTCAGCAATGATGGCGCGACCGCGTACTTCTCGCTTCAGAGCGCAGGTACCGCGAACATCTATGTGTACCGGCATGGTGCGGTACACCTGATCGGCTCTGCATCGGTTTCGTTCACGAGCAGCCCCTCGTTCACGAGCAGCCCGAATGGACGGTATCTGCTGATCTCCACGTTCGATGCCTTGACCGCGAACGACAACGGCGGTTACTCAGAGCTGTATCGCTTCGACGCGGACACCGACCATCTCGACTGTGTCTCATGCCGTCCAAGCGGCGAGCCCTCGCAGTCCTCCCCGGCGCTGAACGGAGACTCCGGGACTTTCGGCGAGGCTGGGGTTCAGCGCAACGTGCTCGACAACGGGCGCGTGTTCTTTCAGACGGCTGAGCCGCTGGTCTCCCAAGACAGCAACGGCAAGCTCGATGTCTATGAATGGGAGAACGGGCGCCCATATCTGATCTCCGGTGGGCAGAGCTCGGGCAGCAGCTACTTCGCCGATGCCGGCGCGAGCGGCGATGACGTGTTCTTCATGACCAACAGCCGTCTTGTGGGACAGGATCGAGACGACTACTACGACGTGTACGACGCCAGGGTCAACGGGGGGCTGGCTGCTCAGAACCCGCCCGCCGCCCCGGCGCCGTGCGCGGGAGACGGGTGTCAGGCGCCGCCGCCCGCGGCGCCCTCACTGCCGACGGCGGCGTCGGTGAGCTTCGTTGACTCCAGCGCGGCGCCGGCAGCGGTTGCGACAGCGAGGGTTACGGCGAGAAAGACGGTCAAGGGGTCGGCGTTCGTGTTGAGCGTCAAGGTGCCTGGCAAGGGCGCCATCAAGCTGTCGGGCGCCGGTTTGAAGACGGTGAGCAAGACGGCCACCGCTGCGGCGACGTACCGGCTCAAGGTCGTGTTGGGCGCCAAGGCGAAACAAGCCTTGAAACGCAAGCGCAAGCTGACGGTCAAGGTCCGGGTGGCTTATGTGCCGCTGGCTGGACCGTCGTCCTCGACCAGCGTCTCCGCGACGTTGAAGGCATAGGTGAGCGGCATGAACCAGGAGATGACGATGGTGTCGAGGATCAAACGAAGTGTGCTGTTGCTGACGCTTGCCGTCGCGGTGTGTGTGCTCATAGGCACGGCGGGAGCCGGAGCGGCGAATGCCGCTTTCGGAATTGCCGCGTTCGACGGGTTCGTGAGCAATCAGGACGGCACGGCCGCGACGCAGGCCAGCTCGCACCCGTACTCGGCGAGCACGAGCTTCGACTTCACCACCATCAGCACCGGTGGCTCGGAGGTGGTGAGTGGGAGCGTGAAGACGATCGAGGTCGCGCTGCCGGCGGGATTCGTGGGCGATCCCTCCGCGGCGGCGAAATGCACCGCGGCGCAGCTCAGCCATCTTGCCTGCCCGTTCTCATCACAGGTCGGAGTGGTCGATCCGCGCTTCCTGCAGGGCTCGTTCCACTCTCACTTCCCGCTCGGCGTCTACAACATGGTGCCGCCGCCCGGCGTACCTGGACAGTTCGCGTTCGTGCTGCTTGGCCAGCTCGTTCACCTAAATGCGAGTATCCGTACCGGCGGGGACTATGGGCTTGATATCGCCCTGCACGATGTTTCGCAGGGGTTGGCGTTGACCGGGACGACGCTGACGTTCTGGGGCGTGCCGGGCGACCCGGCTCATGACGTGCAGCGCTGTCGCTACCCGCAGGGCTCCGGCACGGGAGAGTGCCCGGGCGCCGTCGGGGACCCCTCGTATGGCCCGAATTCCGCCGGGACGACCCCGCGGCCGTTCTTGACGCTGCCGAGCTCATGTCAGGGGCCGCAGACGACCACGCTCACGGCGGACTCATGGCAGCAGCGTGGTGATTTCAAGGTCGCGAGCTTCCTCAGCCACGACGAGCACGGCGTGTCGATCGGCGCCACTAACTGTTACCGCGTGCCGTTCAGCCCGTCGATCAGCGTGCAGCCGACGACGAGCGTCGCCGGCGCCCCGACCGGGCTGGCGGTCGACTTGAAGGTGCCGCAGAACATCAACCCGACTGGGCTCGCGCAGGCGAACCTGAAGAAGACCGTGGTTACGTTGCCGCTCGGTGTGAAGATCAACGCGGCCTCGGCGAGCGGTCTCGGGGGTTGCTCGCCGGCGCAGATCGATCTGGCTGGCGCCGGCGCGGCGACCTGTCCGGATGTTTCGAAGATCGGGTCTGTGCAGATCGACACGCCGCTGGTGGACCACACGCTGGAGGGCGGCGTGTATCTGGCTCAGCAGACCGAGAACCCATTCGGGAGTCTGTTGGCGATGTACATCGCTGTGGCGGATCCCGTCACGGGGGTGGTGGTGAAGCTTCCGGGCTTGATCGAGACCGACCCGCTGACCGGCCAGGTCAAGGCGACGATCGACAACAGCCCGCAGCTGCCGTTCAGCGAGTTTCGGCTGGTGTTCAAGAGCGGGGCGCGCGCGGCTCTGGCTAACCCGCCCACATGTGGCGCCTACGTCACGCACAGCGAGCTGACCTCGTGGGCGTCTGCTGTTCCGGTGGCCAGCGACTCGCCGTTCGTGGTCGATCAGGGCTGCGATCAGGCGGGGCGGTTTGAGCCGTCGTTCATGGCGGGCACGGTGAGCCCGGTGGCGGGCGGGAAGTCTCCGTTCGTGCTGGATTTCGGGCGGCCTGACGGTCAGCAGACGCTGCGGTCGCTCGACGTGTCGCTGCCGGGCGGTCTGCTTGGGTTGGTGGCGAGCGTGCCGCTGTGCGCCGAAGCGCAGGCGGCGGCGGGCTCATGCTCGAGCGCGAGCCAGGTCGGCAGCGCGCAGGTGGCCGCGGGCGCCGGGTCGGGCCCGGTGTGGCTGCCGCAGGCGGGTCGAGCCCCTACCGCCGTGTATCTGGCGGGTCCGTACAACGGCGCGCCGTTCTCGTTGAGCATCGTGGTGCCGGCGCAGGCGGGGCCGTTCGACCTCGGCACGGTGGTTGTGCGCGCAGCGTTGTTCGTGGACCCGAACGATGCGCATGTGCTCGTCAAGTCCGACCCCTTGCCGTCGATGTTGCAGGGCATTCCGCTGCAAGTGCAGGACGTACATGTGCTGCTGGATCGTCCCGGGTTCATGTTGAACCCGACATCGTGTGCGGTCAAGCAGATCGCTGGGACGCTGACGAGCTACGAAGGCGCCAGCGCGAACGTCGGCGCGCGTTTTCAGGTTGGCGATTGCGCGCGCCTGCCGTTCAGCCCGACGCTGAGCGCGTCGACGCGGGCCAACGCGACGCGGGCCAATGGCGCCGGGTTGGATGTGAAGATCGTCGAGGGCGTTGACGGTGAGGCGAACGTTCACTCGGTCAGAGTTGATCTGCCCAAGCAGTTGCCGTCGCGCTTGACGACGCTGCAGCAGGCGTGTCGCGATAGCGTGTTCAACGCGAACCCGGCTGCTTGCCCGGCCGGGTCGGTTGTGGGCACGGGCTCGGCGGTGACACCGGTGTTGAACGTGCCGCTGTCAGGGCCGGCGTATTTCGTGTCGCACGGTGGCGCGGCGTTCCCTGATCTGGAAGTCGTGCTGCAGGGTCAGGGTGTGACGATCGTGCTGGATGGCTCGACGTACATCTCCAAGACGGGTGTGACGAGCAGCACGTTTGCGAACGTGCCGGATGCGCCGATCGTGTCGTTCGATCTGAATCTGCCGGTGGGTCCACATTCGGCGTTGACGTCGAATGGGAGCTTGTGTGCGAAGGCGCTGGTGATGCCCACGAAGATCGTGGCGCAGAACGGCGCGCAGATCAACAAGCAGACGAAGATCAAGGTTGTTGGCTGTCCGAAAGCGAAGAAAGCGAAGCACAAGGCGAAGCAGCACAAGGCGAAGCAGCGCAAGGCCAAGCAGAGCAACGCCAAGCATGGCAGGTACAAGCAGGGCAAGCACAAGGCGAAGGGCAAGAACGCCAAGCGCGCTGGGAGCTAGCGCCAGCTCATCTGGTGGCGCGGGTGTCGCGGTTCGCAGCGGCACCCGTGCGCTGCTGGATTGGGGGGTGCGGCGGTCTTCGGGATTGGCTGGGTGGTGATCGTGGGAGCTTTGAAGTCCTCGGATAGTGGGACTGGCGGTGGTGAGCAGCGCCGGCGCGCGCGGATTGGTCGCATGCAGGTCAGCGATGTGCAGCGCCGGCGGCTGCTGGCGGCGATCGCCGAGGCTGCCGACGAGCGTGGCTTGGCGCTGGTGACGGTGGCGGACATCGTCGCCAAGGCGGGGGTGTCGCGGCGGACATTCTACGAGCTGTTCGAGGACCGCACCGACTGTTTCCTGGCGGCGCTGGAGGATGCGCTTGAGCGAGCTACGCCGGACGCGCTGGAAGCGTATGCAGGGCAGGAGCGGTGGGAAGCGAGGATGCGCGCCGGTCTGACCGTGATCCTGCGGTTTCTTGACGAAGAGCGCCAGCTCGGCGTGTTGTGCGTGGTGCATGCGCTCGGTGGCGATCCCGCGGTGCTCGCGCGCAGAGCGCAGGTGCTGAGAGCGCTCGAGCGCGCGGTCGATGAGGGTCGTGCTGGCGGTGCGCGGGGAGCGGGTTTGCCGCCGCTGGTGGCTGAGGGTGTCGTCGGCGGAGTGTTCTCGGTTGTCCACGCGCGTTTGCTGGACGCTGACTCGGCGCCGCTGTCGCCGCTGCTCGGCTCGTTGATGAGCATGGTCGTGCTGCCCTACCGCGGGCCGGCCGCGGCAGCCAGGGAGCTCGCACGCGGGGGGCCCGCAGCGGCTGCGCTGCCGGCCGCGCGCGCGGCCGATCCACTGCGGGATCTGGGGATGCGTCTCACTTATCGCACGCTGCGTGCGCTGAGCCTGATCGTGGAGCAACCGGGCGCTAGCAACCGCGAAGTGGCGCGCGGCGCGGGGATCGCCGACCAGGGCCAAGCGTCCAAGCTGCTCACGCGCTTGGAGCGGCTGGGGTTGATCGAGAACATCGGCGGCGGCTCCGTCAAGGGCTCGCCGAACGCGTGGACGCTCACCCCCAGGGGCCGGCAGGTGGGAGCTGAGTGCCGCGTCAAGTCGGAGTGATCGACGCGGCCAATGTGGGCGTGATGCGGCTCGTCCTCAGTCGGGAGGGCGCACGCCTCGATCGAGGGTTGCGCTGGCGGACGGTGGTTCGGTGGACCCGGGGAGAAGCTCAGCGCACTGGGCCTCCCAGAGGTCGACGGTGTCGTGCAGGCCGCGCATGTCGGCTCGCTCAATGAGTTGGACGCCGCTCTGCTGGACGATGCCCATTTGAACAAGTCCGCCGATGCCTTCGACGTGGGTCTCGATCGTGTCTCGTAGTACCTTGAGCGCTACGATCTTTGCTTGCTCGAGGTTGAGTTCGCCGGGGTTGATGTATCGCATCGCCCCTATCCCAAAGCCCGCACCCTCGACGCCGTGCGGCATGCCGCCGAGTGCCCATGTCCCGACCCACTCGCCTCCTCCACCGCTCAGGAGATGAAGTGCTATGGCTTTGGTCTCTTGTCGAGACCACCAGGCGATGAGGAACTCAACGTGGTCGCTCCGGCCTTCAATGCTGGGATCGTCACGCAGATTTTTGAGAATGGCGTGCAGCTGGGCCTTGATGTCAAGACGATCAGCCGTGGGCGAGAGCCCATCCGCACGGGCAAGGTGTAGAGCGAAGGTTTGTGCAACATCCTGCGCGCCGGCCCAAGCAAGCAGGAAGCCAGGGCGAGGCTCGTACAGCTTTTGCGTGGGGCGAGCTAGACGGCGACCTTGTGCGCCGCGCGTTTCTTGACTGTCTGAGCTGAGAACGACGCCGTCGCGACAGCGCAAAGCGGCTATGAGCGTCATCTATCGGTGGGCGCCCTCTGCACGAGTGGGAGGTTTGATCGAGGTCCGTATCATCTCGCCTAGACCACGACTTCGCTTTACGATCCAACTAGGCGGATCGGCGAAAAATCGAATTGACCGCGAAGTCGGGGTGTTCCGAATACACGCGCTCGAGCAACTCGTTGAATCCGACGCTGGCAACATCCTGTTTGATCTTGAACAGCTCGCGCGCAGCATCGAGATGTTGTTCGTGCTCTGCCTGCTTCAGGATCCGCTGTCCTTCGCGGAATGTGACCTTGATGGACTTGTACCGTGACCAGCGCTTCCCAGGTACTGGAACTCGCTTGAGTAGTCCTTCGTCCACGAGCTGGTCGAGGTCTCTGTAGATCGCTGCGCTCATCGGCCCATAGTCGTAGGGCTTGAACACGTACTTAGACTGGGCGGGCACCCGCGCGCGCTTGGCGAAGAGGAACAGGCCCTTCTGAAAGCGAATCGGGTCGAGCCCGTCCGGAGCGCCCTCGTATGCCGCAAACAACAGTAGCCAGTCGCGTCGCTTCACCGCTCGACCTCCGATGCCAACGCGTTGGCAGAAGTTCCGTTTTGAGGCCGTCCAAGCACTACGCCAGCTTGGCTTTCGTACCGGACAGAAAGAAGACAGCATACGAACGTATGTTCGCACATGATCCGGATGCCAGGAGCTGCACTGTTAGGGAAGGCATGGCCGATCCTGATTGCCAGACATCTGGCGGCAGGATCGCAGGTCTCAGGCCGAGGTGAAGCCGAGGATCAGCTGAGCGGTTTCGAGCGGGATGTCGAGCTGGGGGCAGTGGCCGATGCCCTCCAGCTCGACCCAGTCGGCGTGGGGCAGCCAGTGTTCGCGGAAGCGAATCGCGGCTGACGGCCACAGCAGGAGCTTGTCGTCGGTGCCCCATACGACGCGTACCGGGCAGGTGATGTTCTCCGCGTCGAGGCTCCAGCCTTCGCGGATGGCGTAGTCGACCAGCGGCGACACAGCGTCGCAGCTCGCGGCGCCGCGCATCTGGTGGGCGATCAGCTCCACCGGGATGTGGTCGAAGTTGGTGGCGATGAACTGCGTCGCACGGCGCGGGCCTTCGGGGGAGGCGAGGATCGCGTCGACGTGCGGCACGGCGGTTTGCAGCAGGTCGTGCATCGTGGTGAAGTGAGCGAGCGTGGTTTTGTAGGAGTCGTCGTGCTCCGCCCAGCCGCCGGCCGGAGCGAGTGCGACGACGGTTTCAGCGCGGCCGCGTGCGGCGAGTTGCAGCGAGAGGTAGCCGCCGAGCGAGTTGCCGACGATGTGGGCGGTGTCGAAGCCAGCATTGTCCATCGCACGCTCGACTGCGTCGACGAGCGCGGTGTCGCTGATGTCGCCGTCGATCGGCGGGCCGCCGGCGTGTCCGGCCAGCGTTAGCGCGAGCACGTCGTGGTGGGGTTCCAGCGCGGGGAGCACCAGCTCCCAGGTGCGCCACGTGTCGGTGAAGCCGTGCAGGCACACGAGCGGCGGCCCGGAGCCTGCCCGATGGGACGGGGTGAAGGTCGAATACATGGCCCAGACGCTACCGGGACAGCACAGCGGCAGGTGGTTTGGCACGGGGCGGGTGCGCTCGACCGCCTTGGGGGCGGAGCGGCCGGCGGATGAACTCCCCTTGACAGGTGACTAAACAGTCACATATAATGAGGAGATGGATCTGGTGTTCAAGGCACTGGCGGACCCGACCCGCCGCGGCCTGCTCGATGAGCTGTTCGAGCAGGATGGACAGACGCTGAGCGCGCTCGAGCAGCGCTTGCCGATGACGCGCTTCGGCGTGATGAAGCACCTGAAGGTGCTTGAAGCGGCGGGTCTAGTCGTAGCGCGACGAAACGGGCGCGAGAAGCTGCATTTCCTGAACCCGGTGCCGATCAGGCTCGTCCACGACCGCTGGGTGAGCAAATACGCCGAGCCCTGGGCCGCGGCGCTCAGCGGACTCAAGCGACAAATCGAGGAGGAAGCTCAAATGAGCACAGCAGAGAGCAGCGCGAAGCGACCCTGGACGGCGTCGCCGGCGGACAAGGTGTTCGAGATCTACATCCGCACCACGCCCGAGCGTCTCTGGGAGGCGATCACCGACCCGGCGCTGCGGCGCCAGTACAGCTTCGGCCTGGAGGTCAACTCCGACTGGAAGCGCGGCTCGCGCTACACGCTGACGTCCGCGCAGGCGGGGGACATGGCGGCTGGGGAGAACCTTGAGGTCGACCCACCGCGCTTGCTCGTACAGAGCTTCACGGCGTTGTGGAGCGACGACGTCAAGCGCGAGGGCGTGTCGCGGGTGACGTGGGAGATCGAGCCGGTGGGCGACTCCTGCCGGCTGACGGTTACGCACGATCAGCTGCGCGAGGGCGCGCACGGTGAGATCTACGGCGGCTGGCCGCAGATCCTGTCCGGGTTGAAGACGCTGCTCGAGACCGGGCAGCCGCTGACGACACCCGGGTCGCTGCGCTACACGCAAGCACCGGAAGCGGGTGCTTGAGATGGGAGAGCTGATCCTCGACATCACGATATCGCTCGACGGGTTCATCGCAGGACCGAACCGCACGCTCGAGGAGCCGCTCGGCGAGGGCGGTGGGCGGTTGCACGAGTGGGCGTTCGCCACCAAGAGTGCGCGCGAGCGTCACGGGCTGACAGGCGGTGAGACGAACGTCGACCACCAGTTGGTGGAGGAGTCGGTGCGCAACACAGCCGCGACCGTGATGGGCAGGCGCATGTTCAGCGGCGGCGAGGGCGGGTGGGCTGAGGACCCCAACGCCAACGGTTGGTGGGGCGATGAGCCGCCGTTTCATCACCCGGTGTTCGTGCTCACACAGCACGCGCGTGAGGCGCTGAGCATGCAGGGCGGCACCACGTTCACGTTCGTCACCGACGGCATCGAAGCTGCGCTGGAGCAGGCGCGGGCGGTCGCGGGCGAGCATCGGGACGTTGCGATCGGCGGCGGTGCGAGCGTTGCGCAGCAGTACCTTGCGGCGGGACTGCTCGACCGGCTCCAGCTTCACGTAGCGCCCGTGCTGCTCGGCGACGGCGTGCGCCTGTTCGACGGCAATCTCGCGCAGGCGCCGGGCGAGCTTCAGTGCACGAGCGTGATCGAGTCGCCCGCGGGTGTCGCGCACCTCGGCTACCGGGTTGTGAGGTGAGTTGAGCTGAAAGGTCGGGACGTGAGCTGAAAGGAGATGAGGCGAGGCGAGGCGAGGCGAGGTGAGAAGAGTGCGGCGAGGTGAAGCCAGCGACAGCTAGTTCGGCTCGGGCAGCAGGCGCTCGACCAGCGCGCCGGCGGGGCGCGCTGCGATCTGCGGCTGCAGATCGGGTCGGTAGGTGAGCAGCGCCAGGCACGGGGCGATCACGAAGTCGGCGACGTTCAGCGCGGGCGCGTTGAGCACGCCGGCGTCGATCCAGGCGTCGATTCGATCGAGCATCGGCGGGAGCGCAACCAGCAGCTCACGCTCGTTGAGCGGGTTCGCGCGGAAGACGAACCGGGCGGAGACGCTGCTCACGATCCGCCGGAGCGACTCGTTGGGTGAGAGCAGCGGGCCTAGTCGGCCGTCGTTGGCGCGGTTGTGCAACGCGTCAAGGCCGTGCGCAGCGCTGGCGAGCACGATCCGCCGGGCGGCCATCTGCAGCACCTGATCGCCCCACTGCTCGGCTTCCTCGACTGCGCGGCGCTGCTCGGGGTCGGCTGGGAAGAGCGGCGCCGCGGGGCGCAGCCGCTCGAGGAAGCGCGCGATCTCGTGGTTGGTTTGGATGTGCTGGGCGCCGTAGCGCAGCGCCGGCACGGTGCCCAGCCGGTCCATCGTCGCAAGCGACGCGTGAGAGTGGCCGTCGACGCTGCGGATCGGGGCACGATTTCCGGGGAAGCCACGCAGTCGCACGCTGAGCGAATGTGAGCCGGTGAACAGATTCACCCGCTCATAGGGGACGCGCTTGTGCTCCAGCATCAGCATCGCCGAGCGGCAGGCGTGGGAGCCGTGGATGACGTAGAGCTTGGTGTCGGTTGCCGAGATACCCGTCATCGTCTCACGCGCGCAGGGAACAGACCAGCGATTGTTGGTTACATGCTTGCAATGAGGATGAACATTGCGATCAGGAACAACGCGACGACATGAACCCGACGGCATGAACCCGACGGCATGAGCAGAGCGGCCGAGGAGTCGAACCGCAGGTTGCTGCGCGCACGCGACGCGATGGATCGCGACTATGCGCAGCCGCTCGACGTCGCGAGCGTCGCGAAGATCGCTCATGTGGCCGAGGCTCATTTCATCCGCACGTTCGGGGCGACGTTCGGTGAGACACCGCACCGCTACCTCCAGCGCAGGCGTGTCGAGCGCGCGATGAGCTTGCTGCGCGAGACCGATCGCAGCGTCACGGAGATCTGTGTCGACGTTGGGTTCACCAGTCTCGGCTCGTTCAGTCGCACGTTCTGCGAGATCGTCGGCGTGCCGCCGAGCGTGTATCGCACGCGCGCGTTGGACATGGGGGTGCCGACGTGCTTTGCGATGGCCTGGACGCGACCGAGCAGTTTTGGAGAAGCGAGCGCGCCACACGACGGGTAGCGTCGCAGTCGAACGATTCACCCACCCCACAAGGAGGACACTCGACGTGCTCGATTCCATCTCGATCTCACACATATTCGTGCTCGACCAGGATGCAGCGCTCGACTTCTACGTCGGCAAGCTCGGGCTCGAGGTTAGCAACGACATGGATCTCGGCATGATGCGCTGGCTGACAGTCAGGGTGCCCGGTCAGCCGGGGCGCGAGATCCTGCTGGAGAAGCCCGGCCCGCCGTCGGTTGACGAAGCGGCGGGCGAGCAGATCCGCGAGCTGATCACGAAGGGCGCGTCGGGGTTCGCTGCCGGGTTCACCACGTCAGACTGCCGCAAGACATACGAAGAGCTGCTGGCCAAGGGCGTGGAGTTCACGCAGGAGCCGGTCGAGCGCTTCTACGGGGTCGACTGCGGGGTGCGCGATCCGTTCGGCAACCACATCCGGATCGTGCAGCCGGCGACCGGGCCGATCGTTCCGCCCGACCCGGCGGAGTTCGCCAACGGCTAGCCAGCACAACGCTGGCTTCCGGGCGCTGCGGTAGGGTTTTTGGCATGGTCGCTGGTGGGAAGTCGCGGACCGCGGTAGCCGACGAGAGCAAGCGTCGCGTGCTGGCTGAGGTGTCGCGTGCTGGCTGAGGTTCGCTTTTACGACGTGGTGCTGTGGGTGCACATCACCGCCGTGGTGACCGCGTTCGGTGCTCTGTTCGCCTACCCGGTGTTCTTCGCGGTCAACGCGAAGGCGCCGATCGCGCAGCGAGCGAACTTCCACCGGCTGCAGGTAGCGTTCAGCAAGCGCATCACCGGGCCGGTGATCGCGGTTGTGCTGCTGGCGGGCATCTACCTGGCGTCCGATGCGCACCTCTGGTCGGAGACGTGGGTGGTGGTGCCGTTCATCCTGCTGTTCGTGATCGCAGGGATCGGGGCGACGGTGCTGCGGCGCAACGAGGAGCGTTTGATCCAGACGTCCGAAGCCGGCGACGAGGGCGGTTATGTGACGGCGCTTGCGGCCGTTCGCACCTGGACGTTCGTGACGATCGCGCTGATCGTGATAACGATCTTCTTCATGACTGCCAAGCCGTTCGCCTGAACCGTCGCGGAGGCTGAGCGTCGGCGCGTCGGCGCGTTGGTGCGATGGTGCGCCGCCAAGGCGCCGGGAGCGTCGCGGTGCGCGGCTCTCGGCGCCGATCGGCTTCGCTGGGAATAACCTAGAGCTTGTGACTTACAAAACCGCAGAGGCGAGGCAGGAGCTGCTCGATGCTGTCGCTGAGGCGGCCGATGAGATCGGGCTCGCGCTGGCGTCGCTCGGCGAGGCGTACGAGCAGCTGGATGAGGCTACCGCTGACAGGCTCGAGCAGGAGCTGTTCCGGCCTATTCAGATCGCGTACGGCCGTGCGAAGCGCACGCACGCGGGGTTCGCGGAGCGCCACGAGCTGCCGCAGCGCACGTTCGAGTCGGCGATCGCGGGAGTGCCGTCGACCGGTGTGAAGGGGTTCCTCGACAGCGCTGTCGCGGCGGTCGACAGGGCCGATGCGAAGCTGGCGGCGCTGCAGGATTCGATGATGCCGATCGAGGTGGGAGACGCCGAGCTGCGCGCTGGGCTCGAAGAGGTGCGCACCCTGATCGGCGATTTGCGCGGGCGCGCACGCGAGCTCGTGCGCACGCTCGGGCGTTAGACGAGCCGCGGGTAGGAGACCCGCGGGCGGCGCAGGGCCGCCCGCGACCCGCGAGGTGCTCTCAGCCGCCGAGCACGCGCGTCAGGCTGGAGGGGAGCTTCTTGGCGCACGTGGAGCCGTCGGCGAGCGTCAGCTTGACGTTGCCGGAGAGAGTCGCGTGCTTGGCGTTCGTGAGCGTCAGCTTCGCGTGGATCTTGGCGGATTTCACGAGCGCTGTCGCGGCCGAGCTGTTCTGGAGCGCAGCTTTTCCACCGAACGAGATCGAGCTGCCGATCCTGGCGGTTTGCTTCGTATCGATCGTCAAAGTGGCGCCGACGGCTTTGGCGCAGGCGAAGGTGCTCGGCAGCGACAGCTGCGAGTGCGAGCCTTTCGGGGATACGCTGGCGGGGAAGGTGACGAACACGCTCTGCTTGTACTGGCCGTAGCCGGTGCCGTTCAGCTTGCAGCCGTGCGCTTCCTTGCCGAACTTGCAGGCGCCGGCGTGGGCGGCTGGTTGGGCGCTCGCGGAGAGGGCGGTCGTGCCCAGGAGCGCGATCAGCACGGCGCTCAGGCCGGCGAGAGTGTTCGTGGTTTTCATGCGTATGGCTCCTTGCCTGAGGCGGCGTGAGGTTTCGAGGATGAGGCTGGCGGCGAGTCTATCCACGTGTCTGCGAGTCGGCACGTGTCTGCGAACCGGCTGGGACTGTCCGCGGGCTGAGTGCTGTCCTAACCCTGCTGTTCTAGCCGGGTTCCTCGGCGATCGCTTCGCGCAGCGCTTGCTCGAACGGGCGCGGGTGGAAGTCGAACAGGGCCATCCCCGATGGGTCTGTGACGGTGGTGTCGGTGGAGAGGCCTTCGACCAGCGGGCGGGCGACGCCGGCATCGACAGGGGTGATCAGGCCGATCCAGTGGGAGGAGAGCCAGGGTGTGAGCAGCGGCACCGGCAGGCGGGGGCGGCGGCGCAGGCTCAGCGCGTCAGCCATCTGGTCGAGCATCGCGCCGTAGCTGAGGATTTCGGGCGAGCCGATCTGGATCTCGCGGGCGCGAGCGCCGGCGGTGTGCGGCGCGGCGCTGAGGTAGCGCAGCACGTCGGCGATGCCGATCGCTTGAGTCGGGGTGGCGAGCCACGATGGGGCGAGCATCACGGGCAGACGCTCGACGAGCGAGCGCAGCGTGCGGTAGCTCTCAGAGCCGGCGCCGACGACCATGCCGGCGCGAAACCAGGTGAGCGGCGGGCCTTCGTCGCGCAGGATCTCGCCGACGCGCAGACGTGAGCGCAGGTGGGGCGAGCCGGGGCGGTCGCCGAGACCGCCGAGGTAGATGACGTGGTCGATGCCGGCGGCGGTGGCGAACTGGGCGAAGTTGGAGGCGGCGCGGGCGTCACGCTGTTCGTAGTCCGACCCGTTGCCGCGGCCCATCGAATGCACCAGGTAGTAGGCGACGTTGTATTCGCTATCGATCGCGCTGAGTGACTCCGGGTCGAGCATGTCGGCGCGGTGTACGGCGACGGCCGGGTCGAAGCTCACCTTGGCCGGGTCGCGTACGAGCGCGCCGACCGTGGTGCCGTGCGCATGCAGCGAGCGCACGAGGCGGCTGCCGACGTAACCGGAGGCTCCGGTGATCAACATGCGCGGCATCTGCTGTCGAGCATACGCCGCGTGTGGTGCGTGTCATCCTCTGCGCATGGGTGGAGCGCCGAGTGGAGATGGTGTCTTAGAGGCGGGCGAGGCGAAGCCCGACCTCGAGCCCGACCTCGAGCCCGACGTCCCCCCCGACTCCGACGTTGCCCTCGACTCCGCCCCCGACGTCGCCCCCGACCTCGAGCCCGAACAGGCACGCTGGCTGGGCGTGGCGCTGGCGGTGGGGACGATCGCGGCGGGTGGGGCGCTGGTGCTGGGTGTGCCGGAGCTGCGCCATGTGGTGTCGCTGGTGCTGCACGGCGATCTTGCCGGCATGCGCCGGCATTTCCTCGGGATGGGTGCGGGCGGTGTGTTGTTGCTGTTCGCGCTGATGCAGGTACACGCGGTGCTGTTCTACCCGGCGGAGATCGTCAGCGCGACGGCGGGGTTTGTGTACGGGTTCTTCCCGGGGCTGGGGCTGGCGATGGTGGGCTGGGTGGTGTCGGCGGGCGTGTCGTATCTGCTGGGGCGTGCGCTTGGGCGGCCGCTGTTGCACAGGCTGTTCGGGGTGCGGCGGCTGGCGGCGCTGGAGCAGCTGGTTGAGCGCGGGGGCGCGCTGCTGCTGATCGCGGCACGGTTGATCCCGATCTTGCCGTTCAGCTTGACTGGGTATGTGGCGGGGGCGATGCGCATCCCGGTGTGGCGGTTCTGCTGGACGACGTTCGTCGGGTATTTGCCGTTGACGGCGGCGGTGGGGTACCTGGGGTCGCGGGCGGAGTCGCTGTCGGTGAGCGACGTGCGCGTGTGGGTTGCCGGGGCGGTGCTGGTGGCGCTGCTGGGAACGAGTCGGCTGGTGCGCCCGCGCCGGGTTGATCCGGCGCGGGACTGAGGGTTGTCTGGTGTGAGCCGGCGCTCGAGCGGGCGTGCGGGCGTGGCGATGCTGGGTGTGGCGGCGCTGGGGTGGGGGACGTCGACGACGTTGAGCGCTTACGCGCTGCGCGAGCTGAGCGCGGCGGAGCTGCTGGTGCTCGAGCTGCTCGTGGGTGGAGTGGTGATCTGGGGGGTTGCGCTGCTGAACAACCGCCGCGAGCTGCGCGACAGGCGTTGGCGGCGCTGGGCGCTGCTGGGGGTGTTCGAGCCGGGGGCGACGTATCTGCTGGCGAATGAGGGGTTGCGTCATGAGAGCGCGGCGACGGCGTCGCTGCTGTTCTCGATGGAGGCGGTGCTGGTGGTGGTGCTTGCGGTGGCGTTTCTCGGCGAGCGACCGGGGCGCCGCGTGGTGGGGCCGCTGGCTGTGGGGGTGGTGGGTGCGGTGCTCGTCGGCGCGGGCGGGTCGACTGGGCATGACAGCTTGACGGGTCACATCCTGATCCTGTGTGCGACGTTGGCGGCGGCGATCTACGCGGTGTTGGCGCGGGCGCTGCTTGATGATGCGCCGGTGTTGGCGGTGACGGCGCACCAGCTGCTTGCGGCGGTGGTGCTGGCGCTGCCGCTGGCGCTCGTCGAACGCGCGTCGGACGGCGGCGGCGGGCTGTTGCCGAGCGTGAGCGCGGGCTATTGGGCGGCGGGTGTGGGCGCGGGGGTGATGGGCGTGGCGCTGCCGTTCGTGTTCTACAACCGTGCGATTCGCACGGTGCAGGCATCGGTGGCGGCAGTGCTGTTGAACTTCATCCCGCTGATCGGCTTGGTGACGGCGGTGGTGGCGCTCGGCGATCGCCCGGGCCCGCTCGAGCTGGCGGGCGGTGGGTTGATCCTGGTCGGGCTGCTCAACCTCGCACGCAGCGAGTCCCAGCCGCCGGCGCCGGTCGTGCGCGCATAGTCTCCTGCGTCCGGGGCCTGGTTCGACTACTAAGCGCGCGCCTAGCTAGTTCGACGACTTCGCGCGCGCCAGGATCAGCTGCTCGACGGCGAACGGCTTCTCCACCATCGGTGAGTGGCCGGCGCCCTTGATCGGCACGACCTGTGCGCCGGGGATGCTCGCGTAGTCGCGCATCGAAGCTGGTGAGACAAGCTGGTCGCGGGTGCCATACAGCGCGAGCACCGGCACTCCGAGCGCGCTCAGGCGCTTGCTCAGCGGCTCGTGCTGGATGTACGCTTCGGTGTCGCGGTGGGAGGCGTCGAAGGAGGTGTAGGTCATCTGCCAGAAGTCGGTGACGAACTGCTGCGGCACCTTGTACCCGGGGGCGAAAGCATCCTGCAGTCCTTGCTTGACCATGCCGTTGGTGGCGAGCCGGCGCTCGGCTTGTCCCAGCAGCGGGACGAACCCCATCCGCGCGAGCAGCGGCAGCTGACCGGCGCGCTTGTTGTTGGGTGAGTCGATCAGCACGATCCCGGCGACGCGCGCGCGGTCGCGCGTGGCGAGCGCGGTGGCGACGACGCCGCCCATCGAGTGCCCGACGATCAGGGCGCGTTGCACACCCAGCTGCGCGAGCGCGGCGTCGACGAGCTCGGCTTGGTGCTCCATCGTGTAGCCCGAGCGCGGCTTGGCGGAGCCGCCGTGGCCGAGCAGGTCGAACCTGATCACGTGATGAGCCGCGGCGAGCGCTGGGGTGACGCGATCCCACCAGCTCAGCGAGCTGGCGAAGCCGTGCAGCAGCACGATCGCCGGGGCGTTGCGCGGACCGTCCTCGCGTACCTGCAGATCTCCCCCTTGCAGGTGCAGGATGCGCCCGATGGTCGCGTGCGCGGATTTGGTTTCGCGGTTGGTGGCGAACGCGTTGACGCCGAGCAGCAGCGCGAGCAGGACGACCAACGTGGCGAGCCAGCGGAATCTCCTCATGCGCCGACCCTACAGCGCGGCGGGGTCGGTGCTCTCGATCGGAGCGTTGCCGCCGGAGCTGCGGCGGGCGGCGCACCCGACGAGCAGCCCAGGTTCGATGATCAGCGGAGCGCTCAGCTCGCGTCCGACGACGACGCGGGTTCGCCGTTGGTTGGCTGCTGCTCGCGCGTGCTGAACGGCAGCGTCCATTCCTCGCGCGTGTCTGCGCCGATGTGCAGCCGCCACTCATAGCGATTGCCGGGTTCGAGCGGCAGCGGGCCGATGTTGAGCGCGAGCCCCAATTCGATCGGCGTGCCGGGCTTGATGCCGGGCGGGCGGCCGACTTCGAAGTCGTTTTCGACGACGATCGGCTCGTCGCCGGTGGGGCATTCGATCATCACGTTGGCGCCGTCGGTGTCGAGCAGCTCCAGGCGCATGCGGTGGCGCTGATTGGCTTCGTCCCACGGGACCTTGATCTGGATCGCGATCGCGGATGGGGCCGGGTCGGGTCCCGTGATCGACCAGCCGCCGCCGATGATGTAGAGCTTGTTGTCGACCGCTTGAGCGGCGTCGGCAAGCATCATCGTCACCCGAAAGGCCATGGGGGCAGCGTACTCACAGAAGTGTGACGTGCCAGTGAGTGGAGTACGAAATCAGATGGTGCTGCGCGCGCGCACGTACACGCGCGCAGCACCACATAAAAAAAGAGACCCGCATCCGCGGGTCGGGCGGGGTTGCGTCGACTCCGGGCGACGCGCAGGGGTCCACCAAGTCGCCGCGAGCGGGTCGCAGGCGCCCGCGCTCAGGCGTCAGCACGGGGCGCGTGCGGTGCCAGCTCGCGGCGGGCGATGCTGAGCTTGTGGACCTCGTCTGGGCCGTCCGCGAGGCGCAGCGTGCGCAGGTGCGCGTAGGACCAGGCCAGCGGGAAGTCGTCGCTGACGCCGGCGCCGCCGTGCACCTGGATCGCGCGGTCGATGACCTTCAGGGCGATGTTGGGGGCGGCGACTTTGATCGCGGCGATCTCGGTGCGGGCGTGGCGGTTGCCGAC
>DATINL010000033.1:0-12902 GCA_035474295.1 Solirubrobacteraceae bacterium
AGACAGCGTCGCACGTGACGCAGGCGACCGGAAGCGTGGCCGCTCCGATCACCCACCCGGCGCCCCCACCGGCCACTCCCGCCGCGCCGGTCCCGCCGGCCGCGGGAGCTTCCTCGCCGGCAGCGCCCAGCGCGCACTCGCCAGCACAGGCGACGGGCTCCTCCGCAGCCGCCCACACGCCATCAGCGCCCGCTTCCCACGCGTCGCCATCTGCGACTGCGACGAGCTCCACACCGTCCTCAGCGCCCAGCCATGCGCCCGCCGGCCCGAGCCATGCGGCCGCCGGCCTGGCTCCGATCGCGTCGACGGTGAGCGCGGCCGTCAGCCACGTGGCGGGCGCAGTCACGCACACTGCGGGCGCAGCTTCGACCGCTGCCGGACACCCACCGACGAACCCTGCGGGACAGAACACGACGAGCTCGGCAGGGCACATCGCCGCAACGACGACCGGCGCGGTCAACCATCTGACCGCAGCGACCGGGGCAGCCGCACAGACGACCGCCGCCGTCAGCCAGACGGCCGGCGGCGTCACCCACGCGGCCGGCGGCGTCACCCACGCGGTCAACCAAATCGCCGGACAGACGACGGCAGCAACGACCCACACCGTCGGGCAGCTCACGGGCGCGGTCGACAACACGGTTGGGAACGTCGCCGGCGCGATCAGCCAGAACTCGGGGATCAGCCAGACCGTCGGGCAGCTGACGACCGGCTTGACGCAGCCACTGATGACCGGCTTTACGCAGCCCCTGATGACCGGACTGATGCAGACCGTATCCCAGGTGACGGGCACCGCCACCGGCACGGTCGTGCAACTCACATCAGGCGTCACGGACGCAACGTCGGGCGTGCTCGGAACGGCCGGCGGCGTGGTGGACACCACGCTGCCGGGAGTACCCGGCGTGCTCCCCCTGCTGCCGCTTCCAGAGCTGCCGCTTCCGTTGCTGCCGATCGCCCAGCTTCCGCTGCCAAGCCTTCCGCTGCCGAGTCTTCCGCTGCCGAGTCTTCCGCTGAGCCCAGCTCCGATCCGCGGGGTGATCGGGAGCGGGCCGATCCGCGTGGCGCCGTTGCCTGATCCCCTCCGTGGGCTTCACACGCCGACGGCGGGTGCAAGCGGCGGAGCAACCTCCTTGTCGTCTCCGGCGGGCACTACGGCACTCGCAGGCGTTGCCGCGGCACTGACGAGCGCGGGGCCAAGCGGCGACGTGGCGCTCCCGGTGCACACACGCGAGACGCAGGTCCAGGGAGATTTTGGCGCAGCTGCTTGGGGCGCCGCGTCGAGCTGGAGCCTGGGGGGCTTCCAGTCGAACCGACTGTCGAACAGCGCAGGCATGATCGGCGTGAGCGCTAGCCGCACCGCCGGTGTCGGGAGCGACCGCGGCGGACTGCCCGGTGCGCCCGCGCTGCCCGCGCCGGCGCCGCTGAGCGGCGGCCTGTCGATGGCCAGCTCCGGGTCAGGCTTTGCTTTCCCACTCTTCCTCGCTCTTGCGGGCCTCTTGGTGTTGGGGGCTCCGCGGGCAATGCGCCGACTGCGGCTCGCTAGTGAGCCGCGGCGTCCGGCGCTGTTCGTCCTGATTCCAGAGCGCCCGGGCTAACCGTCTTGGGCTGACCAACGGACGCGGATCGCAGATCGATCTCGCGTCGGTTTCGGACTCCCGCTCGGTGCGTGCGCCGGACGGAATGAGTCCTCACTGGAATCCAAGACGAAGCTCTCGAAAGGAGCTGATGTTATGAAGCGCCATTACATGGCAATGGCGGCGAGCGTGTGCGCGCTGGCCGTAGCCCCGAGCGCAGCGCTCGCGGGTAACGACAACGGTGGCCTCCCGGGCAGCAGCCTGGTGAAGCAGTCTCAGGACGCCACCAACAGCAACTCGACGGATCAGTCGGCGAAGAGCGATGCGAGCTCCAAGCAGACGAACGTCAACGTGCCGATCTCGATCCTCAGCAGTGGGTCGAACAACGGCGACGTGAACCAGTCCAACCACGGGCAGACCAGCTCGTCGTCGAGCAACAGCAACGGCACCACACAGGGCAACACCCAAAGCCAGAACGGCTCCGCCACCAGCGGCAGCGGGACTGAGCACGGGCATGGCCACGATCAGGGCCAGGGCGGCTCGTGTGGCTGCGGCGGCGGCGCGCAGGGCGACCAGGGCCACGGCGCAAGCCAGGGTCACGGCCAGGGTGGCTCACAGGTGCAGCAGAGCCAGTCGGCGTCGAACAGCAACAACACCAGCCAGGACGCCAGCTCGAAGGCATCCAGCAAGCAGACGAACGTCAACGCTCCGATCTCGATCCTCAGCAGTGGGTCGAACAACGGGGACGTGAACCAGTCCAACCACGGGCACACGACGGCGACGTCGAGCAACAGCAACGGCACCACCCAGGGCAACACCCAAAGCCAGAACGGCTCCGCCACCAGCGGCAGCGGGTCTGAGCACGGGCATGGCCACGATCAGGGCCCGAGCAGCTCGAAGGTAGACCAGAGCCAGTCAGCGAGCAACAGCAACAGCACCACCCAGAGCGCTGACAGCTCGGCCAAGAACGACCAGAGCAACCGGAACACGCCCGTTTCCGTAGGTTCAGGACACGGCGAGGGCCACGGCAGCGACCGCGGTCACGGCCATGAGCAGGGCCATAGCCATGGGCACGGCAACAAGCACGAATGTGGTCACGGCCATGGCGACGATGGGCACGGCCATGATGGGCACAACCAGGGTGGGGACGTCAACCAGTCCAACGACGCCAACACCACGGCGACGTCGAGCAACAGCAACGGCACCACCCAGGGCAACACCCAGACCCAGAACGGCTCCGCCACCAGCGGCAGCGGGTCTGAGCACGGGCATGGCCACGATCAGGGCCCGAGCAGCTCGAAGGTAGACCAGAGCCAGTCGGCGAGCAACAGCAACAGCACCACCCAGAAGGCCGACTCGAAGGCGTCCAACGAGCAGCTGAACATCAACGCTCCGATCTCGATCCTCAGCCATGGGTCGAACAACGGGGACGTGCGCCAGTCGAACGACGCCACCACCACGGCGACGTCGAGCAACAGCAACGGCACCACCCAGGGCAACACCCAGACCCAGAACGGGTCGAGCAAGTAAGTAGGTAGCGAGTAGGCAGCATCCGCAGCACACAACACCAACACCACGGCCATGGGCCGCCCCGCACGCGGGGCGGCCTCAGCCGTAGTCTGCGGACATGGCGGCTTCGAAAAAGGACACCAACCACGGCCCACTGTTGATCGCTGACATCCCATGGCTGCTGTATCGCGCGTTCTTCTCGCTGCCGAAGTCGATCCTCGGCGCTGACGGCGAGCCGGCGAACGCGCTGCTCGGCACGGTGAACGCGCTGTTGACGGCCGTCGAGGCATGCGCGCCGCGGGCGGTTGTGGCGTGCTTCGGAGCAGAGCAGGCGGCGTACCGCGTGCAGCTGTATCCCCCGTACCACGCGCACCGCGACCCAATGCCAGCGGCGCTGGCACACCAGTGGGAGCAGGCGCCGGCGCTGCTCGCGAGTCTCGGCTGGATCGTGGACACGAGCACCGAGCTGGAAGCCGACGATGTGATGTTCTCCCACGCGCTGCGGGAAGCCCATGCGGGCGGACGGGGGCTGCTGCTGACAGGCGACCGCGATCTCTACCAGGCAGTCAATGAGCGCGTGGCGATCCTCGAGCTGCGCAAGAACGAGCAGCCGCTAGAGCTAGGGCCCGAGGAGGTACGCGAGCGCTACGGCATCGGGCCCGAGCTGGTGGCGGATTTCATCGCGCTGCGCGGCGACCCGTCGGATGGGCTGCCGGGCGCGCCGGGGGTCGGTGCGAAGACGGCGTGCGAATTGCTGCTCGCGTACGGGTCGCTCGAGCAGGTGATCGAGAACGCGCGCGAGGAGCGTCCACGGATCGCGGCGGCGTTGCGCGATAACGCCGAGCAGCTGCGTGCGTTCAAGCAGATCGCGACGCTCGTGGAGATCGACGTGCAGCGCCCCGGCGATCGCGTGACAGACTTCGCGGGCGGCGCGAGGGCGGCGGGCGAGCTGGGGATGAGACGGCTGGCTGAGCGGCTCGAGCAGTTGGCAGACGCTGCGCGCTGACGCGTCGGGTGAGCTCGGATATGAGGAGCCACAACTCAGGCGGGCGGGAGGATCCCTTCTACCAACGCCCAGCGCTCGAAGCGGGTGACATAGCGGTCAAGCTCCTTCACCAGCGTGAGTACGCCTTCGTGCAGGATCTTCCAGCCGGCGAGCGGATATGCGTGACCGAGGTCGTCGCGCATCTCCTTGGCTTCCCGCAGACGCGTGGCCGAACGGCGAGAGATAGCTCCGACAGTAGCAAGGCGCTCCCACGGGTGGGCGGATTCCTTCTCGATCACTCCCAGACGCTGGCCTTCGGCGAGCGCTCGGGCGGCGAGCTCGTGCAGCCAGTTGAGCAGCACCTCGTACTCACGCTCGATCACTGCCACTTTGTTCCGCTCGCGAGCGTCCATCGACTGCCCTGCTGCGACGAAAGCGTCGAGATCAAAGTCCGGGGGAAAGTCCTCCATGGCTACAAGCAACTGCTCTCTTGCCTGTGGGATCGCCTGCAGGATCGTGTGGAGGCGGCGTTGGGTTTTGGAGAGCTGGCGCGTCAACCCGCTCGCTCTCGAGGCGCTGCCAGGCGCGCTCTGGCAGCGGCGACCGACTCACGCGCGCGGGTTGCTGTCAGCTGATCCTCGCGCTCCGCTGCTGCGAGGATCAGCTGACGGCGTTCGCCCAGAACATCCCAGAGGCCGTCGCGGTCGATCAGCACACGTCCCTCTTGCAGGACGTCGGCGAGCAGCGAAGGCGCTGCTTCGGCGTGCTCCAGCTGCACTATGTCGACGGGCTTTCCCAGGGCGCGGCGCAAGCGCAACGCCAGGGCTGCCTGCGTACTGGAGTCAGTGCGGCGATGAGCGATCAGCAGGTCTACGTCTGAGACCGGGTTGTCTTCCCCAATGGCAGTCGAGCCGAAGAGCACCGCGAGGCGAACGTCTCGCTCGGTGCGCAGTGCGCGCCGCAGCTTGCTGAGGAGTGTCCAGTGGCTTCGCAGATAGCGCTCCTCGGCAGCGGGCAACTCGAGCGGGCGGCTGGCAATCGACCGTCCGTGCAGCAACCCGTCGTTGATGTAGCGACGCAGTGTGCGCTCGCTGCATCCAAGCGTCTCAGCCGAGGCGAGCAGCGTCAGACCCATGCGTCCAGTATATGCCCCCGTGTGTCCGGGGATTCTCCTCAGGGGGTGAACTTGACGGTGATTACGTCGCCGTCGGCCATTACGTAGTCGCGGCCTTCCAGGCGCAGGGTGCCGCGGTCGCGGGCGCCGGCGTAGCCGCCGGCGTCGACGAGGTCCTGCCAGCTGAGGACTTCGGCGCGCACGAAGCCTTTCTGGATGTCGGTGTGGATCTGACCGGCGGCGTGCCAGGCGGTGAGGCCGTCGCGCAGGTGCCAGGACTGGGCGGGCTTGGCTTCGCCGACGGTGAAGAACGCGATCAGCTGGAGCAGCGAGAACGCGCCGTGCACGACGCGCTCGAGGCCCGATTCGCTGACGCCGAGTTCGGCGCGCATGACGGCGGCGTCGTCGTCTTCGAGCTCTGACAGCTCGGCTTCGATGCGCGAGGACACGGCGACCGCGAGCGCGCCCTGGGCGGCTGCGTGGGCGGCGATCTCAGCCGGAACCTCGTCTGTGCCTTCGTCGACGTTGGCAACGAACAGCACCGGCTTGGCGGTGAGCGAGCCCAGGTCGCGCGCGGCCGCGGGGGCATCTTGCGGGGGCGGCACGCCGCGCGCGGGGCGCGCGGATTGGAGCTCGTCGATCACCTGACGCAGCCACGCTTCCTCGGCGATCGCGGCGCGGTCGCCGCTCTTGGCGACGCGCGCAACGCGGTCGACGCGGCGTTCGGCTTGCTCGAGGTCGGCGAGCACGAGCTCGGTTTCGATCGTTTCGATGTCGGCGATCGGGTTGACGCGGCCTTCGGGGTGTACGACGTTGTCGTCGTGGTGCGCGCGCACCACATGCACGAGCGCATCGGTCTCGCGGATGTTCGCCAGGAAGCGATTGCCAAGGCCTTCGCCCTGGTGCGCGCCGGCGACCAGGCCGGCGATGTCGTGGAAGTCGATCGTGTCGTGCACCAGGTTGGAGGCTTTGACGACCGCGGCGGCTTCGGCGAGCCGGCGATCGACAACGGGCACGACGGCGACGTTCGGCTCGATCGTGGTGAACGGGTAGTTGGCAGCTTCGGCGCCGGCTTTGGTGAGCGCGTTGAACAGCGACGACTTGCCTGCGTTGGGCATCCCGACGATGCCGATGCGAGTGCTCATCGGCCCTCGGGAGCGGTCGCGCGCGGCTCGGCGTCTGGGCGGCTGGGCGCATCCGCGGTTGCGGACATGGGCGTGGGCGCAGTCGTGGGCGTGGGCGTGGGCGCGCAGCGGGCCGCGACAGCCGTGCCGAGCAGCGCGCCGGCGAGCACGTCGGAGGGGTAATGCACGCCGAGATACAGGCGCGAGAGTGCGAGGCTGCCGGCCAGCGCGTACAGCGCCGGCGCGGGGGCGCCCAGGCGCGCGTACGCGAGCGCGCCGGCGAACGACGTCGCCGAGTGGGCGCTGGGGAAGCTCAGCTGCGTCGGCGTGGAGGTGAGCGGCGCCAGCCCCGGGAGGTTCGGACGAGGACGGCGTACAACCAGCTTGACGAGCGTGTTCAGGCCGTACACGCACGCGACGGTGGCGGTGGCGCGACGCCACTCCGCGGCGCGCAGGTCACTCGCCGCAGCGTGCTCCGCACCGTTGATCGCGCGGTTGCGTCCGGAACGATCCTCGTGGGCGGGGCCGGAACGATTCGCCGCATACCCGCACGCGCCGAGCGCGAGCCACACGGCGCCGCGCTCGCCGAGCTTGGAGAAGCGCTCGACGGCGAGCTCCGCGCGCGGTGAATGCGCATACGTGCGCGCGACCCGCAGCAGGCGCCGGTCCAGCGAGCGCACGCGCTCTATGCGCCGAAGCCCACGCGCTGCTCGTCGCTTTCGGAGCGGACGTACACCACCTGGGTGAGATCGAGGCGCACGGGGCCGTCTTCGGTTTCGAGATCGTGCCAGCCGCCGGAGCCGAGCTGCTTGTGCAGCGTTTCGAGCTGCTCGTCGCTGACGCGCAGGGCGAGCACCTGGCCGCCTTGGAAGCCGACGCTGACGCGGCGGGAGCGGGTGGCCATCAGTGACCACCGCCCGCGGCGGGCTCGACCAGCTCGGTGAGCACGCCGTTGGTGCCCTTCGGGTGCAGGAACGCGACGCGCGAGGAGCGGATGCCCACGCGCGGGTGCTCGTCGATCAGCGGCATGCCGGTCTCCTTCAGCGCGGATAGCGTCGAGTCGATGTCGGTGACCTGGTAGGCCACGTGGTGCAGTCCGGGGCCCTTCTTGGCGAGGAACTTCCCCACCGGGGTATCTTCGCCGAGCGGGGCGAGCAGCTCGACGTGGTTCTCGCCGACGTCGAGCAGCACGGCTTCGACGCCCTGCGCCTCCACGATCTCGCGGTGGGCCACGACCAGCTGGAACTGGTCGCGGTAGAGCGCGAGCGAGGATTCGATGTTTTCGACGGCGACGCCGATGTGGTCGATGCGAGCGAACAGCACGCGCGGCAGTCTATCGACGGGCGGGGGCGGTTCAGCCGGCCGGGGCGAACGTCGCGCGCGCGTGGTGCGCCCAGCCGCGGCGACGAGCGCCTGCCGATGGCCCGAGGCCCGCTCAGCTGGCGGGGTCGGCGGGCGTGACCGCGACGACGCGCAAGCCGACGCCGGGGGCGCGTTCCAGCCGGGGGATGCCGCGCATGATGCGTTCGATGCCGTGGCGGTCGAGCACTTCGTGAGCGAGCAGCTGCGCAGCGAGCGCGTCGAGCTGGGTGCGGTGGGCGACGATCAGCTTCTGGGCAGCGCGATGGGCTTCCTCGACCAGATCCTGGCGCTCTTCGTCGCGGATGCGCAGCGTGGTTTCCGACAAGCGCACGTCGCCGTCGGGGGCGCGGCCGACGCTGGCGGTGCCCATCGCGTAGTCGTGAACCATCGACTGGGCGATGTCAGCGACGCGCTTGAGATCGTCCGACGCGCCGGTGGTGATCGCGCCGAACACGATCTGCTCGGCGACGCGGCCGCCGAGCAGCACGGTCATGTAGTCGAGCAGCTCTTCGCGCGTTTTCAGGTAGCGGTCTTCGGCGGGCAGGTTGAGCGTGTAGCCGAGCGCGCGCCCGCGCGGGATGATCGAGATGCGATGAACGCGGTCGACTGACGGCAGCAGCTCGCCGCAGAGAGCGTGGCCGGCTTCGTGGAACGCAACGACGCGCTTCTCGTGGGCGTTGAGCACGCGGCGGGACTGCACGCCGGCGATCACCCGCTCGATGGCGGAGTCGAAGTCGATGTCGGCGATGTACGCGGCTTTGCGGCGCGCAGCGAAGATCGCTGCTTCGTTGCAGATGTTCGCCAGGTCGGCGCCGGTGAGACCGCTGGTCTGCTGGGCGACGAGCCCGAGGTCGACGTTCTGGTCCATCGGCTTGTCGCGCGTGTGTACGTCGAGCACGCCTTCGCGCCCGCGCACGTCGGGCGGCGCGACGAACACCTGACGGTCGAAGCGTCCAGGGCGCAGCAGCGCGGGGTCGAGCTTGTCGAGCAGGTTGGATGCGGCGATCACGACGACGCGGCCGCTGGTGGCGAACCCGTCCATCTCGACGAGCAGCTGGTTGAGCGTCTGGTCCTTTTCCCCGGAGATGTCGTTGCCGCGCCGGCCGCCGACAGCGTCGAGCTCGTCGATGAAGATGATCGCGGGCTCGTGCTTGCGGGCGATCTCGAACAAGCGGCGGATGCGGGCAGCGCCGAGGCCGGCGAACATCTCCACGAACGACGCAGCCGACTGGGCGAAGAACTGCGCGCCGGATTCGTGCGCAACGGCTTTGGCGAGCAGCGTCTTGCCGGTGCCGGGCGGGCCGTGCAACAGGATGCCCTTGGGCACTTTCGCGCCCATGCGCGCAAACTGGCGCGGGTCGCGCAGGAACTCGACGATCTCCTGCAGCTCGGCTTTGGCTTCGTCGACGCCGGCGATGTCGTCCCAGCCGACGGACTGGTTCGAGGATGGCTTGATCTGCTGCGGCTTGACGCGCGGCATCACCTTCAGCGTGCGCCACATCAGGTAGAGCAGCGCAGCGAAGAACGCGATCATCAGCACGCTCGACCACTGATAGGCCCAGGTCTGAATGTTCGTTACGAACGACGTTGCCAGCACGCTGACGCTACTCATCCTTGCCCCCATCCAGCCATCCTTGGCGTCGATCTCAGATTATGAAGAGTTTCGGGGCTGGAGTCCATAGGCACACGCTGGCGTGAGCGCACGGGGCGCTCTCACCTGATGTAACGCAACTGAGCGGGCGCGACTTGCTGACGCGCGAGCGGAGTCGCCGGCGCGGGGACGGACGCACTGCCGCGGCGGGCGTAGTCGCCGACGGATGAGCGCGACTTGCTAGCCGAGCACGCGCACGGCGAGATCGGTGAAGAACTCGGTGGCGAACGCGAGGTCGCGCACGTCGATGCGCTCGTCGGCGCCATGCACGAGCGGGGCTGCTTCGAACAGCGACTGGTGGCGCTGCGGGAAGAACCCATACGCGACGCATTCGGGGAACGCGAGCCGGAAGTGGCGCGAGTCGGTGAAGCCCGGGAGGATCACCGGCACGACTTCAGCGCCGGGGTCGTGCTCACCGACCCACTGCTCGATCGCGTCCATCAGCACCGAGTGCAGCGGCGAGCGGTTGCCGACCACCTGCTCGGTGAAATCGATGCGAAACCCGTTCTCGGGGCCAAGCACTTCGGCGATCGCGCGCAGCACTTCGGGCTCACCGAGGCCGGGCGGCACGCGACAGTCGACTTTCAGCTCGGCGCTGCTGGGGATCACGTTGATCTTCTCCGAAGCGCGAATGCGCGTGGGGGTGAACGTGACGCCGAACATCGGCTCGAACATCGTCACCAGTCGCGGGTCGACGGCTTGCATGCGGGCGATAGCGCCGACGGGGTCGGCGGGGTTCTCGCCGAGGCCGCGCAGGAACGCCTGCGGCTCGGCGGTCATCTCATACGACGGCTGACCCGCCGCGAGGCGTTCTAGCACGGGGGCCATCTTCAGCAGCGCGTTGTCGCCCATCTTCGGCATCGAAGCGTGGCCGGCGACGCCGTCGGTGGTGACGGTGAAGCGAAACACGCCTTTCTCGGCGCAGCACACGCCGTAGCGGCGCTGATTCTCATACTCGAACACCTGGCCGCCGCCTTCGTTGACGAGCAGGTCACAGCGCACCTTGTCCGGGTGCGTTTGGGTGATCCACTGGGCGCCGAGCGAGCCGCCGGTTTCCTCGTCGACAACCGCGACGATCAGCAGCTCGCCGCGCGTGGGGCGCCAGCCGGAGCGCGCGAGCGAGATGCCCGCGGCGATCTCGGCAGCAACCTGGGATTTCATGTCGAGCGCGCCGCGGCCCCAGAGGTAGCCGTCGGCGATGTCGCCCGACCAGGGGTCGTGCGTCCACTCAGCGGGGTTGGCGAGCACGGTGTCGACGTGCCCGAGGTAACACAGCGTCGGGCCGGAGCTATCGGATAGGGCCGCGCCGTCAGCACCGGACGCGGCGAACGCGTCGCCGGACGGAATCGACCCAGCGTGGCCGGACCAGGACGCTCCAGCGGCTCCGGCTCCCGCTCCTACCCCGGCTCCCGCTCCTACCCCGGCTCCGGCTCCGGCTCCGGCTCCGGCTCCGGCTGTACCCGACTCGGCGCCGGCCGGACGCAATCGTGCGATCAGATTCGGGCGATCTGGCTCGGCGCCGAGCAGCTCGCACTCGAAGCCTGCCGCCGTGAGCAGCGCAGCCAGCTGTGCTTGAGCGGGGCGCTCGTTACCCGGTGGGTTGACTGTGTTGAAGCGAATTAGCAGCTGCAGGATCTCTGTGGCCAGCAGAGCACTTGATTGCCGCCCTGAACCGACTTGCTGCATCTCGGAGCCTTCCTGCGTGCTCATCGCAGAGATCGTACGGGAGCGCGACGCGCAGGGTGCGACTCTTCAATTTTGATGGTGCTGCGCGCGCGTACGTGCGCGCGCGCAGCACCTACTTTTTTCTTGAACCAACCTCGGCGCCTACCCACGGCAGCGCACACTCAGCCCAGCTCAGCGCGACAGCGCAGCGGGAAGCTGACGCCGCGCTTCCTCTGCGCTCAGCGGGTAGTGGCACGCAGCACGCGTGCCGGTGCCCTTGTCCTCCAGCAGCGGCTCCTCCCGCGAGCACAGCTCCTGAGCTTTCGGGCAGCGGGTGTGGAAGCGACACGCGCTCGGCGGGTTGGCGGGACTAGGCACGTCGCCGGTGAGCAGCTGGCGTTCGCGCTTGGTCCCCGCGGGGTCGGGCACCGGCACGGCCGACAGCAGCGCCCCGGTGTACGGGTGGCGCGGGTGCGAATACAAATTCTCGTTCGGCCCGGTTTCGACGAGCTTGCCGAGGTACATCACCGCGACGCGGTCGCACATATGACGCACCACCGAGAGATCGTGTGCGATGAACACCACCGTCAGGCCGAAGCGACGCTGCAAGTCGCGCAGCAGGTTGAGCACCTGCGCCTGGATCGAAACGTCGAGCGCTGACACCGGCTCGTCGGCGATCAGCAGCTTCGGTTCGAGCGCCAGCGCACGCGCAACGCCGATGCGCTGGCGCTGGCCACCAGAGAACTCATGCGGGTAGCGGTTGTAGTGCTCGGGGTTCAGCCCAACCGTGTCCATCAGTTCCTGTATATGGCGCTTACGCGCCCCTTCCCCTTTATCGAGACCATGGATCGCAAGCGGCTCGCCGACGATCGACCCGACGGTTTTGCGCGGGTTCAGCGAGGAGTAAGGGTCTTGGAAGATCATCTGCAGCTCGCGGCGCACAGCTTTCAGGTGGGCACCCCGCAGGTGGGTGATGTCCTCGCCCTCGAAGCGGATCGTGCCGCTGGTGGGGTCGAGCAAGCGCATGATCAGCCGTGCGGTGGTGCTCTTGCCACAGCCGGTTTCACCGACAATGCCGAGCGTTTCCCCGCGCAGCACGTCGAAGCTAACACCGTCGACCGCCTTGACCGCGCCGACCTGGCGCTGCATCACGACGCCGCGCGTGATCGGGAAATGCTTCACCAGGTCGCGCACCTCGACGAGCGGCTCACTCATGCGCACGCTCCGGCAAGCCGGCCGCAGCAAGCGCTTGGTCGGGCGTGTGACCGGCCTGCAACTCCGCCCATAAGCGCGAGCGCGTCGGCGCGTCGAGCAAGCACGCCACCTCGTGGGCTCCCGCACCCGGCGCCGCGGATACCGGCACGAGCTTTGGGTCGACGCGTGCGTGCTGCGGCTGGGCGTATGGGCAGCGTGGGTGGAAGTGGCAGCCGCTGGGGCGGTTGATCAGGCTCGGCGGGCGCCCCGCGATCGGGATCAGGTCGTCGCCGCGCGAGCGCTCCAGCGTCGGGATCGACTGCAGCAGCCCCCACGTATACGGGTGCTGAGGCGCGGCGAAGATCTCCTTGGTCGCAGCCGTCTCGACGATCCGCCCGGCATACATCACCGCGATGTGATCGGCCACCTCGGCAACCACCCCGAGGTCGTGCGTGATGATCAGGATCGCCATGCCGAGCTCGCGCTGCAGCCGCCCCATCAGCGCGAGGATCTGCGCCTGCACGGTGACGTCGAGCGCCGTCGTCGGCTCGTCCGCGATCAGCAGCTTCGGCTCGTTGGCGAGCGCCATCGCGATCATCACGCGCTGGCGCATACCGCCGGAGAACTCGTGCGGGTACTGGTCCAGCCAAAATCCACGTTGCTGGAAAATGATCCGCAGTACACCACAGGAATGGCGGTGGCCGTGGAGAGTTGCGCTGAAAATCCA
>DATINL010000034.1:0-61855 GCA_035474295.1 Solirubrobacteraceae bacterium
GGCATCAGCGGCATCGCCGTCGCCGCTGGTCCGCTGATCGGCGGCGCCGTCGTGCAGGGCTTCTCGTGGCACTGGATCTTCTGGATCAACGTGCCGATCGGCATCGCCCTTACTCCGATCGCGATGCGTCGCCTGCAGGAGAGCCGCGGGCCCTACGGCACGCTCGACCTGCCCGGGCTCGTGCTTGCCTGCAGCGGCGCGTTCGGCGTGGTCTTCGCGCTCGTTCGAGCCCAGTCGCTCGGCTGGGGCAGCCCCACGATCCTGGCCACACTGCTCGGCGGCGCCGCGCTGCTGGCCGGGTTCGTCGCGTGGGAGCGTCGTGCTCCCGAGCCGATGCTGCCGATGGAGTTCTTCGCCAAGCGCAGCTTCGCGGTGACCAACATCGCATCCTTGAGCATGTACTTCGGTATGTTCGGCTCGATCTTCTTCCTCTCCCAGTTCATGCAGAACGTCCTTCATAACACTCCCTTCCAGGCGGGCTTGAAGCTGCTGGTGTGGACCGGCGCCACGATGCTCGTCGCGCCGTTCGCCGGCGTCTTCTCAGAGCGCTACGGCAGCCGGCCGTTCATCGTCGCCGGGCTCACGCTGCAAGCGCTCGCGTTGGGCCTGCTGGCCGAGATGAGCGCCATCGACCTCTCCTACGGGCAGATGATCGTGCCGTTCCTGATGGCCGGCTCGGGCATGGCGCTCGTGTTCGCGCCGTCCGCCAGCGCAGTGCTCTCCTCGGTGCGCCCCGACCAGGCCGGGCAGGCGTCCGGCGCCACCAACGCGATCCGCGAGCTCGGCGGAGTGCTCGGCGTGGCCGTGCTCGCCTCCGTGTTCACCGGCTCAGGCAGCTACGACTCTCCGCAGGCGTTCGTCGACGGGCTCACCCCGGCGCTGTGGACGAGCGTCGCGGTGCTCGGCGCCGGCGCGCTCACCGTGCTGCTCCTCCCGTTCACCACGCGCGCCGCGAGCGCGAGCGCGACGGAGCCGCTGCGCGCTGACGGCGAGTGTGCCGAGCACGTGCCCATCAATAGCGCGCCCACGGTTGCGCTCGCTACCAGGGAGCCGGTTTGAGCACCGCTCCGGCGCGCAGGCGCATCCCGGCGGCCGAGCGCCGCGAAGCGCTGATCTCAGCGGCCGTACACGAGTTCGCGCACGGCGGTCTGCACGGCACCGCTGTCGAGCGCATCGCACGCCGGGTCGGCGTCGCTCAGCCGTATGTGTTCAGCCTGTTCCCCAACAAGCGCGAGCTGTTCCTCGCGGCCCTGGAGCGCAGCTTCGAACGGGTCGCCGACACGTTTCGCGTCGCTGCGCGGCAATACGCGGATGGGGTCGCCCCCGAGGGCTGCCAGGACGTGCTGCAGGCGATGGGCATGGCCTACCGGCAGCTGCTCGCCTCCGACCCCGACTATCTGATGCTGCAGCATCAGTCATATGCGGCATGCGACGACCAGCTCGTGCGCGAACGCGTGCGCCATCGCTACGCCAACCTCGTCAACCTCGCCCAGGATCTCTCCGGCGCGGATCCCGAGCAGATCGATGAGTTCTTCCGCCGCGGCATGGCGCTCAACGTGGCCGCGGCGATGGATGTCGAGGAGCTGTCGATCAGCTGCGACTGGGTTCAGACAGAGCTCAGCGCGGCGCCCGCGCCGGGTGCGCCTCAGGACGAATAGCTAAGCGCGCCGGCCACGCTGGGTGCGCCTTTAGAAGGAATAGCTCACCCCGGTGAGCTGCTCTGAGATCTCCCACAGCCGCCGCCCGCTCTGCTCGTCATACGCGGCGCTCCGTGCCTGCACGCGCTTGGGATGGCCGCGCCCCTCGAACAGCCCGTCCGGCCCGTAGTAGGACCCACCGGGCAAGCCCGGCACGGTGGCGGCATACAGCGTTGGCAGCGCACCCATGTCGGCGCTCTGCGCAATGAGCGCGTTGCCGATCGGCGCGTAGATGCGGTCGAGCAGCGTGTTCTTGCCTGCGGTCTGCAGGTTGGTGGCTGCATACCCGGGGTGCGCGGCCACGCTGGTGAGCTCCAGTCCGGCGGCGCTCGCGCGGCGATCCAGCTCGAAGCAGAACACGAGGTTGGCGAGCTTCGACTGCCCGTATGCGAGCCAGCGCTGATAGCGGCGTTCGCCGTTGAGGTTCTCGAAGCTGATGCGCCCGGTGCGGTGTGCGACGCTGCTCACTGACACCACGCGCGCGCCCTGAGGAGCCGCCCGCAGGCGATCCAGCAGCAGGCCCGTCAGTGCGAAGTGGCCGAGATGGTTGGTGCCGAGCTGGCTCTCGAACCCATCCTTGGTCAGCTGCTTCGGCACCGCCATGATCCCGGCGTTGTTGACGAGCAGATCGAGTCGCTCGTGAGCCGCAGCGAAGCGTTCGGCGAACGCGCGCACCGAGACGAGATCGGACAGATCCAGCGCCTGCAGCTCCAGTTGCGCGGCTGGCACTGCCGCGCGGATCTCCGCTAGAGCTTGCTCACCCTTGGCGGTATTGCGGCACGCGAGCACCACGTGTGCACCCGCACGGGCGAGCTCGCGCGCGTCGACTAGCCCAAGGCCGCTGTTGGCACCGGTCACGACCGCGACTCGCCCGTGCTGGTCGGGGATGTCTGCTGCGATCCATTTGCTGTCGGCCACCGGAACTCTCCTTTGCAGGTTTGCGCCGGAAGCGTATCCTGCAGGTGGATGTCGGCACCCGCATCGTCACCGGAGCGCCAGCGCAGTCGCCGTGAGCTGGCACGCACCGGCGGGTTGGTGGCGCTCGCCGTGCTGATCACGCTGTTCGCGGTGTTCAATCTCGACAGCGTCAAGGTCGACTGGATCTTGGGATCCGGTCATGCGCCGCTGATCGTCGTGATCGTGGTCTCGCTGTTGGTGGGCATCGCGCTGACTCACTTCAGCGAGCGCCGTATCGGTCGCCGCCGCTAAGCGGGCGTTCCGGTCACTGTGTGCGCGGCTTCCTCGGCGCCGACGAACGGGGCGAGCACCACAAATGTGAGGTAGTCGGAGAGCGTCGGCAGCATCCGCGTCTGACGGCTCGCGACGTGACAGTGAATCGTGTGCCAGATCGCGCCCGCGATTCCCTCGGTGATGAAGTGACCGCCCGTACTCGCCGGTGCTCCCGCGATCAGGGTAGTGCTGACCCGCCGCATCAGCACGGCGGCATGTTCGATCGCAGTGTCACCCGCGGCGAGCGCGCTCATCGCGATCGTCTCAGCGTGGACGGGGTTGGCAGCCAGGTGGCGCATCAGCACGTCGATTGCGCCGTGGACGGAGCCGGGCCATGTGGGCGCCGCCGAGCGCGGGTCTGAGATCACGCCGAGCAGCTCATCGCCCAACGCGTCGAACGCCGCCAGGAAGCACTCGTCGCGATCGGCGAACAGCTCGAAGAAGAATTCGACTGACACCTGCGCCTCGTCAGCGATCCGCGGAGCGCTCAGCTCCTGATAATCCTCGCTGATCGCAAGTTCGAGCACGCCGTCGAGGATGCGCATGCGCTCGTCACGGCGCTTACGCGCATTGGTCGTCACCTGCGCGGGAGGCTGCGGCGGGCCGGAGGAGGATGCTCCGGTCTCCAGGTCATTCACCGCCGGTGTCTGAAACAGCAGCGTCCAGTGCAGCATCTCTTCCACCAAGGAGCGCAGCTCGCCGACGCGTCCGTCGTGCAGATGCAGGAACGTGACCCTTCGCAGCCCCCCGACGATAGCCCGGACCACTGGTCGGGGAAGTGGAGTGACGCCTTGTGTGTGAGCGAAGCTGCTCGAGATGAGATGTTCAAACGCCGACGTCGTGCGGCGCATGCGCAACATTCCATTTATTCCAACGAGTTGGGCATCTATCACCACCAGATGGGCTTCCTTGGTGTTGGTCTCGAGCTCGTTCGCGAACGCGAGGAACGCGCTACGCAGGCGATCTTCGAAATCCCCTTCGGATGAGCGGTATGCGTCCGTGATGCGCCGAATGCAGCGCGCTGCGATCAGATCGAAAGTCGCCAGGAAGCATTCTTCCTTGTTGGCGAACTGTTCGTAGAATGCGCGCCGCGAAACGCCCGCGAGACCGACCACTTGCTTGACGCTCGTGCGCTCGTACCCGTTTTCCGAAACAGCCTCGACCATCGCTCCGTGCATGCGGATCCGCTGATGGCGGGAAACCTCCTCGGGCGCGAGTCGATGTGGCCCTTTGGGCAGGCGCTGGTACAAAGGGGCAATCGAGCTGGTCCCCGAACCCTCGCCGCCGCGCTCCGACATTTCTACCTCCCCGAATGATTTCGATATTCAGATCTCTGCCCGAGAATCTGGTAACCAAAATCATTTCATGTCAGCGATTTTTTGTCTACATGGGTCAGTTGCGTCGGACGCTCTCACCGCATGTTTATGACGACGCATTCCAGCCAAACCCGACATGGTCGAACGACTTCAGGGGAGCTTGACTGCTAGGTACGGGAGTTTATACAAGTAGACGCTCGCGTACCACACTGACCTGGGGGCGGGAGGCGGCGATGCGCGCAGTTACACGCAGGCGTGTGCGCAGGCGCTGCGGAGGAGCGGCGGCGTGGCCGTGCTGCTGGTACTCAGCCGCCGGCAGCGACGGCGCTGCTCACGCGCCGGCTGGCGCGTGACGTGTGCTGGCGCGAGACCGCGCGCCGCGTTTCTTGGCAGCACCGGCGGGCGCCGGCTTGGGCTGCTTGCCGGTCCGGGGCGCCGTCTGCTCGTCGCGTTCGTCAAGCGCGATCTGCACGGCTGCCAGTCTGCGCACGAGCTCGGTCCGTGTCTGCTCTAGCTCGGTTGCGCTCAACAGCCGGGGAGCGCCGTCCGCGCGGCGAGTCTGGGTGGGTCGCGCGGACAGGTCGGAGTGCTCGGTCTCGATCTCGATCAGGGCCTGCTCGAGCGCGGCAATCTGGGCTCGCAGGGCGCGCCTGCGGCCGACCGGCTCGCTGATGCGCTCCGGGCCGGTTTGCGGGGTCACATAGAGCGCGGCGGCGACTTCGCGGGGGTCGACACCGGTCTCGTGAGCTTCCTGCGCGGCATCGGCTGCGATCGCGCCCGCCACCGATGGCTTGTGTGCGAGCGCGCTCACGAAGGTGCCGCTGCCCTGCCTGGTGTCGATCACACCTTCACGCTCCAAGCGCTGATAGACCGAGCGCACGGTATTGGCGTTGACGCCGAGCGCGTCAGCGAGATCGCGCAAGCCGGGAAGGCGCTGCTCCGGCACGAGTGTTCCCTCGTCGATGCGCGCGCGGATCGCCCACGCGAGCTGCACGCCGATCGGCACATCCGCATCGCGGTCGATCGTCAGGCGCAGCGTGTCGTCTAGTTCGATCGGCTCAGGCTGGCTGGTCATCAACGTCACGTTAGCGACTGGGCTGATAGATTGACAGTGTGCTGGTGAACTAGTACACTAGCAAAATAATACACGTTGAACGGCGATTGAGCGCCGTTCGCCTGATTTGCGGCTTCTGCTGGCCTGGCCGCAGACGTGTGTCGAACTCAAGTCAATCTCTGGGAGGGGTGTCAACAGATGCGTAGAGCATCCATCTGTCTGATCTTGCTTGCCTGTGCGGCCGGCTGTCCGGTCGCTGCGCTCGCGTATCCGACGACGCAGATCGCGCCGGCGTTCAGCAACAACAAGCTTGGAGCCGGAACGTTCGTGTCGTTCAGCGGAGTCACTACCAACACGACTGGCGGGCTGCCTGGGCCGATTCACGAAGCCGTCATCCATCTCCCGCTTGGCCTGGGAGTCCACACCGCCGGCTTTGCCACCTGCTCGGCGGGGGTGCTCGAGCGGGATGGTCCCGGCGCCTGCTCCGCCGCTTCCAAAGCCGGTCCGCTCGGCTCCGCGGTCGGCAAGGCGCCGCTGGGGGACAGCATCGTCACCGAGCCGGTCACGATCCAACCGTTCCTCGGGCCGCCGGATGCCCAGGGGCACACTCAGCTCGTGCTCTATGCCAATGGCGTCTCCCCGGTGTCCGTGCAGTACGTGATCGTCGGCACGCTGTTGGCAGATGACCCGCCATTTGGACAGAAGCTCGTGATCCCGATTCCCGAGATCGACACCGTTCCCGGTGCGCAGCCCGCGTCGATCGTCAGCTTCAAGCTGGCGGTTGGAGCCACACGTGTTGGCCGGGTCAAGGTGAAGACCCATGGCAAGGTCGAGACCGTGCGCGCAAAGATCTATGGCATCACCGTGCCAAAGCGTTGTCCCAAAGGCGGCTTCCCTTGGCGTGGCGAGTTTCACGACGACGGTGACTTCACCTCGATCGTGACCGCCAAGAGTCCCTGCCCGAAGCGCTAGCCACTGGACGGGGTGGCAGCGAGCGCCGGGGTGGAGTCGACCTCGGCGCTCCACTCGGGCGCGGGTGTGGGAGTGGGCCTGATCGTCGCGAGCGTGACGCCCGCGAGCAGGCTCGCCACCAGCATGAACGCCCAAGCGTCGACGAAGTCGTGTGCGGTGCGCGGCGTGCCGAGCACCGCGATCAGAATCGCGAATCCGAGCGCGGCGCCGAGCTGGCGGCCGGTCGTCTGCACGGCGATACCGGTGGCGATGCGCGCCGGCCCGAGCGTGGCCGCGACGGCGCCCGTGAGCGAGGGGATCACCATGCCGACGCCGACCCCACCAATCAGCATCCCGGGTAGGAAGTCGGCGGCATAGTCAGGGGCGGAGCCAAGTCGCGTTATCCACCACACCCCGCCGAGCGCGAACAGCACCGTGCCGATCGCGCCGACCCGGCCGGCACCGATGCGCCCGCCCAGGCGCGCGCTCGGCACCGATGTCGCCGCCGCCATCGCGGGTCCCGGAGCGATCATCAGACCGGCGCTGATGATCTGCTCGTGCCAGATGCCCGTGAGGAACAGCACGGTGCCGAGCAGCATCGCCGAGAAGCCGATGAAGAACAGCAGCGACCCGAGGGTGGCGACGCTGAACGCGCGAACCCGCAGCAGCGCCGGCTCGACGATCGGAGCGGGGTGATGAGCCGTGCGTCTCGCTAGCGCCAGGATCAGCAACGCGGAGAGCACGAGCAAGCCGACGACGCGTGTGCTGGCCCAGCCCCAAGCGGAGCCCTGGACGATCGCGACGACCACCAGCCCGACGCCCGCGGTCAACAGGCCCGCGCCGAGCAAGTCCGGTCTGGTCGTCTCGGGATGACGGATCTCACGCAGCACCCGCCAGCCGACCGCGACCCCCGCCAGGCCGACCGGCACGTTGACTATGAACACCCAGCGCCATCCGACTTCGACGAGCAGGCCGCCCAGCGGCGGCCCGGCGGCGGCTGCGATCCCGCCAACCGCTGCCCAGATGCCGATCGCGACGTGTCGCTGGGCCGCCGGGAACTCGGGCAGCAGCAAGCCGAGCGACGCGGGCGTCAGCAGTGCGGCTCCAAGGCCCTGCACGGCTCGCGCGCCGATCAGGAACTCCACCGACGGTGCGGCTGCGCAGGCGGCCGACGCGGTGACGAACAGCATGACCCCCAGCAGGAACGAGCGCTTGCGCCCGAACGCATCTGACCAGCGGCCGGCGACGACGAGGAACGCCGCGAACACGATCGTGTACGAGTTGAGGATCCATGAGAGCGATGCCAGGCTCGTGCCCGCGAACTCGTGATGGATCTGCGGAAACGCGATGTTGACGATGAACACGTCGAGGCCGGCCATGAACACACCGACGACAACCACGAGCATGACCTGCCACTTGCGCTCCATCGGAGTGACTCCTCTACGTCGGTTGCATGACGGGACTCACGGTACCGCAGAGCGTTGCTTCACGCAACTAACCGTGTTACATTGAGTACGAAGATGCTCGGATCCACAGGCCAACATGCTCGGCGCTGACTACGCGGGACAGAACTGCTCGATCGCGCGTGCGTTGGAGCTATTCGGTGAGCGCTGGACGATGCTCGTGCTGCGCGACGTCTTTCTGGGAGCGCGGCGCTTCGACGAGCTGCAGCAGCATCTCGGTATTGCTCGCAACGTGCTCTCCACGCGCCTCGAGCGGCTCGTGGGGGAGGGAGTGCTGGAGAAAACTCTCTACCAGGAGCGCCCGCCGCGCTATGAGTACCGCCTCACCGAGAAAGGACTCGACGTCTGGCCGGTGATCGTCGAGCTCTTGAGGTGGGGCGATCGACACGCCGCGCCCAACGGGCCGCCGATCGTGATCCGCCATCGGGAGTGCGGCGGCATTTTGGGAGAGCGCCGCATCTGCTCGAGCTGCGGCGAGCCGCTGGGCGTACGCGATGTACAGGCGGAGTTCGGCCCCGGCGCGATCACGGATGGCGCCCGGGTCCGTCCGACTGCTACGGCGCCGTGGGCCTCACGGCCAGGCTCGCCGCGCGCAGCATCGCCGCCCCCACGGTCACCCGCCTGAGAGACTTTGTGCGCGAACCGGAGAGGTGGGTCTCCCGTCGATCCGCATCACGATCACGATCACGATCACGATTTCGCACTTCGATTCGATAGGCGCGCGAGTGTTCGACTCTCTGACCCAGCTGATCTCCGACTCCCCGTGGACGTATGCGCTGATCTTCGGTGTCGCGCTGCTGGACGTGATCGCTCCGATCCTGCCGAGCGAGTCGCTTGTGATTCTCGCGGGCGTGCTGGCTGGCTCGGGCAAGCTCGAGATCGCGTTGGTGATCGTATGCGCGGCGGCTGGCGCGATCGCCGGGGACAACCTGGTTTATCTGATCGGCCGGCGAGCCGGTACTCGCCTCGTCGAGCGACTCGCGCGTGTCGGCAAAAGCCGACTCGAGTGGGCCGAGCGACAACTCGGGGAACGCGGTGCGATGATCATCCTCGTCGCTCGCTTCATCCCAGCCGGGCGCACCGCGGTCACGCTGGCATGTGGAACGCTGCGAATGCCGTGGCGGCGCTTCGTGCGCTTCGATCTGCTCGCGGGAGTGGCTTGGGGGATCTACGCGGCGATGCTCGGCTATCTCGGAGGTCGGGTGTTCGAGCAGGAGCCGCTCAAGGCGCTGGGCGTCGCGCTCGCGTGCTCGGTGCTGATCGCGCTCGTGTCAGAGCTCTGGCGGCGGGTGCGGGGACGGCTGTCGACCGGCCGCGAACGCGCTTAGCGCGGTGTTGGCCGATCAGGAGAAGCCGGTGCTGTGTGCGCCGGGACGTCGACTAGGGGAAGCCCAGCATCGGACTCGAACCGATGACCCCTTCCTTACCATGGAAGTGCTCTACCAACTGAGCTAGCTGGGCGCGAGCGGGCACTGTACCGCGCTTGCGTGGAGCTTATCTGGCGGGTCTCGCCGACAGTCGTGAACAAGGGCCGATCGACTCGCCCATCCGCAGCGCCGAGTAGCTTCGAAATCGGCCGGTGGAAGGCGGTCCGACGCGCGGCGCCGGACTGTAGACAAGGAGGATCAGACCATGTGTCAAGGGCGCAACCATGATGTCAAGCGATGAGATTCGTCTGGAGCGAGCGATTCTCGGCCTGCTGTTGAGTGCCGATCCCGGCGGCGGACCGTGGTCGATCGATGAGCTGGTGCGTGAGCTCGGTGAGCCCCGCGCGGCTGTCGATGACGGCCTGGCGTCGCTCGTTGGCTCAGGCTTGGTCAATCGCTGCGATGAGTTCGTATTCGCCGCGCGTGCCGCCCGGCACTTCGATCAGCTGGGCCTCTAGGAAGCTAGGCTCAGTCTGCTCTGGCCAGTCCTGGACTCGTCACCAGCAGGGACTTGGACGCACCGGCGCTGGCTCTAGTGGATGCCTTCCAACAGCTCCCCGGGTGAGGCGAGCTCCAGGCCTCGTGCCAGGATCACGAGCGTTTCCAACCGCGGAGAGCGCTTGCAGCGCTCCAGCAGGCTGATCTCCGTGCGGTGCAGGTTGCATGCCTCCGCAAGCGCCTCCTGGGAGAGCCCTGCCTGGGCGCGATGGTGGCGCAGGTTGAGAGCGAATTGCGTACGCACAGGTTCCACGACCACTACTGTCGCTGGACGCAGACGAGAGATCTACAGACAGTTGTCTGCGCTGGGGTAGGCGCGGCTCTGGTGGTCGCCCCGAACACGGCGACCATAATAGAAACATAGGCAATCGTTTTGCCAACTCGCTCGCCGCGGGCTGTTCCCAATCCCGTCGGGCCGCGAGCTCAGGAGCGTGATGCCAGCGGCGCCGGCGCGGCGGTCTCGTCCTGTGTGACCGTGGTGACGGGCAGCCCCATGCCCGCGACCTTGCTCGGGAGGTCGAGCTTCAGCCAGCGCGACAGCCTCGCGCTGAGCGTCGAGATGATCACCTCGTCGAAGCCGTGTAGGTTGATCGCGTCCTGCACCGCTGCGATCGGGTCGGGATCGCCGAGCATGCCTTCGACCCGCATTCCCGATGCTGCTCGCAGCAGCGGAAGCGCTTGATCGATCACGTTGCCGGTCTCGGCTGCGCCCTGATCCTCTGGGTCGACGACCTTGTGCAGGCCATGTGCCGCGTTCGGCACGAGCAGCGTGAACACACATGGTCCGCGCCTGGCTCGTTCTCCCACAGCATCGAGCAGCGATTGCGTAGCGGCGGTCTTGTGCGCGACCACAAGCACACGCGCTGGTGAGGAAGATTCCATGCCGGAACTCTTTTCTGTCGTTGTGCTGATGATCCCACCTGGTGGGTTCGAGCGCCAGGGGCCGTATCGAATGGCGCCAGTCACTTTGCTTCTACCCAGTTCGCCGAAAAAAGACCTCGGCGGTTTACTCGGGGGTCCGTGCTCGCGAGGGGTCCGTGCTCGCGAGGGGTCCGTGCTCGCGAACACGCCGCGAGTTGGCGCCCGGCTACCCTGCCCGCATGCGCGTGTACATCGATGCGGATTCCATCGAGATTCGGCTCTCGCCGGTCGAGGCGACGCTCGGTCTGCTCAAGAGCATCAAGGTGCCGCTGGCCGATGTGAGCGATGTCGACGTGCTCGAGCATCCACTGCGCGACGTGATGGGCTCGGGCTTGAAGGTGGGATTGCGCCTGCCCTGGCTCTACTACATAGCGCGTTCGATCAAGCTCGATCAGGTGTGGGTCGTGCGCCGAGGTGTGCCAGCGCTCTCCTTCGCGGTGCGCAACCAAGGCGCGCTGCAGCGGGTCACCGTCAGCACACGCGACGCGCAGACTCTGGCTCGCCGGCTCGAAGCGCGGTAGCCCCAGGGGCTACCGCGGGCGAAGTGGTGGGGGCAGGATTCGAACCTGCGTAGGCAGAGCCAACGGGTTTACAGCCCGTCTCCTTTAACCACTCGGACACCCCACCTGGGATCCCGGCTGTGAGCCGTGAGTGCGAGGATTCTAGTGGGCTTGCGCTGAGAGGCTCAGCCCGGCACGCGCCGGGCCTATGACGCCTCGCGCAGCTGCTGCGCCTCGGGCAGCGTCTGGAGCTTCTTGAGCGTGCGATTCTCGATCTGACGCACGCGTTCGCGTGTGATGTTGAACGCACGCCCGACCTCCTCGAGCGTGCGCGAACGCCCGCCGGTGATGCCGAAGCGCATCTCGATCACTTCGCGTTCGCGCCGGGGCAGCGAAGCCAGCACGCGCCCGACGTTCTCGCGCCGGAGCGCCTCCGAGGCGATCTCGAACGGCGACTCGGCGGAGATGTCCTCGACGAAGTCCGCAAGCGCCGAATCCTCCTCTTCGCCGACGGGCTTCTCCAGCGACACCGGTTGCTGAGCCATGCGCAGCACCTCGCGCACCTCACGGGTCGTGCACTCGAGCTCCTGGGCGATCTCAGCCGGCGTCGGCTCGCGCCCGAGCTGCTGGATCAGTTGACGCTCGGTGTGGATCACCTTGTTCAGCCGCTCGACCATGTGCACCGGGATGCGGATCGTGCGTCCCTTGTCGGCGATCGCGCGCGTAACCGCTTGACGAATCCACCACGTGGCGTACGTGGAGAACTTGTACCCGCGCCGGTAGTCGAACTTCTCGACGGCCCGGATCAACCCGAGCGACCCCTCCTGGATCAGGTCGAGGAACGTCAGCCCACGCCCAAGATACCCCTTGGCGATCGACACGACGAGGCGCAGGTTGGCCTCGACCATGTGCTGCTTGGCTGAGATGTCGCCGCGCTCGATGCGCTTGGCCAGGCACACCTCGTCGACGGCGCTGAGCAGCGGCACGCGGCCGATCGAGCGCAGATACAAGCGCAGCGAGTCGAGGCTCGGCTCGACGGTGAGATCCACCTCCGGGCGCTTGAGCTCCTCGAGTCGCGCACGCAGCTCCTGAGCCGGGTCGAGCGCGTCATCGCCGCTTCCCGTCAGCGCCGCGTCATCGTTCGGCGCGACCGGCTCGCCGACCACCTCGCTCGCGGCGCCGGGCTCCGATCGAACGTCGCTTGAGGCGATCACCTCGATCCCGTGCTCCTCGAGATAGCTGAACAGATCCCGCACCTGTTCGGGGCTGATTTCGGCATCCTCGACCGCGGTCATGATCGTCTCGGAAGCAAGGAATCCCCGTTCCTGCCCGTCGGTGATCATCGCCTGGAACTCTTCCATCTCCACTACCGCGGTCTCCGCGGTAGTGCTCAGCAGCACATCGACCTTGTCGCTCACCTTGGACCCCCACGATCCATATGACTCCCCTTCGAAGCGAAAGCTCGCCCCGATCTCCCCAGCACCTGCGTCACTAGCCTCCTATGCGTTCCGTCGTAATACTCGCAGTCGCTCGCCATCCATGAGACATGCGCCCAGTCGAGCAGATGCCAGGGTTGACTCAAACTGAGTGCGAAGTGATACCAGAATCCGCGGCCCGAGGATGCGGCTTGGTCACGATCCGCACGTTCTCGGGCGCTTGTCAGCTCGTGGAAGCCCGATGCGAGACCTGTTTTGGCGCTCGGGGAGTGTTTCGCACTGGTTTGGTCCCCAGGATTCGGCCCTGACCCCGCTACGCTTGCCAGCGAAGTGCAGCGCACGATCGAATTGACACCTTCGCTTTCTCCCCACGCCGCCGACGATGACGTCCAGGCGCGCATGCCGGCGATCCCCGTCGGCCTCTCGCGCGTAGGAGTGACCGGCGTGGAGAAGGTGATCCGCATCCGCGATGAGCTGTTCTTCGCGCGACTCGAGTGCTTCGTCGATCTCGGGCGCGATCAGAAGGGCGCGCACATGTCGCGCTTCGAGGAGGTCGTCAACGAGACGATCGGCGAAGTCGTCCTGAGCGAGTCCCCGTTCCGCGCTGAGACGCTTGCCAAGCACATCGCCGAGCTCGTCCGCGAGCGCCAGAACGCGCTGCGCGCCGAGGTGACGATCGCCGCGCGCTACCCGGAGCACCGTCCGGCGCCGGTGTCCGGCGTCACGACTCAAGAGATCTACACGCTCTTCGGTCGCGCGGTCGCCTCCGAGGGCGGCACGCGTCGCGTCGTCGGCGTCTCCGCCACCGGCATGACCGCCTGCCCGTGCGCGCAGGAGCTGATCACCGCGCGTGCGCGCAAGCGCCTGGTCGCGGACGACTTCTCCGACGAGCAGATCGGGCGCATCTTCGAGCACGTGCCGGTGGCGACGCACAACCAACGCGGACTCGGCACGCTGCACATCGGCTGCCTCGAGGAATGCGACGCGGAGATCGACGCAAAAACGCTGCTGAGCATCGTCGAAGGCTCGATGTCGTCGGAGATCTACGAGCTGATGAAGCGCTCAGACGAAGCCGAAGTGGTTGAGAAAGCCCACCGTCGTCCCCGTTTCGTCGAGGACTGCGTGCGCGAGATGATCGCCGGCGTCGTGAACGCCTTTCCCGAGCTCGACGGCGGCAGCTTCATCTCCGCTCGTCAAGAGAACCTCGAGACGATCCATCAACACAACGTGGTCGCCGAGCGTCATGGACTGCTGTCAGAGCTGCGCCACGAGCTCGACTCTGGCACGCCGGCTTTGCGTCAAACGCGCGTCGAGGATTGGCTGAGCGCCGGTTCCGGCGCGCGCGGCTGACGTTCTCGCGGTCTCGCGTCGTCGGACGGCTACGCGCTCAGCTTCCTGCCTGCGTATGCGCCTGCGCCTGCTGCACGCGTCGGCGCACGCCGAAGAAGTAGTCCAGGCCGGAGAGCACCGTCACCGCCACCGTGACGTAGAGCAGCAGCAGCACCCACAGCGGCTTGTCGTGTACCGCGATCACCGCCAGGATCGCCGCGATCTGCAAGCACGTCTTGACCTTGCCGAACATGCTCGCCGCCATCACCACGCCCGCCTGGGTCGCGCCCATGCGCAGCACCGTCACCGCGAGCTCGCGCGTGATGATGATCATCGCCACCCAGCCTGCCAGCCGGTGCAGCGACACGAGTGACACCAGCGCCGCCACGATCAGCAGCTTGTCCGCCAGCGGGTCCATCAGCTTGCCGAACGTCGTGATCGACTGCTGCGCGCGCGCGAGATACCCATCGATGAAATCGGTCAGCGACGCCAGCGCGAACACCACCGCCGCGAACACGTCGCCGGATGGCGTGTTGTCGAGCAGCGCCACCACCAGCACCGGCACCAGCATGATGCGCAGCACGGTGAGCACGTTGGGAGCGTTCAGCGGAAACATCGGACCGTCTCATTATGTCGGCTGCTGAGCTTTGAGCGGCGCTATCTGCGCGCCGCGCAGCCCGCCTCCCGCGCCCGCTCGGGCGGTCGAGCGTCGACCGGCCGACGTCGACCAGTAGGGTTCCCGCGATGCCGCTGATCCCGATGGTCATAGAGCGCACCGCCCGCGGCGAACGCGAGTTCGACATCTACTCGCGCCTGCTCAACGAGCGCATCATCTTCCTGGGCACCCCGATCGACGATCAGGTCGCCAACCTCGTCGTCGCCCAGCTGCTGCACCTGGAGTCGCAGGACCCGGACAAGGACATCTCGATCTACATCAACTCGCCCGGCGGCTCGGTGTACTCGGGCCTGGCGATCTACGACACGATGCGCTTCGTCAAGCCCGACATCCAGACGATGTGCGTCGGCGTGGCGATGTCGATGGGCTCGCTGCTGCTCTCCGGCGGCACCAAGGGCAAGCGCGCGGCGCTTCCCAACAGCCGCATCCTGATCCATCAGCCGTCCGCTGGCTTCGAGGGCCAGTCGACGGACATCGAGATCCACGCCCGCGAGATCCTCTCGATCCGTGCGCGCCTCGACGAGATCTACTCCGAGCACACCGGCAAGCCCACCGAGCAGGTCCGCACCGACATGGAGCGCGACCGCTTCTTCACCGCTGAGCAGGCGCTGGAGTACGGCTTGATCGACAGGGTGCTCGACAGCCACTGAGCGGCGGCGCGCGGGGCGCAGCACGTCTCAGGCGATCGCGTGCTCGATGCTCCCGAGCCGCTCGATCTCGATTCGCACGACGTCGCCGGATGTGAGGAAGCGCGGTGGGTCGAGCGCCATCCCGACCCCGCCGGGCGTGCCGGTCAGGATCAGATCGCCGGGCTCGAGCGTGCATGTCTCACCGATGAACGCCACCAGCTCGCTCACGCCGAAGATCAGGTTCGAGGTGGAGGAGTTCTGTCGCAGCTCGCCGTTCACGAACGTGCGCAGCGCAAGCGCGTGCGGGTCGCTGATCTCCTCGACCGTGGTGATCCAGGGGCCGTAGGGGCAGAACCCGTCAGCCCCCTTCGCGCGGGTCCATTGTGGCTCGCGCCCCTGCAGGTCGCGTGCGCTCACGTCATCGGCCACCGCGTACCCCGCGACTGCTCCTCCCGGGCCCATGACCACCGCGAGCTCGCCTTCGTAATCCAGGCGCCTGACCACCGGCGGACACGACACCGCTGCGTTGGGCGCAGCCGCCGAGGACGGCAGCTTCATGAACACCAGCGGGCGCTCCGGCCGCGTGCCGCCTGTTTCGGCGATGTGGTCGGCGTAGTTGAGCCCGATCCCGAAGATCGCGCGCGGACGCGCGATCGGCGCGAGCAGCGTCACCTCGGCGAGCGCATACGCGCGGCCGTCGGCTGGCGGCCGCTCAGCCCCGCTGATCAGATCGAGCACGGTGAGGGTGTCGTCGGCGAACGCCACCACCCGCTGCTCATCGACGCGCACCTCGCCCGCGCGCGCTGTGGGAGACCCGGGGGCTAGGAAAGTGGCCAGGCGCATTCTCGCAAGCGCAGAGTACCTGGACCCAGAGCGCTATTGTCGCCGCGATGGCCGGTCTGACAACGCTCGAGCGTGTGCTGCTCGTCATCGTCGCGATCCTCGCCGCGCTCGCGGGGATCGCCGACCACCAGGTTTGGGCTCCGGTTCCCCGCTTCCTCGTGGCCACGCTCGCCCTCGCCGGCCTGGCGTGGGTCGTGTCCTTTGCCACCGAACAGCTCGGCGAGCGCTTCGGCCCCGCACTCACCGGCATGCTCCAATCCACGCTCGGCAACCTGCCCGAGCTGTTCGTGGTGATCTTCGCGCTGCAGAAAGGCGAGCTCGTGGTCGCCCAGACCGCGATCGTCGGCTCCGTGTTCGCCAACGCGCTGCTCGTGCTCGGCCTGGCGATCGTGCTCGGCGCTCGCCACGCGCCAGACGGCGTGATGCGGTTCGGCACCCGTCTGCCCAACGACACCGCCACGCTGCTGCTCGTCGCCGTCTTCATCATCGTGCTGCTCGGGCTCTCGCTCGGCGCGCACGACCCCGCCAGCCATCACGTGAAGACGATCTCGGCTGTCGGCGCCGTTTGCCTGCTGGGCGTGTACCTGGCCTGGGTGATCCCATATCTGCGCTCCGACGTCGCTCCCAGCGCTGAGCAGCAGCACGCCGCCCAGCCGAAGCTGACCCTCAGGACCACGCTCGTGCTGCTGCTCGGCGCGGGTGTCGTGGCAGCGTTCGTCTCGGACTGGTTCGTCAACGCGCTCAAGCCTGCGATCACGCAGCTGCACGTCTCGCAGGCGTTTGCCGGCCTGGTGATCGTCGCGATCGCCGGCAACGCGGTTGAGCACATCGCCGGGATGGTTCTCGCCGCGAAGGGCCGTCCGGATCTCGCCATCTCGGTGATCAAGAACTCGGTGGCGCAGATCGCCGCCTTCCTTTTCCCGGTGCTCGTGCTCGTGTCGTTCACGCTCACGACGACGCTCACGTTCGAGCTGGCCCCCGTGTACATCGGCGCGCTCGCGCTCACCGCGCTGGCCGTGTGGCAGGTCACCGGCGATGGCGAAGCCGTCGCGTTCGAAGGCTGGGCGCTGGTCGCCATCTACGTCGTGCTTGCGACGCTCACGCTCTACGAGTAGCCCCGTCGTCGGCACATGCTCGGCGTCGTCCGCACACGCTCGGCGCTGGCGCGAACAGCGTCTGCGCGACGGGTGCCCGGGTCCGCTCGAATGCGTCGGCGCGTGGGGGGTGCTGATTCGTTTTCGATGGTGCTGCGCGCGCGCGTGTACGCGCGCGCAGTCCCTATTGATTTGGCAACACACTCCGTGGAGGTAGTCGGGAACGAGTGCTGCCACGGGCAGCAGCTCTCAAGCTCAACGATCGCGGGCAGCTCGCGCCGGGGCGGAAGCTCCCGCACGCAAAGCGCGCTAGACTTGCTCGTACCTCGCGCCTGGGCGGGGTTTTTCTTCGCCCAAGGCTGTTGTCCACTACCACGCAGGGATTTCTCACATGGCCCGCGGAGACGTTCGAATTGCTATCACCCTCGCATGCGAGGAGTGCAAGCATCGCAACTACCAGACCAACAAGAGCAAGCGCAACAACCCGGATCGGGTGGCGTTGCGCAAGTACTGTCGCTGGTGTCGCCGGCACACCAGCCATCGGGAGACTCGCTAGCGCGGGAGCGCTGCTGTGGCTCGTGATCGCAAACGCGCAAAACAGCGCCAGCAGCGACGGGTTCGCGAAGGCGCGTCCACGCTGCCGAGCGCACCGATCCACTCCGACCTGTCGGACACGCTTGGTCATGTCTCCGGAGAAGTCGACGAGTTCGACGCCGCGGTCATCCGCGGGGCCGGCGGCCCGAGCGCGGCTGCTGCGCCCGGGATGCTCTCCGACGTCGCGGCCGACCCGACAGCTGACGTCGAAGAGCAGCAGCTCGCGCCGGCGTCAGGCGGCGGCGGACGCCGCCGCGGCGCGGGCGATTCCGGCGACGGCGACGGCGATAGCGGAGGAGCTGGCAACGGCCGCGCTCCGCTGCCACAGCCGCGCCAGCAGCAAGGCAATCGCGCAGTCGCTTTTCTCCGCGCGAGTTGGGCTGAGCTCCAACGCGTGCAGTGGCCGGATCGTCGCCAGGTGTTCCAGGCGACCGCGGTCGTGCTCGGTTTCGTCGCGATCGCCGGCGCCTACCTGGGCCTGGCGGATGTCGTTGCCAAGAAGATCGTCGACGTCATCCTCTAGCCGTTCTCGGGCTGACCGCGCGTCTGCTCCCGCTCGGTAGTCTGATCCCCTTCCCTCACTGAAAACGTCAGGAATCTAGGAATCGAATGTTTCGCTGGTACGTCGTCAACACCTACTCCGGTCACGAGAACAAGGTCAAGCACAATCTCGAGCACCGCGTCATATCGCTTGGCCAGCAGCGCGCTGTGCGTCAGGTGGTCGTCCCGACCGAGTCGGTCTCGGAGATGAAGGACAACCAGAAGGTGACCGTCGAGAAGCGCACGATGCCCGGCTACGTGCTGGTCAACATGGAGCTGAACGAGGACTCGTGGGGGGTCGTCAAGGGAACTCCCGGCGTCACCGGGTTCGTCGGCGCCTCCAACGAGCCCGTGCCGCTCACCCAGGGCGAGGTCGATAGGTTGCTGCACAAGGAAGTCGCCACGGCCGTGCGCACGCGCGCCCAGTTCACGATCGGCGAGACCGTCAAGGTCGTGTCGGGGCCGCTGTCAGACTTCTCCGGCGAGATCTCGGAGATCAACGACGACGCCGCCCGGCTCAAGGTGCTGGTATCAATCTTCGGACGCGAAACCCCCGTTGAGGTCGGCTTCGACCAGGTGAAGAAAATCTAATGGCAAAGAAAGTCCTTACAACCATCAAGCTCCAAGCCGTTGGCGGGCAGGCTTCGCCCGCCCCACCGGTCGGTCCCGCGCTTGGTCAGCACGGCATCAACATCATGGAGTTCTGCAAAGCGTTCAACGCGCAGACCCAAGCCGACACCGGCACGGTCATTCCTGTCGTGATCACCGTCTACGAGGATCGCTCGTTCACGTTCGTCACCAAGACCCCGCCCGCCGCCGTGCTGATCCGCCAGGCGCTCGGCATTCCCAAGGGCTCGGGTGAGCCGCACCGCGAGAAGGTCGGCACGATCACACAGGCGCAGCTGCGCGAGATCGCCGCGAAGAAGCTGGACGACCTGAACGCGCACGACGTCGACCAGGCTTCGAAGATCATCGCCGGCACCGCCCGCTCGATGGGCGTGGACGTGGTCGCATGAGCAGCCACGGACGTCGTCACAAGGAAGCTCTGGAGAAGGTCGACCGCGAGCGCGAGTACCAGCCCGCCGAGGCGATTCTGCTCGTCAAGGCCCTTAGCAGCGCCAAGTTCGACGAGTCGGTCGAGATCCACGTGCGCACCGGCTTGAACGTGCGCCACGCCGACGAGCAGCTGCGTGGCACGATCGCGCTGCCCAACGGACTCGGCAAGGACGTCAAGATCGTCGTGTTCGCTCAGGGCGAGAAAGCCCGCGAAGCCGAGCAGGCCGGCGCCGACGTGGTCGGCGCCGAGGATCTGGCCAAGCGCATCGAGGAAGGCTTCGACGATTTCGACGTCGCCATCGCCACGCCTGACCTGATGTCGGTCGTCGGCCGTCTCGGACGCGTGCTCGGACCGTCGGGCAAGATGCCGAACCCGAAGGTCGGCACGGTGACGATGGACGTCGCCAGGGCCGTCGAGGAGTCGAAGTCGGGCAAGGTCGAGTACCGCACCGACCGCACCGCGATCGTGCATCTGGTGATCGGCAAGGCGAGCTTTGACGATCGCCAGCTGCTCGAGAACTACGCGGCTGTGATCGAAGAGCTGATTCGCGCCAAGCCGTCCGTTGCCAAGGGGCGCTATCTGCGCACGATCACGATGACCTCGACGATGGGCCCGGGCGTGAAGGTCGACCCCAGCCGGACCCGCGACATCGTCGAGGACGCCGCTGCCGCGGCTGCCTGAGCCGCGGCTCGCGTTCACTCAGCCGCGCTCCTTTGGTCACGGGCCGCTACACTGCCGGCTACCCATAGCGCACTACCCCAGACCTCCGGCACGCATGTAAGACCGGAGCAGGTGGAGCAATCGAATGCGGCTCTCGAGCCTGCCATCCGACGCCCGCCTGCAAGCGGGCGTTGCGCGTTCTTCAAGGCACGGCAAAGGACGAGATGAACCGAGAGCAGAAGGCGGCGACCATCGAGGCGCTCGCCACCGAGATCCAGAGCGCGGACGCGGTCTTCGCTGTGGACTACCGGGGCATCTCGGTGCCCCAAGCCGCCGAATTGCGCTCCAAGCTGCGCGAAGCGGATGCCACCTTCAGGGTGGTCAAGAACTCACTCACCGAGCGCGCCGCCGAGCAGGTCGGCGCGCAGGCGTTGAAACCGCTGCTGCAGGGCCCGACCGCGCTGACGTTCGTACACGGCGACGCCGCGCTCGCTGCGAAAGCGATCGCTGACTACGCACGTGTCACGCAGCTGCTGCCGTTCAAGGGTGGTGTGATGGGCGGCGAGGAACTCGACGCGGATCAGATCCGCTCGATCTCCCGGCTGCCCTCGCGCGACGTGCTCTACGGCCAGCTGGTGGGGATCGTCGCTTCGCCGCTCACCGGCCTGGTGCGAACCCTCAACGCGCTCGTCGGCGGCTTGGCCGTCGCGCTCGAGCAGGTCCGCGAGAAGAAGGCGTCGGGTGAGCTCCCGGCGGGCGCCCCGCCGGCTGCGGCGCAACCCGAGCCCGAGGCCCCGGCCGCGGCGCAACCCGAGCCCGAGCCCGAGGCCCCAGCCGCCGCGGAACCCGAGCCCGAAGCGCAAGCAGCGCCTGAGGCGGCGGTCGCAGACGCCGAAGCTGCTCCCGTCGAAGACCCACCGGCGGCTGAAGCCGCCGCAGACGCAGACCAAGCTGAGCCGGAGCCCGCTCCGGCGCAAGACGACAACCCGGCGGACGCTTCGGCGTAGGTCCGACCAACACCGCCCAAGCGACCCCCCAAGGAGGAACCACAGATGGCTACCAGCACCCAGGATTGGATCGAAGAGCTCAAAGGCATCTCGGTGCTCGAGCTCGCCGAGCGCATCAAGGCGCTCGAAGAGGAGTTCGGCGTCTCAGCCGCAGCAGTCGCAGCTCCGGTTGCCGCGGCTGGCGGCGGCGGCGACGGCGGCGGCGCTGCCGAGGAGGAGCAGACCACCTTCGACGTGCTGCTCACCGGCGCTGGCGACAAGAAGATCCAGGTGATCAAGGTCGTCCGTGCTGCCACGGGCCTCGGCCTGAAGGAAGCTAAGGCGCTCGTCGACGAGGCGCCCAAGCCCGTCAAGGAAGGCATCGAGAAGGATGAAGCCGACAAGCTCAAGCAGGAGCTCGAAGAGGCCGGCGCCAGCGTCGAGCTGAAGTAGCACGCGCTCGGCCGCAGTGCGAGCTCCACTTGACGCAGCTTCGAAGGGCCCCGCAACCGTGGGGCCCTTCTTTATGCGCGCCTAACAATTCGGCCGATTTTCCGGTAGAGTCCTGCCCGCTGGCCGATAGCCGCAGCCGCTTCGAAGTGACGACGCCGCGCCACATACGCGGATGTTGAGGAGCGGGGTCCGTGAGCGCTGGCTGCCCCTTCAGGGCATCGATAGTCTGTGCTATCTTTGCTAGTCGCGCTTTCGCGCACTCCTCTGCCCGTTTCCTCGCCCTCTCGAAGGAGTCATTTCTTGGCTGCTGTTGATGCTCTTCGGACGCGCCGGACATTCGCGCGTCTGTCCAAGTCGCTTGACGTTCCCAACCTGATTGACATTCAGCGCCGCTCATTCGAGTGGCTCACCGACCCGCAGAAGGGTGGGCTGCGCGAGACGATCGACGACATCTCCCCGATCGAGGATTACACCGGCAATCTCGCCGTGCAGTTCGGCGAGTTCGTGTTCGACGAGCCCGTCGCGTCGATCGAGCAGTGCCGCGAGAAGGATCTGACCTACGCCCGCCCGCTGACCGTCACGGTGGCGTTCATCAACCGCGAGACCGGCGAGATCCGCGAGCAGTCGGTGTTCATGGGCGACTTCCCGTGGATGACCGAGCGCGGCACGTTCGTCATCAACGGCACCGAGCGCGTCGTCGTGACGCAGCTCGTGCGCTCCCCCGGCGCGTACCTGATGGAGCCGAAGGACCGTGAGAAGCAGGTGTTCATCGCCAACCTGATGCCCGCTCGTGGCTCGTGGCTCGAGCTCGAGATCGACAAGAAGGGCAAGGTGTTCGTCCGCATCGACCGTAAGCGCAAGCTGCCGGTCACAGTGCTGCTGCGCGCGATGGGCTACGCCACGGATGAGGAGATTCTGCGGCTGTTCGAGAACTCGCTGTACATCCGCAACACGATCGAGTCCGACACCGAGGTCACGCGCACCGAAGAGGGCGCGCTGGTGGAGCTGTTCAAGAAGCAGCGCCCAGGTGAGCCGCCGAGTGTCGACAACGCGCGTGCGCTGCTCAACCAGCTGTTCTTCGACCCCAAGCGCTACGACCTCACGCGCGTCGGCCGCTACAAGCTGAACTCGCGTCTCGGTCTCGACATCGACCTCGACACGCGCACGCTCACGCACGACGACATCCTGCAGCTCGTGCGCGAGCTGGTGTCGCTGCCCAAGCGTCTCGGCATCCCCGAGGACGAGCCGGAAATCGAGATCAAGGATTACGCGGCGGAAGCGCAGAGCATGCCGCGCGAGCCCGTCGCCGACCACCTCGACGAGTACGAGCACTTCGGCAACCGCCGGCTGCGCACCGTCGGCGAGCTGATCCAGGAAGCGTTCCGGATCGGGCTCTACCGCATGGAGCGCGTCGTGCGCGAGCGCCTCACCACCGAGGACGCCGACACGATCACCCCGCAGACGATCATCAATATCCGCCCGGTCGTGGCCGCGCTGAAGGAGTTCTTCGGCTCCTCACAGCTGTCGCAGTTCATGGACCAGACCAACTCGCTCGCCGGGCTCACGCATCGCCGGCGCCTGTCGGCGCTGGGCGCCGGTGGACTGACGCGCGAGCGCGCGCCGATCGAGGTGCGCGACGTGCACCCCACCCATTACGGGCGCATGTGCCCGATCGAAACCCCTGAGGGTCCGAACATCGGTCTGATCGGCTCGCTGTCCTCCTACGCGCAGGTATCCGAGCACGGGTTCGTCACGACCCCGTACCGGGTCGTCAAGGACGGATCGGTAAGCGACGAGGTCGTGCATCTCGACGCCACCCAGGAGGAAGAGCAGATCATTGCTCAGGCCAACACGCCGATCGACCCCAAGACCGGACGTCTGAAGGGCACCGAGATCCTGTGCCGCACCCAGGCCGGTCAGTATGTGACGGTCGGCCCCAAGGACGTCGACCTCGTCGATGTGTCGCCCGAGCAGATCTGGTCGGTCGCCACGGCGATGATCCCGTTCCTCGAGCACGACGACGCCAACCGGGCGCTGATGGGCTCCAACATGCAGCGCCAGGCGGTGCCGCTGTTGAAAGCCGACGCGCCGCTGGTCGGCACTGGCATGGAGCGTCGTGCGGCGCTCGACACCGGCGACGTGCTGTTGGCGCGCACCGCCGGCACGATCGACCACGTCGACGCCACCGAGATCGTGGTCGAAACGACCGACGGCAAGAAGGACGAGTACGAGCTGCAGAAGTTCATGCGCTCCAATCAGGGCACGCTGATCCACCAGAAGCCGCGCGTGCGCTCCGGCCAGAAGGTCAAGGCCGGCGACGTGCTCGCCGACGGCGCCTCGACCGACAAGGGCGAGATGGCGCTCGGCAAGAACCTGATGGTCGCGTTCATGTCCTGGGAGGGCTACAACTTCGAGGACGCCATCATCCTGTCCAAGCGCCTCGTGCAGGACGACGAGCTCACCTCGATCCACATCGAGGAGTACGAGATCGACGCCCGCACCACGAAGCTCGGTGAGGAGGAGATCACCCGCGACATCCCCAACCGCTCAGAGGAGTCGCTGCGCAACCTCGACGACCGCGGCATCGTGCGCGTCGGCGCTGAGGTCGCATCCGGGGATCTGCTCGTCGGCAAGGTCACGCCCAAGGGCGAGACCGAGCTGACGGCCGAGGAGAAGCTGATCCGCGCGATCTTCAAGGAGAAGGCGCGCGAGGTGCGTGACACCTCGCTGAAGGTGCCTCACGGTGAGGGCGGTGTGGTGATCGACGTCAAGACGTTCAGCCGCGACGCCGGCGATGACCTGCCGCCGGGGGTCAACGACCTGGTGCGCGTGTTCGTCGCCAAGAAGCGCAAGATCTCCGAGGGCGACAAGCTCGCCGGACGCCACGGCAACAAGGGCGTCATCTCGAAGATCGTCGACCAGCAGGACATGCCGTTCCTCGAAGACGGCACGCCGGTCGACGTGATCCTCAACCCACTCGGCGTGCCGTCGCGCATGAACGTCGGCCAGATCCTGGAGACGCATCTGGGCTGGGCCGCGGCGCAGGGCTGGTACGACGACGGCACCGAGGCCTACAAGGAAGCTCACTCCAAGGGCAACAACGGCCGCGTGTACGTATCCACGCCGGTGTTCGACGGCGCCACCGTCGAGGACGTCGACCAGGCGCTCGTCAAGTGGCAGGACGCGCACACCGGGCGCATCCGCATGGACATCGACAAATCCCGCCGCTCCGGCGAGCAGGCGTCAGGCAAGATGACGCTGTTCAACGGCCGCACGGGCGAGCCGTTCGAGGAGCAGGTCACCGTCGGTTACATGTACATCCTCAAGCTGCTGCACCTGGTCGACGACAAGATCCACGCGCGTTCGACCGGTCCGTACTCGCTCGTCACCCAGCAGCCGCTGGGCGGCAAGGCGCAGTTCGGCGGCCAGCGCTTCGGCGAGATGGAGGTATGGGCGCTGGAAGCGTACGGCGCCGCGTACACGCTGCAGGAGATGCTCACGATCAAGTCCGACGACACCGTCGGGCGCGTGAAGGCGTACGAAGCGATCGTCAAGGGCGAGAACATCGCCGAGCCGAGCATCCCCGAGTCGTTCAAGGTGCTGCTCAAGGAGATGCAGTCGCTAGCGCTCGACGTCAACGTCGTCTCCGAGGAAGGCCAGCGCGCTGAGATGCGCGACGAGGACGACGACCTGCTGCGCGCTGCCGAAGAGCTCGGCATCGACCTCTCGGGCGTACGTGCGCCGGCGCCCGGCGCGAGCGACGAAACGCTCGAGGGCGAGGACGTCACAGATGCGGTTGCCGACGGTGACGGCGACGGCGCCGAAGTCGAGATCGACGAAGCTGAGGACGAGCCGATCGCGGTCGAGGACCTGCTCGGAGAAGCAGCCGACCTCGACTTGGATTCGCCTGATGGAGCGCCGGAAGCGCTCGAGGAGGAGTTGGTGCAGGACACCGAGACGTAAGCCGACACAGGGGCGCCGCCGATCTGCGGCGGCGCTCGAACCACCCGAGGCCTCCCTCCGCGAGACCCCACCCATCCCTGATTCACCCGCGAGCGAAAGCGCCACCAGATGATCGACATCAATAACTTCGACGCAATCGAGATCAGCCTCGCCTCCTCCAAGCAGATTCGCAGCTGGAGCTCCGGCGAGGTGACCAAGCCGGAAACCATCAACTACCGCACGCTCAAGCCGGAGAAGGACGGTCTCTTCTGCGAGCGCATCTTCGGTCCGACGAAGGACTGGGAGTGCTACTGCGGCAAGTACAAGCGCGTCCGCTACAAGGGCATCGTGTGCGAGCGCTGCGGCGTGGAGGTAACACGCTCGAAGGTGCGCCGCGAGCGCATGGGTCACGTCGATCTCGCCGCGCCGGTCAGCCACATCTGGTTCTTCAAGGGCGTTCCGTCACGCATCGGCTACCTGCTCGACATGGCTCCGAAAGAGCTCGAGAAGGTGCTCTACTTCGCCGCGTCGATCGTCACGTGGGTGGACGACGAAGCGCGCACCAAGGATGTCGACAAGCTCGAGAAGGAAGTCAACAAGGTGCTCGACGGCTACGCCGCCGAGCGTGAGGAGCGCGTGCTCGAGTTGCGCGAATCGCTCGAACGCCGTGAGAAGTACCTCACATCCGGCAAGCAGACCGGGTTCAACGACGAGGACCACCTGTGGGCCGACTCACTGGACCTGAACCTGTCGAAGCTCGCCGACGACGAGCGCGAGAAGCTCACCAAGGAGTTGCGCAAGACGTTCGAAGCCGACATCGCCGACACCGAGGCCTACATCGAGGACGCCGCCGAGCGCATGCGCCACGTGTGGGAGCTCTTCAAGACGATGGACTCCAAGCAGATCGAGCACGACGAGACGACCTTCCGTGAGCTGAAGGAGCGCTTCGGCTCCCCCTATGGCTTCGGCGAGTACTTCCGCGGCGGCATGGGCGCCGAGGCGATCCGCGACCTGCTCCAGCAGGTCGATCTGGAAGCCGAGCGCGTCGAGCTCGAAGATCAGGTCAAGACCGGCAAGGGCCAGAAGCAGGCCCGTGCCGTCAAGCGCCTGAAGGTCGTCAGCGCGTTCATCCAGTCGGGCAACAAGCCCGAGATGATGGTGCTCGACGCCGTCCCCGTGATCCCGCCGGAGCTACGCCCGATGGTGCAGCTCGACGGCGGCCGCTTCGCCACCTCGGACCTCAACGACCTGTACCGGCGCGTGATCAACCGCAACAACCGGCTCAAGCGCCTGCTCGACCTCGGCGCGCCCGAGATCATCGTCAACAACGAGAAGCGGATGCTGCAGGAGGCCGTCGACGCGCTGTTCGACAACGGCCGCCGCGGGCGTCCGGTCACCGGCCCGGGCAACCGTCCGCTGAAGTCGCTCTCAGACATGCTCAAGGGCAAGCAAGGTCGCTTCCGCCAGAACCTGCTCGGCAAGCGCGTGGACTACTCCGGTCGTTCGGTGATCGTCGCCGGCCCCTACCTGAAGCTGCACCAGTGCGGCCTGCCGAAGATCATGGCACTGGAGCTGTTCAAGCCGTTCATCATGGCGCGCCTCGTCGAGCGCAAGTCCGCGCAGAACATCAAAGCGGCCAAGAAGATGGTCGACTCGATGATCGGCGAGGTGTGGGACGTGCTCGAGGAGGTCATCCACGAGCACCCCGTGCTGCTCAACCGCGCCCCTACGCTGCATCGCCTGGGTATCCAGGCATTCGAGCCGCTGCTCGTGGAAGGCAAGGCGATCCAGGTGCACCCGCTGGTGTGTCACGCGTTCAACGCCGACTTCGACGGCGACCAGATGGCCGTCCACCTGCCGCTGTCCGCTGAAGCGCAAGCGGAAGCGCGCATCCTGATGCTCTCCTCCAACAACATCCTCTCCCCGGCGCACGGCGCGCCGCTGGCCACGCCGACCCAGGACATGATCCTCGGCGCGTACTACCTCACGTACGGGCCGGAAGCGGAGGAGCTGGCGAAGATCGACCGTGCCACGCACGAGCCGCGTCCGCACGTGTTCCGCACCGCGCAGGAAGCCGAGCTGTCCTACGAGGGCGGCGTCGTCAAGCTGCACGACATCGCCGAGTTCCGTCCGTTCGGGCGCGACTTCGGTCACGTGCTCACGACGATCGGTCGCATCATCTACAACGACCGCATCGAGCGCGCCCTCTCCGAAGCGCTGAAGGGCGAGTTCGACGCATCCAAGTACGTGTTCGTCAACCAGTCGATGAAGAAGCGCGACACCACCCGGCTGATCGACGCGCTCGTGCAGACCTACGGCGCCACCACGATTTCGCTGGTGCTCGACGCGTTCAAGGACCTCGGGTTCAAGTACGCCACCCAGGCAGGCATCACGATCTCCAAGAACGACGTCGTGATCCCGCCCGAGAAGCAGCAGATCCTCGACAAGTACGACGCGCTCGTGGGCGAGATCTCCGACCAGTACGACACCGGCCTGATCACCCAGGAAGAGCGCCACGAAGCGGTCGTCGAGAAGTGGAACGCCGCCACCGACGAGGTTGCGGAAGCGATGATCGCCAACCTCACCACCCTGAACCCCATCTTCATGATGGCCAACTCAGGCGCCCGCGGCTCGTTCAAGCAGATCCGCCAGCTCGCCGGCATGCGCGGTCTGATGGCAAACCCGAAGGGCGAGATCATCGAGCGCCCGATCAAGGCCAACTTCATGGAAGGCCTGTCGGTGCTCGAGTACTTCATCTCCACCCACGGCGCGCGCAAGGGACTCGCCGACACCGCGCTGCGCACCGCCGACTCCGGCTACCTGACGCGCCGTCTGGTCGACGTCGCCCAGGACGTGATCATCCGCGAGCCGGATTGCGGCACCGGCGACCACATCGAGATGGCGATGTACAAGCCCGGCGGCGACCCCAACGACGACCTCGTCGGACGGATCGCAGCCGCGCCGATCACCACCAAGCGCGGGCGCGTGCTCGTGGAGGAAGGCGCCGAGATCGGCCGGCCCGAGTTCGCCGAGATCGTCGAGGTGTTCGCCGAGGAGCAGAAAGCCGCCGATCTGCGCATCCCCGTGCGCTCGGTGCTCAAGTGCGAAGCCCCCAGCGGCGTGTGTCAGGCGTGCTACGGCCGCGCGATGGCCACCGGTCAGCTCGCTCAGATCGGCGACGCCGTCGGCATCGTCGCCGCGCAGTCGATCGGCGAGCCGGGCACGCAGCTGACGATGCGCACGTTCCACACCGGCGGCGTCGCCGGCGCGGACATCACGCACGGTCTGCCGCGCGTCGTGGAGCTGTTCGAAGCGCGCAAGCCCAAGGGCCTGGCGAAGATCGCCGAGCAGGACGGTGTCGTGTCGATCGAAGAGACCGACAAGGCCTTGACGGTCGTGATCACCGACGACACCGGCGAGGAGCACCGCCACGCGTTCCCACGTCGCACGCGCCTGTTCGTCGACCCGGACGAGAAGATCGTCGCCGGCCGGCAGCTCAACGAGGGGTCGCTGTACCCGCACGAGCTGCTCGCGATCCGCGGGCGCACCGAGACCGAGCAGTACCTCGTCAAGGAGGTGCAGGAGGTCTACAAGTCACAGGGCGTCGACATCAACGACAAGCACATCGAGCTGATCGTGCGCCAGATGCTCAAGAAGGTGCGTGTCGACCAGAAGGGCGACACCGACTACCTCCCGGGTCAGTTCGTCGACCGCTTCGAGTTCGCCAAGGTCAACGAGGACGTGATCGACGGCGGCGGCGAGACCGCTCAGTTCGAGGACATCATCCTGGGCATCACCAAAGCGTCGTTGAACACCGACTCGTTCCTGTCGGCAGCGTCGTTCCAGGAAACCACCAAGGTGCTCACCGACGCCGCGCTCGAAGGCAAGATCGATCGTCTCAACGGGCTCAAGGAGAACGTGATCATCGGCAAGCTGATCCCGGCCGCCACGGGTCTGAAGCGCTACCGGCGGATCGAGATCGAGCCGTCCGAGCCGCTACCGCGGGCGATCGACGACGTCGGTCTGCTCGACCAGGACGAGATCGCAGCCGAGCTGGGCCTCGCCGGCGGCGACGGTTTCGGCAGCTACGGCCAGGAGTTCGACGCCGACCTCGCGTCGTTGGAGCGGATCGGCGCCGGCAGCTCCGACCCCGGCTTCGTCGAGGAGCTCGCCGATCTCGAGCTGCCCGAAGAGCAGCCCGTCGAAGACAAGAAATAGAGCGGCAGCGCACGCAGCGCACGCACGCAGGCAGGGCGCGTTTCGCGCGCTCAGCCGGTCTGCGCTGCGTGCGCCCACGCTCGCAGCGTCGCCGCCGCGCCAGCCGTGAGCCCTTGCTGTGGCTCGGTCGACACGAGCAGCGTCGGCGCGCGCCGCTGCTCAGCCCACTCATGACAAGCTGAATTGAACGCATCATCCACCCACGCCAGCGGTTGTGACCCTGCGTATGCATCGATCGCATCCAGCTTCCAGTGTGCGTTGGAGCGCCCGGGCGAGCGCTCGAAGCTCAGAAACGGCAGTCCGCGTGGAAACCCCAGCAGGTGGGGCAGGTACTCGTCGGCCTTCTCCTCCCACCCGCTCGCCCACACCAGCTGGAAAACGTCGGCCAGCGCCAGCAGGTGCTCGGCAGCGCCGGCCGAAAGGAAGTGGGGTATGCCGTCGATCGAATGGAACTCCCCCCGCGGCAGCGCGTGCGGGTCGAAGCCGAACAGCGAGATCACCCCGTCGATGTCGATCAACAGCAGGGGTTTGTTGGATGCGTGCAGATCGCCCGCCGGCGGAGGATTGATCATGTCGTCAGGGCAAGCGAACCGCACGCTGTTCAGAACGCGCCAGCTTACGCCGCCTTTAGCCTGCGCAGAGGTAGCTCAAGCTAATCTGCCCGGATCGCCTCGGGCCGGTAAAGCAACCAATCGCTGCTGCCGATGGATCACTCGTCGGAGGCAAGCAGTCCTCCGGGGAGCCGTTCGAAAACTTGATCACCCGGACTCACACCATCTCCAACTCGCTCGCCAATGACACTTGAGATAGGCATCCTGCTAGCGCTCATCTGTGCGTTCCTGGCCAACCTCGGGTTCTTCTACAAGCACCGGGGAGCCAACGCCGCGCCGAAGGTCGACCTGCGCCACCCGCTGCGCTCCGGCCGCGATCTGTTCGCCTCCAAGTGGTTCACGATCGGCATGGTCGTCGCGACCGCCAGTTGGGCTTTCCACGTCGCCGCGCTCGCGCTCGCGCCGATGTCCGTGATCCAGGTCACGCTCGCCGCGGGGGTCGTGTTCATCGCCGTGATGGCCGATCGCCTGTTCGGGTTCGAAGTCGGCCGCCGGCAGTGGTGGGGCCTGTTCCTCACCGCCATCGGCCTCGCGCTACTCGGGCTCACGCTGCCGTCGCTGCACGGCGCGCACTCGCACTTCTCCCAGGCCGCGATGATCTCCTTCGAAACCGGGTTGTTCGGGCTCGGAGGGCTGTTGATCATGGGACCGCGCATGGGCGGTCCGGTCGAACACCACGGTGTGATGCTCGGCGCCGCCTCCGGCATCCTGTTCGGCGTCTCAGACACGGCGATCAAAGCGCTCACCGGCATCACCCACGCCGACGGCGTGCTCGCGCTCGTGCTGAGCCCCTGGCTGCTCGTCGCCGTGCTGGCGTCGATCGTCGCGTTCTACGCATCCGCACGCGGGCTGCAGGACGGCGACGCCGTGCCGGTGATCGCCGTTACGGGTACGGCCGCGAACATCGCCGGCATCGCCGGCGGGATCCTCGTGTTCGGCGACCCGATGCCCGCCACCGCGCTTGGCGTGGTCGTCCAATCGTTTGCATTCGTGCTGGTTATCGTCGCGTCGGCGCTGATGCCGGCGCCGGTGCGCTCGGCCGGACTTGCGCCGGCTGTGTAGCTGCTCGTGCGCCATTTCGGCGCACGAGCGTGAGTCCTGAGCGCTCGCGCTGCTACCATCCCCGCCCGGTATGCCAACTACCTCTCAACTCGTACGCAAGGGCCGCGTCGCCCCGAAGAAGAAACTTGCCACTCCCGGCCTGAAGTCGGGCAAGGGGCGCAAGGAGAAGGTCGCTGCTCCGCAGCGCCGCGGCGTCTGTACCCGTGTGTACACAACCACCCCGAAGAAGCCGAACTCGGCGCTGCGCAAGGTCGCGCGTGTGCGCATCTCCGGCTCGATCGAGGTCACGGCATACATTCCCGGCGAAGGCCACAACCTGCAGGAGCACTCGGTCGTGCTCGTACGCGGCGGCCGCGTCAAGGATCTTCCAGGTGTTCGCTACAAGGTCGTGCGCGGCACGCTCGACGCAGCCGGTGTGAGTGACCGCAAGAAAGCGCGCTCGCAGTACGGCGTCAAGAAGAAGTAAGCAATGCCACGTCGCGCAGCCGCCCAGATCCGGCCGATCGAGCCGGACCCGATTCATCGCTCCAAGCTGGTTCAGCAGGTCATCAACAAGGTGATGCTGGACGGCAAGAAGTCGACCGCCGAGCGGATCGTCTACGACGCGCTCGCGATCCTCGCCGAGCGCAGCGAGAAGGACCCGGTCGAGTCGTTGGAGACCTCCATCAAAGCGCTCACGCCGGTGCTCGAAGTCCGCTCCCGCCGCGTCGGTGGCGCTACATACCAGGTGCCCGTCGAGGTGCCATCCGCGCGTGCCCGCACGCTCGCGGTGCGCTGGCTGGTCGAGTTCGCGCGCAACCGCCGCGAGAAGACGATGGCCCAACGACTGGCCAACGAGTTGATGGATGCTCAATCCCAGCAGGGCGGCGCGTACAAGCGCAAGGACGACATCTATCGCATGGCGCAGGCCAACAAGGCCTTCGCCCACTACCGCTGGTAAACCGGCCCTTGAAAAGAAGTACTTCGGTACCTAACCTTTAGGTACCGAATGTCTTCTCCGGCCGACTTCTCAGACCCGCACCACTCCCAGCCGATCGAAGCGTACGTGTGGCGCATCGCCGCCGTCGTGATCCTCGGGATGATCATGTCGATCCTCGACACGACGATCGTCAACGTCGCGCTCGACACGCTCGGGCGCGACCTGCACAGCTCGATCTCGCAGATCCAGTGGGTCGTGACCGGCTATCTGCTCGCGCTCGCCGCCGTGATCCCGATCACCGGCTGGGCAGCGCGCCGGTACGGCGCCAAGCGCGTGTACATGAGCTCGCTCGTGCTGTTCACCGCCGGCTCTGCGCTGTGCGCCGTTGCGACTTCGACCACCTCGCTGGTGCTGTTCCGCGTCCTGCAGGGTGTCGGCGGCGGCATGATCATGCCGCTCGGTCAGCTGATCATGGCCCAGGTCGCCGGCCCACAGCGCATGGGCAAGGTGATGGGCATCATCGCCATGCCCGCGATGATCGCCCCGATCCTCGGCCCGGTGCTCGGCGGCGTGATCCTGCAGCACCTGCACTGGTCCTGGATCTTCCTCGTCAACCTCCCGATCGGCGCGATCGCGTTCGTCGCCGCGCTGCGCACGATCCCCGAAACCCAGTCCGGCGAAGCCGGGCCGCTGGACATCGTCGGCCTCGGACTGCTGTCGGTCGGCTCGGCTGCGGTTGTGTACGGGCTCTCAGAGCTCGGCTCCAGCGGCGCCTTCACATCGCCGAGCGTGCTCGCGCCGGTGATCGTGGGCATCGCGATGACGCTGATCTTCTGCTGGCACGCGCTGCGTGTCGAGCGCCCGCTGCTCGACATCCGGCTCTATAAGAACCGTGTGTTCGGCGCCGCCTCGCTCACCACGTTCGGTCTCGGCGCGTCGCTGTTCGGCGCGATGATCCTGGTGCCGCTCTACTACCAGCAGGTGCGCCACGAAAGCGTGATCCTCACCGGCCTGCTCGTCGGCCCGCAGGGCGTCGGCGCGCTGATCGCGATGCCGCTCGCCAGCCGGCTCACCCAGCGCTTCGGCGGCGGCCGCGTCGCGATCGTCGGCGTGCTCACTCTGTGTGCCAGCACGATCCCGCTTGCGCTCGTCGGCCCGTCCACGTCGATTCTTGCGATCTCGCTGACGCTCGTCGTGCGCGGGCTCGGCATCGGCCTGTCGTTCATGCCCGCGATGACAGCCGCGTTCGCCGCGCTGCGCCCGCAGGAGCTCTCCGACGCCACACCGCAGCTGAACGTGCTGCAGCGCGTCGGCGGCTCAATCGGCACCGCCGTGCTCGCGGTCGTGCTGCAGCGCTCATCAGGACACGCGCCCGGGTTGAGCAAGCTCGCAGGCGCGTTCGCCACGTCCTACTGGTGGGCGCTCGGCATCTCCGCGCTGTCGTTGATCCCGTGCGTCGTGCTGCTGCGCGCCGAGAACCCGCAAGCCCGGCTGACGCGCGCTGCCGCCAACGCCGAGTCGACCGTCGAGCCGATCGGCGCGTAGCGGAGCGAATCGGATGAAACACGTATCGCCAGTCGGAGACAGCGCAAACCCCACCCACGACGACGCCCGCGCCGCGGATTTCGCCCACGACGACGCCCGCGCCGCGGACTTCGCCGAGCTTGGACTCGCGTTTCGCGGTGTGATGGCCAGCCTGCGCCGGCTGCGCGGGCGCGACACCCATCTCGGCGCCGGTGATCTCAGCCACGCCCAATTCGAGCTGCTGATCGAGCTGCACGAGCACGGCGAGCTGTCCGCCGGCGAGCTCGCCAGCGCCGCCCGGCTCACGCCGGCCACGGTCACGCAGATGCTCGACCACCTGGCTGCATGCGGCCACGTCGAGCGCGCTCGCTCGGACGTCGACCGGCGCGTCGTGGTTTCGCGCCTGACCGCGCAGGGCGCCGGGCGCATCGAAGGCAAGCGCGAGCTGTGGCAGCGTCGCTGGCAGCAAGCGCTCGCGGACATGGATGCGCGCGAGCTGCGCGCGGCCACGCGCGTGCTCACGCGCCTGCGCACTGTGTTCGACGACGCCCCTGAGGCTGGTGGCTGCGCCGATCCGAAGTAGCCGATCGAAAGGGCTTTGATATAGTCAGCCCTCGCGTCACCGCTGGGCGCAAACGTGCGAGCGTTGCCCCGCGAGACGCGCAACGTCAACATGAACACCTCGAGCAGATAGCGACGCGAACCGCCTGAAAGTCAGCCGCGCGCGTGGGCCCGAGAGGCCCCATTTTTTTGCCCGAACCGAGTAGCAACCCCAACCGAGACTCCTGACCATGCCACGCAAGTTCACGCTCCAGAACACCCGAAACATCGGGATCATGGCTCACATCGACGCCGGTAAGACGACGACGACCGAGCGCATCCTCTACTACACCGGTCGCACGTACAAGATCGGTGAGGTTCACGACGGCGCCGCCACGATGGACTGGATGGAGCAGGAGCAGGAGCGCGGCATCACGATCACCTCCGCCGCCACCACCGCCGAGTGGGACGGCCACCGCATCAACATCATCGACACGCCCGGCCACGTCGACTTCACCGTCGAAGTCGAGCGCTCGCTGCGCGTGCTCGACGGTGCGATCGCGCTGTTCGACTCGGTCGCCGGCGTCGAGCCGCAGTCCGAGACCGTCTGGCGCCAGGCCGACAAGTACCACGTGCCGCGCATCGCGTACATCAACAAGATGGACCGCATCGGCGCCGACTTCGAGCGCGGCGTGGAGACGATGATCGATCGGCTCGGCGCCCACCCGGTGCCGATCCAGCTGCCGATCGGCGCGGAAGCGGGCTTCCTCGGCATCGTCGACCTGGTGGCGATGAAAGCGATCGTCTACAAGGACGAGCTCGGCAAGGAAGTCGATGAGATCGAGATCCCCGAGCACCTCGTGGACGCCGCTGCCGCGGCGCGCGAGCACCTGCTCGAAGAGGTGTCTCACTACGACGACGGCCTCGTCGAGCTGATCCTCGAAGAAGCAGAGATCCCGGAGGATCGTCTCAAGCAGGCGATCCGCAAGGCCACGCTGTCGACCAAGCTGACCCCGGTGCTGTGTGGCTCTTCGTTCAAGAACAAAGGCGTGCAGCCGCTGCTCGACGCGGTCATCGCCTACCTACCCTCGCCGCTGGACGTTCCCTCGGTCCATGGCCTCGAGCCGGTCCGGGGCGAAGAGGATCGCGATGCCGTGCGCAACGCGGATGACTCCGAGCCGTTCTCCGCGCTCGCATTCAAGATCGCCGCTGACCCGTACGTCGGCAAGCTCACCTATTTCCGCGTCTACTCCGGCACGCTGGAAGCCGGCTCCAAGGTGCTCAACGTAGCCAGCGGGCGCACCGAGCGCATGGGGCGCATCCTGATGATGCACGCCAACGAGCGTGAAGAGGTCGACGTGGTGTACGCAGGCGACATCGCCGCAGGCGTGGGCATCAAGCAGGTGGTCACCGGCGACACGCTCGCCACCCCCGACGCGCCGATCAAGCTCGAGAACATCACCTTCCCGGAGCCGGTGATCAAGGTCGCCGTCGAGCCGAAGACCAAGTCCGACCAGGAGAAGATGTCGGTCGCGCTCGGCCGCCTCGCCGAGGAGGACCCCACTTTCCAGGTGCGCACCAACGAGGAGAGCGGCCAGACCGAGATCTCCGGCATGGGCGAGCTGCACCTCGAGGTGCTCGTCGACCGCATGCGCCGCGAGTTCGGCGTCGAAGCCAACGTCGGGCGCCCGCAGGTCTCCTACCGCGAGACCGTGCGCGCTGCCGTGCAGAAGATCGAAGGCAAGTTCGTCCGTCAGACCGGCGGGTCGGGCCAGTTCGGTGTTGTCTACATCGACATGGAGCCCAACCCCGGCGAAGGGTTCGAGTTCGTCAACAAGATCAAGGGCGGCGCGATCCCTTCCGAGTTCATCCCCGCCGTCGCCAAAGGTGTCGAGGAGGCGCTCGAGAACGGCGTCAAGGCCGGCTACCCGATGGTGGACATCAAGGTCACCCTCGTGGACGGCAAATACCACGACGTCGACTCCTCGGAGATCGCGTTCAAGGTCGCCGGCTCCTACGCTTTCCAGGCTGCTGCCAAGCGCGCCAAGCCGGTGCTGCTGGAGCCGATCTTCGCCGTCGAGGTCGTCACCCCCGAGGACTTCCTCGGCGATGTGATCGGCGACCTCTCGAGGCGGCGTGGACGGATCGAAGGCCAGGAGCGCCGCGGCAACGCGCTTGCGGTCACCGGCCTCGCACCGCTGAGCGAGATGTTCGGGTATGCGACCGACCTGCGCTCCAACACGCAGGGACGCGCGAGCTACACAATGCAGTTCGAGCGGTATGAGGAAGTACCGCCCAACATCGCCGAGAAGATCATCGAGCAACGCACCGGGGAGCCCGTCCCGGCGTAGGCCGCGACATCCTCGACGCAACAGGCAGCAGTCACAAAAATCCCCATTTAGATAGATTTCCCCGGTTCGCCCCGCAGATGGCGAACTTACAAGTCGATACAGGAGCTAACACAAAGTGGCGAAGGAGAAGTTCGAGCGCGACAAGCCGCATGTCAACGTCGGCACCATCGGTCACATCGACCATGGCAAGACGACGCTGACCGCCGCCATCACAACAGTGCTGGCAGAGAAGATGGGCGGCGAGGCCCGGAGCTTCGAGGAGATCGACAACGCTCCTGAGGAGAAGGAGCGCGGGATCACCATCGCCACCTCGCACGTCGAGTACCAGACGGAGAACCGTCACTACGCGCACGTCGACTGTCCCGGACATGCCGACTACGTGAAGAACATGATCACGGGCGCCGCCCAGATGGACGGCGCGATCCTGGTCGTGTCGGCCGCCGACGGCCCGATGCCGCAGACGCGCGAGCACATCCTGCTCGCCCGCCAGGTCGGCGTGCCCTACATCGTGGTGTTCCTCAACAAGGCTGACATGGTCGACGACGAGGAGCTGCTCGAGCTGGTGGAGGTCGAGGTGCGCGAGCTGCTCTCCGCGTACGACTTCCCGGGCGACGACATCCCGTTCATCACCGGCTCGGCGCTGAAGGCGCTCGAGGGTGACGAGCAGTACAAGGAGAAGATCATCGAGCTTGCAGCTGCGCTCGATACGTACATCCCGCAGCCGACGCGTGAGCTCGACAAGCCGTTCCTGATGCCGGTCGAGGATGTCTTCTCGATCACCGGCCGCGGCACGGTCGCCACCGGGCGCGTCGAGCAGGGCATCGTCAACACCGGCGACACGGTCGAGATCGTCGGCGTCAAGGAGACCACCACGACCGTCGTCACCGGCGTGGAGATGTTTCGCAAGATCCTCGATCGCGGCGAGGCCGGCGACAACGTCGGCTGCCTGCTGCGCGGCACCAAGCGCGAGGAGATCGAGCGCGGCCAGGTGCTGTGCAAGCCCGGCTCGATCACGCCGCACACCAAGTTCAAGTCCGAGGTCTACATCCTGAAGAAGGAGGAGGGTGGTCGCCACACTCCGTTCTTCACGGGCTACCGGCCTCAGTTCTACTTCCGTACAACCGACGTCACCGGCGTGGCCAAGCTGCCCGACGGCGTCGAGATGGTCATGCCCGGAGACAACGTTCAGATGGAGATCGAGCTGATCCAGCCGATCGCCATGGACCAGGGCCTGCGCTTCGCCATTCGGGAAGGCGGTCGCACGGTCGGGTCGGGCGTGGTCACCGAGGTCATCGAGTAGCACACGAGGCGCCCGCCGCCGCGGGCCCTCGAACGATTCGCAGTCCGATACGACTAACACAGCTCCGCCGGTGAAGCGCGGTGAGGGCGGATTTCCCAGCAGCGTGGGGATCCGCCCTTTCTCTCGCCTCGTGCCGGAGGGGGACGTGGCGGCAGGTAGCCTGCGCGGCCGCCGCAGCAGCTCACTGACAACCAAGCAGCACACACGAGAGACGAACTTCCATGGCAGTAGCAACACAAAACAAGATCAGGATCCGCTTGAAGGCGTACGACACGTCCGCCATCGAGTCGGCTGCCAAGGAGATCGTCGAGACCGCCACGCGCACCGGCGCAACGGTGTCAGGTCCCGTACCGCTGCCAACGGAGAAGAACGTGTACTGCGTGATCCGCTCGCCGTTCAAGGACAAGGACTCGCGCGAGCACTTCGAGATCCGCACACACAAGCGGCTGATCGACATCCATCAGCCGACCCCCAAGACAGTCGACTCGCTGCAGCGCCTGGACCACCTTCCGGCCGGCGTTGACATCGAGATCCGTCTGGCCACCTGATCGCTGCTCGCTGCTTTCGACTATGCCCGCCATCCTCGCCAAGAAACTCGGCATGACCCAGGTCTTCCAGGAAGACGGCCGCGTGTCGCGCGTCACCGTGCTCGAAGCCGGTCCGTGTCCCGTGACCGCGATCCGCACGTTCGACCGCGACGGGTACGAAGCCGTGCAGCTCGCGTTCGGCCTGACACGCGAGAAGCGCCTGAACAAGCCGGAGCTCGGCCACCTGAAGAAGGCGGACGCGCCGCCGATGAAGCACCTCGTCGAGTTCCGCGACGAAGCCGGAGAGCTGCAGGTGGGGGAGACCGTGACCGTCGACGCGTTCGAAGTCGGCTCGCGCGTGAAGATCGCCGGCACCTCCAAGGGCAAGGGCTTCCAGGGCACGATCAAGCGCCACAACTTCGCCAGCGGACCGAAGTCCCACGGCTCGCACAACGTGCGCGCTCCGGGCTCGATCGGCGCATCCGCCACGCCGTCGCGTGTGTTCAAAGGCATCCGCGGCCCCGGTCAGATGGGCAACAAGCGCAGGACTCAGAAGGGCCTCGAGGTGATCGCCATCGACGCGAGCGAGAACCTGCTGCTCGTACGCGGCTCGGTGCCGGGCCCGTCCGGCAGCGTCGTGGAGGTGCGGACCGATGCCTGACGCTCCCGTGCTCAGCGCGACCGGCGCTGCCAAGAAAGTGAAGCTCGACGACGCAGCCTTCGGCGCGCGCTTCAACGGCCCGCTCGTCCACCAGACCGTGCGCGCCGAGCAGGCTGCGCGTCGCCGCGGCACAGCTTCGACGAAGACTCGCGGCATGGTCTCCGGCGGTGGCGCCAAGCCATGGCGTCAGAAGGGCACCGGTCGCGCGCGCGCCGGCTCGAGCCGCTCACCGGTGTGGACTGGCGGTGGCGTCGTGTTCGGCCCACAGCCGCGCTCATTCACTTTCAAGGTCAACCGTAAGGAACAGCGCGCCGCGTTCCGCTCCGCCCTCTCGTTGCACGCCGATCGCGGATCGCTGGCGATCGTCGACACGGCCGCGTTCACCGCGCCGAAGACCGGCCAGGCGTTCGAGCTGCTGAGCGGCTGGACCGAGCCGCGTCCGACGCTCGTGGTGCTCGCCGCCGAGGAGTCCTCGGCCGCATTGTCGTTCCGCAACCTAAAGCGCGTCGCGGTGCTCACGCCGGAGAACGTCGGCATCGCCGATCTGCTCGCAGCCGCGTCGCTGGTGCTCTCGCAAGCCGCGCTCGACGCGCTCACAGCCCGCGCGGCCTCCGCGCGCACGAGGGAGGTGACCATCTGATGCAGCACACCCAGGTGATCATCCGTCCGGTCGTCTCCGAGAAGAGCTATGTGCTCTCCGCGGCGAGCAAGTACACCTTCCGTGTGCACCCCGACGCACACAAGACCCAGATCCGCCAGGCCGTGGAAGCGCTGTTCGGCGTGCACGTCGTCGAAGTGCACACGATCAGCGTCAAATCCAAGCCCAAGCGGCGCGGCACCAGCAGCGGGCGCACGCGCACGTGGAAGAAGGCCATCGTGCAGGTGCGCGACGGCGAGACAATCCCGATCTTCCAGGGCCTCGAGGGCCTGCAGGGCTCTTAGGAGGGCTGTCCGCGATGCCTGTACGCAAGCCCAAGCCCACGAGCCCCGGCCGGCGCTTCGTGTCCTACCCCGACTTCGCCGAGATCACCAAGACCGAGCCCGAGAAGACGCTCGTCGAAGGACTCAAGAAGAGCGGCGGGCGCAACGCGCACGGGCGCAAAACCGCGCGTCATCGCGGCGGCGGCGCCAAGCGCCTGTACCGGCGGATCGACTTCAAGCGTCGCAAGGACGCCATCCCGGCGAAAGTCGCCGCGATCGAGTACGACCCCAACCGCTCCTCGTACATCGCGCTGCTGCACTACGTCGACGGCGAGAAGCGCTACATCCTCGCGCCGGCGCGGTTGACCGTCGGCATGACCGTCAGCTCCGGCGACAGCGCCGACATCGCTGTCGGCAACTGCATGTCGCTCGCCCGCATGCCGGTCGGCACCGTGGTTCACAACGTCGAGCTGCAGCCCGGCCGCGGCGGACAGATGGCGCGCTCCGCCGGCGCCTCCGTCCAGCTGATGGCGAAAGACGGCGAGATGGCTACGCTGCGCCTGCCCTCGGGCGAGATGCGGCTCGTGCGCGCCGAATGCCGCGCCACCGTCGGCACCGTCGGCAACGCCGACCACCAGAACGTGAAGATCGGCAAAGCCGGGCGCAAGCGGCACATGGGCGTGCGCCCCCAGACGCGCGGCGTCGCCATGAACCCGGTCGACCACCCGCACGGCGGCGGCGAAGGCTCGACCACCGCCGGGCGTCACCCGGTCACCCCGTGGGGCGTGCCGACGCTCGGCTACCGCACCCGCAAGAAGAACAAGACTTCCAACCGCTACATCGTGCGCGGCCGTCGCCGCGGGAAGGGCAAGCAGCGATGAGCCGCTCGAGCAAGAAGGGCCCGTGGGTCGAGGAGCGCCTGATGGCGCGCATCGAGGCCATGAACACGGCCAACACCAAGCAGATGATCAAAACCTGGTCGCGCGCTTCGACGATCTTCCCCGACATGGTCGGCCACACGATCGCGGTTCACGACGGTCGTAAGCACGTGCCCGTGTTCGTGAGCGAGTCGATGGTCGGACACAAGCTCGGCGAGTTCGCCCCGACGCGTCTGTTCCGCGGTCACGCCGGCTCCGGGAAAGTGCGATGAGCGCCGCCGACGAGCAGGGCGAGGAGCAGAAGCCGCCCGCCGCTGAGAAGCAGCCGGCCGCGGCGAAGAAGCCCGCTGAGAAGAAGCCTGCTGAGAAGAAACCCGCTGAGAAGAAGCCCGTCGCCGCGAAGACGGACCAGCCCGCCGCTGAGCAGCCCGCCGCCGCGACGGCCGACGCGGCGAAGAAGCCAGCCGCAGCGAAGAAGCCGGCGGCGGCGAAGAAGCCCGCCGCTGAAAAGCCGGATGCTGCCAAGCCCGCCGCTGCGAAGGCAAAGGACGAAGCGACCGCCAAGACGCCGAAAGCCAAAGCTGAGAAGCACGACGCGGAGAAGCCCGCCAAAGCCGCGAAGAGCGAAAAGGCGAGCGCCGAGGCGAAACCGGCCAAGCCCGCCGCCCGCTCGCGCCGCGGCGCCGGCTCGGATTCGGCGGTCGCGCGGCGCAAGGTCGTTCGCGCCCAGGCGCGCTACGTGCGCACGTCCGCCCGCAAGGCGCGCATGGTGTGCGGCCACCTACGAGGCAAGTCCGTGCAGGAAGCACGCGCTATCCTCGCCTTCACCCCTCGTGACGTGGCGCGCGACTGGAGCAAGCTGCTCGAGTCCGCGGTAGCCAATGCGGAGAACAACCACGAGCTGATCGAAGACGATCTGATCGTCCGCGAGGCTTACGCCGACGAGGGACCCACGATCAAGCGCTTCCGTCCCCGTGCCATGGGCCGGGCGACGCCGATCCACAAGCGCACCAGCCACCTGACGATCACGCTCACGCCCGCGCCCTAGCGCCGGCATTTGGAAACCACACAGGACTTAGAGAAGAGACATGGGCCAAAAAGTTCATCCCGAATCGATGCGCGTGGGGTACATCCACGACTGGAAGTCGAACTGGTTCAACGAGCGCAACTTCGCTCAGTACCTCGCTGAGGACATCAAGATCCGCGAGCACATCATCGGCAAGCTCTCGCACGCCGGTCTCTCGGACATCACGATCCGCAAGGACACCAACGAGCTCGAGGTCAACATCCACACCGCGCGCCCCGGCATCGTGATCGGCAAGTCCGGCAGCGAGGTCGACGCGCTGCGCCGCGACCTGCACCGCATGACGCGCAAGCAGATCAAAGTCAACATCCTCGAGATCAAGCGCCCCGAGCTCGACGCGCGCCTGGTCGCGCAGTCGATCGCCGAGCAGCTGCAGAACCGCGTCGCGTTCCGCCGCGCCATGAAGCGCGCGCTCACGAGCGCCATGCGCTCCGGCGCCAAGGGCGTCAAGGTGCAGGTATCCGGCCGCCTCGGCGGCGCCGAGATGGCGCGCACCGAAAGCTACTCCGACGGTCGCGTGCCGCTCCACACGATGCGCGCCGACATCGACTACGGCTTCCACGAGGCCCGCACCACGTTCGGGCGCATCGGCGTCAAGTGCTGGGTCAACAAGGGCGAGATCATGCCCGCGGGTTACACCGGCGCCGACCTCACCGACATGACCGCTCCCGCGGCCCCCTCCGACCGCGACGGCCGCGGTGGCCGTGACGGACGCGACGGGCGTGGGCGTGGACGCGGCGGTCCGGGCGGTGGTGGTGGCGGCGGCGGACGTGGGCGTGGCCCCGGCGGTCCGGGCGGCGGCGGTCGCGGCCCCGGCGGCGGCGGATTTGGTGGCGGCGGCGGTCGTGGACCGGGCGGCGGCGGCGGCGGACGCGGCCCCGGCGGACCGGGTGGCGGTCGTGGGCCAGGCGGTCCCGGCGGCGGCGGTCGAGGCCCCAGCGGACCGGGTGGCAGTCGTGGACCAGGTGGCGGCGGTGGTGGTGGTGGACGCGGTCCGCGTCCCGCCGGCGGTGGCGCCCCACCAGCCGGTGGTGGAGGCGCGCGCTGATGCTGTCTCCCAAACGCGTCAAGCATCGCAAGCAGCATCGCGGCCGTCGTCGCGGGCTCTCGCGCGGCCAGGTCAAGGTGCAGTTCGGCGAGTACGGTCTGAAAGCGCTCGAGCAGGGCTGGCTCACCAACCGCCAGATCGAAGCCGCGCGAATCGCGATGACCCGCAAGATCAAGCGCGGCGGCAAGGTGTGGATCAACGTGTACCCGGACAAGCCGGTCACGAAGAAGCCAGCCGAGACCCGCATGGGCTCCGGCAAGGGCTCGCCCGAAGGCTGGGTCGCCGTGGTCAAGCCCGGGCGCGTGATGTTCGAGCTCGCCGGCGTGCCCGAGCCGCTCGCACGCGACGCCATCAGGCTGGCCGCACACAAGCTGCCGGTGAAGTCCAAGTTCGTATTGCGTGAGGACTGAGTCATGGCGATCACAGCGAAAGATTTGCGCGACATGCTGGACGAGGACCTTGCTGAGCAGATCGCTACGCTGCGCAAGGATCTGTTCGGACTGCGGTTCGCAAACGCCACCGGAGAGCTCGAGAACACCGCCGGGGTACGCGCCGCGAAGCGCGATCTCGCACGCGCACTGACCGTTGCGCACGAGCGGGGCCTGACGGCGCTGCGTCACGAGAACAACTGAACTACACGATCGAGAAGACGAGACTGAGACGACATGGCTGACGCAGAAGACAACGACACCACCGACGCCGACACCGGCGCCGTCGACCCGGCTGTGCCGGACGTCGAGTCGCAGGTCGCGAGCGAGACACCCGCGGACGCCGACACGGCCGAGCCGACACCGGACGCCCCGGCTGCCGATGCCAGCGCCGCTGAGACGACCCCGGCGGAGGAGCCGGCTGGCGACGCGACCCCGGTCGCGGCTGCCAAGAGCGCTCCGGCCGAGCCGGTCGACGAGCGCTCTCCAAAGGAGCGGCGCCGCGCCAAGCGCTCCGCGCACACCGGCGAGACGCGCGCGACGCGCACGCCCGAGGAACGTCATGCCGAGCGCGTAGCCGAGCGCCGCGCCAAGGCGGTGCGCCGTCGCGCCCAGCGCCTGAAGGACCGCGCCAAAGCTGCCGAGCGTCGCGCGAGCACCCCGGCGCAGGCGCCGCTCGCGCCGGTACACGCTCCGACCGAAGGCGCCCGCAAGGTCCGTCAGGGGATCGTGGTCTCCAACAAGGCTGACAAGACGATCACGGTGCGCATCGACACCGCTCGCCGTCACCGGCGCTACGAGAAGATCGTGCGCAGCTCCAGCACGCTGCACGCCCACGATGAGCAGAACGAAGCACACGAGGGCGACGTGGTGCGCGTCATCGAGAGCCGTCCGCTGTCGCGTCTGAAGCGCTGGAAGCTCGTCGACGTGGTGGAGCGCGCCCGATGATCCAGAACGAAACCCGTCTGCGCGTGGCCGACAACACCGGCGCGCGCGAGATCCTCTGCATCCGCGTCAAAGGCGGCTCTCGCCGCCGCTACGCGTTCGTCGGCGACGTGATCACCGCGACTGTCAAACACGCCAACCCCCAGGGCGGCGTGAAGAAGGGCGAGGTCGTAACCGCCGTGGTCGTGCGCACCAAGAAATCGTTCGGGCGCGACGACGGCACCTACATCGCATTCGACGAGAACGCCGCGGTGATCATCGACGACCAGAACAACCCGCGCGGCACGCGCGTGTTCGGCCCCGTCGCCCGCGAGCTGCGCGATCGCAACTTCATGAAGATCATCTCGCTCGCGCCGGAGGTGCTGTGATGCCCCGCGCCGCGACTCAAACGAAGCGCAAGCCGATGAAGATCCGCTCCGGCGATCAGGTGCAGGTGACAGCCGGCAAGGATCGCGGCAAGAGCGGGCGTGTGCTGCGCGTCGACACGCAGAGCCAGCGCGTGTTCGTCGAGGGTCTGAACATCATCAAGCGCCACACCCGCCCGCAGCAGGTGCGCGATACGCAGATGGCTCAGGAAGCGGTCGGCGGCGTGATCGAGCGTGAAGGCCCGATCCACGTCTCCAACGTGATGATCCTCGACCCGAAGGACCGCAAGCCCACGCGCATCGGGATCGAGCGCGAAGGCGGCAAGCGTTTCCGCGTGGCCAAGCGCTCGGGCACGAGACTCGACTGATGACTACCACCGCCCCCCCAGCACGCCTCAAGCAACGGTATCTCGAAGAGATCCGCCCCGAGCTGATGAGCCGCTTCGGCTACTCCTCGATCATGCAGACGCCAAAGCTCGAGAAGATCACCCTCAACATGGGTGTCGGCGACGCCAAGCAGGACTCCAAAGCGCTGGACGCCGCGCAGGAGCAGCTCGCGACGATCGCCGGCCAGCAGCCGAGCATCCGGCGCGCGCGCAAGTCGATCGCCGCGTTCAAGCTGCGCGAAGGCATGCCCGTCGGCGTGGCCGTCACGCTGCGCGGCGAGCGCTGCTACGAGTTCCTCGACCGCCTGACGTCGGTTGCGATCCCGCGCATCCGCGACTTCCGCGGCCTCAGCCCGCGCTCGTTCGACGGGCGCGGCAACTACTCGATGGGCGTGCGCGAGCAGATCATCTTCCCCGAGATCGACTACGACGCGATCGATCAGGTGCGTGGGCTGGACATCACGATCACCACCTCCGCCGCGACCGACGCCGAAGCGTTCGCGCTGCTGCGCGCGTTCGGCATGCCGTTCGCCGCCGCCGGCCGGCCCGCGGGCTTCGACGAGCCCGGCGAGAGCGCCGAGCAGGCCGCGTCTGAGCCGGCCGCCGCCGAGGCGGAGCCTCAGGCCGTTGAGCAGCCCGAGGCTGCGGACGAGATACAGCCTGTTGAGGCCGTCGAAGAGACGCAGGCTGTTGAGGAGCCCGAAGCCGTCGAAGAGACGCAGGCTGCTGAGGAGCCCGAGGCCGAAGCTGCCGAGGAGCCGGCCGCGCAAGCGCCCGACACGGCAGCTGAAGCAGAGCCCGAGGCCGAGCAGACAACTGAAACTGAGCCGGAAGCGACCGCCGAGCCGGCGGCTGAGCAATCAGCCGCCGAGGAGCAGGGCGCCGAGGACAACACTGCCCAAGACCAGGAAGGCACCGACTGATGGCCAAGACCTCTCAGCGCGTCCGCCAGGCGCTGCCGGCGAAATTCAAGACGCGCGCTTATACTCGCTGCAATCGCTGTGGACGCTCCCGTTCGGTGTACCGCAAGTTCGGGGTGTGCCGCATCTGTCTACGCGACCTCGCCCACAACGGCCACATCCCCGGGATGACCAAGTCCTCCTGGTAGGGCGCCAAGCAACCCGTTTCACGAGAGAGCTACTTACCTACTTATGTCCATGACAGATCCCATAGCCGACTTCCTGACGCGGATTCGCAACGCGATTCACGCTGCTCACGAGACGGTTGACATCCCCGCTTCCAAGCAGAAAGCGGAGCTCGCCCGGATCCTCGCCGAGCAGGGTTACATCGACTCTTGGTCGGTCGCGCCCGCGCCCGACGGCGCCGCCGGCCAGGTGATTCAGATCCGTCTGAAGTACACCGACGACCGCCGCTCCGCGATCTCCGGGCTCAAGCGCGTCTCGCGCCCCGGACGGCGCACGTACGTCGACTCGCGCCGCATCCCCAGGGTGCTCGGCGGCATGGGCACCTCGATCGTCTCCACTTCCCACGGCGTTATGACCGGCCACGACGCACGCACCGCTGGCGTCGGCGGCGAAGTCCTGGCGCAGGTCTGGTAGGAGGCTCACAGCGATGTCTCGTATTGGCCGACAGCCGATCTCAGTGCCTTCCGGCGTCACCGTGGCGATCGAGCCCGAATCGGTGCGCGTCAACGGCCCCAAGGGCGAGTTGATGGAGCGCATCTCGCGCGACATCGAAGTCACCCAGGATGGCGACCAGCTCGTCGTCACGCGCCCGACCGACCGCGGCGAGCACCGTGCGCTGCACGGGCTCACCCGCTCGTTGGTGGCCAACATGGTCCAAGGCGTGACCGACGGCTACGAGAAGCGCCTGGAGATCCAGGGCGTCGGGTATCGCGCCCAGCTCAAAGGCAAGAACCTCGAGTTGGCCGTCGGGTACTCACACCCCGTGCCGATCCCAGCGCCCGACGGTATCGAGTTCGAAGTGCCCCAGCCGACGCGCATCGTCGTGAAGGGCATCTCCAAGCAGCTCGTCGGCGAGACCGCCGCGATCATCCGCAAGCAGCGCCCGCCCGAGCCGTACAAAGGCAAGGGCATTCGCTACGAAGGCGAATATGTCGCTCGCAAGGTCGGTAAGCGCGCATGAGCATCATCACGAAGGGTGATCGCCGGCTCAAGCGCCGCCGCCGCGTACGCGCGAAGGTGTCTGGCACGACCAGCCGTCCCCGGATCTCCGTGTTCCGCTCCAATCGCGGGCTCAGCGCACAGCTGATCGACGACACATCCGGACGCACGCTCGCCGCGGTCAACTGGTACGAGCCCGAGCTGCGCACACTCTCCATAGCCGAGCGCACCCAGCGCTCCGGCACGCTGCTGGCCGAGCGCGCCAAGGCAGCCGGCATCTCAGAAGCCGTGTTCGATCGTGGTGGATACCGCTATCACGGCCACGTGCGCGCCTTTGCCGAATCGATCCGCGAAGCCGGCATCACCGTCTAAGCCCCTTCCTCCCGCTACCCTCACAACTTCCACTTATGTCCTCATCAGATCGCTCAGTCAGCTCAGCCGGCCTCGACCTCCAAGAACGCGTCGTGGAGATCAACCGCGTCGCCAAGGTGGTCAAGGGCGGACGTCGCTTCTCATTCACCGCACTGGTCGTCGTCGGCGACGAGCGCGAGATCGTCGGGATCGGCTACGGCAAAGCCAACGAAGTGCCGCTCGCCATCCAGAAGGGCGTCGAGCGCGCCAAGAAAGACCTGTTCCGCGTGCCCAAGCACGGCAGCACCATCACGCACCAGACGACCGGCATCTTCGGCGCCGGGCGTGTACTGCTGAAGCCCGCGTCCCCCGGTACCGGTGTGATCGCCGGCGGTGGCGTGCGCGCCGTACTCGAGCTCGCCGGCATCCACGACATCCTCTCCAAGAGCCTGGGCACGCAGAACCCGATCAACCTCGTCAAGGCGACCGTCGCCGGGCTGCGCTCGCTGCGCACACCAGAAGAGGTGGCCAAGCTGCGTGGGCTCACGATCAACCAGGTGCTCGGCCTGACGGACAAGCCCACCGCCAACGGCACGCTCGACGGCGCGCCCCCCGCGGAATCCACGGACAGCGCCGCCGCTGAGGAGGCCGCAGCTCCCGCAGCCGACACCGCACCTAGTCCTGACGCGCCTGCCGCCGCCGCGCCGGACCCCGCCGCCGAGACGCCAGCACCGCCCGCCGATGGTGAAGCTGCTGCCTCCGAGCCCGAAGCCGCCGCGCAGGAGAACTCAGCCTGATGAGCGCGCTGAAAGTGACCCAGCGCCGTTCGGCCAACGGCGCCGACAAGCGTCAGCTCGACACGCTGCGCTCACTCGGCCTGCGCCGCATCGGTCATTCGGTCGAAGTCGGAGACACGCCGCAGTCGCGCGGCATGCTGCACGCGGTGCGCCACCTGATCGAAGTCGACCCCGAAGTCGGCTTCTCCAAGGCCACCAAGCGCAGGAGCGCCAAATGAGCCCCGACGAGCAGGTCGCCGAAGAGCGCATCGGACTGCACAACCTCAGCCCCGCCCCCGGCAGCCGCAAGCCGCGCAAGCGCGTCGGTCGCGGCGAAGGCTCGGGCATGGGCAAAACCTCGGGGCGCGGGCAGAAGGGCTACGGGTCACGCTCGGGCTCCAAGAGCCGTGCGCGCTTCGAAGGCGGCCAGATGCCGATTCACATGCGCATGCGCAAGCTGCGCGGCCCGCACATGAAGAAGTCGATGCCGTTCGAGCCCTTCCGCACGCACACGCAGCCGGTCAACCTGTCAGATCTGGAAGCCCGCTTCGACGCCGGCACGGAAGTCACGATCGAGCTGCTCAAGGCCAAGGGCCTCGGCACGCGCAAGAACATCCCCGTGAAGCTGCTCGCCAAAGGCGAACTCAGCAAAGCGCTGACAGTACACGCCCACGGCTTCAGCAAAACCGCGTGCGAACGCATCGAAGCTGCCGGCGGCACATGCGTGGTCGTCGTCGAGCGTCCCGGCGCACAGGCTGACTCGCCGCCCGCGCAACCCGCTACAGCGTCCGAGTAGACGCTGCTCGCCGCGGAGATCGTCCGCGGTGGCGCCCAACTCAGCCGATTTTCGGCTCCCCCCGCGCACCGGGTGTGACTGAAAGCTAGAATCGACGTTCGCGCTGGATCGGCTGGGTGCCGGTGCGCCGCGCCCCGACACCATGCTCTTCACGATCCTCAACGCATTCAAAGTCGCGGACATCCGCAAGAAGCTCGCCTTCACGGCGGTGATCCTGCTGTTCTACCGCCTGGGCTCGCACATCCCCGTGCCCGGCGTCAACCTGGATGCGGTCAACGACATCCAGAAGCAGTTCGGCGGCTCCAACATCCTCGGCTTCCTGAACCTCTTCTCAGGCGGCGGGCTGTCGCGGATCGCGCTGTTCGCGCTCGGCATCATGCCGTACATCACCGCCTCGATCATCCTGCAGCTGCTGCAGGTCGTGGTGCCTTCCCTGGAGAAGCTCTCCAAGGAAGGCGAAGTCGGACAGGCGCGCATCACGCAATACACCCGCTACCTGACCGTCGGCCTGGCGTTCGCCCAGTCGATCGGCTACGTATTCCTGTTCCACTCGCTGCAAGCATCCGCCGGCCAGTCGGTGGTGTCGAAGTTCGACGCCCCGCACATCTTCCTGATCGTGGTCTGCCTGACCGCCGGCTGCGTGCTGCTGATGTGGATGGGCGAGCTGATCACACAGAAAGGCATCGGCAACGGCATCTCGCTGATGATCTTCGCGTCGATCGTCGCGCGCCTGCCGTCCGGCATCCAAGCGTGGTGGACCAGCCAGGATCAGGTGTTCAAGGTGATGATGCCGTTCATCGTGCTCGCCGCGGTCAGCTCGATCGTGTTCGTGCAGGAAGGCCAGCGCCGGATCCCGGTGCAGTACGCCCGGCGCGTCGTCGGCCGGCGCATGACCGAAGGCGGCCAGACCTACCTGCCGCTGCGCGTCAACATGGCCGGCGTGATCCCGGTGATCTTCGCCGCCAGCATCATGGCGTTCCCCCCGACCGTCGGCCAGCTGATCCACACCAATTGGGCGCACAGCATCTCGACGTTCTTCACCCCCAACGGCTGGCACTACGTCGTCGGCGAGTCGATCTTCATCGTGGTGTTCACGTACTTCTACACCGCCGTCACGTTCAACCCCGTCGACCAGGCGGACAACCTCAAGAAGTTCGGCGGGTTCATCCCCGGCGTGCGCCCGGGCCGACCGACCGCCGAGTTCCTCGACCGGATCCTCGCGCGCCTGACGTTCCCCGGCGCGCTGTTCCTGGCCGCCGTGGCAGCGCTGCCGACGATCCTGATCGCGCGCACGCACGCGAACTTCTACTTCGGCGGCACCTCGATCCTGATCGTCATCGGCGTCGCGCTCGACACCATGAAGCAGCTCGAAGCGCAGCTGATGATGCGCAGCTACGAGGGTTTCCTCAAATAACCCCCACCAGGTAGGCTGCCTCGGACGTGTCCGAGTTGAACCTGATCCTGCTCGGTCCGCCTGGTGCTGGCAAAGGCACGCAAGCGGACTGTCTGCGCGCTGACTTCGGGCTGGCGCACATCTCCACCGGCGACATGCTGCGCGTGCAGGTATCCGCGGGCACCCAGCTCGGGCTCGAAGCCCAGCGCTACATGAAAGCCGGCGAGCTGGTGCCCGACGAGGTGATCATCGGCATGCTGATCGAGCGCATCGGCGCCGACGACGCGCGCGACGGGTTCCTGCTCGACGGGTTCCCGCGCAACGAGCTGCAAGCCGACGCGCTCGGCGCGGCGCTCGGCGAACTCGACCGTCGCCTGCTCGCGGCGCTGCTGATCGAGGTGCCCGACGACGAAGTCGTGCGCCGGCTCGCCGGCCGGCGCGTGTGCCTGAAGAGCGGCCACGTCTACCACGTCGAGTTCGACCCGCCCAAGCACGACGGCATCTGCGACCAGGACGGCTCGCGCCTGATCCAGCGCGACGACGACGAAGAAGCCACGATCCGCCGGCGCCTGGAGGTCTACCACCAGCAGACCGCCCCGCTGATCGACTACTACGAGGAAGTCGGACTGCTGCGCCGCTTCGACGGTCAGCGCCCCGCCGACGAGGTTCACGACCACGTTCGCGCAACGCTCGCCACGCTGCGCTTAGAGGAGAAGCTCTAGCGCGCTGGAGCTAAGCTGGATCAGTGATTGTAAAGAAGACCCCAGCCCAGATCGAGCAGATGGCCGCTGCCGGTGCGATCCTCGTCGACACCCTGGATCTGCTGGAACGCACGATCCGGCCGGGCGTGCGCACCGAAGAACTCGACGCCGTCGCCGAGCGCTTCATCCGCGGCCGCGGCGCCGTGCCGACGTTCAAGGGCTTTCGCGGCTTCCCCGGCTCGATCTGCGCGTCGCCGAACGAGATGATCGTGCATGGCATCCCCGGCCGCTATCGCCTCGATCGCGGCGACATCATCTCGCTCGACGTCGGCGTCACGCTCGACGGCTGGGTCGCCGACGCCGCGCGCACGTTCCCCGTCGGAGCGATCTCAGATGAGGCGGAGAACCTGCTGAGCGCGACCAAAGCGTCGCTGCTCGCCGCCGTGGAGCAGTGTCGCCCGGGCAACCGCATCGGCGACATCGGCCACGCGGTGCAGCAGGTCGCCGAAAGCGCCGGACTGTCGGTCGTGCGCTCGCTGGTCGGCCACGGCGTCGGCCAGAACATGCACGAGGACCCGCAAGTGCCCAACTACGGCAAGCCGGGCAAAGGCCCGCTGTTGGAGGAAGGCATGGTGATCGCGATCGAACCGATGACCACCGCCGGGCGCCCGGCGGTGCGCGTCGCCGGCGACGGCTGGGCGATCTTCTCCCAGGACAGCTCGCTCGCGGCGCACTTCGAGTTCACCGTGGCTGTCACCGCCGCCGGCCCGCGCGTGCTGACGCCATGGCACCTGCCGCAGCGCTCATCCGTGGTCGAACCGGTCGCCGATGAGCAGGTTGCGTAAGCGACCGTGCGCCCGGCCGGGCGGCCCGCGCACGGGAATGCGGAGCGATGCGTGAAGTTGCTAGGATCTGGAGCGCTGCTCGCTGCGACTCGTTTCGCGCTGCGAGCATCTCCACGACTAGGTAGCGGCAGCCGTCCCGGCAGCCAGAGCCAGTCGCCCGGGACCATCCGAAAGGGATCATGAAGGTAAGACCGTCGGTCAAGCCGATGTGCGAGAAGTGCAAGATCATCCGCCGCCACGGCGCGGTGCTCGTGATCTGCCAGAACAAGCGCCACAAGCAGCGCCAGGGCTAGGGCGGGCGCATGGCACGTATCGCTGGGGTCAACCTGCCCCTGAACAAGCGCTCGGAGATCGGCCTGACGTACATCTACGGCATCGGCCGCTCCACGTCCAACAAGATCTTGAGCGAAGTCGGGGTCAGCCCCGAGACGTACGTGCGCGACCTCACCGAGGACGAGGTCTCCAAGCTGCGCGACGCGATCGATCGCTCGATCACGGTCGAGGGCGATCTTCGCCGCGAGCGCTCGCAGGACATCAAGCGGCTGCAGGAGATCGCGTGCTACCGCGGCATGCGCCACCGCCGCGGACTGCCCGTGCGCGGCCAGAAGACGAAGACCAACGCGCGCACCCGCAAGGGTCCCAAGCGCATGCAGGTCGCCGGTAAGAAGAAGGTCGGCAAGAAGTGATCGTGCTCAACTCTGAAAAAACACCCAGCTGATGCCCGCTCCCAAGCGACCCGCTCGCGGACGGCGCAAGCCGAAGAAGAACATCCCCATCGGCCAGGCGCACATCAAGACTTCCTTCAACAACACGATCGTCTCGCTGACAGACACCCAGGGCAACGTCATCGCCTGGGAGTCAGCCGGCGGTGCGGGCTTCAAGGGGTCGCGCAAGTCGACCCCGTTCGCCGCGCAGGTGACCGCCGACGCGGCGGCCCGCAAAGGCATCGAGCAGGGACTGCAGAAGGTCGAGGTCTACGTCAAGGGCCCGGGCTCCGGGCGCGAAACAGCGATCCGCTCGCTGCAGGCCGCCGGCCTCGAGGTCACCGGCGTCAAGGACGTCACCCCCCAGGCTCACAACGGCTGCCGCCCGCGCAAGCGCCGGCGCGTGTAACGACTTCAATTCGATCGAAGAGCAGAGTCAATGGCCAGAGATACAAGTCCGCAGTGCAAGCAGTGCCGGCGCGAGGGGCAGAAGCTGTTCCTCAAGGGCGAGCGCTGCCTGACCGACAAGTGCGGCGTCGAGCGCCGCTCCTACCCGCCGGGCGAGCACGGCCGCGGGCGTCAGAAGCAGAGCGAGTACCGCGTGCAGCTGCGTGAGAAGCAGAAAGCGCGCCGCTACTACGGCGTGCTCGAGAAGCAGTTCCACGGCTACTACGAGAAAGCTTCGCGCCAGCCGGGCATCACCGGCGAGAACCTGCTCGCGCTGCTGGAATGCCGCCTGGACAACGTGCTCGTGCGCCTGGGCTTCGCCGCGTCGCGCCGTCAGGCGCGCCAGCTGATCCGCCACGGCCACTGGACCGTCAACGGCCGCCGCGTGAACATCCCGAGCTATCAGGTGCGCCCTGGCGAAGTGATCGCGATCAAAGCGGACACGGCGGCCACGCAAGTCGTGCGCGACGCAACTGAGTTGACCGGGCAGATCCCCGCGTGGCTCCAGGCTGACCATGATTCTCTCTCGGCCAAGGTGCTGCGCAAGCCGGAGCGACGCGAAGTCGCCGCCCCGGTGCAGGAACAGCTCATCGTCGAGCTGTACTCGAAGTAAGAGATTCGTCAGCGCCCAGCCGCTCCCAGGCGGCGGGCGCGCCAGAGCCGGCGTCCGGTCAGGACGCCTGCGATAGACCAAACGACGTTAGGACCCTGATGCTCGACTTCCAAATCCCCCGGATCACAAGCGAGTCCGTGGAGCAGAACCGTGGCACGTTCACAATCGAGCCGCTCGACCGCGGATTCGGCTACACCTTCGGGAACTCGCTGCGCCGTGTGCTGCTCTCCTCGCTGGCAGGCGCTGCCGTGACGAGCGTGCGCATCGAGGGCGTCGCCCACGAGTTCTCCACGATTCAGGGCGTCAAGGAAGACGTGACAGACATCGTGCTCAACCTCAAGGGCGTCGTCTGCCGCATGCACTCGGACGCGACCGAGGTGGAAGCGCCGCTGGTCGTCACCGGACCGGGTGACATCACCGCCAAGGACATCGACCTGCCGGCCGGCGTTGAGATCCTCAACCCCGAAGTGCACGTCGCGACGCTCGAGAAGAAAACCAAGCTCGAGCTGTACATGACGATCGGCCGTGGCCGCGGCTACCGCCCGGCGGAGGAGAACAAATCCGCCGACCAGCCGATTGGCGTGATCCCGATCGACTCGATCTTCTCGCCCGTGCGCCGGGTCGCGTACGCCGTCGAGCAGGCGCGTGTCGGCCAGAAGACGGACTTCGACAAGCTCACACTGGACATCGAGACCGACGGCTCGATCGAGCCGCAGGCGGCGCTGCGCGAAGCCGCCGAGCTGCTGATCTCACAGCTGGCGATCTTCACCGACGCCGACCGCATCCAGGAGCTGCGCGCCGGTCCCGGCGGACAGCTCGACGCCCACGGCCTGGCAGTCCCCGGCGGCAGCGCCCCCGCGGCGCTGCAGGGCGAGGAGTGGGGCATCCTGATCGAGGAGCTCGAGCTCGGCGTGCGTTCGTACAACTGCCTCAAGCGCGCCGGCATCCAGACCGTCGGTGACCTGATCTCCAAGTCCGAGAACGAGCTCAACGCGATCCCGAACTTCGGTAAGAAGTCGATCGACGAAGTGATCGAGACACTGCACGCGCGCGGCCTGAACCTGCGCCAGGACTGAGCGGACTAGACTCTCCTCCTCGCATGCGCCACAAGAAGAACAGACACAAGCTCAGCCGCGACTCCGCGCACCGCAAGGCGCTGTTGATGAACCTCTCCAAGGAGATCATCGAGCACGAGCGGATCAAGACCTCCGAGGCGAAAGCCAAGGCGGTCAAGCCGGAGATCGAGAAGCTGATCACGCTCGCCAAGCGCGGAGATCTGCACGCGCGCCGACAGGCCCTCTCGGCGCTCGCGCAGGACAAGTTCGCCGTATACAAGCTGTTCGAGGAAGTCGCCCCCCGCTACGCCGAGCGGCCCGGTGGGTACACGCGCATCCTCAAGCTCGGTCCGCGTCGCTCCGACGCGACCGAGATGGTGTACCTCGAGCTCGTCTGACTGAGCGCTGGTCACCAAGCTCACGCTCGAGTACGACGGCACCGGCTTCGCCGGCTGGGCTCGCCAGCCGGGGAAACGCACGGTGCAGGAGGAGCTCGAGCGCGCGCTCCGCACGATCCTCGGCGAGCAAGCGCGTGACGGCGGCCCGCTGGGCGTCAGCGTCGCCGGGCGCACCGACAGCGGCGTACACGCACGCGGTCAGGTCGCCAGCTATGCGCACGAAGCCGTCGACCCGCTGCGGTTGAACGGTCTGCTGCCCGACGACATCGCGGTGCTCAGCTCAGAGCCCGCTCCCGCCGGCTTCGACGCACGCCACGACGCCATCAGCAGGACCTACAGTTACCGCCTGCTCATGCGCCGCACCCGCAGCGTGTTCGAGCGCCGGCGCGCGCTGTGGCACCCGCGCGCGCTCGACCGCGCCGCACTGCGCACCGCCGCTGCCGTGCTGCTCGGCGATCACGATTTCACCGCGTTCACCCCGACTGAGACCGAGCACCTGCGCTTCGACCGCAACGTGCTGCGCGCCGAGTGGCACGGTGAGAACGATGGCGACCTGCTCGAGTTCTTGATCGAAGCGAACGCGTTCCTGCGCCACATGAATCGTGTGCTTGTCGGCACGATGCTCGAAGTTGGGCTGGGCGTGCGCTCGCTCGAGGACTTCGCCCAGTTGCTCGACGGCCGACCGCGAAATGAGGCCGGCCCTACCGTGCCAGCGCACGGATTGACGCTCCTATCGGCGTCCTACCCGGACGTCAGGTGACACAGATCACTACAGGCCGTCGCGGCCCCTATGCTGGAGTAGAGCAATGCTGAACGTGCTGCTGACAAACGACGACGGGATCGAAGCGGAAGGGCTGCAGGCGCTGCGCGCCGCCCTGGTCGGGCTGCCGGGTGTGCGGCTGGCCGTGATCGCCCCCGACGGCAACCGCTCGGCGATGGCGCGCTCGATCACCACGCGCCGCCCGCTGTGGGTGGAAGAAGTCACCTTCCCCGACGGCACTGTCGGCTATGCCACCGACGGCACGCCGGTCGACTGCGTGCGCCTCGCCCGCCTGGGTGTGATCGACGGGTTCGACGCCGACGTGGTCGTGTCGGGGATCAACCACGGCGCCAACCTCGGCGACGACATCACCTACTCCGGCACCGTCGCCGCCGCGCTCGAAGCACTCGTGCTGGGGCTGCCCGGGATCGCCGTATCCCAGCAGTCGCGCGCCCGGGCGCTCGACTACCACTACCACGGCGGCTTCGAGTTCGACGTCGCCGCGAACTTCGTCGCGCGCCTGGTGGAACGCCTGGAAGAGCACCCACTGCCGGCCAAGACGCTGCTCAACGTAAACGTTCCCGCGGGCGAGCCCGCCGGCGTGCACGTGACCAAGCTCGGCAAGCGCATCTACCGCGACGAGCTCAAGCTCGACCACGAGGAGCAAGGTCCGCCGGCGCGCCGGCGCTACTGGATCTATGGCGCCGACCCCGGTTTCCACGACGAGCCCGGCACCGATCTCGCAGCGGTCGCGGCCGGCTACGTCGCGGTCACCCCGATCCACTTCGATCTGACCGACCACCCGGGCCTGGAGGCGCTACGCAGCTTCGACCTGGAAGGGTTGCTGACTGCGGTCAAGGCTCCGTGAGCGCTCCCAAGCCGTCGAAGCAGACACGCGCGCGTGTGGAGCAGCTGCGGCGCGAGCTCGAGCACCACGGACACCGCTACTACGTGCTCGACGACCCCGAGGTCGGCGACGACGTGTACGACGCGCTGCTGGACGAGCTGCGCAAGCTAGAAGCCGAATATCCCGAGCTGCTGACGCCGGACTCGCCCACGCAGCGGGTGGGGGGGGAGCCGGTCGGCAAGCTCGAGAAGGTCGAGCACCTGGAGCCGATGCTGTCGCTCGACAACGCCCGCTCAGAGGAGGAGCTGCGCGCGTGGATCGAGCGCATGCGCACTCGTCTATCCCGCGAAGGCATCGCCAACCCGCGCTTCAAGTTCGTCGTGGAGCCGAAGATCGACGGCTTGGCGATCAGCCTGATCTACCGCGACGGCCTGCTGGTGCGCGGCGTGACGCGCGGCAACGGCGAGCTCGGTGAGGACGTGACCCACAACCTGCGCACGATCGGCTCGGTGCAGCTGCGTGTCGAGGACGCCCCGCCGCTGCTGGAGGTGCGCGGCGAGATCTATATGTCGCTCGCGGATTTCACCGCGCTCAACGAGCGCCGCGCCGAGGCCGGGCTGTCGACGTTCATGAACCCGCGCAACTCGGCTGCCGGCACGGTGCGCCAGCTCGACCCGGCGCTTGCCGCCGAGCGCCCGCTGTCGCTGTGGGCCTACCAGGTGGGCGTCACCGAGGGGCTGTCGTTCAAGACGCACTGGCAGGCGCTGCAGTGGCTGGGCGAGCACCGCTTCCCGGTCAACCCCGACGTGAAGCTGCTCGCCAGCGAGGACGAGGTGATCGCGCAGTGCCTGGACTGGCAGGCGCGCCGCGGCGAACTCGACTTCGAGATCGACGGAGTGGTCGTGAAGGTCGCCGATCTGGAGACCCAACGCCGCCTCGGGTCGATCGGGCGCGAGCCGCGCTGGGCGATCGCGTGGAAGTTCCCGCCGTCGACCGCCGTCACGAAGCTCGAGCAGGTGATGTGGAACATCGGCAAATACGGCGACCTGCGCCCCTACGCGGTGCTCGCGCCGGTGGCCGTCGGCGGGGTGGTGATCAAGCTGGCCACACTGCACAACGAAGAAGACATCGTGCGCAAGGACATCCGCGCTGGGGAGGACGTGATCGTGCTGCGCGCCGGCGACGTGATCCCGCAGGTCGTCTCGCCCGCGCCGCACGTCGTCGAGCACGAGCGGCGCCCGCCGGTGACGCGCCCGCCGGCGCGCTGCCCGTACTGCGACACACCCGTTGTCAAGGCCAAGGAAGCGGTGTTCAGCAAATGCCCCAACCGCGACTGCCCCGAGCGTGCCTGGCAGCTGCTCAAGCACTTCGTCTCGCGCGGCGCGATGGACATCGACGGGCTCGGCGAGAAGCAGGCCGCGCTGCTGCAGCAGCACGGCCTGGTGCGCACCGCTGCTGACTTCTACAGGCTCACCGAGCAGCAGCTCGTCGAGCTGGAGGGCTACGCCGAGGTGTCGGCGCGCAACCTGATCGGAGCGATCCAGGCGTCGAAGGAGCGCTCGTTCGCGCGCGTGCTGTTCGCGCTCGGGATCGAGGAGGTGGGGGAGGTGATCGGCCGTAACCTGGCGCAGCGTTTCCGCGGCATCGACGCGCTGCAGCTCGCCACCAGGGAGAAGCTGGCGGAGACACCCGGCGTCGGCGAGAAGATGGCGGAGGTCATCGGCGAGCAGCTCGACGACGCGCGCATGCGTGCGCTGATCACAGATCTGCGCTCGCTCGGGCTGCGCTTCCACGAGCAGGGCCCCGCTCCATCTGAGGGCCCGCTGGCGGACAAGACGCTCGTGATCACCGGCACGCTGCCGAACTGGTCGCGCGAGCAGGCAACCGAGCGGATCATGGCCGCCGGCGGGCGCGTCACCGGGTCCGTGTCGAAGAAGACGGATTTCCTCGTGGCGGGCGAGAGCGCCGGGTCGAAGCTCGAGAAGGCCAAGCGCCTGTACGTGCGCGTGCTCGACGAGCAGCAGCTGCGCGAGCTGCTCGGCGAGTCTGGCGGAGATTGAAGCCAGGTCAGCCGCCTGAGTTGCGTCGCTGGTTGCGGTGGGGTGATCTGCCGTCGGGGCCCCACGCGGCGTGTCATCGACTGCTCGTGAATCTAAAGGCGGAGGGTGTGACTCGCTTTTTTTGATGGTGCTGCGCGCGCGCACGTACGCGCGCGCAGCACCATCTTTTTTTGCTTCACTCCCTCAGCCGGTCGGCGAGGGCGGCGTGATCCCGGGCACCGGCGCTGGAGTACCGTCGTCATAGCCTGAGATGGTTATCGCCATGTTGTCTTGCAGCAGATGCGCGGTGGATTCGCTGATGCCGTTCAGCAGGAAGCAGAACGCGATCGTGTGGCCGCCCGTCGCCTGGCACCAGCCGGCGAGGTTGGACACGCCGTTGAGCGTGCCCGTCTTCGCCTGGCAGCGCCCGGTGGCGGTGGTGTGGCGCATGCGGAACGCGAGCGTGCCGGTGCGACCCGCGACTGGCAGCGCGCCCCGCAGCGTGTCGCCCAGCGTCGTGCCGGTGAGCGCGCTCAGCAGCGTCACGACCGCGCGTGGGCTCGTGCGGTCGCCGCGTGAGAGCCCCGACCCGTCGACGACGTTCGGGTGGATGCCGAAATGAGCGAGCGTCTGGCGCACGACGGCCGCGCCGGCGGTGGTGGTGCCCGAGCCGCCGGCAACCGCGCCGATGTCCTTGACGAGCAGCTCCGCGAAGAAGTTGTCGGATGGGCGGTCCATCAGCCCGAGCAACGTGGAGATCGTCGGCGACTGGGCCTGCGCGAGCTGCTGTGCGCCGGCCGGCGCCGCGCCGGTGGCCACGCCGTTGCTGACAGGGATGTGTCGCGCGCGCAGCGCGTGCAGCAGCTGCAGGGCTGCGTAAGCAGCGGGGGCGTGCAAGCCGCCGGCGGCGCCCGTCTCGCCGCGGTTGAACGCCAGCGCGCTGAGCGTGCCTTCCATGTCACTGTCGAGCGCGAACCCAGTGCGAGGCCCGCCGCGCAGCGAGTCGAGGAAGGATTCGTCCCCGACGATCTGCCCGTGGACGCGCACGATCCCGCGTGCCTGGAGCTGCTGGGCGAGGCCGGTGACGGTGGCGCCGGTGCCGTAGTTGGCGCGGATGAACGCCTGGGAGCCGAACGTCGGGTCGCCGCCGCCGCGCAGGTAGATGTCGCCGTGCCACACGCCGTCGGAGTCCAGCGACCCGTCGCCCAGCACGACCGTGCCCAGATGGGCGTTCGGCCCGAGGCGCATCAACGCGGCAGTGGACGTGTAGAGCTTCTCCACCGACGCTGGCGGCGCCGTGCGGTCAGGGTTACGCGAGTACAGCGAGCGCTTGGCGCTGATGTCGTACACGTACGCGTATGACGACGGCCCTGCGATCCGCATCGTGCGCAGCAGCTGCGCACGCAGCGCAGCGGGGCTGGTGGATGCGCCGGCAGCCGCCGGCGGGGCGCAGATCAGGGCCGCGCACAGCAGCGCTGCGAGCGGTGAGAAACGGTACCGGGGCACGCGACCGTACAATCAATAGAGCATGGGCAGAGTTGTCAAGCTGGAACCGACGGCCAGGAACAGCTCAGCATCCTTATCGGGCTCCCGGGCCAGCCGACCAGCCGCGCGTGGCGCGGCTGGTGCTCGGCGTGCGCGCCGGCCGCAGCGCCACAAGACCGCGCTGGTGCTCGGCGGTGGTGGGTTCACCGGCGGCGTGTATGAGATCGGCGCGCTGCGCGCGCTCGACCTGCTGTCGGTCAACCGCACGATCAACCAGTTCGACGTGTACGTCGGCACCTCTGCGGGCGCGTTCATCGCTTCGCTGTGCGCCAACGGCGTCACGCCGGAGGAGATGATGCGCGTGGTCACGCGCCAGGGGCCGCTGCCGTTCCGCGACATCGACGTCGGCGACCTGCTGCGCCCCAACGTCGGCGAACTCGTGCGCAAGAGCACGATGCTGCCGCTGCGGCTCGCGTCGCTGGGGCGCCAGCTCGTGTCTCAGCTCGGGCAAGTGTCGCTGATGGATCTCGCGCTGGGTCTGGCGGAGATGCTGCCCTCCGGCGCCTACACCGGCAGCGGGATCGAAACGTACCTGCACAAGGTGCTCAGCGACCCCGACCGCACCGACGACTTCCGCAAGCTCGAGCGCGAACTGTATTTGACCGCTACCGACCTCGATACGTGCGAGCGGATCGTGTTCGGCGCGAAAGGGTTCGACGACGTGCCGATCTCCACTGCCGTGCGCGCATCCGGCGCGCTGCCGATGGTGTACGCGCCGGTGGCGATCAAAGGCCGCGAGCTGATCGACGGCGGCATCGTATCCACCACCAACCTCGACATCGCCGTCGAAGCAGGCGCCAAGCTCGTGATCGTGATCAACCCGATCGTGCCGTTCGTCAACGACTTCGAGAAGCAGGTGCGCACGCTGCGCGGATCGCGCTCGCGGCGCGTGTCGGACATGGGGTTCCCGCAGATCGGCTACCAGGCGTTCAAGCTGGTCGCCCACCAGCGCTTGCACGAGATGGCGCGTCGCTGGGAGGAGCGCTACCCCGGCGTCGACATCGTGCTGATCGAACCCGAGCCGACCGACGAGCTGATGTTCCAGACGTCGATGATGAACTTCACCTCGCGCATCGACATCGCACGCCACGGGTTCCAGTCGGTGACCTACCACCTGCTGGGCCAGTACGAGCACTACAAGGAGATCTGGGAGCGCCACGGGATCCAGATCTCCGCGACGCGCGTGCGCAAAGTGGTGGAGCACTTCGACGCCGAGCAGGAACAGGTCAGCGCATGGCGCAAGATCCTCGAAGGCACCACCGGCGCGCTGCTGCGCCAATCCGGCTCAGCCGCCGGCTAGCTGTCCTGCTCGCGGACTTAGTGAACGCGGGTGATGGGGGCTCGGCCGCCTGCGGCTGAGTGTGGTCGTTGGCGGTTGTAGAAGCGGATGAAGGATGCCAGGGCGCGGTCGCGGGTGGTGCTGTTGGCCCAGACGCG
>DATINL010000035.1:0-6397 GCA_035474295.1 Solirubrobacteraceae bacterium
GATCGGGATCCCCTTTGCCCCCGTCACCGCCTGCGCCGTCGGCATCACCTTGTACACCACCCATGGCTGGCGTCCCACCTCCGTCACCACCCAGCCGCTGATCAGCGCCACCACGCTCGCCGGCCCGGCGAGCACGAGTACCCGGTAGAACCAGCGCCCCTGCGGCAACCGGCGGCGTCGCACCCGCACCACCAGCACGATCACTCCGAGCAGCGCCAGCATCGTGCCGATGCCCACCATCAACTGAAACGACACACGCTCGATGTTGATCGGCGGGCGCAGCCTCGCCGGCGCCACATCGAGCCCCTGCACGGTCGCATCCGGATCGTGAAACGCGAGCAGTGAAAGCAGCTTCGGGATCTTCACGCCAAACTCGATGCGCCCGCCTGAGTACCACCCCAGCAGGTGCTCAGGCGCGCCGCGCGTGGTGTGCTGCAGCCCCTCGATCGCCGCCAGCTTCAGCGGCTGCTCCTTCGCCACCGTGCGCGCCGCCCAGTCGCCCACCACGAGCTGCGCCGGCGCCGCCAGCGCAGCGATCGTCAGCGGAATCGTCAGCGCCACGCGCTCGTACCGGCCCCAGCGCCCGCGCAACCTCCCGACCGCATACGCCCCCGCCAGCAGGAACCCGGTGACGATGTACCCCGCTATGTACATATGCACCAGCTCGTGCCACAGGAACCCGTTGGCGAACAGCGCCGTCAGTGGGTGCACGTTCATCACGTGCCCGCTCACGATCTGAAACCCGCCGGGGTGCTGCATCCACGCGTTGACCGCGATGACTGTCAGCGACCCTGTGAACCCTGCGATCACAATCGGGACAGCACTGAGAACGTGCGCGCGCGGCGACAGCCGCTCCCATCCATATATGTAGACCCCGATGAAGATCGCCTCCATGAAGAATGAAAACCCCTCGATCGCGAACCCGAGTCCGAACACGCCCCCGAACGTCGCCGTGAAGTTCGGCCACAGCAACCCCATCTCGAAGCTCAGGATCGTCCCGGTGATCACCCCCACCGCGAACAGCGCCGCCATGATCCGCGTCCAGCGCCGCGCGAGCGTGCGATACAGCTCGTCCCCCGTGCGCAGATACACGCATTCGACGATCACGATCATCAGCGGGAACGCGATCCCAAAGCACACCAGCGGGATGTGCACCGCGAACGACAACGCCTGCATCTGGCGCGCCTGCAGGAGGTAGCTCTGCTGCGCCGGGGCGAGCGCCGCGGCAGTTACAGCGGGAGCAGCGTGCCCGATCATCAGATCAGAGTCGTCCGTCGCCTTGCGCAGCCCTTGCGCGCAGTCGGCGGATCATGGAGTCCTGCCGCACATCGTTCGGAGACTCAGACTTTACGCCTTGCTCTGGAGATAGTGCCATGCGGCTGCTGTCGTCGCGCTTACCCCTTTAGCCTTCCGAGCATGAGCCCACGGCGTGTTGACCCATTCAAGCCCGCAGCCGGGATGTCCTTCACAAAGGGCGAAGTCAACCGAGCCGGCAAGCTCGCCCGAGAGCTGATGACGATGCCGGGGCCCACCACGGACGCCATTGAGGCGTTAGGACCGTGGAAGGTAGTTGATGCCTTCTATGCGATCACGTGGTGGCGTAGCCTGCACGCCCGCCCGCTCTCGAGCGTCGCAGCCGGCCTGCGCTACCACGTCGCCAAAGAGGGCGGCCTGGTCAACGGGCGAACCGACGTGACCCAACGACTGAAGCGGCGCAACACGATCATCGACAAGCTCACTCGTGAGCCCACGATGGAAGTCACTCAGTTCCACGATATCGGCGGGGTCCGCGCACTTCTTCCCAGCCTGACGCATGTCTATGCGGTCAGCCGTCGTCTACGCAAGACCTGGACTGTGGTCAGAATCAGAGACTACATCGCGAACCCCAAGCCGTCGGGCTATCGAGCGCTGCACTTGATCGTTCGCCGCGACGACTACGCGATCGAAGTCCAGTTGCGCACGATCCGCCAAGATGCATGGGCGAACCAAGTCGAGGACGACGGCCGGCAGATCGGAGTCGGCCTCAAGTTCGGCGCAGGCGCAACCGACATACACGACTACTACGTTGCCATGTCAGAGGCGTTTGCCTATCTCGATCGGGATGAGCTGCTTCCGGACGAGCTGGTCACAACCCTCAACACGCGCTATGCCATCATAAGAAGCATCCTGCCTCGCGAGCAGTAGGAGCAGCATGGGCTCAGATATCAAGCACTTCCTCATCAAATACGACATCAAGGCCGCCCATGCCGATGTGCAGGACTTCGGCGAGGACTATGACGCGGCGATGGATGCATACGAGCAGCTCGAGCAGGACGCCCGCGACAGTTCTGAAGTCGACGTGGTGCTCCTGAGCGCTGACTCAATAGAGACGATCAAGCGCACCCACTCCAGCTACTTCGAGACCCGGACTTTCGAGCAGCTGCTTCCAGCCGGCGTTCTGCACGTCTGACTTCCCGCAGCGCGCAAGCTGGCTGCAGCCGTTTGCTCTCCCGCATGCAGGCTAGTCAGCTCGCGTCCGGCAGATCGAACACCCGTCGCGCGTCCCGATGGTCCCACCGCGAACGCCTGCATCTGGGGGGCTTGCAGGAGATAGCTCTGCTGCGCCGGCGCCAGCGCGCGGCAGTCATAGTGGCGCCCGCTGACGGGTTCGCAGCGTTGGGCCCTCGCGCTACTCTGAAGCCCTGATGGCATCCAATCCAACACCAAAATCACCGCCACCGTCGCCTGCTCCTCCTTCTCAGGGCATTCCGCCGGTTTCTCCGTCGGTTTTCATCCCGGAGAAGCGGGGCGCGAACAGCTCGTCTCGCCACAGCTAGCGCTCTTCGCGCTAGCGAGACGATCCAGCGAGCGTTTCAGGCGGGCAGATCGAACACCCGTCGCGCGTTGTCGGTCAGGTAGAGCTCCCGCACCTCGTCGTCGAGCCCGAGCGTATCCAGCTCCTCCAGCGCCTTCTGGGGGGAGATCATCGGGTAGTTGCTCCCGTACAGCACCTTGTGGCGCCCGCTGCGCGTCTTCATATAGCTCACCAGCTCCGGCGGGATGCGCCTGCTCGTGTACGCCGATGTATCGATGTACACGTGCTCGTGCTTGCGCGCGCACGCGATCATCTCCTCGGTCCACGGATACCCGATGTGCCCGCCGACGATCACCAGCTCGGGGAAGTCGATCGCCACCTGGTCGATGTACGGGATCGGCCGACCCGGCTCGGACGGCTGCAGCGGCCCGGTGTGCCCCACCTGGGTGCAGAACGGCACGCCCAGCTCCACGCACGCCGCGTACAGCGGGTAAAAGCGCCGGTCGGTTGGCGGCGCGTTCCACATCCACGGCAGCATCCGCAGCCCCCTGAACCCGAGCTCGCCGACGCAGCGGCGCAGCTCGCGCACGCCCTCCATCGGCTTGTCGAGATCAACCGCCGCGAGCCCACCGAAGCAGTCGGGGTGCGCCTGCACCCACCCGGCCACCTCGTCGTTCGAGATCAGCGCGCCTTCGCGCGGTGACTGCCACGCGCTCAGCAGCGCGAACTCGACTCCGCCCGCATCCAGCGCGGCGACAGTCGCCTCGATCGGCAGCTCCTGCGCCGGCGTCTGCTGCCCGGTCCAGCGCCGCAGCGACGCGAACATCTCGTGATCGAGGAACCGCAGCGTTGGGTGCTGTATCCAGACGTCGATCGCCATCTCCCGCAGACTCTCGCACAGCCTGGGTTCGAGCAGCCGACTATGCGCGCGCCGCCCGCAATCCTCCCGACGCGTCACACGGTCAATATCGTGAACCCAGGCCCCAAGAGCGCCCGCATGTCAGCAGCGTCTGAGGTGGCACCGCATCGTGGCGCTCGAGAACGCCGGCCGCGATGCACGCATCGATCGTCTCCGCCCCCGAGACGCTCCGGCCTAGAGAGCCGGCCATGTGCGCAAGGCTCTCATTCACGGGCTCGACGACGCACGCCTTGATCAGGCGAGCCACGCGCGCATCCCTGGCGTCTCCCCGCCATACCTCGGCCAGCGCGATGGCCGGGATCGTCGGCACCAGGCCGCGCCCGTAAGCAATCGCGAGGATCTCCCGTACACGCGCTTCGCCGCGCTCGTACGCGATCAACTCACCCTCGTCGAGCGTCAGGCCGACCCTTCCGCGAGCACCTGAGCACGCGTGTCAGCCGGCGCTGCACCGAACTGCGCATCGTCCTCAGCAAGCAGCTGAAGCCCGCGCCCGACGCGAAGCTCGCGCAGCACTGCCGCGTTGACGAACCGGGACAAGCTCCCACCGGACCGGGCAAGACGCTGCTCAATCTCATGGAGCACCGACTCGTCGAAGGAGATGGACCGCTTCTGACTTGCCACAAGTCGATCCTACCGCGGTAGGACGCCGTCCATTTATACTCGCCTCGCTTCTCCCCAGCCACCCAGGGACGTGATGACTTGAAGAGCTTCCACACGTGGGACGACCTGGAGATCGCCTACCAGGAATGGGGCGAGCCCTCCGCGCTCCCGCCGGTGGTACTGCATCATGGGTTCGTCGCCGACGCCAACGCCAACTGGGTGGCCACGAGCGTGGTGGAAGCGCTGCTGGAAGCCGGGCGCACGGTGGTGGCGCCTGACGCCAGAGGCCACGGGCAGTCACAGAAGCCGCACGACCCCGCGTGTTATGGCGAGGATCGCATGGCGCGTGATCTTGCCGTCCTGCTGGACGTGATCGACGCGCCTGCGATCGACCTCGTCGGGTACTCGATGGGAGCGATCGTCTCACTGCTGCTCGCCGGCGCCGACACGCGTGTGCGTCGGCTGGTGATCGGCGGCGTCGGCTCCGGGGTGATCGAATGCGGCGGCGTCGACCGCCGCGTGGTGCCCAACGACGCGATCATCGCTGCCCTCACGGCCGAGGACCCCGCTGACGCGATGCCGCCGGAAGCCGCCTCCTTCCGGATGCTCGCCGACGCTGTCGGCGCCGACCGGCTGGCACTCGCCGCCCAGGCCACATCGGTGTACCGCGGCGCGTTCGAGCTGCAGCACATCACAGCACCCACGCTGCTCCTCGCCGGGGCGGCTGACCCGCTGGCGATCCGCCCCGAGGTGCTTGTCGATGCGATCCCCGGCGCGACGCTTCAGATGCTCACGGGCAACCACATCGAGGTGCTCGGCGACCCCCGTTTCAAGCAGTCGATCGTCGATTTCCTCGCCGTCGTCTGACTGGCGCCGCCCGACTCTCCCGGCGGGGAGCGCGGAGTGTGGTCAATCAATTTCGATGGTGCTGCGCGCGCGTACGTGCGCGCGCGCAGCACCATCTTTAATCAAGAGCTCCATCCCAAGACGGCACTATTTTGATGCGATGTGCCACGAACCCATCGAGGGACACGGAGATGCGTACGCGCGAGCGCCCCACTCGGGGGCGCTACATCTCATGCTCACCATCGTTAGCGACACTCCCGCCGAGCTCGACCCAGCCGTCCCGCAGCGGCCGCGCCTCGATCCTGCAGCCCGGCCCCTGGTCGATCGTGATCGGCCGGTTGAGCGCAGCACACAGCACCATCGCCGCCGAACCCGTCGCCGGATCCTCCTCGATCCCGAACTCAGGCGCGAACACGCGCGCGCGGATCCTGCCGCGCGCCTCGTCCTGCCACGCCCACACCTGCACGTTGCCCGCCGCCGGCGGCATGAGCTCATCGACCGCCGCCGGGGTATCGAGTTGGCGGCACTCGAACCGCGGCGACCACTCCGCTCGCGCGAGCACCCACGCGCGGCTGCCCGCAACACGCGCTCGCACCGCGCCAGCAGCCACGTGCAACACAGGCCAGCGCAACAGCCACGCGCACCCAACCAGCGGATGCCCGGCGAACGGGAGCTCGGCGGCCGGGGTGAAGATCTGAACGCGTGTCTCATCATCGACGAACACCGTCTCGCTGTAGCCAAGCTCAGCGGCGATCGCCTGGCGGCTGGTGCGGCCGATGCCACCGGCGTCGCGCACCACGCCCAGCAGGTTGCCCGCCCCGCCATCGACGTCGGTGAAGACTCGCAGCACCCGCACAACCGTCACGAATCGATCCTATCTGTGCGCTCATGGAAGAGATCCGTGAGGGGATCGAACGGCCTCTCCTGGACGAGCAAGCGCTCGCGATGATTCTCGGGCTCGAGAGCCGCACCGCGGCACCTGACCCTGGCGTCTACCGCTCAGCGTGCGTCTGCAACCCACCGTGGACCTCAGCACCCCTCGCCGTGAGCTGCCACGCATTCGTCGCGCCCTTGGTGTGGCCCTCACCCGTGTTCTCGATCAACCCCAGCGTCTCCAGCCGCGCGAGCAGCTTCGAGGCCTGCCCCTGATCCGCTATCCCCGCACCATCACCAACCTCCCGGTTACTCGCACCCGGGTGCTCCACGATCACATACAACGCACGCAACGTGCGATACGT
>DATINL010000036.1:0-89236 GCA_035474295.1 Solirubrobacteraceae bacterium
GATGCGTCAGCTCTGCTGACGCATCTAGTTACCGCAGGACCCACCGGCCCAACGACACCCGACACGCTCTCAGCAACCCAATACACGCGAACCACAGCTCCCATAATCCGACCCAGCCCTCTCCCACTCCAAACCAACTCAGCGCTGAAAGGCCGACCCAAGAAGGCCAGAACCCCACAAACCCGATCTATCAGTACCCAGCGCCCCAACCCCGGGACACCACAACACGAACAACCATAAACACAAACATATCTCGTGTCAAGCTAAGGGGATGGCCATTGGCTTCGGTAGCCGGGGGCGGCGCATCAGTGCGCCGCCTTTCGGGTGTAGGTGACGGTCTTGGTGTCGGTGATTGGGGTGCCGCCGGTGGGGGTGTAGCGGACGCGGATGGTGACTTTGAGCTTGCGGCTCTTCGCCTTCGCCAGGGCCTTCTTGCCGGCCTTGTTGAGTCGGACCGTGCACTTCGCGGTCGACGCGTTGGTGACGGTCTTGGTGGTCGAGGTGGTGTGGCTGGAGCTGGTCTGCAGCTTGCCGGGGCCGGGTACCTTCACCGAGAGGGTCGCGGTCGTTGACTTCACCTTGCTCTTGATCGAGAGACCGTTACTCGACCCCTGGCCGTTGCCTGGATCCTGGAAGATCGCCACGCCGACGGTGTTCGAGACGTTCCCGCAGTTGACGGTCAAGGGCAGCGTTCCGGTCGCGCCATCCGGAATGACCAGCGAGAACCCCGTTGCGGTCCATCCCGTCACGTCCACCGTGCCGTTGCCGAGAGCGACGGTGCCACCGACGCCGAGATCCGTACCGGTGACCGTGACCGTGCTCCCGACCTTGGGATGGGTATCGACTGCATTCAGGTGCGGCGCATGGCAGCCATAGGGGCTGACCGGAGCCACCGCCGAGGACGGCGGCGGCGGGGGCGTCACGGGCTCAGCGGGCGTGGAGAACGTCACCACGTCACCCAACACCGTCGCGCCGTCACTCGTCACCGACAAACGCACCTTGTACGTCTGACCAGCCGGCAAGCTGCCCAGCGAGCCAGAGGCCGTCCCAGCACCCGAGACAGCCACCGGATCAGTCGTAGCGAGATACGAGCTGGTACTCGAGCCGACGACGAACTGGTAACTCCCGCTATGCCCATGCGTGTCATACGAGCCCGCGAACGTCGCGGCGCTGGGCATCACACCGGTAACCGCACCGGTCGCCGCCGTCGGCGCCGGGTCGGTCGTGAACGTGCCGTCAACACCGGTCGTCGTCACGCCCGTGCCCGTGTCCGTCAGGACTACGTGAACGGTATAAGTCGTCCCCGGCGCCAACGAGCCGCTGCTCGCCGTCACCGGCGTGTCGGCGTTGTCCGTACCCGCGTCGGCCTCAGCAGTCGTCCCCACGACGGGCGACGGCGTGACGCTCGTGTACTCGAAGTGGTAGGTCGCCGGGCTGCCGTGCGGGTTGACCGTGCCCGTCAGGAGAGCCCTCACAGTCGTGATGTCGGTGGCGCCCGCTGCCGCCGCCGGGGCGGTGATGAATATCTGGTCAGCCCCGGCCTGTGGGCCGCCCGTCCCGTTATCAGCAACGATGCGGAAGTGGTACGTGGTGTTCGGCTGCAGCCCTGTGACCGGTGAGCTGGCCGGCTGGGCGCCTTGCCCCGAGAGCGGGCCGCCGTCAGGCGTCGTGACCGACCCATAGCTCGTGTCCACCCCATATTCGAAGTGGTAGCTCGTGTCGCTGCCCTGCGCATCGACCGTGCCGTTCAGCGCCGCGCCGTTGGGGGTGATCGCGCTGGCGAACGGCGGCGAGCCGTCCACCAATGGCGCAGCAGGCGCAGTCGTGAAAGTGCTGTCAGAGCCAAAGATAGTGCCGCTGCCGTTCACACCGACCACACGGAAGTGATAGACCGAGTTAGGCAGCAAGCCGCTGGCCGTATCGGTCACCGGGACGGCAGCGCTACCGCTGCCGGGGTCGATGTCCGGCGTGAGCGAGCCGTAGTTGGTGTCAGGGCCGTACTCGAAGTGAGCGGTGGTCCCGGCGATGCCCTGCGGGTTGATCGTGCCGTGCAGCGTCTCGCTGCTCGGATCGATCGTGGACCCCGTGGTGGTAGTGACCGTCGGCCCCACGAATGCCGCGAAGCGTGCGCCGGCCTGATTGTTCGTATCGCCGAGGTAGGCCATCTTGCTCGAGTCGTTGATGGCCAGCGCGACGATGAAGCCGAAGGAGGGAGTCGTGAACGCCTGCTGGGTCTGCACACCAGCAGCACTGAACACCCTGACCCGCCCGGTGAACCCATTGTCGTTGGGCTCGTTGACATAGACCTCATTCGAGTTCGCGTCCGCCGCGATCCCCCGCACAGGGAAACCATCAGCGCTCGGATCGTCGACAGTCAACTGATACGCGCCAGCCGCGCTATAGCGATACACCTTCGCCCCATCAGACACGTAGAGACGATCGGCCCCGTCGATCGCGAGACCCGACACAGCCGCAAGCGCCACGCCACCCGGCGCACCACTGGAGCCGTCAAACGATGCCTGAAAGACACCCGCGCTGTTGAACTTCTCGATCACAGGCGCACCGCCGGTAGCGACCGCGCTGGCATACACCGTGCCGTCAACCGGATCGACCGCCAACACAACCGGGTTCGCGAACGTACTCCCAGGACCAGCAGTCAACGGTGTGCCGGCGACACCCGCCGTGTCATACCTCAGCACCGCGCCGCTGCTCGCCGCCGTATTGACCGCGCCCACATACACAACGTCACTCGCGCCCACCGGACCAATCGCGACCGCGCCAGGGGAGCTGTAAGTACCCGCGTCGATAAGGAACTCGCCCTGGGAAACACCCGCGGCATCAAAGATCTGCACACGTGGAGCCGGCGTCGTGCCGTCGCCTGGATCAAGATGGCCGGGATCGGTGGCGTACACATCGCCGCTGGACTGGCGAACCGCCACACCAGCCGGGCCACCCCCACCAAAAGCACTCGCCCCGGAGCCGAAGTTGTCAAGGAAAGCATGGCCAGTGGTCGCAGACGCAGACGAGACCAACGCGCAGCAGGCAGCGACGACGGCAAGCAGCAACGTCGCACCGCGACGAACGCCACTCAAATAGCGCGCCCGGCGATCCGTGCGCAAAGACCCAGTAGCCAGCAAAACCCTGCTCCCTCCTCGTAAACCCGAGCCAGAGAGCAACTGCCCCCTGGCCCCCAGAGAACAACCACCCAAAACCACACAGCCACCACCAGCGCCGTCGACAGCAGTGTTGCCGACGTATTTAGCTACCGCCCGGCGATCAGCCCCACCGACACCCGACACGCCCTCAGCAACCCGATGCACGCGAACCAAAGCTCCCATAATCTGACCCGCCCTCTCCCACCTAAACCCAAGCTCAGCGCTGAAGGACATCCAAACCAGACGATCCCCACAACCCGATCCATCAGTACGCGGCACCCGACCCACGAGCACCACTGACACCTGCGACGATAAACATAAACCACCAGCTCTGTCAACCCTCAACCTGAGGTTGAGGGTTGGCGCGCCTCATACGTGGGGCAGCTCGCGCGCGTGTTCAACCCAGCAGATCGGGCAACGTCTGGGTCATCCCCACCAGTGCGGCGTGCAGGTCGCCGTCGCGCTCGACGCGCTCCAGCAGCGCGCGCGGCTCAACGCTCAGCTCCAGCTCCCGCCGGCGGCTGCGGGACCCCCGCTCGACCTCTTCCCAGGTCAACGGCGTGGACACCAGCGGGCGCTCGCGTGCGCGCAGCGAGTACACGCACACGGTGGTCTTGTGCGGGTCGTTCTGACTCCAGTCGATCAGCACCTTGCCAGGGCGCAGATCCTTGGTCATGCGTGAGATCGCGAGCTTCGGGTGGTTGCGCTCGAGCAGCTGCGCGACGGCGCGCGCGAACGGCTTGGTCTGCTCATATGACACGGGCGTGTTGAGCGGCACGTTTACCTGCAGGCCTTTCGAGCCCGAGGTCTTCACGACCGCGACGAGGCCGAGCGCGTCGAACAGCTCCCTCAGCGCCAGCGCGACGCGGCAGCATTCCTTCACGCCGGCGGGCTCGCCCGGGTCGAGGTCGAACACGATCGCGCTCGGCACGTCGACGTCACGTGCCTTGGAGAGGCTCGGGTGCAGCTCGACGTCGGCGAGGTTCGCGAGCCAGATCAGCGTCGGCAGGTCGTTGGCGAGGCAGTAGTCGATCCGCTCCTCCTGACGGTCGCTCCAGACGGCGGTGGTTTGCACCCAGTCCGGCCGGTGGTCGGGGCAGCGCTTCTCGTAGAAGTACGGAGCGTCGACGCCGTCGGGGTAGCGCTTGAGCGTCAGTGGGTGATCCGCGAGGTGCGGCAGCAGCACCGGCGCGACCGCGGCGTAGTAGTCGATCAGCTCGCCCTTGGTGAAGCCGGTCTGTGGGTAGAGCACCTTCGAGCGGTTGGACAGGCGCAGCGTGCGCCCCTGCACTTCGATCTCCGCATGGCGCTTGGTTTCGTGCACGACTCGATACGGGCGCTGGGACTCGCCGGCCGCGGTCGAGGGCGCGCCGAATTCGGTCGAGCGCGCGGCGGCTTCGGTCGAGGGGCCTGTTGACTTCGATGCGTCAGCCACGGCCGATGTCTCCATGCGGATTTCCTCCGCGGGCTTGTCCGAGCGCAGGCCCTTGTAGGAGGAGTGACGCAGGATGCGGTCGCGCGTCCAGTGCGAGAACTCGATCTCGGCGACCAGGTTGGGGGTGACGAAATGCGCGTCGCGCGGCGGTTGCACGCCGTATTTTCCGAATGGGCTCGAAGCGCGCTTGCGCGCGGCGAGCTTGCCACCGAGCCGCTCGAGCTCGTGGTCGTCGAAGCCGGTGCCGACACGCCCCGCATAGCGGAGCGCCTGTCGACCGCCGTGCTCCTCGTAGTAGCCCATCAGCAGCGCCCCGAGCTGGCCCTCGCGCCGGCCCTTGCCTGACAGCCAGCCGCCGATCACAAGCTCCTGGCGGCCGGTGTTCTTGACTTTCGTCCAAGCGGCGCTGCGCTCGCCCGGGCGGTAGGTGGAGTCCAGGCGCTTGGCGATCACTCCCTCCAGGTGGTGCTCAGCAGTGACCGCCAGCAGCTCGCGCCCGCTGCCGCGGTGGTATGCGGGCGTCTGCCAGGCGGGGCCGCTCAGCTCGAGCTGCTGCAGCAGCTCGCGGCGCTCGCCGTAGGGGAGGCCCATCGTGACGCGCCCGTCGAGGTAGAGCAGATCGAAGATCACATACGTGACGGGCGCGTCCTTGGCGAGCCGGCGGATCGTGCGCTCGGAGGTCAGGTGCATGCGCTGCTGCAGCAGCTCGAAGCTCGGCGCGCCGTGCGCGTCGAACGCGACGATCTCGCCGTCGAGCACGGCTTCGCGCATCCCGAGCTGGCGTCCGAGCGGGCGCAGCTCGGGGTAGCGGTCGCTGATGTCGTTGAGGTTGCGGCTCTCCAGGTGCAGGCGCCCGGGGCGGGCGTACGCGAGCGCGCGCACGCCGTCCCACTTGATCTCGAACGCCCAGCCATCCTCCGGCTCCGGCAGGCGGCCGGGGTCGGCGAGCATCGCCGGCAGGTGCTCGGGCATCGGCTCGCGGCCGGGCTCGGGCGGGTCCATGCGGTGGATCATCCAGTCCTGCTCCTCGCCGCCAGTGCGGAACAGCGCGTAGCGCCCGCGCAGGCGCTCGCCGTGGAAGACGACGATCACCTCGTCCTCGCGCAGCTTTTCGCAGTCGTACTCGCCGCTGTCCCAGATCAGCACGCTGCCAGCGCCGTAGCTGCCCTCCGGTATCTCCCCCTTGAAGTCGAGATAGGAGAGCGGGTGGTCCTCCACGTGGATCGCCTTGCGGTTCTGGGTCTTCTCGTACGGGATGCCATTCGGAATCGCCCACGACAGCAGCACGCCGTCGTGCTCCAGGCGCAGATCCCAGTGCAGCCGGCGCGCGTGGTGCTCGTGCACGACGAAGCGCGCTCGTGCGCGCGCTTCGCCTTTCATGACCTTGCCCTTGGGCTCGGGGCTGCGGGCGAAGTCCCGTTTGGACTGGTACTTGCGCAGCTTGCTCGCACCGTCAGTCGCCATGCTCCACCCCACTCCACCCGACTCGAGTCTCGAAGATGTCCTGAGAGAGCTTCCCGTGTTTGTAAAGAAAGCTCCTCAGGGATATCATCCGCGACCGACTCTGTCGAAGCTCGGACGGGCAGCGGCAGACTGCGTAGTGATGTTGGGCGGCGGTCCTTTTGCGGGTTCGGCGTACGGCAATCCATCTGGATTCGGCCGTGCCCAGGAGACCGCAGACGATGAGAGCTAGAGACGCCCGCCGAGCTAGTCGGGAGACGCTGCAGTGATCCTGCCCGTACTCGGCTGCCATCTCGAGCTGCAGCCCGATCGCGAGCGCTTATGCGTGATCATCCGCGGCGAGCTGGATCTCGCGTCGGTCGAGCCTGTGCGGCGCGAGCTCAACGCGCTCAGGCTGGACGGATGGCGGGAGATCTCGGTCGATCTCAGCGAGCTCGACTTCATGGACGTGTCCGGCGTACGGCTGTTGCTCGGCGCCTTCGAGGAGTCCGACCGCGCCGGCGCGCTGTTCGCGATCGTCGGCGCTTCCGCGCCGGTGTGCCGAATCCTCGAACTGACCGGGTGTGCGCACCTGTTGACCCCGCGCGCCGCTAACACGGGTGAGCACGTACGCTGGGCGTACGTCGCGTGAGGCACTCACTCCCAACTGACCAGGAGAACATATGATCAGCAGCGAGGCTCCCACGACCGAGGGTTTGAGCGAGCATGACGGCAGCCGTCCGCTTGCGCTGCTCTCGCGTGAGATCGTGCGCATCTACAAGGACCAGTTCGGGCGCGGACCGACGAAGGTCCGCTCCCACTTCGCCGGGCCCGACATCGTCGTGTGCGTGCTCGAGAACACGTTCACCCCGGCTGAGAAGAACCTGCAGGGCATGGGCGAGCACCAGCGGCTGCGCGACATGCGCATTTTCCTGCAGTACGCGTCGGCCGGTGAGTTCACCGACGCTGTCGAGCGCAGCATCGGCAGGCGCGTGCGCAGCTTTGTCAGCGGCATCGACACCAACTCCGACATCGCGTGCGAGCTGTTCGTGCTCGAGCCGCAGACATCCGGCTGAAATCTCGGATAATGAGGTCGATGGCCTCAAATCCAGCGGAGCGCGAGCAGGGACAGGAGCAGGAGCAGGAGCACGAGCGGCTGGTCGATGAGCTGCGCGAGGCGCTGCGCGGCAGCGAGCAGCGCTTCGACGCCATCGTCGGGTCGCTCACCGACCCGGTGACGATCCGCGACCGCGAGCACCGCTTCCTGTATGCGAATCGCGCGGCGCTCGAGCATCTCGGGTTCGAGTCCTGGGAGGAGCTGCGCGAGACGGCGCCGGCGTCGATCATGAGCGACTACATCGTGCGCGACGCGGATGGGCGCGAGATCGCGATGGATGACATCCCCTCGGTGCGGATCCTGCGCGGCGAGCCGGCCGAGCCGCTGCTGATCCGCACGGTTAACCGTGCGAGCGGCGTGCAGCGCTGGAACCTGTTGAAGGCCGCGCCGCTGCAGGACGAGCACGGAGAGGTAGAGGCGACGATCACGATCATCGAGGACGTGACCGAGCAGAAGCGCTCGGAGCTCGCGAGCGCGTTTCTCGCGCAGGCGAGCGACGTGCTCGCGTCGTCGCTCGACTACGAGCAGACGCTGCGCAACGTCGCCGAGCTCGCGGTTCCAACGATCGCCGACTGGTGCGCCGTAGATCTGATCGACGAGCACACCGACCACCGCGGAGTCGCGGTGGCACATGTCGACCCACAGCAGCTCAGCGTCGCCGAGGCGCTGCGCGCTTACATGCCGGAGCGGCTCGACCCCGAGGAAGGCCTCGGCCGCGTGCTGCACACGGGCGAATCGGTGCTCTACCCCGAGATCTCCGGGGAAATGCTCACCCAGGCCGCAGTCGATGAGCGCCATCTGCAGCTGCTGAACGCGGTGGGATTCAGATCCGTGCTGATCGTGGCGTTGCGACTCGGTGACAGCATCCTCGGCGCGATGACGCTCGTCAGCTCCGAGTCCGAACGGGTACTCGATCAGGTCGACCTGGGCTTGGCCGAGCAGATCGGGGCGCGCGCCGCGGTGGCGATCGAGAACTCGCGGCTCTACAGCGAGCGCTCGTCGATCGCGCGCACGCTGCAGCAGAGCCTGCTGCCCGAGCAGCTGCCGCAGGTGCCGGGGTATGAGCTCGCGAGCATCTACGTGCCGGCGGTCGAAGCGACGCTGGTGGGCGGCGACTTCTATGACGTGTGGCCGGTCGGCGACAGCTGGATGGTGATCGTCGGCGACGTCACCGGCAAGGGCGTCGAGGCGGCGGCGTTGACCGCGCTCGTACGCCACACGGTGCGCACCGCATCGGAGTTCGAGTCGAGTCCCGCGCGGCTGCTGGCGTTCGTCAACGACACGCTCAAGAAGCGCCCACAGCTGTCGGTGTGCACCGCGCTGTGCGTGCGCCTCGACGGCGAGCGGGCGACGCTCGCGATCGGGGGTCACCCCCTCCCCCTGTACCTCACGCCGCGCGAGGTCAGGGAGGTGGGCGAGCACGGGCCGCTGCTGGGAGCGTTCGCGGACGTGCGCTGGCGGGACTTCACACTGTGGCTGGAGGAGGGCAGCACGCTGGTGGCGTACACGGACGGAATCACCGACGCGCGCGGCAAGGGCGGCGGGCGCTTCGGGCTGCAGCGGCTGTGCGACACGCTCGAGCAGCTCGGCGAGCGAACGGCTGTCGAGGTACTCGACGCGCTGACGCGCAGGCTCGACGAGTTTCAGACGACCGCACACGCCGACGACACCGCGGCGATCGCGCTGCATCGCATCGCTACCGGCTGAGACCGTCGAGCAGCGCGTTCACGGCCAACGACCAGCGACGGTCGATCGACTTGCGGGTGCTGCCGAGCCGTTGGGCGTTCTCCGCGTCGGCGAGCCCCTGGATGAGCGCGACAAGCGCGTGTGCGATGTCTGTCTCGTCGCCGTGGAGCAGCCCGGCGGTGGTGCAGCGCCGCACACGCTCGACGACGAAGACGCGCACGGAGCTGCTCGCCGCGAGGTCGGACAAGGCCGGGTCGAAGTCGCTGAACGGGCGCGAGAACATCACCTGGGCGAGCACCGAGTTCTCGATCACGAAGCTGCGATAGAGCTCGACGAGCCGGATCAGGTCGGCGCGCGGGTCGCCGGAGTTTCCGAGCGTGTCGAGCCGGTAGCGCAGCAGCCGGAACCCCTCGAAGAACACCTCCCGCACGAGGCCGGCTTTGTCGCCGAACAGCTCGTACACCGCAGGCGTGGACGTGTGCGACTCACGGGCGACGCGTCTGGCGGTGAATCCGGCCACTCCTTCTGACGCGAGCAGGTCCACGGCTACTGACAGCACGTGGTCGTGCAGCTGTGGAGTCCGCTGCTTCGCCCTGGGCACGCTTCCATCATATCGTAACGGCGTTACGATATGGGGAGGACTACTCGGACCCACTGACCCGGCAGGAGATGACGATCACGATGACGATCAGCGAACTCGCGACATACGAACTCGACGGACGCACGGCGACGATCACGCTTGACGACGGCAAGGTCAATGCGTTCTCGATCCCGATGCTGCAGGCGATCCACGCGGCGTTCGATCAGGCCGAGCGCGACCAGGCGGTCGTCGTGCTGAGCGGCCGGAAGAACCGCTTCTCCGCGGGGTTCGACATCAAGGGCTTCAGCGCGGGGGTCGAGCCGCTGCTGGAGATGCTGACACTCGGAGCGACGCTGTCCGAGCGGATCATGGCGTTCCCCACGCCGGTGATCGTGGCGTGTACCGGCCACGCGATCGCAGCCGGGACGTTCCCACTGCTGGCCGCGGACCTGCGGATCGGAACCGCGGGTGCTTTTCAGATCGGCCTGAACGAGGTCAAGATCGGCCTGACCGTGCCGTGGTTTGCGATCGAGCTCGCGCGCCAGCGCCTGCACCCGGCCCACTTCGATCGCAGCGTCGTCAACGCCACGATCTACAGTCCGTCGGAGGCGGTGGCCGCGGGCTTCCTCGACCGGGTCGTGACAGCGGATGAGCTGCGCGCGACGAGCCTCGAAGCGGCCGCCGAGCTCGCCGAGCTCGATCCCACGGCACACGCCGCGACCAAGCTCCGCGCCCGCGCCGGCGCGCTGCAGGCGCTGCGGCGCGCGATCGAGACCGAGCTCACCGTCGCTGGCCTGACGGGCGCGTAGCGCAGGCTGCGGGCCGCCAGTCACTTGGGCTCGTCGACGTCACTTGGGCTCAGCGACTAGCCCTTCGATCAGTTCGACCAGAATCCGGTGCACCTCTGCCCGCGGGAGCGCGAGGTCGTGCGATAGCACCCACCAGGTCTGCACGTCGCAGAGCGCGATCAGCGCGGCGCGGCGGCGCGCGCGCGCCCTACCGCGCAGGCCTTTCAGCTGCGGAGCGAACGCGAACTCGACCCAGTTGTAGTGAACCTGGCGCGCGACGCGCGCGATCTCGGCGAGCACACGCGGGCCGCCCTGCCCGGCGCCCATGCGCATCGAGCGCTCGCCCCAGCTTTCGTAATGCGCGAGCAGGTTCTCGACCACCCCGCCGATGTCGCCGCTGGGAGCGCTCCAGCGTTCGTCGAGCACTTTCCCGGCGTTCTGCACGAGCGCCTGCAGCAGCAGCTCCTCCTTGGAGCCGAAGTGACGCAGTAGCGTCTGCTTGGTGACACCCGCGCGCTTCGCGAGCACGGTCAGCGAAGTCGACTGCCAGCGACCTTCATAGAACTCCTCGTCCGCCGCTTCGAGCAGCGCTGCACGGGTGCGCTGCGCCGCCTGCGCCCGTGCGCCCTGTCTGTACGGGCGAGGAGTGATCTCGGCGCTCACCCTAGTAGATTCGCACGTCAGTCTTCAAGCGCGAGCGCGGCCGGCACGGACGCGGCGAAGTAGCTCGGAAGCGCGAGCAGCGCGAGCGCGGCGCCGACCACCAGCACGAGGCTCTCGAGCGCGTTCAGCGCCGTGACGGAATAGACGACGGGGAAGTTCACCACGCTGACGAGCGCGCGATCGGCGAGCTGCTGGCCATAGAGGCCGAAGCTGGCGCCGGTCAGGCAGCCGACGCAGAGCAGCAGCACGCTTTCGAGCAGGATCGTGCGCCACAGCTCGGCGCGCGGCAGCCCTTCGAGCTTGAGCTTGGCCAGGCGCGGGCGGCGCTGCCAGACCATCGCTCCCATCGCGGCGGCCATCGCGAGCACCGCGACCAGCAGGATCAGCGTCGCGATCTGGCTGAGACGCGCGAGCGCGACGCGACTGAGCGCGCGCTGCTCGCCGGCATGCCGGTCGGCGCTCTGCACAGCGAGACCCGAATCGGGCCCGAGCGCGTGTTCGATCGCACGGACGCCCTGGATTGGAGCGACGCCGGGGGTGAGCAGCACGTTGTATGCGCTCGCGTCCGTGCTGCCCCACGCGCGTGCGTAGTCGTCCGCGTTCATCATGATCGCGCCCGGCGCCCAGCCGAGGTTGTTCGACAGCGCCGCGAGCCGGAACGTGCTCGGCGCGGGTGTCGGCAGCGTGAACGCCTGACCGATGTGCAGGTGGTGCTCGTCGGCGAGCGCTTGCGAGAGCACCAGCCAGCCGCCGGCGCGCACGCGCGCGGTGGCTTGGCGCGCGTCACCGCGCACGAGCTGCGCGGTCGGCAGCAGCGGGATGGCACGGCGGGGCGGGGCGATCACGAGCACCCTGCGCGCGCCGTAGTCGAGCAGCCCGCTGCGGTACAGGCCGACGGCGCGCACGCCCGGGAGACGTTCGAGCTCGGCCTGCTGGCGCGGTGCGAACGGGGCTGTCTTCAACAGGTTGTACGAGCCGGCTGGCGACACCCAGACGTCGGTGAACGCGTTCGTATCGGCCGCCGCGCGGTCGAGCCCCGTCAGCAGATCGTCGTGCGCGCCATGGATCGCGACGCTGCCGAATACCGCGATCGCACCGGTGGCGGCGATCGCGATCGCGCGTGCGCGCGCCGCGCTCAACTCCATCGCGGCGACGTGCGGCGTGGCGCTCGTGATCATGCGAGCCAGCCGCCTGACGAGCGCGAGCGTGGCGCTGAGCGCGAGCGGCAGCTCCAGCAGCAGCGCGGCGACGAGCAGCACCATCCCGGGGATCGCCGCTTGCGGCGTGGCCAGCAGGATCGCGGTGGCGCCGATCAGGCAGACCAGGCCAGCGAGGGCGCGCCGGCTGCCGGCGCGCGCGCTGCCGAAGCCCTCGCGCGGGTTGATCGCGGCGAGCGGGTCGCGCGAGAGGATGTCGCGCAGCGGGCTCAGCACCGCGACGCTCGCGGCGAGCATCCCGCCGCCGGTGGCAATTGCGATCGTCTGCCAGCTGACGGCGCGCTCTGAGCCGATCGCGAACGCCAGCGAGAGAAAGGCCGGGTCAGAGTGGAACAGGTGGATCGACAGCTCCTCCCCCAGCGCCAGCCCCAGCGCACACCCCACGACTCCCAGCGCGACCGCGTCGAGCATCAGCACCGCGATCACGGTGCGCGGTGTGTACCCGTCGCGGCGCAGATCGGCGATCAGCCGGCGGCGTTGCGGAACGGTGAGCAGCATCGCGTTGAACGCGAACAGGAATCCCACCAGCGCGCTGATCACCGAGAACAGCGCGGTCGACTGGTTGTTGGCAGCGGAGGCTTTCGCGAACAGCTGCTCGTCGTAGTCGGCAGGCTCGACGTTCAGGCGACCCGCGGCGAGCGTGTCCAGCGCCGTGCGCACCTGCGCTTGCGCGCCGGCGGCTGGTTGCACGAGGATGCGACTCACGCGCGCGTGCAGGTGTGTCAGCTCTTGCACGAACGACAGCGGCGCGATCGCGACCGGGCTCGCGATCAGCGGCCCGATCTGGCGCTTGTACAGCTGCGAGTAGAGCGGCGCGGTGACGGTGTATCCGCCGAGCTGGAGCGTGACGTCCTGGCCGAACTTGGTCACGCCGATGGTGTGCGCGAGCGGCGCGGGCAGCACGACCGCGCCGATGTCGCCGAACGGCGCGAGCTCGGTGCGGCGCACGAGCACGCCGCCGAGGCGCTTCAGGCTGGCGTCGGCGCCGACGAGCTGGACCGACTCGCTGCCGCGCGGACCGATCGCGTTCGCGCCGCTTTCGAGCAGCGGCGCCGCGACGCGCACGCCGGGAAGCGCGCGCACCTGGCGCAGCGTGCTAGCGGGAAAGCCGTGGGGGTCGCGTGCGAGCAGTTGCAGCGTGGCGTTGCCGACGATCCCGCGCGAGAGCTGCGCTACGGAGCTCTGCAGGCTCGCGTTGGAGACTTGCGAGGCGAACAGCAGCGCGACGCCGGCGGCGATCCCGAGCACCGCGAAGCACTCCTGCACGAGCCGCGCGCGCAGGCGCACGCGGTAGAGGCGTAGCGCGTTGGACAGCTTCACGGTGGCGTGGTTCCTAACCGCTCAGCGGAAGCTGGCCCGGCGCGTGCAGCTGATCGGTCTCGTGGTCTGAGAGTCGGCCGTCGCGTAGCGCGAACACCCGATCGGCATACAGCGCTGCCATCGGGTCGTGGCTGACGAGCACGACCGCGACGTGCTGCTCGCGGCAGAGGCTCTGCAGCAGCTCGAGCACCTCGCGGCCGCGCTGCGTGTCGAGGCTGCCCGTCGGCTCGTCCGCCAGCAGCAGCCGCGGCTTGGTGGAGAGCGCGCGTGCGATCATCACGCGCTGACGCTCGCCCATCGAGAGCGTCTCGGCGCGATGGCGCAGCCGCTGCTCCAACCCGAGGCGTTCGAGCAGCGGTGTGATCTCGCGCTGCGCATCGGCCCAGCGCATCGACTTCAGCAGTTTCAAGATGGCGTTGTCGATCGCGCTGACTCCTGGCAGCAGATCGAAGTTCTGGCGGATGAAGCCCAGCTCGGTGAGGCGGAAGCGGGATGCTTCGCGCTCGGAGAGCGAGGACACGTCGCGGTCCCCGATCAGCACCGCGCCGGCGGTCGGCTCCAGCAGCGTGGCGATCATCAGCAGCAGCGTGGTTTTGCCCGACCCGCTGGGGCCGTATAGCGCGACCATCTCGCCGGGCGCGACGTGCAGCGACACGCCGTCGACCGCGCGCACCGGCTCGCCGCCGACGGCGGGGTAGTGCTTGACCAGCTCACGCAGCTCGAGCATGTCGGCTCCTCTCCGAGAGCCGCTGCGCGGGGGTTCGGTGGTCAGCTGTAGAGCTTGCCACTGACCTGCACCGAGATCGCGTAGTCCGAGCGCCGGATCGTGCCGCTGAAGCTCAGACCTGACCCGTGCGCATGGCGATAGCGTCCGCTGCCGCTGCTGATCGACAGCGAGCCGGAGAAGGTGGCGAACGTCGCTCCGCGGTGATAGCTGGCCGTGCCGGAGCCCGAGATCGAGCCGTTGGAGCGACGGATGCTGACGTCGGCGCTGACGCGGCTGGTCGAGGTGATCGTCAGATGTACGTAGATCGTGCCGCTGATCGTGCCTGACGCCGCGCCGCGCTCGTTGAGCGTGAAGCCGTGCCGGCTGGTGAGCCGCAGATGGCCGCTCTCGTGCAGCGTGGTCGTCTTGGCGGAGAACGCGCGCGGGGGCACGGTGCGCGCGGCGTTGAGTTCAGGCGATCCACCCGCGCCGAGCGACACCGCGGGCAACGCGAGCGCCACCAGCAGGCCGAGTGAGAGGCTGATCTGACGCGCGCTCATTGCGGGCATGGGGACGTGGTGAGCGCGCTGCTGGCCGAGCCGTCGGCGTAGGTGAACTCGGCCGCGAACGGGAAGCCGCCCGGCGGGCAGTGCGAGGGCACGATCACGCTGGTGGCGGTGGTGTGTGCGCCGCGGCGCGCGGCAGCACCGAGCGTGAGCGAGAAGCTGACGATCGACGCGTCGGGCTCGCCGCGCAGCGTGTGAATCGGCGGGATGCCCAGCAGCAGCTTGTCGCCGTAGGGAGCCTGATCTGGCAGCTCTCTGCCCGTCAGTACGATCTTCTTGTCGAACGGGGTGTAGCCGCGCGCGAGGATCACGACGGTCGGGTCGCTGCCGCGCAGCGGGCCGAGGAACACCCACATCGTGACGTGTTCGCTGACCAGCTGAGATCCCGCGCGCGCCTGCACGAGCGCGCGTCCTCGGCCGATCTGGGATTGCGGGGGGCAGCCGCCCGGGCCATGTGCGCGCAGGCGTGCGGCGGTGCAGCTGCGCAAGCTCGGTATGTCGAGGTTGAGCCCAGCCGGGAGATGCACCAGCGACCGGCGCAGCGCAGCGGGTACGTCGCCGTTGGCGGCTTTGAAGCTGATGGTGACGCTGAGCGCGGCCTTGGCGCCGAGCCGGTTGGGGGCCAGCGAAGGTGTGACGATCGCTGACGTGTTCGCCTGCGCGGGCAGCGCTTGCGCGAGCGTCGCAGACGTCGCCAGCAGCGCGCCGATCGTCAGCGTGCTCCCGGCCGTCGCGACCGTAGACATAGGCAGGCACGCGCAGGCCACAAGCGCTGCGAGCGACATCTGAACTCTGGACGTCATCAATCCCTCTCCTCCCAGCGAGCGCCCGGATCGAGCGCTGCTCCCCGCATCGGCGTCCCAGGGGCTCCTACCCAACCCCTTTTCGTATTACCGATGGTAACACAAAATAATGTTTACCGTCGCAAGCCAGACCCAGCAGCTCGGGGCGCTTGAACACCCCGCACCATAGTGTCCCTGAAATCGGATACGCGTCAAGGATACGTGAGCAGCTGGATCGACTCGCCGAGCACCCCTGGCTGGTCGGCGGCGACCCGAGCACGCCCGGGCAGCAGCTCGCGCGGCGCGTGCGCGTGCTCACGATGGGCGCGATCGTGATCGCCAACGTCGTCGGCTCCGCCGTGGTGGCCTGCTTCGCGCTGTTCGCGCTGCCGAAGCCCGCTGGGCTCGCAGGCGACGTGCGCTGGATCAACGTGGCGGTCGCGTGCGGATATGTGCTGTTCGCGTTGATCGTCGGCGCGAGCTGGGGCCGGCACGTGGTCGAAGCGGGGCCCAGCGGGATGCGCGCGTGGCTGTACGCCGAGCGCGCTCCGACCGCGGCTGAGCAGCTCGCGGTGCTGCGCGCGCCGCTGCGCATCATGGTCGTCGAGGCGGTGCTGTGGGGCATCGCGGTCGTGCTGTTCACGCTGCTCGAGTTGACGTTCTCCGGCTTGCTGGCGCTCGGCGTCGGCATGACGGTCGCGCTCGGCGGGATCACGACGAGCGCGACGTCGTATCTGCTCGCGGAGCTGGCGCTGCGGCCGGTCGCGTCGCGCGCGCTGGCCGCGGGCGCGCCACGGCGGCGCGGGCTGCCGGGCGTCGGTATGCGCTGGCTGCTCGCGTGGGGGCTCGGCACCGGCGTGCCGGTCGTCGGGCTGATGCTGGTCGGGATCGTCGCGCTGACGCCGGTGCCGGTGTCGAAGTCGGCGCTGGCGGTCACAACCGTGGCGCTGTGCGCGATGGGGCTCGTGTTCGGCGCGCTCGTGTCGCTGCTCGCAGCGTATGCGACGGTCCATCCGATCGCGTCGATCCGCGCCGGGTTGGCGCGCGTGCGGCGCGGCGACCTGGAGGTCGTGCTGCCGGTGTGGGATTCGACGCAGATGGGACTGCTGCAGGCCGGGTTCAACGAGATGGCGGAAGGCCTGCGCGAGCGCGAGCGCATCCGCGACCTGTTCGGGCGCCAGGTCGGCGCCGACGTCGCGCGCCAGGCGGTCGCCGAAGACGGCCAGGTGCAGCTGGGTGGCACGGTGCGCGACGTGGCGGTGCTGTTCGTCGACGTGGTCGGCTCCACCTCGCTCGCGGCCACCCGCCCACCGCAGGAGGTCGTCGAGCTGCTCAACCGCTTCTTCGGCGAGGTGATCGACGTCGTCGAAGAGCAGGGCGGGTGGATCAACAAGTTCCAGGGCGACGCGGCACTGGCGATCTTCGGCGCGCCGGCGGCGCTGGAGCACAAGGAAGCGCGCGCGCTGCGCGCCGCACGCGAGCTCGACGCGCGGCTGCGTGCGCGCGTGCCCGAGCTGCGGGCGGCCATCGGGGTGGCGGTCGGGCCGGCCGTGGCAGGCCGGGTCGGCGCCGAGCGGCGCTTCGAGTACACCGTGATCGGCGACCCGGTCAACGAGGCTGCGCGGCTGACCGAGCTGGCCAAGCAGCAGCGCACGCGGGTGCTCGCGTCAGGCGACGCGATCGAGCGCGGCGGAACGGCCGAAGCCGCGAGCTGGGAGCTCGGCGAGCAGGTGCAGCTGCGCGGGCGCACGCTGAGCACCAGGCTTGCGCACCCCGTCGAGGCGGCGGCTCAGCTCTAAAGCAGGGGCTCGCGCGTGTCGATGGAATGCGTGCAGGTGTCTGGTGTGTTCCTCTCGATTCCCAGCTCGATCCGAGCCGCTGGCGCTGTGGCGTTCACGGTCGCGGCTGTCTCGATCACCGTGGTTGCGACGTCGTCGATCGAGCGCACCGCAGCGGACCGCGGCTATCGGCACACGCTGGGAGCGCAGAACCTGCTGACGTCGATGCTCGACCGCGAGACGGGGCTGCGCGGGTTTCTGCTCACCGGCGACGACTCGTTCCTGCAGCCCTATCGCAGCGGGACAGCTCATTTCCAGACGGCAGTTCGCTCAGCGCGAGCGTACTCCCAAGACGTTCCGCAGCTGAGCGAACAGGTCCAGTTGGCCCAGCGCTGGCAGGCCGAAGCGCAGAGGTCGATCCTGCGGGTGCGGCGCTTCGGCGTTCACGGGTCGCCGTTCTCGACGTCACAGGCCTCGGCGCTGCGGCGCAAGCGCGTGATGGATGACTTTCGCTCCGCCAACGCGCGTTACCTGTCCGTTATGAACCAGCGGCGCGTGTCCGGCGTCGCGGCCGCTACCGATCTCTCCACCTGGATCGTCGTGGCGTTGTCGCTGCTGCTGGCGACGATCCAGCTGGTGCTCGTGCGCCTGGGCTCGCGCCGGCGCGAGCGCAACCGTGCGGTGATCGCCGCCGCCGATCGCGCGCGCCAGGCGCGTGAGCGCACTTACGTCGAGGAACGCCGGCGCTTCGCCGAGATCGTGCAGGTGTCAGAGACCGAAGCCGAGGCGCGCGCCTTGATCAAGCGCCGGATCGAGTCCGGCATCGCAGACTGTGCGGTGGTGGTGCTCAACCGCAACAACAGCGCCGACCGGCTCGAGACCGCGACTGCGCTGGCCGCCGACTCCGCGCTCGCGGCGGCGCTGGCGGGGGCCACCCCGCGCGCCTGCCTGGCGATCCGCCTCGGGCGCACACACCACGAGACGCGTGACGAGAGCCCGTTGATCTCATGTGAGCTGTGCGGCAAGAACGCCGCGCAGGCGACGTGCGAGCCGCTGCTGGTCGGCGGCCAGGTGATCGGGTCGCTGCTGATCTCCCACGAGCAGGAGCTCGACGAGCGGGCACAGCGGCTGATCGCGGAGACGGTCGGCTATACCGCTCCGGTGCTGGCCAATCTGCGCAACCTGGCGATCGCCGAGCGCAGGGCCCACACCGACTCGCTCACCGGGCTGCCCAACCGCCGCGCGCTCGACGACACGTTCAAGCGCATGCTGGCCCAGGCCAGCCGTACGGTGGCGCCGCTGTCGGTGGTGCTGCTCGACCTCGATCACTTCAAGCGCGTCAACGACACGTTCGGCCACGATCGCGGCGACGAGGTGCTGGCGGCTGTCGCGGGCGTGTTGACCGAGTCGGTGCGCGCCAGCGACTTTGTCGCGCGCTTCGGCGGCGAGGAGTTCGTCGTGCTGCTGCCGGCGACCGATCTGCAGGGAGCCCTCCGGGCCGCCGAGAACATCGCCCAAAAGCTCGCAACAGCCCATACACCGAAGCTCGATCGGCTTGTGACGGCGAGCTTCGGCGTAGCGGGCTTCCCCGAGCATGGCGTCGACGCCGAGACGCTCGTGCGCTATGCCGATCACGCGCTCTACCAGGCCAAGCAGGATGGGCGCAACTGCGTACGCGTCGCCTCAGACGAGCTGCCGGCTCTGCAGGTCTCGCCCAGCTCTCTCGCGTAGTCAGGTCGGACTCGGCAGCGGACACTCGCCGCGTCCAAGCGCCGCGGGCGCGTCAGACGGGCGCGTCGGCTGACAGGCCGGCGAGCTCGGCGCTGCGCTCCCAAAGCCGCTCGGCCAGCGTGTCGTCCTGTGCCTGTGCGCTGGGCGCCAGCACCTTCTCATCCTGGACGTACTCGCCGGTGAGGGCGGCGGCTTCGTCTGACAGCGAGAGCCACACCAGCGAGCTGGCGCCGCGAAGCGGAGAGCGGAAGAACGGCGCACCGAGCGTGGTCAGAACCTTCCAGATCCCGTTGTCGTTCTTGCCGAAGCCGGTGCGCACCACGCCCGGGTGAAAGCAGTTCGCGTGCAGCTCGGGCGCACGCCTGGCCAGTTCACGTGTGAAGAGGATGTTGCACAGCTTCGAGGTGCCGTAGACGCGCATCGCGGCGTAGGACTGCTGGGATTGCAGATCGTCGAGATCAAGTCGTCCGGCCTTGTGGGCGTCGGATGCAGTGGTCACCACACGCCCACCGCGCAGACGATCGCGCAGCAGATTGGTGAGCAGGAACGGCGCGAGGTGATTCAGCGCAAACGTCTGCTCGAGGCCTTCGGCGGTTTGCTTGCGCGACGCGAACAGCGCGCCGGCGTTGTTCGCCAGCACGTCGATGTGCTCGTAGCGCTCACGCGCCTCAGCGGCGAGCGCGCGCACATCCCCCATCAGCGCCAGATCGGCGACGTGCTCATGCACCGGCGCGCCACCCCCGGTGGCCCTGGCCTCCTGCGCGACCGCTTTCACACGCTCGGTCTCGCGCCCTACGAGCGCAAGCTCGACGCCCTGCCGGGCGAGCTCGATCGCAGCGGCGCGGCCAATGCCGCGGGTGGCTCCCGTGAGCAGGACGAATGTCATGCCGCGGACTCTAGTGAGTCAGGCGGTGCGCCGACGACGCAGCAACGGGTCGCTCAGCGCGGGCGGCACGTAGCCGCGGTCCGTACGAGCCAGTGTGACGCCGGGAGGCACGATCTCGTCGATGCGATCCAGCACGTCGCTGCTCAACGTGACTTGATCCGCGCCGAGCTGTGACTCCAGTTGGTCCATCGTGCGCGGCCCGACGATCGGTGCGGTCACTGCCGGGTGCTGGAGCACGAACGCGAGCGCCATCTGCACGAGCGTGAGACCGGCATCCTCCGCGAGCAGCGCCAGCTGCTCGGCAGCGTCGAGCTTGAGCTGGTTCTCCGGCTTGTCCAGGTCGTAGCGTCCAGGCATCCGCTGGCTGCGGTGCGAGTGCGGCGCGTCCTGGCCCTTGCGATAGCCGCCGGTGAGCCAGCCGCCGGCGAGCGGGCTCCACGGGATCACACCGAGGCCGAGCTGCTCGGCGACTGGCAGCAGGTCCGCTTCCACTCCGCGCACGAGGATCGAATACGGCGGCTGCTCGCTCACGAAGCGGCCGAGCGCGCGACGCTCGGAGACCCACTGCGCCTGCACAACCTCGTGGGCTGGGAACGTGGAGGAGCCGAACGCGCGGATCTTGCCCTGGCGCTGCAGGTCGGTGAGCGCGGCGAGCGTCTCCTCGATGTCGGTGTCGGGCTCGGGACGATGCACTTGGTAGAGGTCGATCCAGTCCGTGCCGAGGCGCCGCAGGCTGTTCTCGACTTCCTGCACGATCCAGCGCCGCGAGTTGCCACGCTTGTTGGGGTCGCCGCCCGGCTGACCGAACGGATGGTCCGCCGACACGCCCATCTGCGCGTGAAACTTCGTCGCGAGGATCACGTCGTCGCGACGGCCGCCGGCGAGCGCCTTGCCGACGATGACTTCAGACTCGCCCTGGGAGTAGACGTCGGCGGTGTCGATGAAGTTGATCCCCGCGTCCAATGCGCGGTGGATGATCGCGATCGATGTGTCGTGGTCGCGCTCACCCCAAGCGCCGAACATCATCGCGCCGAGACACAACGGGCTGACCTGCATGCCGGTGCGGCCGAGGCTGCGGTAGTCCATGCGCTCAAGCATACGACGGGCCACACCGCTCCGGGATCATCCGGCCACGGTTTTCAGCAAAGCTCGGTCAGCGGGCGAACCAGCTCGCACGGCGGCTCGCGCCGAAGTGCTGTTTCTCTGCGACGAGCGCCACCGACGGCTCGTTGTAGGTGCCGGTCGGCTTCGGTCCCGAGAGGAAGTCAACGTCGACGCGACCGACGCGACCGGCGCCGAACTCGATGTAACACGAGCCTTGTCCACCGTAGCCAGCTGTCTGTCCGCTGCCGCGCAGGCTCGCGATCAGCTGCGCGGCAACCACGCGCGCCGCTCCCTCGGCGAACACACCTGCCTTGGGGACGCCGACGGTCGCGACGTCGCCGACGGCGTACACGCCCGGGAAGCGCGTGTGCAGCGTGCGCGGGTCGACTGGGATATAGCCGTCTTCGGTCATCCCGCTCGCGATCACCACGTCGGGAGCGCGGTGCTTCGGCACGCCGAGGAAGAGGTCGTACGCCAGCTCACTGCCGTCGTCGAGCACTGCGACGCTGCGCGCGCCGTCGAGCGAACTCACACGCCGGCCGGGGATGAACGCGATGTCGCGCTCGGCGAACGCGGCCACGAGCGCACGTGACGTTTCGGGCGAGGGCGGAACCGGGCTGCCCAGCGGGATCACGAACGAGATCTCGCAGTCGTCACGGACACCGCGCGCCACGAGCTGGTCGTGTAGCAGCAGCGCGGCTTCGCTCGGCGCCGGCGGGCACTTGAACGGCGCGCCGCACACGCCGATGATCGCGCGACCGTGCGAGAACGCGGGCAGCAGCTGGCCGAGGCGTGCTGCGCCGTTCACGGAGTAGAACTCGTTGCCCGACTGCGCAAGCCCAGGCGTGGCGTCGAGGTCGTAATCGGCGCCGAGCGCTACGACCAAGAAGTCGGCCTCGTGGGCACCGCCGTCGGTTGTGACCACGCGCGCCTGCGGGTCGATCTTGGTGATCGTCTCCTGAACGAAGCGCACCCCGGGCTTGGCGATCTCGCGGTACGGCAGCCGCACCGCGTCGAGCGTCGTTCGGCCGAACATCACATCGAGCTTGGAGTACCCGAAGACGAACGCGTCGCTCTTGTCGATCAGGGTGACATCGACGTCGTCGCCGAGCGCATCTGACAGGACCGTCGCGAGCTCGAGTCCACCGAAGCCAGCACCCAGTACGACAACGCGGGTTTTCACCGGGCAAGTCTATCCGGGCTGGGCGTGCTCGTCGCGGCGCTTGATCAGCAGCCATTGCGGCTTGGCGCCTGAGCGGGTGCGCTGCAGCGCGAAGCCGCCGCGCAGCTTCTCCCCGTGGAGCACGAACACGGCGTGGCCGCGGATCAGCGCGCGCGGCCAGGCGACGCGTCCGCCCTGCTCGTAGGTGCCGTGATCCCACACGATCACCCGACCCGCCCCGAGCGGCCCTTCGAACGTGTTGTGCGCGATCGCGTGGTCGCCGACCTCGATGGCGAAGCGCTTGACCGCCGGATCCAGTGACGGCACCTTGGGGAGCGACCACGAGCGCATCACGCCGTCGACTTCGAGGCGCAGGTCGAAGTGGTGGGCGCTGGCCACGTGCTCCTGCACCACGAAGGCGCCGGCGCTGACGCCGCGGATCGCAAACTGCTCATGGCCCTCGAGCGCAACTTCGTCGAGCGCGACCCCGGAGACATGCGCGAGCGGCGGGCCGTCTCCCAGGAAGACCACGAGCTCGCCAACAGCCATAGCGGAGCCCTCGGCGTGTACCAGCACGGCGCCGTCCTGCCCGTTGCGAACCCAGCCCATCACCTCGAGCTCACGCGCGCGACTGACGATAGCGTCGCGAAACCCGACGCCCTGCACCTGACCGCGTACGACGGCCCGCACCGCTGCCGTCGCGGTCTTGCTTGCCTGATCAGTCACAGCAGAGCTCCCGCTTGCGCTCCGCGTTACGCACGCCGGTAGCGAACATAGGCGACACGGGAGCTGAACGTCTGTGTCTCCACCAGCTCCAAGTCGATCCGCTGCTCCAGCGGCGGGAAGTAAGGCGTGCCGCTGCCCAGCAGCACCGGGCTGACGAACAGCCGGTACTCGTCGATCAGGTTCAGCTTCACGCAGGTTGAGGCCAGGCCAGCACCACCGACGGCGAGATCCTTCCCGGGCTGCTCTCTGAGCTTGGCGAGCTCTGCGGCAACGCCGTCGTTGGCCAGCCTGGCGTTGCCTTCGACCGTCTCGAGGGTCTTCGAGAACACGATCTTCGGCAGCTGCTGCCAGATGCGCGCGAATTCGAGCGCGTAGTCCGTGACCGACGAACTCTCCCCGATGTTCTCCCAATAGACCATCGTCTCGTAGAGCCGCCGTCCGCACAGGTGCGCGCCAAGCTCCCGCGTCTGCTCGTTGTGGAACCGGTGCAGGCGCTCGTCCGGCACGGACCAGTCGATCTCTCCGCCAGGCCCGGCGATGAAACCGTCCAGTGACGTGCTCATTGAGTAGATCAGCTTCCGCACAAAGGATCCTCCTCCGAGTGGCTTTCGCCGCTGTACGATACGTCGCGTGAGAGGGCTCTCGCTCTGGGTCTGATGACTCGTTTGTCTGCGTGGGGTCGAAGAGCTCCTTCCTGTCGATCGGGTCGGTGGGCTCAGCGCTGTCAAGCGGATCGATTGGACAATGAGCGAGCAGGTGCGCTGCGCGTGTCAGGCCCCCAGTTCCTCTGAGACCGCCTGGAAGATCGCCATCTGCGCAGCCAGCGCCTCACCGGTGTAGGCGTCGACGACGCCGACATCGTCGACGATTGCCGCCGCGCGGGCGACCAGTCGCTGGAACTCGTCGCTCGAGCGAATCTGATCCAGCGAGTCGCGCGCGCCGCGCAACAGGATGAACCCGGCGAGCTCGCCGCCGTGTGGGGCGAGCAGCACAGGCTCGAAGCTGTCGATTCGGCCGTCCTGCTGCAAGCTGCCGTAGTAGGTGAGGGTTTCCTGGAAGACCTCCAGCGCCTTGAGCTCGCGGCCCCGCACAACGGGACCCCAACCGAGGAACAACGCGTCGCCAGCCATCACCGACTCCTCTCTGTCGTGTTGCCCATCGACGCTACTCCTGCACGAGACGCTCGTCGAGATGACACCAGCCAGACCATCGAGAGACACCAAGCCAACGCAGGAGCAGTCGGCAGAGTCAACCGGCGAGGTTCGGCGGTCGGCTGCACCAGTCGGAGCTATTGAGACGCGTTGAAGGCGGCGGCAAGATCCTCGCGCGAGTGGACCCCGAGCTTGGCGTACACATGCCGGAGGTGGTACTCGACGGTCTTCGGGCTCACGAAGATCGCAGCGGCGGTCTCGCGTGTGGTTTTCCCGTCGGCGAGCAGGCGCGCGATCTGCAGCTCTTGGGGCGTGAGGTCGTCGAGTGTGCTCACGTCACGCCGCCTCGCCGTCTCGCCGGTGGCCGCGAGTTCCGCGTGCGCCTGCTCAGCCCAGGGTTGCGCGCCGAGCTGCTCGAAGATCTCGACCGCGACGTGCAGCTGCTCACGTGCGCGGATGCGCTTGCGGGCACGGCGCAGACGTGCCCCGTAGGCCAGCCGCGTGCGCGCGGCCTCGAACGCGTCTGGCGTCCGTTCATGCAATCGCAGCGCCTCCTCGAAGCAGGACTCCAGCTCCCCGGTGTCCGCCAGCAGTCCGCGGCAGCGAGCGGCGCGGGCCAGCGCCCATGGCTGACCCTTCGCGGTCGCTCGGGCCACGAACTCAGCGGCGATGATGGCGGCGTCGTTGTCGCGTCCGAGACGCAGCAGCGCGTCGACGAGCTCGGGCGCCGGGGAGAGGTCGACGTCGGCGATGCCACGTGAGCGCAGAGCATGCGCCTGGGACTGGTAATGCTCGACGGCCGCCGCCGGTGCTCCGAGCCCGAGCTCGAGATCGCCGAGCGCCTGGATCGCCCACACGCCGAACAGACCGACGCCCAGCTCGTCGCACAGCTTTGTCGCCGCCGCCGCATGTTCGCGGCAGCGGGCCTCACGCCCCTGACGTGCCAGCAGCCACGCGAACCCGGCCAGCGCCGCGGCGAGCTCGACCCGCTGGCCGGTCTCCTCGCTCAGCCGGATCGCTTCGTCGTAGCTCGTCTCGGCGGCAGCCCACTGGTCGGTCGTCGCCTGGTCGCGCGCGAGCAGGTGCAGGAGGTAGGGCAGGGTGCTGAGCGCGGCGTGCGCGCGCACACGCTCGAACGCCCGGTCGATCAGGGCGCGCCCGGCGTCGGCTTCGCGCAGCCACAGCGGCCCGAGCGCGGCCCAGGTGAGCAGCGCCGGGTCCTCGCGCAGCTCGTCTGAGTGCTCCATGATCGCCACCGCTCGCCGCGCCGAGGCGGCGCCGGCCTCGCCCTGGCCGTCCGCCACCAGCGCCATGCCGTGCGCCATCGCGGCGAAGAATCGCGCGCGCTGGGAGTCGAGCCGGCTCGCCAGTGCGACGGCACGCTCGGCGGCCGCGATCATCGCCGCCGTATCCCCGGCGTAGAGGCACCCATGGACCGCCTCGGCGAGCATCACCACAGCCAGCCCTGGATCGGCACCGGCGATCCGCTCAGCCGCTCCCACGATCAGCGGAAATCCGTCCATGACCGGCCCGCGGCGCATCGCCACCTGGCCGCGGAGGTGGTCGCTTCGCGCCGCGATCGTCGGTGCGGCGGCGTATGCCTGCGCACCGTCGAGCAGCGACAGCGTGCGCTGCGCGTCGCCCGCCAGCCACGCTGCTTCCGCCGCCGCCACCAACAGCTGATCGCGGGATTCGTCGATCGAGGAGAGGCCAGCGGCGCGCTCGAACGCCGCGGCGGCGACGGCGTATGCGCTGCGCTCGCGCGCCCGGGCGCCCGCCTGGTCCAGCGCGTGTGACGCTTGGTCGTCCGGACCAACGCTCGCTTCCGCCAGGTGCCATGCGCGCCGGTCGAGGTCTCGGTTTCCGAGCGCCGCCGCCAGGGCCGCGTGCGCCGCGCGTCGCTCGGGCGCGGCCGCGTCGGCATACACAGCCGCACGCGCGAGCGGATGAGTGAACTCCAGCTCACCGGCGCCGAGCGTGACGAGGCCTGCCTGCTCCGCCGCCGCGAGCTCGTCGAGCTTCAGTCCGATGTGCGCGGCGGCGCGTGCGAGCACGGCTACGCCGCACGCGTCGCTCGCGGCGACGAGCACGAGCACACGGCGCGTCGGCTCAGGCAGGTCACCGAAGCGGCGCAGGAAGGCCGTCGCGATGCTTGTCGAGATCGGCACCGGGGCAGCGCTCGCCTGGGATGCGAGCCCAGCGGCTTCGGGCGCGAGCTCGAGCAGCGCGAGCGGGTTGCCGGCAGTGGCGCGATACAGGCGTTCACGCACGTCGTCTGGAATGCCCTCCCGGAGGAGCAGCTCGGCCGCATCGGAGCGGTTGAGGCCTGACAAGCGGAGTGTCCGCAGGTCGGCGCCGTCCAGCAGCGATGGTTGACCCTCGCGTACGGTCATCACGAGCGCGATCGGATCCGCGAGCAGCCGTCGCGCGGCGAACAGAAGCGTCTCCGCGCTCGAGCGATCGAGCCAGTGCGCGTCATCGACGAGCAGCACGAGCGGACCCTCCTCTGCGCTCGCGGACAGCAGGCTGAGCGTCGCGGCGCCGATCGCGAAGCGGTCCCGAGCGCCTGCCGGGCCGAGGGCGAGCGCGCCGGCGAGCGCCGTCGCCTGCGGCGCCGGGATCCGGTCCAACGCGCTCAGCGCCGGGCCTAGCAGCTCGGCCAGCCCCGCAAACGGGATCACCGCCTCGGACTCGATCCCCCGGGATCGCAGCACGCGCATCCCGTCCGCGCTCGCGGCCGCGTGCTCGAGCAGCGCGGTCTTCCCGATTCCCGGCTCGCCGACGAGCGCGAGCACTCCGCTGCGGCCGGCCCGTGCCTGCGCGAGCAGCCGATCGAGCGCCAGCCGCTCGTCTTTGCGGCCAAGCAACATCAGCCGATTCTGACGAGTAACCACCACTGATGCGACCACGCCCGGGTTTCCGAACGACTAGGTGGCCCCCTGATGCGATCCACGGCGGCGCGGAGCTACGGTCGCCCCAATCGATCCAAGGAGACCCGTGATGGCAACCGCCGAAGAGCCCGTCGAGCTCGACCCTCAGAAGCTCGAGCAGTTCGTGTTCCGCGCAGTCGAAGAGGTCGGGGCGACCCTCAACGCCGCGCTGGTCGTGATGGGCGACAAGCTCGGGCTCTATCGCGCGCTCGCCGGTGCGGGCGCGATCACGCCGGTCGAGCTCGCACGGCGCACGGGCGTCAGCGAGCGGTACATCCGCGAATGGCTGAACGCACAGGCGGCCGGCGGATTCGTGGAGTACGACCCGATCGGCGGCGGCTACACGCTCGCGCCCGAGCAGACGGTCGCGCTGACCGACGATACGAGCCCGGCGTATCTACCCGGTTTCTTTCAGATCGCCCTCGGCGCCGTGATCGACTCGCCGCGCATCACGGAGGCTGCGCGCAGCGGCGCGGGCGTCGGTTGGCACGAGCACAACCACGACGTGTTCGAGGGCTGCGAGCGGTTCTTCCGGCCCGGGTACAACGCGAGCCTCGTGCCGGCGTGGCTGCCGGCGCTGGACGGTGTGGTCGAGAAGCTGCACGCCGGAGCCAAGGTCGCGGACATCGGCTGCGGACATGGCTCGTCGACGATTCTGATGGCGCAGGCGTTCCCGAGCTCGGAGTTCGTCGGATCCGACTATCACGCGGGCTCGATCGAGACGGCGCGTGAGCGGGCACAAGCGGCGGGCGTGTCAGAGCGCGTGCGCTTCGAGACCACGCTGGCTTCCTCCGCCCCGGGCGAGGGGTACGACCTCGTGACGATGTTCGACTGCCTGCACGACATGGGCGACCCGGTCGGGGCGTCGCGGCAGGTGCGCGAGATCCTCGCGCCCGACGGAACCTGGATGATCGTCGAGCCGATGGCGGGAGACCGCGTCGAGGACAACCTCAACCCCGTCGGTCGCGCGTTCTACGGCTTCTCGACGTTTCTCTGCACGCCGGCGTCGCTGTCGCAGGAGGTCGGGCTCGCGCTCGGCGCACAGGCCGGCGAGGCGAGAATCGGGGACGTCGTCTCAGCGGGCGGGTTCACCCGCTTCCGGCGCGCCGCGGAAACCCCTTTCAACCTCGTGTTCGAAGCACGTCCGTGAGCTCTACGATCGACCGAGGAGCGAACACATGAACACGATCACGGAAACCGCGGCAGCCCACGGGCCGCCCACAGGATCGATCGGCCGCGACGGCGAGCAGAGCCGCGCGCGCTACCCCGACAGCGAAGGCTTCGCCGAGCGTGACGGTCAGCGGCTGTTCTACGAGATCTACGGCGCAGGCGAGCAGACGGTCTTCCTGATGCCGACCTGGTCGCTGGTGCACTCCCGCCACTGGAAGATGCAGATCGCGTACTTCGCGCGCCATTTCCGGGTGCTGACGATGGACGGGCTTGGCAACGGGCGCTCGGACCGCTGCCGCGAGCGGCGGCGCTACGCCCCCACGGAGTTCGCGCGCGACTGCCTCGCGGTGATGGATGCAAGCGGGACCGAGCGGGCGGTGACGGTGAGCCTCTCCACCGGCGCGCAGTACCAGCTCGAGCTGGCACGGCTGGCGCCCGAGCGGGTGGCCGGCGCGGCGTTCGTCGGCCCGCTGTTCACCTATACGCCGACGCACAACACGGTGCTGACACACCCGCTGGCGCAGCACCTCGCAAAAGCCTCCGCGCTGGCGCCGCCGTTCTGGTGGACGCACATGAGCGCGGCCCACTGGCACCGGGACTACCAGGCGTGTGCGGAGTGGTTCATCGCGCGCTGCCTGCCGGAGGCGCACTCGACCAAGGCCATCGAGGACGGGGTGGGATGGGCCCAGGACACCGACCCCCAGACGCTGATCACCACGCTGGCGCACGGTGAGTTCCTGCGCGGCCGGCGCACCCTGCGCGGGCTGGCCCGCAACCTGGACTGCCCGGTGCTCGTGGTTTCCGGCGACCGCGACAAGATCACACCGCCGCGCGACGCGCGCGCGCTCGCGCGTCTCAGCGCAGGCAAGCTCGAAGTCGTGCGCGGCGCCGGACACTTCACGCACGCGCGCAAGCCGGTGCAGGTCAACCTGGCGCTGCGCGACTTCGCGGAGGATGCGTTCGGGCGCCGGCGCACGCCGCGGGATCCCACCGTGTACCGACCCGATGGCCGTCCGCGCGCGCTGTTCGTCTCCTCACCGATCGGGCTCGGCCACGCGCAGCGCGACGTGGCGATCGCTCGCGAGCTGCGCGAGCTGCATCCGGACCTGCAGATCGACTGGCTGGCGCAGGACCCGGTGACCAGGATGCTCGAGACGGAGGGCGAGCGGATCCATCCCGCGAGCGCTCATCTGGCCAATGAGTCTCGCCACTTCGAGTCGGAGTCCGCCGAGCACGACCTGCACTGCTTCCATGCGCTGCGGCGCATGGATGAGATCTTCGCGGCCAACTTCATGCTGTTCCACGACGTCGTGCGCGAGCAGCGCTATGACCTCTGGATCGGAGACGAGGCGTGGGAGCTCGACTACTACCTGCACGAGAACCCGCGCGAGAAGCGCGTTCCGTTCGCGTGGCTGACCGATTTCGTCGGGTTCCTGCCGATGCACGACGGGGACGAGCGCGAGAGCTTCCTGACGGCCGACCACAACGCCGACATGGTCGACCACGTCGCCGAGCACCCGGAGGTCCGCGACCTGGCGCTGTTCGTCGGCAACCCCGAGGACATCGTGCCGGAGCGGCTCGGGCCGCAGCTGCCGATGATCCGCGACTGGACCGAGCGCAACTTCGACTTCACCGGCTACGTCACCGGTTTCGACCCAGCAGATCTCGGCGAGCGCACGAAGCTGCGCGCGGAGCTGGGGTACGGCGACGACGAGCGCGTGTGCATCGTCACCGTCGGCGGGTCGGGCGTGGGCGGCAGCCTGCTACGGCGGGTGATCGCGGCGTTCCCGCAGGCCAAGGAGCGCATCCCCGATCTGCGCATGATCGTCGTCGCGGGCCCGCGCATCGATCCCGCGTCACTCCCCTCCCATCCTGGGCTCGAGGTGGTGCCTTACGTGCACAACCTCTATCGGCACCTGGCCGCGTGCGACCTGGCGGTGGTGCAGGGCGGCCTGACCACGTCGATGGAGCTGACGGCGCAGAAGCGGCCGTTCCTGTATTTCCCGCTGAGCCATCACTTCGAGCAGAACTTCCACGTTCGCCACCGGCTCGAGCGCTATGGAGCGGGTCGCCGCATGGACTACGACGACTCCCCGCCCGAGCAGATCGCGGCGGCGATCGCACAGGAGATCGGCCGGCAGGTCGACTACCGCGACGTCGAGGTCGACGGCGCCGCGCGCGCAGCGCGACGCATCGCCGAACTGCTCTGAAGACTTGACTTACGGCGAGTTACGCATATAACTGTTTTGCTGCCTGTCAAGACTGGAGGATATCGTGGATACATACGTGATCTTGAGGCGTGGCGCGTGGGGGTCCGGGGAGGAGCTGGGCGCTGCGGCCGGCCGCTCGACGAAAGTCGGGGACGAGGAGATGTCTGACGACATCCGCTGGATCCGCAGCTACGTGCTCAACGAGCCCGATGGAAGGGTGGGCACCGTGTGTGTCTACCAGGCGAGCAGTCCCGAGGCGATTCGCGAGCACGCGGCGCGCGCGGACCTGGCGGTCGACGAGATCATTCCGGTCGCGGATACGGTGATCGTCCGAGCGGACCCACCGGCGGCGGCCGCGTAGACACATCCAGATAGCCGGCTCAGTCAAGCGCGCCGGCCGGCGCGCCGATAGCCCCCGCTACAGGAATCTGGCTGGAGATCGACAACTATCCTCGCAGCACCGCGAGGTCTGCGACGCTGCGGCAGGCGACGGTCGATTGTGGGAGGCGGGAGATGGCAGTGAGCCTGGAGACGATCTTCGCGCGCGTGCGGCGTGTGCCGCCCGGGTATGTGACAACGTACGGGGACCTCTCTCCGGGTGCTCCACGCCACGCGGGACGAGCGCTCTCGCAGATGCCGGCTGATATCCCGTGGTGGCGCGTGGTGCGCAGCGACGGCAGCTGGCCCAAGGGAGCGGAGCAGCGCGCGCGACTGCTCGAAGAGGATGTGCCGATCCGTGGTCAGCGCGTCGTCATGGACGAAGCACGGATACCGCCCGAGGCAATCACGTGAACCGCGCTGACACGGTCAACGATCCAGCGGGCGAACATCAGCTCGCGCGAGCGCACCTGCTCGGTATCGACGACACGATCTCGACGCTGGTGGTGGAGCAGGGGGCGATCGAGTTCTACCTGCCGACGATGGCGGTCGAGCTGCCCGACCTGATGAGCGGCATGACGCTTCACATCATCGGCCAGCTGATCAGCCGGTTCGCGGCGATCGCGGTGTTCACGCGGCTGAAGAGCTCTCTCGGCGGCACGATCGACCCAGCGCGGCTCGCGGAGAGCTCCGAGGAGGAGCTGCGCGCAGTCGGGCTCTCCTACGCCAAGGCGCGGGCGCTGCGCGAGCTCGGCGCGCGAGTCCTATCGGGCGAGCTGGATTTCGACGCGCTGCGCGAGCTGAGCGACGAGCAGATAATGGAGCGGCTGGTCGAGCTGCGCGGCGTCGGACCCTGGTCGGCGCAGGTGTTCATGCTGCGCGATCTGCGCCGTATCGACGTGTTCCCAGCCGGCGACATCGGGTTGCGCAAGGCGATCGCGGCGCTCGACGGGCTGCCGGCCACCCCGTCGGCGGATGACGCCGCGCAGCGGGCGCTGGCGTGGCGACCGTACCGCTCCTATGCAGCCGGCTATCTGTGGCGATCCTACGCCGCGACTCGCGCAGCGCGCATCACGCGAACAGCGCCTGTTGGGTGAATCCGGGCGCGCGCTCGATCTCGAGCATCCGTCGCTTCGTGGTGATACCGCCCGGCGCGGAGAATCCGTGCAGAGCACCGGTGGCCGCGAGCACGCGATGGCAGGGGACGATGATCGGGAACGGGTTCGCCCCGAGCGCGGCTCCGACGGCGCGGGCCGCGCCGGGCTCGCCGATAGCCGCCGCGACCTCGCCATAGCTGACGGTGGTACCAGGCGCGATCTCACGCGCCGCGGCATAGACGCGCAGGCGAAAGGGGTCGACGGCGCGCTCATCGAGCACGACCGCGCGCAGATCGCGTCGCTCGCCGGCGAGCAGCGCGACGATGCCTGCGATCGCCTCCCGCACCGGCGCCGGTGCCGGCGCAGCGCTTGGATCCGTGCGTGATTCACCACCGCGCGTCCGAGCTGGCGGCAGCAGCACCTCGGTGATCCCATGTGCGCTCCATCGCACGCCGCACGTCCCGAGCGCGGTGTCGAAGGCAGCGAACCCGTCGATGAGGCCTGCGTGGCCCAAATCGGCTGGCAAGGTCAGCTCACTCAATCGGTGTTCGTGGGCGTCAAGACGATCACCGGGATGACGCGGTCGCTCTTCTGCTCATACTCGGCGAACTGCGGGAAGCTGTCTGCCTGCGTGCGGTAGAGGCGCTCGCGCTCCTCGCCGGATGCCTCGCTGGCAACCGCATCGATCGTGTCGGCGCCGACTTCGATGCTGACGTGAGGCTGGGCTTTGACGTTGCGATACCAGTCGGGATTCGTCGGCGCTCCGCCCTTCGAAGCGAATACGACGTAGCGCCCGTCGTCGCTCTGGTAGGCGAGCGGGTTGATGCGGCTCTTGCCGGATTTCGCACCGGTGTGGTGCAGCAACAGCAGCGGCATGCCCTCGAACATGCCACCGACGCGTCCTTCGTTGGCGTGAAACTCAGCGATTATCTGCGCGTTGAAGTCTGCGGGCGACGTGGACATCGGTGCTCCTCGGGATGTGTGTACAGAACGCTGACTCAGTCTAGGAGCAGCTACGCGCTCTGCCTCCTCACTACCCGTGCGATCGCGCGAGCGTCGGGGCGCATGAGCCGCAACTGGCCGCTGATCTCGGTCCTGTAGCCGTTGAAGAACAGACCTGGCGCCGACGGGTGCTGGGTGCCGCCGCTGACGAGCGGAACGCCGTCACCGCTCAGCACGCCGAGGTGGCCGACCAGCGGCTCCAGCGCCCGCCGGTAGCCCGTTGCTGCAATCACGGCATCGGGCTGGATGCGAGTGCCATCGGCAAGCAGCACGTCCGCGCCGTCGAAGCCCTCGACGGCGGCAACGATCTCGATGCGTCCAGCCTTCAGTGCGGCGACGAAGCCATCGTCGAACGCCGGCGCTTGGTGTCGACGCAGCATGGTTGTAGCCACGCCGCTCGGTGAGCGGGGAAGCCCGTAGGGTTCGAGATTGCCGTAAAGCATCCGCTGCGCAAGCCAGATGATCTGATCAGCGACTCGCACCGGAACGTGTTTGAGTGTGATCCCGTTGACCTGCACGGGAACGCCCACGAACTTTCGCGGCAGCACGTTCGGGGGCGTCCGGCACGCGACCCGCACGCGCCCCGTGCCCCCTCTTGAGAGGAGCAGAGCGACCTCCGAGCCGGTCGTACCGGGCCCAACCACAAGCACGTCGCGCCCGCGGTAAGGCTCGGCGTTTCGATAGGCGCTTGAGTGGATGAGCTCGCCCGTGAAATCCTCGCGCCCCGGCCAGTCGGGCAGGTCGGGCTCGTTATCGAATCCGGTCGCGATGACCGCGAAGCGCGCCTGCAGATGCTCACGATCAGTCTCAACCCGCCACCCTCCGCTCACGGCGCCCAGCCGCCGGACCTGGGTGCCGAAGCGAACCTCGATGCGATGGTGAGCGGCGTAGTCCTCGAGGTACTGGACCCACGCGTCGCGCGACGGGTATTCGCCGTAGCGCCGTCGGCGCGCACGATAGCCGGGCTGCGTACACATCCATCCCGGCGTATTCAGCCGCAGCCCGTCGTAGCGGGTGCGCCAGCTCGCAGCGACCTGGTCGGTCTGCTCGAGCACGATCACATCGACACCAACGCGCCGAAGCGCGGCTGCCGTCGCCAGCCCGGCGGTGCCCGCGCCGCACACAACCGCCTTCGCCGTCATGTTGAGCCTCCTGTTCAAATCGGTGTCGCCGATCATGAGCACAGACCGTGTGCATGAGCGTGTGCGGCTAGGACTCGCCGACGAGCGTTGTCAGCCTGGGGTTGTCGATCTCGCCGGCGAGCATCCGTGCCGAGTCGAGCGCGCCGGCCTGCCCGATGTGCGCGGCATGAACGAGCCCCCGCACCACGAGCTCGCGCATCTCGGTGCGCGCTGCCAACGCGCCGAGCGCACGGATCAGCTTGTGCGTCTGCTCGTGCTCTGCCTGATCGAGGTTGAACAGGATCGCGGTGTCGAGCACATGGCCCTGCATCCAGACATAGCGATCGGGCAACCGTGTGCAGCGGGCGCGCGCCTGGTCGATCCACCCGCGCGAGGTTCCCAGCTGACCGCGAGCGCGATGCAGCAGCCCGAGGTTGCGCGCCGCGAGACCCTCCCAGCACGGATCCTGCAGTTCGCACGCCAGAGCGAACGCCCGCTCGAAGCGCTCGGCCGCGCGGGTGGTGTCGCCGTGCTGCAGGTCGACCTCGCCTCGCAGCGCCTCGGGGAATGGAAGAAAGGACAGCCAGCGCTCGGCCTCGACGAGCTCGAGCGCACGGTCCAATGCCCAGATCGCCTCGCCTGCCTCGCCGCGCAGCAACTGTGCGCGCGCGATCAGACTCAGCGAGAACGCGGTCTGACGGCGATCGCCGCAGCGCTCGGCGCGCTCGACGGAGCCGCGCAAAGCCGTAAAGGCGCCGGCGTAGTCGCCCATGTCCGAGCGGTTCATGCCCTGCACGGCAAGGATCGCCGCATGCTCGGCGTCGCTATCGGCAAGCCGCTCCGCGCGGGTCAGCCAACGCTCGACCGATGCACGGCGACCGGCCTGGATGTCGGTATAGGCCAACTCGCGCAACGCCGAGACGAGCGTGTCGCGGTGGTCGGCCGCCTCGGCTGCAGCAACCGCCTCGTGGAGCACCGCGGCGCCCTCCTCGTCGCGCCCGCGCACCGCATGCACAAGCGCGGCGCCCAGCGCGACCAGCGAGCGGGCGTGCAGAACCCCGTCGCCGCATGCGGCAGCCTCGGCGCGCGCCAGACGCAGGCATCTCAGCCCGTGCTCGAGCGCTCCAGCCGCCACCGCCGCTTCGCCAGCTTCCAGGTGACCGCGCGCTGCGACGCGGTCACCGACGGCGGCATCGCCGTCGACCCCGGGTCCGGCCGCCTGCAGCACCGCCGGTGAGGGTTCACATCCGAGCTCGGCACGGAACAGGCGTCGGCATGCCGCGACCTGCGCGAGCGCGCCGGCACGGTCGCCGCTGGAGGCCAAGCCGCGTATCAGCAACTCGTGGTGGCCTTCATCGAACGGGTCCAGCGCCACCAGGCGCGTGGCGAGCTCGACCGTCTGGTCGGGACGTCCGGCCGCGAGCTCTGCCAGCGCGGTCTCACGCAACGCGGTCTCGGCGCGCCCGGCGTACAGCCTGCGTGTCACCAACAGCCACGACTCGAATGCCGGACTCGCCGCGAGCTCCCTCCCTTCGAGCAGCACCCCACCCGTAGAGCCTGCTTCGCGGATGTCGACCACGACGTCGGCAGCGAGCAGCAGTTGCACAGGGTCGCCGTGCAGCACCGCCGCAGGACCGAGCGCGCGGCGCAGCTGCGCGAGATTCCAGCGGAGCGCGCCGAGCGGATCGGCAGCGTCGGCGAACAGGAACTCAGCAAGCTGGCGGCGGGTGGCCGGACGCTCGCACAGCAGCAGATAGGCGAACAACGCCCACGCCTTACGACCTCGCGGCGGGGGCGCCGCGACTCCGTCGCGCAGGATCATCGGCGCCCCAAGCAACCGGATGGAGGTCACCACGACGTCACCTTGGCATACTCAGCTCAGAGCACTTACGCTCGAACCACAAGAAATCACCGAATGCCGCGCTTCCTGATACATAGAGTGCTTGGCGACGTTACCGAGGATGAGCTCGAGGCGGCGGCCGAAGCCTCACGCCGCGTCCGCGCCGAGCGCTTTCCAGAGATCGAGTGGGAGCACTCGCACGTGGTGCGCACAGCAGACGGCCTCACCTCTTATTGCGTCTACTCCGCGCCCAGCGCCCAGCACGTCCGCGACCACGCAGCCGCGGCCGGGCTGCCAACTGACGAGGTGCTGGAGATCGAGCTCGACCTCCTGCCCTAGAGGGAGCATGCCGCGCAGGGCCGTCAAGCGGAGCGCGTCGCGCTATGTCAAGTCGGTGAGCTCCTTGATCGAGAAGAGCCATCACAGTGAGCCATGTTGCTAAAGACGATCGAAGAATCTGATCCTGGCGGCGATGATAGTCAGTCGCGATCGCCGCGCACGAGGTTCAAAGAGAGCTTCACCTGACCAGCACGGGCATGAAGCTGCCCTCCAGTCTCTCCGGAAGGACCAATAGACGAAACGCTCACTCGGCGTGAGTCACGCAGCTCCGTGGCGCTGGGGTTCCCGGCGCCGGGGAACCTTAGCCTTGATCCACCGTTTTGGGAGTGGGGGTGGCGTTTTGGCGGGTGGTTGGTCGTTGAGGCTCGGGCGGGCGGGTGTTGAGTCGTGGTTTAGGGCGTGCGGGTGGTTCTTTGGTGGGGGTGGGGCGAGTTGCGGCCGTCGCGACGTCGCGATCGGTGGTGTTCGGGCAGGCTGAAGCTGGGGGGGTCGGCGTTGGGTCTCCTCTTGGTTGTGGTCGTGTCTCAGGTGAGTGACGGCACAGCGCGTAGGCGCTGAAGGGTGGTGAGGAACTGGGTCTCCCATGGCCATTGGGCGGGCATCCGGAGTGTGACTGTGCGAGCGGTGCGGGTGACTCGGCCGGGAATGCTCAGCAGTCGGCGGCGTGTTGTCCGCGCTGTTCGGATGACCGTGTCGGGCAGGCCGATCAGGGTGGTCCATCGCAGTAGGTTGTGCGCGAGCGCGGCGATCACGGTCCAGGCGGCGTTGGCGATGAATCTGCCGGAGGGGAAGTGCGCGAGTGCTTGGTCTTTGAGTTCACGGATCGCGAGTTCCACAACGGCATGTCCGCGGTGCTCGGCCTCGACGAGCGCGATCGTGTCGGTGCGGTTGGTCAGGAACGCGTGATGACGCCAGTCCGGCCATATCTCGGCCTGCTTGCCAATGAGACGGGTGCGACGGACGATCATCCGTGTGGTCCCGAGCATCGTCTGCGCGATCTGCGCCTCCCCGTTCCTGGGGGTAATCCTCAAGGGACTGCCAGTCCTCTTCCGGGATCGCTGTGATCGCCGCTTTGACAGGCGCTTGCTGGGTGATCCCGATCGAATACGTCCAGCCTGCGGCGTGCAGGCGGGCCATCAGCTTGTTGTTCCAGAACCCCGAGTCGGCCCGCAACAGCTTGGGGCCCCTCGCGCCGGCTCGCTGAACGCGGGGGATCAGTTCTTCAACGAACCGTAGTACCCCGCGCGCTGTGTGCGCCTGGCCTTGCCGAGCGCGGATGTGCAACACCTCGCCAGTCCCCGCACGGGTCGCGACGATCGGGTGATACCCGCGCTTGTGTGTATACCCATAGCCAGCGCCCTGCTTCTCGTAGCCATAGACCTCGCCAACAAAACTGTCCACGTCGACGATCAGTCGCTGATCGCCTGGACCTGCACCGGCCGCCCACGCCCGCCCCAGACAGTCAGCCAGCACTCGGTCGAGTTGGCGGACATGCCCGAAAGTAAACGCCCGCAGGAACGTCCCCAACGTCGAGGGTGCCGCCACCCCATGACCCAACACCGCGCTGGTCTGACCCGAGCGCAACACGTCACAGTCATCGATGCAGTCCGCGCCCAGACACATCGCGGACACCAAGCTCATGACCTTCCGGCCCACGTTCGCCGCTCCCGCCCGGTCGCCGAGATCAACCATCCGGTCGACCACAGCCTCGATCCCAAGCCGCTGCGCGAGCACCGCCGGGAGCAGCATCCCGGCGTTCGCGACCACCCGCTCATCATCGAAGAGCACCCTCGTCACGTCCGGCAGACCACTCACCATGTAGGTGACCTCCTGTTCAGGCCCGCCGTCGCCCGACACGACAGCTTTCTGCCCGCTCAGGAGGTCATCTAAATCTCAGCCCCGGACGACTCCCCACCAAAGAACGGTGGATCAAGGCTAAACACGCGACGCCCCCGCTCGATCAACAAGACCCCAAAAAACGCCAGGGGCCTCACCAGGGGCCTCAGCCCTTCCACGCTCGGGCCCACTGGTGACCCTTTGCGTATTGATCGCGTTCTGCCCGATAGCCTCTACGAGCTGTGAGCTGGAAAGAACTCGTCGCGCCGAGCAGCCCTCTAGGCCCGTCATGAGCGAGTCGGTCTGGACCGGTCTGTCGGCATGTACCCGAGTGAGATGCGGCGGCTGCGCGGATCGCCTGGGGTTTTGCTACGCCGCTCGTGGTGAACGTTAATCCCCTCGAGACTCGCGTTTGTCCCGAGGATCGCGCTCGTAGCGCCCACCTAGGTATTCGTCGACCCAACCGAGGGTGCTGCGCCACGTGCCGTCGGCGGCTTTGGAAGCCTTGAGCCGACCCCGGGTCGCGGCCACGCGTAGCGCGTTTGCGGAGATCCGTTCGGACGCCAGCGCGGGCAATGGAACCAGGCGTGATGGGCCGGCGACGGCGGGGACGACGAACTTATGGAGGTTGTCGAGGATGGCGCGGGCGAATAGCTCTCCGAGGGGGCTATGGTCACCTTGATCGGCGCTCTGGAGTGCGGCCAGGTATCGCCGGCGGTCTCCCTTGAAGATGATTGCGGGCGGATACCCAAGCCGAACTAGGAGCAGATTGAGAACGAGCCGGCCGGTGCGCCCGTTGCCGTCGAGAAATGGATGGATCTGCTCGAAGCGCGCATGGAGCTTGGCTAGCGCTTCGGGCTCGATGTCGTCATCCTCGCGGCCCAGCGCTTGCACCTGGCTGATCCAGTCGGTGACCATGGCGGAGACCTCAGGCCACGGTGGTGGGCGCATGCCGCCGGGAAACGCCCGGATGTCGTGCTCGCGGAATGAGCCTGGACGCTCGCTATCGCCGGCGCTTGGGTGAGGCGCGACGTTCCATACGGGTGTGAGCGCAAGGCGGTGGATGTGTCGAAGCTCGGTCAACGAGAACAGTCCGTCGCTCGACCATGCGCCGGGGTTCAACGCCTGGCCGTAGACCCAGTTGGCGGCATCCGCGTACCCGCGCACCTCCATGTACTCCCTGAGCTCTTTGTTGCCTACCGCTCGGCCTTGCTCGAGCAGCTGCTCGACCTGCTTGAGCACGAGTGTGTTGCCTTCGATGGCAGTCGAGTGGTGAGCCTCCTCGAGCCATATGCCGCGCCAGATGTCGTCTGCTTCGCCAGGTGAGGGCAGCCCGCCGAGCCGCTCGCGCAGTTCGCCGATCTGAACACGCAGGCGCTCGTAGACGGCAGCTCGCGTAGGCCGCCCGCGGCCGGCCACCCGTATGAGTTTGTGCGGCTGAGGCACTATCCAATTGTACCGCACATATTCACAAAAGTGTGCGGTTGTCGCCAAGGCAATTGCACCGAACAAATGTGGGAGGCTGGGCACCTTTGCCGCGGGCGTAGGGCAGAGCGATCCTGACGCTTATCGCGGCCGCGCGGGGCCTGAGCCGCCATCCGGGTTAGCCGTCACGCTGGCGCTTCGCTTTGCCCCCGCCGCCTACCGGATTCAAACGTCACCGCAGTCGATGAGGTCCCCCAGCGGCCATCATCTGCGCGCCACACGGATGCCACATCGTGCGAATCCAGGAACGCGACATAGGCGTCATCAATTGGCTCGCTGAAGAGCGCCTCATGGCCAGGGTAGGTCGAGTGCTCGCGCCGTGGTGCTGAGCTTCATGATCAGCCGGCACGGGTCTGTCGACGAGGGCTGGAAGTCGTGGGCGCGATAGAAGTCCGCTGCGTTGCTGTCCACCGCGTCGACGACTATAAGGTGCCCGCCAGCTGAGCGAGCGGCCGTAACGATCGTAGTTAGGGCGTAAACCAGCAGCTCGCCGCCGAGCCCTTGGCCGTGCAGATCGCTACGTAGGGCCAGCTTGGCCAGGAGGATCGCGGGGATGCGGTTTGGCGCTCCGCGGCCGACGCCCGGTGGCGCGGTATCCCGCTCGACTAGATAAGGGGCGACCGCAAAGTAGCCCGCGACAGTGCGAGTAGCGTCCTCGACGAGCAGATATGTACGAGTGCCCTGCCCTGTGGCATTCCGGGCGTGTCGCTGTAGCCATTCGGTGAGGGCATCGTGCCCGCAATCGAACGCGTCGAGGTCGTGACCGGCGAGCGGCTCGACCCGGTAGCTCACGTCGACTTGATTCGCCTGCGCCGCGTGGCCGCAGTAGCCGCCTTTGCGAGTCCGGGGGCATCCTCCGGCTCATCGAGAGATGCGACGAGCTGGTCGAAGTAAGCGGCTGGGACTACCGTCGATGCTCGCTCCCGCACGATATTGTCGGCGCGATCCAGCGCAGCAAGGACAACGAACGACGACACTGACTCGCCTGCCAGTGCTGCTGCTTGCTCGATTTGCTTGCGCTCCGTTGATGTGAGTCGCGTCTCTAGGCGCTCTGCCTTGACGGCCACATGAACCTCCTTAGCTACGTACAAGTGTACGGAGCCGCTCCTCGCGCGTCAAGTACATACGCATCCCTCGCGCGCCGCGGGCTCCAGGGTGCTCGCCGACTTATCGAGCGATATTCGCCCGCCCGCCAGCAGCGCAGCGCGGTTCGACTTGAGGTCGTTGGCTCCATCAAGATAGTTGTCTGTTGTCGTTGTCGGAGGCGCGGAGTGGCCCCATGGTCGTTGCTGAGCACGACATCTCCCGACTAGCATTTCGACGTCGGCATACGGTGATCGCATCCGCATACCCGCTCAGGTCGTAGCGCCCTCCGGGGCCCCAGGAGTCAAGCTGGCACTCGACCAGCAACCCGCGCTCAACCGCGATGGCCGCGAATAGCTCACGCGACATTGGTGAACGCCAGCCGCGACGGGACGGAAGTTGACCACGATTGCGTCCGTCGGAGTGATGCACGACTGCGACACCACCAGGCGCGAGGACACGGGCAATTTCCTCAAGGTAGGCCGCTTGATCGCGCGGAGCCACGTGCACGAAGACATCGAATGACCACACGGCGTCGATCGAGCCATCCTCTACGCCAGGCAGATCGTTCCCGGACGAGAGGACGTACTGGATGCGTGTATCACCGCTAAAACGCTCCCGGCACAGCTCGAGCGGTCGCTCACTTACATCTACGAGCACCAGGTGAGAGCCGCGTATTGCGAGCGCCTGTGACCAACGCCCGGCGCCCGGCCCGATTTCTAGCACAACGGCGCCCGCTGGAATCCAGCGATCAAGCACGTCCTCGATAAGCGCCTGCTTCCACTCGACCGAAGCATTCCATTCCTCGCCGCGCCCGCTCCAGTCATAGCCGGTCCACTGTCGGCGGTTGTCGAGCGGCGAGTTTCCGCGCCACCGCAAGTGCGCTGGCCCGAGCACGCCACGCTGCTGCTCTGCCACCAGCCGGCGGTCCTCGATCGCAGTGCGTACCCGGCGCATCAGCTGGTGTGCGAATTCCGTAACGCGCCGCGTTGTGGATGCACATCGACGGAGAATGCTCACCCACAGCTTTCGAGAGCGCTCCGATATTGTAGGCGCACAGGTAGCCCTTCCGGCCCCGACTCGATGCACGAATAGAGCGCCGCGCTGCTCACCGCTGAGCCGCAGCTCCGTCACCGCCTCCCGGACTCCCGGATACAGCGGGTGGGTAAAGTCATCCAATACAAGCAGCGCACCATCTGCCAGAAACGGTTGCCATGCCCGCACCTCTCGGATGGTCTCTCCTCGACCATGTGAGCTGTCGATATACAGCAGATCAACCATCCGGTGATGCGATGTCCCGTCAACTCCCGGCGCGACAATCAACTCAATTCGATTGCGGACTGATGAGTTGGTCAGCTGTAAGTACAGCTCGCGCTCGGAACGCTCGACGGGGTCATAGCCCACCACTGTGCGCCGCCGATCCGCCAGCGCCAGCGAGATCGTGGTCCATGCGGTTCCAGTTCCCAGCTCCACCACATAACGGCGCCCCCGTGCCAAGCCCATCAGCGTTGCCAGATCCCGTGGTCGCGTGGTCGACACCAAGCTGAACCGATCCCCTATGCGCAATGCCACCCGACGTGCGCTCAATTGAAACAACGCCACTCTAGGTGGCAAGGCCCGTAGTGCCACGAGAAAGCTCAGCTCGCGCCGCAAGCCGTCGAGACGGTCCAGGCGCCACTCCTTCTTGCGCCGGTCTTTGGCGAAAGCCTCCGGCAAAACTGCCGTAACCGTCAAAAGCATCGTCGAGCATGCAGTCGCCGCACGCAGAAGCCCACCCGTCATCCTCTCCCCCTCCGGCCGGTCGGTTGGCGCCAGGCTCAGACTGGCGAACCGTGACGGTCATCCCAACACACGGAATTATTGAATGTTGCGGAGGATGCTTTCGGCTGCGGGCCTGTCTGTGATCAGCCGGCTAAACGCGCGGCCCCATCTATGCGCCAGCGCGCGCTCGACGCAGTATGAAAACTGGCCCGCTTGTTATCGTTGCAGCTCGAAGCCAACACGCGTGTATCAAGACACTGCAGCGGGCACAATGGCTTGCAGTAGACAACTGTGGCGGTGGAACGGTTACGTAGCACCGCCTTCACCGCGGCATCCGTGCGCGTAAGCGCATCTAGATGCAGCTCGTACCCGTCCGATCGAACGATCTTGTAAGTCATCCCGGCGCATTGTTGCCCGTTTGTCAGTCGCCTCAAACGCGGCGCGCACCGAGATAGGCACACGTGGAGCTCCGCTGGATAGCACTTCGACTGCGACCTACTCACCGATGCTCCCCCAACTCGCGCTCACGACATGTGACCCGCCCGATGTGGATGCACACGGTGCATCCAGTGAGCGTGGCGAGGGCGCGTTCCCACCTATGGTGTCTTCGCGGCGCGCCGTCTGCTGCGAGCGGAATGCCTGTGGCAGACGCTACCGTACGCCCGTGCGAGTAGCCACCTGGAACGTCAACTCAATCAAGCAGCGGCTGCCGCGATTGCTGAGCTGGCTAGATCAGCGAGCCCCCGACGTCGTTTGTCTCCAGGAGAGCAAGCTCGCCGATGACGCGTTCGACAAGCTGTTCGGCGACGAGCTCACCAGTCGTGGCTATGAGGTCGCGCGCCACGGCGAAGCGCAATGGAATGGCGTGGCGATCCTCTCCCGCACGGGACTTGACGATGTCGTAACCGGACTTGCCGGCGCGCCAGGCTTCCCGCACGCGGAAGCGCGCGCAGTGTCGGCAACCTGCGGCGGTATTCGGGTGCACTCGGTGTACGTGCCCAACGGGCGCACCCCGGATTCCGAGCACTACGAATACAAGCTCGCTTGGCTGGGTGCGCTGCGCGACGTCGTCGTCGCCGGCCCAGAAGCTGTGCTGGTGTGCGGCGACATGAACATCGCCCCGGCGGACGTCGATGTGTTCGATCCAGATGCCTACGCCGGCCAAACCCACGTCACACCGCGTGAGCGCGCAGCGCTCGCCAGTCTCCAGGCGCTGGGCCTGCGCGACGTCGTACGCGATCGCTGGCCATCCGAGCGCGTGTTCACGTTCTGGGACTACCGGGCAGGCATGTTCCATCGGGATTTGGGCATGCGGATCGACCTGGTGCTCGCCCCCGCCGCCGTAGCCGCCAGGGTTCGCGCAGCCTGGGTGGACCGGCAAGCCCGCAAGGGCACCGCGCCCAGCGATCATGCGCCGGTGATCGTCGATCTTGATGCCGCGCCGGACGGGGACATAGGACCGGTCGTACCGCCGCCCTCCGCTCCGGCGCTCAAGCGTGGTTCGCTCGAGCTCAGGCTGCCCCAGTCCCCGGCTACCTGATGGAGCTCTTGGCTTGACCTTCACCGTCGACTACTGAGGTTTGCGCACAGCAGCACCCGCCGGCCCCGTCGAGCTGAGCGCGCCGTCCCCGCGGGCATCGAGTGCTGGACGTTTGTTCTAAGAGCCCACCGCAACTGAGCTCGCACAGCTACGTTCTCGATGTACAGGTATGCGCTCTCCTCGTGTCTCCCTCATGCCGCTCCTGGTGCTGTGCGTCTCCGGCTCGTGTCTTCTGCCCGTCGCCGACGCCTCAGCCAACACCAGCCATGCCGGCTGGCCGCGCATCACCGGCGTGCTGATCCTCAACTCGCTCGACCACGCACGCCCGATCGATCTGCGCCCCGGCCATGACCCGTTCGACGGCACCGACCCCACGTACTCCTGCGACCAGCTGCATACGCGCCGTGTGTGCTTCCCGGGCCACGGCCCGGCCGTCGTGCCCAGCGATATCGGCCACGACGAGCTGCTCGGCGGCCACGGCAACGACAGGATCTACGCCGGCCCGGAAGGCGACGTTCTATGGGGCGACTACAAGCCCTCGAGCCAGCCCACCACCCAGACCGACCACCTGTTCGGCGGCCCGGGCAATGACTTCATCTACGCCAGCCACGGCATCAACGACATCGACACCGGGCCTGGCCGCGACATCGTGCATGCTCATTTCGGGCGCGGCAGGATCACGTGCGGCTCGTCTGCCACCATCGTGTTCCTGAGCCATAAGAGCCGCCCTCACTATCGGCTCACCGGCTGCAAGCGCATCAGTTACTTCACCGTCGGCTACTGAGGTTTGGATCGCCAGCAGCCTGCCCGTCGAGCTGAGTACCGCTGGCCTCGTCGAGTGCCGGTCCCGGTCGAGCGTGGCGCCCGTCGAGTGAGCGCCCGCCGCACAGGCGTGGCCCGGCCGTAGAAGTCCGCCCCTCGAGCCCGCCTCCTCGCTCCCGCCAGAAGCTAGCCCACATATTCGATTATGCGCCTAAACGAATGATGCAGCGCTCAAGTCGGCTGGCTAAAACGCCGAACGCGTAGTCGAGGAGCTTTTGCCCAGGCATTTCCGCGTGGCAGGGCCGAAGATCTTCGCGGCGCCGCTCGGCACGGGCGGAGTCGTACGGCATCTCAAAGACGGGAGCAACGCAGTGCGCGGGATCACCCAAGCCGGCTATCGCTCGCACGCCTCACAGGGGAGTTCAGGCACGCGCGATTCGCACGACCCCGCCGGCGCTCGTCAACCGCCCGATGCGACTGTGTTGAAAACACCCAACGCGGCCGTATCGAAGAGTAAGCTCGCGCGAATGGGGATGGGCATGCAGGACAATTCGGGCGCTCCGCCGTCGCAGAACCCCTGGGTCCGGTTAGCCCCGTGGGGCTTGCTGCTGCTACTGAGCGTTTACGCGTCGCTTGTCACGAGCGGCGTGCTCTCGGCCCTCAGCGTGCTGCTGCTCGCCTGCATCGCCGTGTTCCTCGGCTGGCGTGTCGGCAACGACCGGCGCGTTGCGCTCGAGCGTGAGATCGGCAACCGCTCGAACGAGCTGCGTCGCGCGCTCACCGAGCTGGAGATCGCCCAAGCCGAAACCGTGCGCCGCCTGTCGATGGCGGTTGAGTTCCGCGATGAGGACACCGGTGCGCACATCGAGCGCATCGGGCGATTCTCCACGCTGCTCGCCGAGCAGATGAGCATGGAACCCGACTTCCTCGAGCTGCTCGGCCACGCTGCGCCGCTGCACGACGTCGGCAAGGTGGCGATCCCCGACGCGATCCTGCTGAAACCCGGCTCGCTCACGCCCGAGGAGCGCGCGATCGTGGAAACCCACGCCGAGGAAGGCTATCGGCTGCTGCGCGGCTCCTCCTCGTCGATTCTCGACCTCGCCGCGACGATCGCGCTCAGCCACCACGAGAAGTGGGACGGCTCCGGCTACCCACGCGGGCTTGCCGGCGAATCGATCCCGATCGAAGGACGCATCGTGGCGATCGCGGATGTGTTCGACGCGCTCACCAGTGACCGTGTTTATCGGAAAGCATTCCCTGTAGAAAAAGCTGTTGAGATGATGCTCGAGCAACGCGCTCTGCACTTCGACCCGTTGCTGCTCGACGCGTTCATGGAAGTGCTCGGCGCCACTGGCCCCGACGCGCGCGCCAAATCTAAGCCCGACCCGCGCGCGCTGATCGCCGACGCGCTCGACGCGTACACGATCGCCATGGAACGCGGCGACGCCGAATCCGCTGAAACCACGATCGCCCAGGCGATCGAAGACGGTCTCGCGCCGGCCACGCTGCACGGTGAGGTCATCGCCCCCGCGATGGACCGCATTGGCGAGCTCGGCGACTCCGGGGAGCTTGACGCTGAAGCGGAGCAACTCGCTGCCGGTATCACCCGGCGGATCCTCGCGACGATGTACCGCTACATGCTCGGCGCCACCGAGCCGACACGCGAACGCGTGCTGCTCGCCGGTGTCGAAAGTCCCACGCACAAGCTGAGCCTGCAGATGGTCCACGACCAGCTCTCCGCGGCCGGGTTCCAAACCACGCTCGACACCGATCTCACCGAAGACCGACTCAGCACGGTCATGGAAACGAAATCCCCTGAGCTGATCGTGCTTGGCGCGAGCGACCCCGCCGAAGTGCAAGCGCTCGAGCGCATCATCGGTGAGCTGCGCAAAACCCACCCCGCCGTGCCGATCGTGCTCGGCGGCGCGGTGCTCGCGGATCTGCCGCGCCGCCATCAGAACGTGCAAGTGCTGGAGCGCATCGACGAATCGGTGCCGGCCGTCGAGCAGCTGCTCACGGCGCGCTCTCACGCGCTCGGCTAGATTCCCGCTCATGCCAGATCGCGCAATCGTGACCGGCGGCGCCGGGTTCATCGGCTCGCACGTCGTCGACTCCCTGCTTGCCCAGCGGTGTGCCGTGACGGTGATCGACGATCTCTCCTCTGGCGACCCGGCGCGCGTTGCCCCCAGCGCCGATCTACACGAGCTCGACATCGTCGACAAACCCGCTCTCGACGCGCTCATCGAGCGCGTGCGTCCCGATGCGATCTATCACCTCGCGGCGCAATCCAGCGTTGTTGTCTCCGTAAAGAACCCTACGCTCGACTGCGCCGTCAACGTGCAGGGCACGCTTAACGTGCTCGAAGCAGCCAACCGCCTGGGAGTGTCTGTCGTGTTCACCTCCACCGGCGGCGCGCTGTACGGCGACGACGCGCCGCTGCCAACGCCGGAGGAGCGCATCCCCGCGCCGCTCGCACCCTATGGCGCGTCGAAGTGGGCTGCTGAAGCGTACGTCAACACCTGGTCGCTCTCCTCTGGTATCCCGCACGCGGTCTGCCGCCTCGGCAACGTATATGGCCCGCGTCAATCCCCCCACGGCGAAGCCGGCGTGGTGTCGATCTTCACCCACCACCTGCACACGCGCAAGCGCCCGAAGCTGTTCGGGCACGGCAAGCCGACACGTGACTACGTCTACGTGTCGGATGTCGTCAGCGCGCTGCTCGCAGCGTCTGGCACGCGCGGCACGTTCAACATCGCCACAGGTGTTGAAACCGACGTGCTCACGGTTTGGCAGGAGCTGCAGCGCGCGGCGCGCACCAACGCTCGCTGCGCTGCTGACAGCGCCCCCGTGGTAGACATCAACCCCGAGCTGGCCGACCTGCGCCCGGGCGAGCTCGAGCGCAGCTGTCTCGACACCGCGAAAGCCGCACGCGAGCTCGGCTGGCACGCGGAAGTCGCGCTCAGCGACGGCCTGCAGCTGACCTACCGCGCGCTCGTCGACGAGTTCGACCGCTCGAAGTAGCACGCTGTCTGGCTGCAAGATCCGTTGCAAAAGCAGGTAGTGCGCACTCGCAGCACTGCCTAACGGGTTAGAGGTTGCGCAATCGCGCACGCTGCGCGCACCTGATCGTGGAGACCCCGAGGATGAGCACAATGAGGTGTGCTAGGAAGGCAACCTTGGCTGTGCTGGCCATGACGGCCGCCACCACGAGCTGCGCAACCGCGCCGATCGCGCGCGCAGACGCTGCGGGCGGCGCTCAAGCGCCGTCGCACACGCTCACCGGCGGCAGCGAGTATGGGGTGACTGTCGCCATAGCCGCGCGTACGCGCCCGCGCATAACCAGGTTCTCGGTGCCCGCCACATCCGTCGCAGGCGCACCGCCGCGAGTCACGCTGCGCATCGACGAACCGCACGTCGGCACTGTCAACGCCCAGGTTGTCGTGATCAGCATTGCGCTGCACAAGCGTGCGCTGACCGCCAACCTGGGGTGGGTGCACACCGGTAGAACCGTCGTCGTGCGCTGGCCGCGCAGAGCAAAGCTCACCGCCGGCGCCTACCAGGTGAGCTTGCGCGCTCACGACCACCACCACGCAACGCTCGCACGCCGCGCGCATACCTCGGGCACGGCGAACCTCACGGTCACCCCGCGCCCGGCACCTGCACCTGCGCAACCCGCGCCAGCCCCACTCACGCCGCTGCCCGTTGGAGCCCCCACGCCGGCGCAAACCGCCGGCGCAACGTTCCCCGTCGTCGGCGCGCACAGCTTCGGCAACGCCGACAACCGCTTCGGCGCTGGCCGCGCCGGTCACACCCACCAAGGCCAGGACATCCTCGCAGCCCAGGGTCTGCCGGTCGTGGCGCCGCTCGCCGGCACGATCACCACGACCGGCTACCAGGCGTCCGGAGCGGGGTACTACGCGGTCGAGCACGCATCCAACGGGTTCGACTTCTTCTTCGCCCACTGCACAGCCGGGTCGCTCGCGGTCAGCCCCAACCAGCCTGTCACAGCCGCCCAGCCGGTGTGCGCGGTCGGTCAAACCGGCGACGCCACCGCGCCGCACCTGCATTTCGAGATCTGGGTCGGCGGCTGGCACGCAGCTGGTGGGCAGCCGATCGACCCGCTGCCGTACCTGCAGGCGTGGGACACGAGCCGGTAGCATCTCCCGTCGCGGCGAGATAGCTCAGTTGGTAGAGCACACGACTGAAAATCGTGGTGTCCCGGGTTCGAATCCCGGTCTCGCCATACCACGAACTCGCTGTAAACCGGCGCTTTTGATTTCTCTCGTCGCGGTCTTTTCGCGGCGGTTTTGGACAGTTTTTGCGGTCCGTGGCCCAATCGTGGCCCAATGGAGGGTTCTTCGCCGGTTAGGGTGAGCCCGGCGACCTGCTCGCGGGCTTTGCGCACGAGCTTGTCGAAGCTCTCGCCGTGGCTGCCCGGGGGGCCACCCGCGAGCTTTTCGGTGCAAATGGCGAGGTCGGTCGTCCGCGCGCGCCGTACTGATTGGGCCGCCCCTGCACCAGGACGTAGAGGCTGGCGTCACGCAGCGACGCGTTGCCCGACAGGTCAATCCGGTTCAGATGGCGCTCCGCGGCGGCACCCCCAACACTGGGACAGCGTCGCCAAGGGCGAGCGCCGCGAACCGCTCGGCGACGGTCGCCACCGTGCCAGGACTACTCGAAGTCTTTGCCTCGATTACCCACCGTCGCCCGCCGGCGTCGACCACCACATCAACACCACGATCAACGGGCTCGGAGATCAGAGCACGGGCGGACTCCCGCTCGTCAAAGAGTTCGGCAAGGATGCTCGGCAGCCGATGGACGGCTTCACGTTCAAACTCCACAGCTTGCATTCGAAAGTCCAGTTGTCGCACGGGGCAATGAGTTCAGTAGAAACAACAGTTGTGTAAAAGACATGCATTGCGCATCGATACAACTCGCCGAATGCGAGCACGCAATGCCCTGCCGACTCCGACGCCGGTGTGGCTGACCTCGAATCTCGACGCGGTGACAAACGGGGTCCAAGCGTCGAGCGCGAGCCTCATTCCAAACGATTGGGCCACCGATCTCGCTGGGCGGACGGATCCTCGATGTCTTCATTGAGATTTGGGCGATCACCGTCATAGCAGCGCTCGCCGGCGCACTCGGCAGCTTTCTTCAAATGCGGGGCCGGGAGATGGAAGAGGCACGCTGAGCGACCACGCTGCGCGGCTCCCTCGGGCCTACATGCCGTCGCGGCCGCGGCGTCTGCAGCCGAATATTCGGCCTGGCTCAGCCGTCGACGAGCAGGCTGTCAAGGGGCCCCAGGAGGCCCATCGAGTGGCGCGAGACGCCGGGCAGCTCTTGGAGTCGATGGGTTAGGGGTTCGCCGCGCTTTCGGCGCTCGAGTTGCTCGCGGGCGATCGGCCGCCATAATTCGTCGATCACCCGGGTCGGCTCGCCTGAGACCTCCTCGACCGAGCGCTCCAGATGCTCGGCCCAGAGCCGCAGCCGCGTCTCGCGCGCGACGGTGTGGTCGCACGTCACGACATTCATCTCGGTGTCGTTGAAGAACGAGTGCTCGTTGAGGTTGGCCGACCCAACGGTCAGCCAGGCGTCGTCGACGATACCGATCTTGGCGTGAACGTATAGCGGGCCGGTGAGCCCCCCGCTGCGGGCTGAGATTGTCGTAGCCAGAAAGCGAGCTGCGCCGTTGTCGGCAGCCGCCAAGACACCCAGCTGGCCGCGCGTCGTGTCCGCCCCATTGTTCGGCTTCGCGGGCAGCAACACGACAACGCGAAAGTCATCGCTCGGCGGCTTGCGAAGCTTGTCGGCGAGGATCTCCACCACCTGAGCCGACCACAGGAACTGACTCTCTAGGTAAACGAGCTTGCGAGCCGACCGCAGTGCGCGTGTGTACGCCTCCAAGATGCGAAAGTCACCCTGCGGCAGGAAGTTGTAGATCTTCTCAGGGAGGGTTCGCACCACCTGGAGCTCCACGTCGCCGGCGACGGCCGGCGACGTGGTCTCCTCGATTTGCTCGCCGGCCACTTCGCGCCAACGGGCGGCGAAGTGCGCCGCCACATCGGCGACTGCCGGGCCGCGCACGCGGCTGGAAGCATCGTGCCAGCCCAGACGGCCGCGCATTAAGTGGTCACTGCTGTCAAAACGATCGCCGCCGAGCGACGTCAGGTCGATACCCCCAACGAACGCGACCTCGCCATCCACGATCACGAGCTTCTCGTGATGACAGTGCATCGGGCGCTCGTGGAAATCAAGCGCACACTGCACGCGCGTGCCCCGGATGAGCTCCTCACGCACGCGGCGCACCGCCGCGCGAGCCGGCGTAAAGACCGGCAGCGGCGCACCCGCCCACAACAAGATCCTGACCTCGACTCGCTCGGCCAAATCACCGAGCAGATCGCGCAGCCGAGACGCCTGGCTGTCGCGCGTCAGCCCGAAATCAGGTGTCACGTGCCACCCGGCGATATGCGCATGCAAGCGAGCGCCGGCGAGCGCCTCGGCGATGCGCGGCAGCGCTTCCCCACCGTCAACCAACACTTCAAGTGAGCTGCCCGTGCGCGGCGGCGGATCGCCGGCAGCCCACAGCGACGAGCTGGGAGGCGGATTCAACTGGTCGCTCCGGCCAACACGCGCCAGCCGGCGACGATGATGCCCACCGACAGCGACCTCGATGCCCCGACCTGTCCACCCATCGACTCGCTCAACCAAGCCACCCATCTACCCACGGAGCCTACCCACAGTGCCCAGAGGAGCTTCGCTACGTACCACACCAGGGGCTGCGTCGCAGTCCAGAGTTGGTCGTCGTCGAGCCGGCGTACGACGCGCGCGACACACGGCCGGGATCGAAGTCACCTCTGCACCGACGCCACCGACCGTGCACTCGTCGACGCCGCGCTCGACTGGGCAGCTACCGCTCGACGGCGTCAGTCGCCTACCTACGGCGCGCTCCCCCACCGCCCGAGCTCGAGCCGCTTTTTCCCACGCTCCCCGTCCTCCGTGAAGCGCTTGACCCCGCATTCTCCCGGCACGGATTGCGCGGCCGCCGCTCAAAGCTTCCGGCAAATCTCAGCCACCCCGCCTGCATGATCCGATCAACTTCGCCGCCGGCTGCGGCGGCTCTTCGGTCTCGGCGTCCGAGCCGAAGTGATCCGCGTCCTGCTGACCATCCGAGCACCGCGTCTTTCGAGCGGCGTCATCAACGCCGCCGCTGGCTTCGCCCAGCGCAATGTCCGCGAAGGCCTCTCCCACCTCCACGAGGCGGGAGTCATCGACGTCGTCCACGTTTCCGACAACCGCTACTACTCCATCAGCCCAGCTGACTGGGTCGCCCCGCTGCGCCTGCGCTCCGCCCCGGACCTGCCTTTCCACTTTGACTGGATCCCCGCCTACCGCGCACTGACCGGAATTTTGCGCTGGCTCCAGCAATAAGAGCTCGACGAGCTCTCCCCGTATCTTCTCTCGAGCTACGCCCGAACGCTCCTGGACGACATCGCGCCCGATCTCGGCTACGTCGGCGTCCCGACAGGTCTCCACGGCGCCCACGGCGCGGACTACTGGGATCAGTTCACCTCGATCGCGCAGACGGCGATCCGAAGCATTCGCGGCCACGCATAGCTGCACAACCATCCTCGACGAATGCTGGCGCCCATCATTTCGCTCGATACATCGATCCCAGATGATCGGGCCACGAGAAGACCTCTCATGGCCCGGCAGAATAAGCATAGGATGTTGACGCGCTTTTGGCGGGTCGAGTGAGTCAAGAGATGATCGGAACGGCATGACATGTACGCCGTAGTGAGAGCCAGCCGAGCGGTCGCGCGCGTCATCGCGTGCTTGTTGGTTGCCATGGCAGCGTCGATGCTCAACGGCGCCGGCCCTGCCTCCGCCGGCTCGATCGGCTACGACGCGACGCACACGCAGACCATCGACGCCGGCCACAGCCTGAACGCCGTCTCCTGCGTGCCCGGCACGACCACCTGCGTCGCTGCCAATAGCCAAGGCAACGCCTTCTACGCGACGAACGTCAGCGCGAGCGCAGCGGCGACGTGGAGCTCGTGGAGCGGCCCGGGGGTGAGCCCGAGCTACGCGGTTGAGTGTCCGACGAGCACGCTCTGCCTGCTGGCCGCCGGCACCATCAACGGCGGCGGCAAGATGTACCACGCGACCTCGCTCGGGGGCGCTTTCCTGGCATCGTTCTCGCCGAGCTTCGGCGTGAACGCCGTCTCCTGCCCGTCCGCGTCGTTCTGCGCGAGCGCGCAGGGAGAGGGCAACATGCGCTTCTCCACCACTCCGTCCACCTCCTCCCCCTGGACGATCGTGGGTCTCGGAGGCGGGGATTTGGAGGACGTCTCCTGCCTGTCCTCGTCGTTCTGCGTGGAGGTCGACAACCGTGGCAACGTCCACGTCGCGACGGAGGAGATCACCGAGGACTACGTGTGGACCTCGACCAACGTCAACGGCACAACCGGGCTGCGCGGCGTGTCCTGCGTCACGACGACATCGTGCTTCGCCGTCGACGGCGGCAGCGATGTCCTCATCCTCATGATCAGCCCCAGCGGCGGAGCGACGGCCACCAGGCAGGCCATCGACGGCGCGAACGGACTCGTCACGGTCGCCTGCACGGGCACGACCTGCGCAGCCGCGGACACCCACGGGGGAATCTTCGCCTCGACGAACGCCGGCGCTGACTGGACCACGCGCTACAGCGGAGGCGCCGTGGTGACGAGCGTGTCCTGCGCATCGGCGTCGCTCTGTGCGGCGGTTACGACAGCCGGCGACATCACGACGTTCGACCCTGCATCCACCGTGCCGCCGCTCGTGCTAACTAGCAGCCCGCTGCCGCCAGGCGCCGTGGACGATCCCTATGGGGCCCAGGTCGTTCAGGCCGCCGGCGGAACCCCGCCATACCAGTGGTCAGCGACCGGCCTGCCGCCGGGCCTCGTGGTCGACCAGGCAAGCGGGCGGATCTCCGGCACACCGATGACTGCGGTGTGCGTGCGCTCGCCCTGTCCTCAGCCGGCTGCCACCTACGCCCCGACCATCACAGTGGCGGACAGCCATGGCACTCTGGCCTCGTCACCGCTCACGCTCGCGCTGGCAGCCAGGATCTCCGCTTTGCAGGTCGCCATCACAGGAGCCGGCTTCGGAGAAGTCAGTTCCAGCCCGGCCGGGATCAACGCCTGCGGCATGCCGGGCGGCGCCTGCGAAGCCTCCTACGACGACGGCACCGTGGTGACGCTCACCGCGCATCCGGCCGCCGGCTCGGAGTTCGCCGGATGGTCGGGGGGTTGCTCAGGTGCGGGTGCGTGTCAGGTCACGATCGGAGCCGGTACGACGCCGCCCGCGCGTTTCGAGCACGCACCGCCGGCCGATTTGGGTCCGTCGACCGGGCCGGGTCCCTCGGTCGGTGCGGGCCCGTCCACCCATCCGCAACCGCCGGTCCGCGCGCACCTCCTGATCAAGCAGCTGCGCGCAGAGCCAGTCCGGACACGGTGCGCAGTTGGATCCGCGGCCGTCGCACGGTCGCACCGGCGGGTCTGCGCCAAGCTCGCAATCACGGTCGAGGGCACGATTGCCAAGGAAGCTCGCGGCACCGTCAGCATCAAGATCGGCGCTCGCGCGCATGGGCGACCGAAGACCGTAACCGAGCGAGCGCGGATCCTCGACGGTCGCTGGCGCGTGCGGATCCTGCTCTCCGGCGCCGACCACCACCCCAAGGCAGCCATCTCCGTCAGCACCCGCTTCGCTGGGAGCGCCGGCGTTGGGGACGACCAGTCCATGCGTCGCGTCAGGGTCCGGTAGTCGCGGGCGATGAGTCTCGTGGTTGGCTTGAGTCTGTATTCACACACCCGGTCCACCGCAAGCGAGGAGCGCATCATGACCACTTACACCTTCGACGTCTTCTCCAGTCTCGACGGCTTCGGCTCTGTCAACGGCGGCGACTGGGGCGGCTACTGGGGCAAGCAGGGCCCCGAGCTGCTCGAGCACCGCCTCGCCTCGTTCGACGCGAAGCAGCGGATGGTCTTCGGGGCCAACACGATCCGGCTGTTCGCAAACATGCTGGCCGACAGCACCGAGGAGTCCGACGTGCGCGACCCGTGGGTCACTCGGATGTGGAACATGCCGGCCACGGTCGTGTCGAGCACGCTTCAAGGCCCGCTCGACTGGCCGGACGCGACCGTCGTCAGCGGCGACGCCGTCGACGTCGTCGCCCGGCTCAAGGAGGAGTCCGACGTGCCGCTGCGCTCACACGGCAGCCTGTCGCTCAACCGCGCATTGATGGCCGCCGGCCTGGTCGACCGCGTCCAAGTAACGCTCTTTCCCGTAATCACCGGTCAAACCGGAGCGAGCCCGATCTTCCAGGGCGCCGCCGACTTCGACCTCGAGCTGATCGAGAGCCGGACGCTCGACGACCACATCCAGGAGCTCGTCTACCGGCCCACCTTGCACGTCTGAATCCCTGCCTGGGTTCTCGTTGCCCGGGCGCAGGATGTCGCCGCTGCGTCGCGTCAGGGTCCGGTAGTCGCGGGCGATGAGTCTCGCGGTCGGTTTGAGCCCGACGACTCGGCGTACCTTGGCGGTAGGCTGCTCGGCATGAGCGCTTCCTCTGCTCGATCGGTGCTCGTCACCGTCGCGCTCGTCGCCACCGCGACGCTCATCGCGGCCGTCGCCACCGCGCACGCGGATCCAGCCTTCACGCCCGCGACGCCCATCGGGACGGGCGAGGCCAACGCCTACCACCCGACGGTGGCCGCTAACGCGCATGGCGACGCTGTCGCGGTCTGGAGCGAGGACGCGGGGGGCGACACCGAGGTCGTTGCCAGCACCCGCGACGCGGACGGATCATTCTCTGCACCGAAGGTGCTTTCGATCCCCGGCGACTTCGCCTACACCCCGACGGCCGTCATCGACGCAGCGGGCGACGCGACAGTGGTCTGGGGCGAGGCGCTTGGCTCCGGAGGTGTCGACAGCGTCGAAGTCGCCGACCACCCTGCCGGTGGGTCGTGGGGCGACGCGCAGACCGTAGCTGCCGGCAACCCCGACGGACTCGCCGCCGACCCCGCCGGCGACGAGCTGCTCACGTGGACCGACGGCCCGCTCGTGGCGACCAACCTGCGCGTGCAGTACCGCCACCACGGCCAGCCGTTCGCGCTCGGAACGACACCGCCCGCGGTCGAAACCGGCACCTACGGCAGCGCGCTCCTCCCCGCACTCGACTCCACCGGCGCCGGTGTCATCGCGTGGACCCACGACACGGTCGTCAACCCCCCGAACATCGAGAGTCATATCGAGGTCGCGCGGGTCTCGAGGGAGGGCGCCGTCGGCGCGCCGCTGTCGCTCACTGCGAGCCATGCTTCGGCGTTCGCACCGGCACTGGCTCTCGCCGACTCGGGCTTGGCTACGGTCGTCTACGCCTACGGCGACACTTCCAGTGGACCGAGGGCCTTCCACGCCAAGACGCTCGCGCCCGACGGCACGGTCGGAGCCGACCAGGCACTGTCGAACGCCGGCGCTGGCATCGCCGAGCTTGCCGTTGACTCCAGTGGAGATGTCACAGCAGCGTGGACGCGCAACGTGTCGGGGGCGATGCTGCTCGAGCAGGCGACTGCGCTCACGACGCAAGCATTCTCCCAGCCGCCGACGGTGCTCGACACGGATGCTGCGAACAGCGGACCAGCGGTCGCTGTCGCGCCGAACGGGCAAACCCTGATCACCTGGGGCCACGATGGCTCTCACACCGCCGGCGACCCCCACGCCGGCACCGAGCGGGCCGTGTTCCGCGCGGCGGGTGCCACCGCATTCGGTCTGCCGCAGACGCTCGGTATCGGCAATGACCAACCGTCGGCCGCACTCGCCTGCCAGGACGACGCCATCGACGTCTTCCGGACTATTCCCGCCCAGCAGCCCTACCCGATGTCAGCGGCGACGACGATCGACCCGGCCAACCACGGGCCCTCGCCGTGCGCCGCCCCGACGTCGACGACGCCACAGCCCACCGCCGCGACGCCGTCGGCCGGCTCGCCGCCGACGCCGGTCGCTACCTCCCACAATGCGCCGCCGCACTCGGCGGTGCTGTCGATCGGCAAGCTCGTCGTCTTGCCCTCGACGCTGCGCTGCGTGAGCGCTCGGCGCTTCAGTATCCGTCTGCGGGTGCCGAAGAGCTCCGCGGTTATCTCGGCCCGCGTGGTCGTCAATGGGCACAGCGTCGGGGTACGCAAGGGCAGCCGCCTGCGCTCGACCGTCAACCTGCGTTCGCTGCCGAAGGGCCGTTTCAGCGTCAAGATCACGCTCACGCTCACCGGCGGTGAGACCCTGACCGAAGGCCGTCGTTACCGCAACTGCACGCCGCGACGCGTCGGTCATTGACGACGCGCGTCAGACACGCTCACCCTTTGCCCCGTCTGGTTCGGTTGTGGCACCTTCCTTTGGGAGAGACCGGATTTGCATGCTGGTCGTATCTGACGCGTATCGAACAGCCAGGAGTGTCCGCTGATGCAAGATGAGCGCGAGCGCATGAAGGTGGGAGACAGGAGAATCCTGCGATTTACTCAGCTTGTAATGGCTGTCGTGCCAGCAGTAGTTCTCGCGATAGCAATTGGGTCGGCGCTGGGTCTGCTGGCTTTCGTCGCTACGGGCGGAATTGTTTAGCTTCAAAATTGGTTTCTTTATGAGAGATTCGAAGACACGGTCGTCAAGATGAGGGATGATCAGGATGGCTAAGTTGCTGGCTGTATTGGCCCTTGTGAGTACAGTTCTCGTGCTCCTTCGGGCGGCTCTTGGCGTAACCGCAGGGCAACAGGTACAGGTGCTGCCGTACGTATGTGTAGTCGTGGTGTGGCTCGGCGTAATCGTGGCCTGGGTTGCGATGAGGCGCGGGCGACAACGCGGGCGCGGGCGACAACGCGGGCGAGGGGGACAACGCAGTCGAGGTCTAAGAGCCTCGAGATGAGGGCCCCCGCCCACGGATAACAAAGGAGCCTGTCCCCAGAGGTACCGAGAGGTCGCTAATGGGAGTAGGTCGTTCCCCGCTGCTCAGATAGGCCCTGGTAAGCGGGGGCCTATCGCTTCGCGATGGCTAGACGCTCGCCGGTACCCGCGCCGACAGACGTATCCTCGGCGTATGTCTCTCGCATCCTCGTCGCCGGCCTCTGCAAGAAACCTGTCTTTGGTGTGCGACGGGTTCGAGCTCTCTAACGAAGGAGCACATCGTCGGTTTGTGGGCGAACAAGGTTATCTCCTGGATGCCCGTGGGATTGGCACCGATGAGTGCGGGAGCCGTTGCGACTGGTCCCGTGACCATTACCGCGGTTGGCTCATTTACCACATCGGTCTGGATCGAAATCCAATACCAGCTCCTGCCTGCATGAGCCCACCACGGGCTAGGGCGAACTTGTCTGGCATATCGTCACCATAGCGACCAGTTGTCACGATTCAGCTGGCCTCGGATGTTTTCGACGACACCGTCGGCAGATCGCAGTGCGCCCTCGATGAACCCCGTGTATTCGGAGACAGCTTCGCCGCAGATGTGCATGTTCTGCGTCGAGCGAGTCGCACGACCCATCAATCCGAACGCTTGAAGCCTGGGTATGACGTTGTAGGACTGCGCACCGACTGACCAGGCGTGACAGCCGGCACTGACCGGCGGTCGCGCCCAGTCGCGGATGCCCCACGTGCGGATCGTCTTCGCTGCTGCGTCTATCTGGCTGTCGTGGGACAGCTCTTTACCCTGGATGAACCCGGCTTCGTGAACAACTGATGTCGCTTCCTGGTCCGGATGGACAACGGAGACACAAATCGTCGTCATTGTGCGCCCCAAGGAGCACTCTCGGCCGCCACAGAAGCATTCTGGGCAGAGTGGGGCGTCGAAGGCGGAGTTGACGAGAGTGCCCCAGACCTGTGGCCGCAAGTCGTCGAGCAATGGCACAACCTTGGGATGACCGGGGTTGCGCAGCACGTCGAACACCTGCTCGAGCTCGCGGATGCCCACTGGTGCGCGCCCCGTCTCAAGACCCACACCCTTGCACCAAGTGCTGATCAGCTCGCGGTTCTCGGCGGCCCAGGTGTCTACGGTGGTCACAAATCTCGCCACGTGGTCTTCCCAGACACCGACGTGCGGCTCGAGCACCGGCGGCTCAATGCCAGCGGGGTTTGGCGGGTCAGCTGCGATCCAGTCGAGCAGCAGGTGCGTCAGGTCGATGTGAGCTTGGCGTCGTGCCTGGAGAAGTATCTGCTGAGCCAGGGCTCGCTTCAGGCTGCTATCCCGCGAGCCTACCTCGGCTTTGTCGTGTACGGGCAGCTCGACGAACGGACTCCAGAAGCGGCCCGCCGGCTGGTCGGTGTACAGTATCGCCAAGCCCTCGTTTCCCTCGCGATCAAAATGCAGCTCGCGGGCCGGTATTCCTGCGACACCGGTCTGGGCGGGAATATCTGTTCGCCACCATGGAGACCCCACCTGGATGATGCATTTCAGCAACGGGAACCCAAACATGCGGTGAAGATCCTCGTATATGGGCTCGGGGAAGTGGTCGGAGAGTCTCCGTAGGGGCTCGAGGGGTAGTGCGAGGACGCAGTGATCTGCGTCGACGCGATAGTCGCGGTCGTTTCGGCGATCTCTGACTGTCAGAAGTACGCTGTCGTCCGGACCGGGTTCCACGGCCAGGATCTCCTGCGCTGGACGCAGGAACACGTTTGGTCGCCCGACGAGTTCGTCGACCAGGCACTGAACGAGCGCATGGCTTCCCTGCGCGAGTGTCGTGAGATCACTACCCGACCTGTGGAACAGTCGCAACCAGAATATTCCCCACTCGACGGCATTCGGGTTCTCGGGAAGCAGATGGTAGAACGTCCCGTCCTCCTGCATATATCGAATGGCGGCCGGGCTCAGCTCTTCGGCAACCGCGTTCCAGAACCCTTCATCGCGAAGAAAGTAACCACGGTGCTTCGCGTGACGACGCAACTCGTCGTACTTCTCAGACTCTCGCCACTCCCGTGGACATGAACCGGCAACCCCTGGGCACAGGTGGTCTACCCACTCCTGAATAGCGCGGCGGCGCTTGAGTAGCTCCGGCTGATCTTTCAGCTCCCAGTCCGCGGGCGGCTCGCCCGCAGGATTACCATGTCGGGGTTTGCCTTGCGCGAGGCTCACGGATGAACCGTCTCCTGTCGAGCAGGCGGCTACGTGTGGTAAAGATGAAGCGTTCTCACCGTCAGCCTCATCCTGCGGGGACTCCGTGTCGCCAGGCGCACCACCCCCATCCTGTATGCGCAGCGTCGTATCAAGACACAGATCGAGAAGAATCGAGTCCTTCTGCTGCGCTCTGGTCCATCCCCAACTATCCAGATGACCCTCAGCCCTCAGATATTCAAAGAGCGGCTCGCGGAAAAGTCGAAGAATCGCCAGCCGCAGCAGATCCAATGGCTCAGTGGCGGACGAGCGCCCGCTGGTGTCCGCGTAGTGGATCATCTCATCGCTACGCAGCGTGTAGCGATCGTAAGCGGATCGTGCGGCGGTGTCATCGCTGCGCGTGGACGTGAACGGTTTCTTATCCAAACCGAATTTTCCCACCAGCTGCTTCAGGAAGGGCTGGGTTTCGAGCTCAAATCGCATCGGCCCGAACTCCGCGTGAAACGGGCTCATCTCCACGGTTTCGATTCGCCCACCAAACCTCGGGGCAGCCTCGAACACAGTCACCATCACGCTGGAATCCCCAGTTCTTGACTCCTCGCTAAGTTTCAGCGCGCAGAACAACCCGGCGATGCCACCGCCAACGATGGCGATGCTCTTCTGCGCCTGTGCGGCCCCGCTCATGTCCGTCGCTGGGGACTGGCGGTGGAGCTTGGCAGGATTGTCCGCGTCAGGCATGGCGCTCCTCCGGTCGCACGCTCCCTCAACGCTGAAGCAATCAACCCGAGCGCAGCGGATGGTACCCGAGCGCCGCGGATGGCGCCGGCTCTCGGGAGCGCAATCGAGTCCGTGTAAGCGCCAGCGCTTACCAGCGCCGCAACCCCGGGGCCACAACACAGCCTCGAGGTTCGATGCCGCCAGCGCGAGCTATTGTCAGAGCGTGGCTCCGTCACGTTCACCTGAAGGCTGACTCGTCCCAGCACCTCCGCAGGCTCTTGAGGGCACAGACAGCTTCGTAGGGGCGGATGCGACGGTGCTGGATTATTGGAGATGGGCGTTTTCGGACCTTCGGGACAACACGCAGCGCGGTGTGCTGGCGGAGTTTCTCGTGGCGTTAGCGCTCGGGCGCATCAAAACCCGCAGGAGCGGCTGGGACAATTACGATGTCGCAACGGGCTCGGGTGTGCGAGTCGAGGTCAAGGCGAGTGGCTACCTGCAATCGTGGGCGCAGGCTGCGCATTCGCGGCTCAGCTTTACGCGGGTCATCGGGCGCACATGGGATGCGAACACAAACGAATTCGGCGCTGAGCCTGAAATCCGGGCGGACGTGTTTGTGTTTTCGGTGCACACCTGCAAGGACCCTCAGCGCTACGACGCACTCGACGTCTCCCAGTGGGAGTTCTACGTCGTGCCAGCCCAGCCAGTGAGCGAATGTGGCTACAAGAGCGTGAGTATTGCCTGGGTGCGTGGGCACGCGGAGCCCGTGCCTTTCAGCGAGCTGGCAACGACCATCGAGCGTGTTGGAGGCGGCAGCTGCTGAGTCGTGAGTGAGCGCTGGAGGCGGCAGCTGCTGAGTCGTCAGTCAGCGCTGTTGGCGGGAAGCACGCGCTGCGTTTACGACGTGCACGCGTATGTGCACACGGATGCGTACAAGTGCGCACACGGGAGATCGGGTGCGCCTCGGGTGCGCACACAGGAGATCGGGTGCGCACACAGGAGATCGGCAGTACGTTGAACAGCGGCTATGAACCGGATAACACCCCACGACATCAACCTGGAATCTGCGCTCGCGGGGATTGTCGGCGAGCGCTACGTGCTCACCGACCCCGGCGTGAAGCTTGCGTACGAACGCGACGTGACGGGCCGCTACTCGGGAAGCGCGCGCCTGGTGGTGCTGCCGGCTGACACAGCGGAGTGTGCTGCGACGTTGGCCGCGTGCGCACGGCATGGAGCGCACGTGGTGCCGCAGGGAGGCAACACCGGGCTCGTGGGCGGCGGCACCCCACGCGCGGGAGAGATCGTGCTCAGCACTCGCCGCATGAGCGCGATCGATGTGCTCGACGAGTCAGCCCACCAGCTCACGGCCGGCGCCGGGGCGACTCTTGCGGATGCGCAGCGCGCGGCGAGCGCAGCTGGGTTTGAGCTGACGCTTGATCACGGCGCGCGCAGCGCTGCGACGCTCGGTGGTTTGGCTGCGACGGATGCCGGTGGAAGTCTGGCGCTGAGGTACGGCACGATGCGCCGGCATGTGACAGGCGTGGAAGCGGTGCTCGCGGATGGGCGTGTCGTGTCGCGCCTGTCCGGGTTGATGAAGGACAACGCGGGGTATCGCTGGCACGATCTGCTCGTTGGCAGCGAAGGCACGCTGGCGGTGATCACGCGCGTGCGATTGGCAGTTGCTCCGCCTGCGGGGCGGCGCGTGTCGGCGTTGTTCGGTGTGCGCTCGTTCTCGGCTGCGCTCGCGCTGCTGAGCTCGTTGCGCGCGCACGTCCCCGGGTTGCGCGCCGCAGATTTCTTCACTGCTGATGGGCTCGAGCTAGTGTGCGGCCAGCGCCGGCTGTCCCGGCCGTTGCGCGCGCCACACCGCCTCTATGTGGTGGTCGAGTGTGCGGGCGACGGCGATCTGATCGCACAGCTGACGGGTGCGGCGCGCGCCGGCCGTGAGAGCTCCGCGATCGATCTAGACGCGGACGTGGTGGTTGCGGATGACAGTGGCGCCCGAGCTCGTCTCTGGGCTTACCGGGATGCTCAGAATGAGGCTATCCGTGCGAACGGCGTGCCGCACAAGCTCGACGTCAGCGTGCCGCTCGGGCAGCTGCCGGCGTTCGCGCATGAGCTGGCGGAGCTGCTCGAAACACAGCGTCCCGCGGCGCGGCTCGTGCTGTACGGGCACCTCGGCGATGGCAACGTGCACGTGAACATCCTCGGATTGGATGAATCCGACGAGCGCGTCGACGAGCTGGTGCTGAGGCTTGCCGCGACGCATGGCGGCACGATCAGCGCGGAGCACGGGGTAGGGGTGGCCAAGGTGAAGTGGCTGGGACTCGTGCGCTCCGCTGAAGAGATCGCCCTGATGCGCTCGCTCAAGGCTGCGTTTGACCCCGACGGCGTGCTGAGCCCGGGGCGCGTGCTTCCCGTGCGCACAGCACGCTGAGCGACGCACACACCCGCCGGTTCGCGTCAGCGCGTGGGTGCCTGCATGAACTCATCCAACCCCGCGAGCGCCTTGCGCTGGACGGATGCTCGCAGCGGCGGCAGCCAGCCGAACAGCAGCCCCGGGGCGCCGAGCGCCTGGCGTGCCCAGCGGTGGAAGTCGAACTCGTCGCGCTGCTCGGCGATCAGGCCGTTCGCGCCGAAGCGCAACTCGGAGCGCACCCGGTTGACCACCGGCCGGCCGGTCTGGCTGAACGTGTAATGCGCCACCCAGCTCACCGATGCGCCATCGGCGGTGGTGGAGCGCTCGGTCACTTCGAGCTTGAAGTCCTTTGCGCGCGCGGCGAGCATCCTCCACATCGCACCAACCTGCTCGCCCTGCAGATTGGCGAACACCGGGTCGGAGAAGCGTGCATCGGGCTCGTAGCACGCAGCCATCGTGTCGCCGTCGCGTTGGGCGAACGCGCTGTAGAGGCGGTCAACCAGCTGCAGCTGCGGCGCATCGTGCGGCGGTGGGCTCTGCTCTGTGAGCGACATCGGGTCCTTTCGTTTTCGAACGTACACCGTAACCGGGACTGACGTCGCCTGTATGTCCGTCTGAGGTTGTTCTTGCGATGGGGATGTCGCTTTCGGACAGAAACGGGTGTGCACGCACCCGTGTCAGTCCTCCACCTCCAACGGCATTCCCAAGGTTCCGCTGACCATCGGCGGCGACCATCGGTGCGGCCGGCGTGGGGTGGGATGCTCCAAATTTGATGGTGCTGCGCGCGCGTACGTACGCGCGCGCAGCACCTATGAAAATGAATGTACTACCTCTCCGCACCCAGCTCGAGCAGGTGATTCGGCCGGTCGCTGGTCGCGGTGGATACATGTGCTCGCCACCCGGTGCGGAGTGGTCTGTGCCCGCCCGCCAGGCAGGGCCAACTCGGCGCGATGTCGATGTAAGTCGGCGCGATGTCGATAGGGGGGATGCGCCTGTTGGGTGAGTGGATGGCGACGGAGATCACGCCATACACGTCAGGATTCGCCGATGAGCGACCCGCAAGATTCGCCAATGAGCGACCCGCGGCTGGTCATATTCGACTGCGACGGCGTGCTCGTCGACAGCGAGTCGATCTCCAACGGTGTGCTTGCCGACATGCTGAGCACCGCTGGCGTGCCCACCACACTGGCGCAGGCGCGTCGCGAGTTCCAGGGTCTGCTGCTCTCCCAGGTTGGCGTGCGCGTGGAAGCGATGCTGGGCCGACCGCTCCCGGATGACTGGCTGGCAGCGTTCGAGCGCACCCGCGCTGAGCTGTTCCGGCGCGAACTCGAGCCCGTGCATGGCGTTGCTGACGTGCTCGCCCAGCTGCATGCTGCACACACCCCGATCTGTGTCGCGTCGCAGGGAAAGCTGGAGAAGACGCGCCTGTCGCTGGAGCTCACAGGCCTGCACCGGTGGTTCGGGGATGCTGCGCTGTTCTCCGCGTACTCGGTCGCCCGCGCCAAGCCGCACCCCGATTTGTTCCTGCACGCAGCTGCCGCGATGTGCACCGAGCCGGCCCACTGTGTCGTCATCGAAGACACCCCCTCGGGCGTGCTCGGCGCCGTGGCAGCCGGCATGCATGTCTTCGGGTATGCCGCAGACAGCGACATTTCGTCACTGCGCCGGGCGGGCGCGGAGACGTTCCTGTCGATGCACGAGCTGCCTGCGCTGCTCGGGCTCGCCTGAAGCGGCGGCCCTGCTGGGATTCTCTGAAGCGGGGGCCCTGCTGGGATTCTCTGGCGCGGGGTGGGCTGCTCGGGCTCTCCTGATGGGCTGCGCTGCTGCTCTCTCTCGGCCTGGTGCGTAGAAGCTGCCGCAGTGTGTACATGCGCCTGCATGCGGGTACGTTTCGACCTATGGTCGATCACAAGCTGCTCTCGATCTACCTGAACGACCATCTCGCGGGTGCTACATCGGGGCGTGAGCTTGCCAAGCGCGTTGCGCGCTCCAATCGCTCCAACGATTATGGTCCGGCTCTCGCGCGCCTGGCGCAGGAGATCAACCAGGATCGTGAGTCGCTGTTGGGCCTGATGCGCACGCTCGCCGTGCGCATCGACCATGTCAAGGTCACAAGCGCATGGGTGCTCGAGCGAGCTGCGCGACTCAAGCTGAACGGACGCATACGCACCTACTCTCCGCTGAGCCGCCTGGTGGAGCTGGAAGCCCTGGAGCTTGGAATCACCGGCAAGTTCGCGCTGTGGCGCTCGCTGAGAGAAGTCGCGAAGGAAGAGCCGCGTCTGTCGCAGGCCGAGCTCGCACGACTGCTCGAGCGTGCCCAACAGCAGCTCCACGAACTTGAAAACGGCCGCCTGACAGCCACAGCTGACGCGTTTGGGATCGCCTAGCTGCGCGTGGAGCTCGCGCTGCGTGCCCGCGCAATGCGCTCACGTGCGTAGCGCTCATGGGGTATTACTCCACCAGCCTGAACGCCACCTCATCCACGTAACACCAGCTCCAGTCCTCGCCCGGCTCGGCCGAGCGGATGATCGGGTGCTTGGTCGCCTGGAAGTGCTCTGTCGCGTGGCGCCCGGGTGAGTTGTCGCAGCACCCGATGTGCCCGCACGTCTGGCACATGCGTAGATGCACCCACTGCCCACCCGTCCGCAAGCACTCCTCGCATCCCCTCACCTCCGCGGGCAGCTCGAGCAGCTGCGCCGCCTCAAGATGTTCGCAAGTCGCCAAAGCTCGATCCTTTCCTGGGGTGCCTTCAGGTTACGCCTGCTGCGTCGCGCGCTCGGCTCCGTTGAGCAGGGTTGACAAGCGGTAAAGGAATTCGGATTCCGTGCCGATCTTCCATCTATGCGGCGCCGTTCCCTCGATCGCTCTCATCGTGCTGCCGGTTTGGCGCTGCTCACATGTGTCGTGTTCGTGCTGTGGCTGCAGCTCGGCGTCGGCGGCGCCACGGTCACCGACTACGTCGACGACCTCGTCACGGTGTTCGCCGCGCTGCTCGCAACCGTGCTGTGCGTACGCGCGCGTGCCCGCGTACGCGCCGGTACCGAGCTGCAGCAGAAGCAGCCGAGCACTGAGCCGCAGCAGAAGCAGCCGAGCACTGAGCCGCAGCAGAAGCAGCCGAGCACTGAGCCGCAGCAGAAGCAGCCGAGCACTGAGCTGCAGCAGAAGCAGCCGAGCACTGAGCCGCAGCAGAAGCAGATGGCTAGGTTCTGGACGCTGCTCGCCTGCGCCACCGCCTGCTGGACGCTCGCCGAGGTGATCTGGGCCGTATACGACCTGATCCTCGGCGAAAACGTGCCTGTGCCCTCCTGGGCCGACATCGGCTATCTCAGCGCGATCCCGCTATCCGTTGCCGCGCTGCTCGCCCACCCCGCTGCTCACGGCACCAGCACGCGCAAAGCCCGCACCGTGTTCGACGGGCTGGTCGTCGCCACCGCGCTGCTGTTCCTCAGCTGGACGCTCCTGCTCGGCCCGCTGTGGCGCTCCACCGACCTCACCACCGCCGGCGGCCTGGTGTCGCTCGCCTACCCGTTCGGCGACATCGTGATCGTGTTCTTCATCGTGCTCGTCGTGCGCAACATGACCAGCGGCTCGCGTCTGTCGCTGTGGGCCCTGCTCGGCGGTCTGCTCGCGATGGCTCTGTCCGACAGCTTCTACACCTATCTCACCGAGCTCACCACCTACTCCACCGGCTCTGCCATCGACACCGGTTGGGTTGTCGCATATCTGGGTATTGCCCTGTCGGCGTACTTCTTCGACCCCGCCGACGCTCCCGTGCCCGCCCCCGCCCCCGCTTTCGCCGACGACCCCCCGCCCGCTCCAACACTCGTCGCGTTGATCTCCCCGCTGCTGCCCGTGCTGCTCGCGCTCACCGTCGCCGGCGTGCAGCTCAAGCTCGGCCACCATCTCGACCGCGCCGCCTGGATCATGGCGTTCGGCCTGATCGCGCTCGTGCTCGTCCGCCAAGCGCTGCTCGTGCTGGAGCTGCTCGCCCCGCACCCCGGGTCTGACGCCCGCCTGATGGATCGACTTGCGCTCGCCGCTCTCGGCGGCTCTGCCGCTAATTCTTCTGACACTCTGCGACCCGCTCCGCACGCCGGCAGCGGCCCCGCACAGCCCGTCGTCACCCCGGCTGTGCACCATCGCTACGAGGAGCTCTAAGCAACTCATGCCCCCGCCACCCACCAGCGCCGGCAGTCACGAAGTTGTGTGGCTCGCCCCGCGCTCCTCCGCCTACGCCCCGCCGCCGATGCCCGCGCGCCCGCGCTCCGGCGACCGCGCCACCGCGTGGATCGTGATCGCCCTCACGTTCGCCTGCACCGCGCTCGCGCTGTTCGACATGTACCTGCTGATGTCCGCCTCCGCACCCGCCTGACTCACCACACCGCCCGACTCACCACAGCGGCTGACTCACCACAGCGGTTGACCACGCGGCGCGTACCCCCCTGCCGCGCGCTGAACGCTACGCAGCAACCCGCCCGTCGAGGCAGTGCGCACACTCCTCGATGTCATCCAGCGTGATCTCCAGCGGCGCGTGGTTCGACGGCCGGAACCCCTGGCGGTACTCGTGGTTCACCTCGCACCGCACCACATGCTCCGCGAGCGACTCGCTCGCGAGGAACAGATCGATGCGCATCCCCAAGTCGCGCGCGTAATGTCCTTCGCGCTGATCCCAGCACGTATACCCGCGATCGTCGGGGTGCAGCACGCGGTACACATCCACCAGCTCCCCGTCCTCGAGAATCTCCCGCAGATCCTCCCGCTCCGCGCGCGCGGTGTGGTACGAGTTCTCAAACCAGCGTGGCTCGTACACATCCTGGTCGGTCGGCGCCACGTTGAAATCCCCCGCGATCAGCAGCGGATGGGAGTGCTCGTCGTACGCCTGATGCGCCACCGCCTCCAGGAACTGCAGCTTCGCCGCGTCGTCGAGCTCCTCGCCGCTCGGCCCCGCCGGCACGTACACGCACCCGATCGTCAACCCCTGCATGGTCACCTCGAGCCAATGCCCCTCCGCGATGTCGTGGTGGTGGTCGAGCGACAAGCTGCGATGCGTGATGTGGTGGTCGCTGCGCACGAGGATCGCCACACCGCCGCTATGCGCCCCCGGGCTGTGCTGGCAGCGATACCCCAGCCGCTGCAACTCCCCTAACGGAAATCTGTTCTCCGGACAGCGTGTCTCCTGGATGCACACCACATCCGGCTGCTCGGCCTTCAGCAGCTGCTCCAGCCGCGGCCAGCGCGCTCTGATGCCGTTGACGTTCCAGCTCACCACCTGCAGCGCGTGCGCATTCCCGTGTGCTCCCCGCATTCCCTGCCCCCGATCGTCTGCCTTGTCGTTTGAGTCTCCCTCGCGACTACTAATCACAAGCTAGACATGACAAATAGACACGACTAGATGTCCGGTGGACAATCTAAAAATTCGTGATTAGACATCTTGTCCTATTGTAATTTCCGTTTACCATTTGATATACATAAACGGTTACGTATGGGTAGCGGAACAAGTCGGGTCGGCGGCCGAGCCAAGCGCCCGGTCGCCGGCGACTTGACATACGGAGCATTGCGCGGCTCAGCTGGGGCACTCGGCTGGGGTATCCCCACCGGCCGCGCACACACAGCGCGATTTGGCGTGGCGGCGCCCCCGGGCAGGCCCGCCACGCCACGCGCACTCCCGCTCGCCGTGCTCTCGCCGCTGCTGCCGTCCGCCCGCGCCACTACCTTGCGCCCATGCTCGTCAATGAGCTTCAAGACGGCGTGGAGCTGGACCAGGTGCTGCTCGTGCGCCAGGTCGAACGCCGCCAGCGCCGCGACGGCGGCGACTACCTGCGCGTGCAACTCGGCGACCGCACCGGCGCGATCGCCTGCATGGTGTGGGACAACATCGGCGAAATCGAATCGCTTGCGCCCGCCGGCGCGCCTGTGCACGTGCGCGGGCGCTACTCCGTGCACCCGCGCTTCGGCCCGCAGCTCAACCTGCGCTCGCTCTCAGCCCCCGCGCCCGGCACGTTCTCGCTCGACGACCTGCTCGACGGCCCGCCGCGCTCCGTCGCTCAGCTGGAAGCCGACCTGCGCGAGCTGCTCGCCACGATCCAGCAGCCCCATCTGCGCCTGCTGCTCGACCACGTGTTCGACCCCGGCTCGCCGCTGTGGGCCGGCTACCGTGACGCCCCCGCCGCGAAGTACTACCACCAGGCTTATCAGCACGGACTGCTCGAGCACTGCCTTGGCGTCGCCCAGGCCGTCAGCGCCATCTCCTCCACGTTCCCCGGCATCGACCGCGACGTCGCGGTCACCGGTGCGCTGCTGCACGACATCGGCAAGCTCGACGCGTACACCGACGACCCGCAAGCGATCGACCTCACCGACCTCGGCCGCCTGCACGGGGAGATCCCGCTCGGCTACTACCGCATCCGCCGCGCGATCGAAGACATCGCTGGGTTCCCGCAGGAGCTCGAGCGCGCGGTGTTGCACATCATCCTCTCCCACCACGGCACGCTCGAGCACGGCTCACCTGTGGTCCCCTGTACGCGCGAAGCCACACTCGTGCACATGATCGACAACCTCGGCGGCCGCCTTGGCAGCTTCGACCGCCTGGAGAAGGAACTGCCGCCGGGCCAGCGCTGGACGAGCTTCGACCGTGCCATCGGCGGCGGCGCGTTCTTCGCGTCGCGCGAGCCCGTAGTGGCTCCGGCTGTCGTTCCCGCAGTTCCCGCGCGCGAAGCCGCGTAGAGCTTCGCTCGAACGCCGAATCTCGGTCTTTGGCGTGAAGCCTTGACGGTCGGGTTGGATCTCGCATAGAGACCGAAATGGTGGCTACATTCCGGCCTGATGCCGAGTCGTCTCTTCCACTACACGACACGTGATTTTGCGTGTGAGTGTCAGACAGACATGGACGTTGGTCGCCCGGTGCTCGTCGAAGTCTGGGACGGTCTCTATGGCCCAGGCTTCTACGCGTTGGACATTGGCCCCAAGGATGCCACGCGTGACCAGCTGCGTTGGGAGTGCTTCGGTGATTCAAGGCCGGATCATCCAATGGATGGTGTCTTGGTGCTCAATCCGGTGTTTGCAGATGTTCAATTCGCGAGGGTGGAAGAACGCATCTGGTTGATGAATGCATCGTGGGGCTCACGGACCTCGATCGAAGGCATGATCGTGGCGATTGGCGAGTGGACGAGCAGTGGTTGGGAGGTAGAAGAGTACGAATAACATCTAGTATCTCGATCCCAGGTTTGCTATTGTGTGGGCGATGGCGGAGGCGCACACAAACAGATTGCGACGCAGTACGGAGTCACCGGGTTATTGGCTCGAAGGCAAGTACTACGAAGGATTCGCAGATGACCCCTTGCTCCCTGAAGGCCATCGGCGGCGCATCGCCGCCTGGGCGCGTAAAGCCGGCACTCTGTCTGTCTCCCAGCAGGCGCTGCTGGAGTCGCCGCCTACCCGTGGGCCGTCCGCGGCGCAGCAGCAGGCTGAAGCGCTTGCCGGATCTGAGACCAGCCCCATGTGGCGCTGTATCACTGAGGAAGAGCAGCAGATGGTGCGCGATCCCGGGGCCCACCCAATGCTCGCTGGCGTGAGCTATCCGCTCGGCATCGGGCAGCTCGCTTCGCTCACGGGCTCGACTCACGATCAGATTCGTCACTGGCACGAGCTTGGCCTGCTGCGCGCCCGCCGGAGCAAGGGCGGCCATCGCCAGTTCTTCGCCAATGCCGTGTTGCGTGCGTTCTTCCTGCGCAGGCACATGTCTCAGCCGTACATCACAGTGCTGCGCGACATCAGCAAGCTCGAGGGCGCCCCGCTGCTTGCGGGCATGGCAACGCTGTTGCATGAGCAAGCGTCTCGGTTCGACAGCGTTGGGCACGACCTGCTTACACAGACGGCTCAAAACCTCGACCGGGTCAGCACCCTGTTCGCCGGGCGCCCGGGCACAGCGTCACCGATCGTCTGATTCAGCAGCAGCTGCTCCGGCGCCTTGCCTCCCGCCCGCACGCATGACCACGCCCACGGCCATTGCGTTAGGTACGAACCCGCCTGAATCCCGCAAATAGCGGGCCGAGCAGGCCGAGGAGTGGAGGTCCAAACCCAGCCGGGTTCTATCTTTGGAACCCAATGGCAAAGGACACCGAGAAGCTGATCCGCCAGTTGTCGCTGATCTCATACCTGATGGCCGAGCGCCGGCCCGTCACGGCCCTCGAGATCCGGCGCGACGTGGAGGGCTACAGCGGCATGAACGAAGACGCGTTCGCCCGCCGCTTCTACGCCGACCGCTCGGAGCTCGAATCGCTGCGCATCCAACTCACCGTCGAGAAACCCGCCGACGGCGCCGCCGAGCAGGAGAACTATTCGCTGCGCCCGGAGAACTTCCACCTGCCCGCGATCGAGTTCTCAGACCAGGAGCTCGCGGCGCTGCAAACCGCGCTGCACCTGCTCGACGGCGAGTTCGCCTACGCCGAGCCGCTGCGCCTCGCGCTGCAGCAGATCACCTGGGGCCGCCCGAGCCCGCTGCGCGCCCCCGAGCAGCGCTCGGTCGCACTCGGCATCACCGCATCCGCCGGCGGCCATGACCTGTCGGCGCGTTTGACGAAGATCGAAACCGCGATCTTCCGCAACAAAACGATCACGTTCGACTACTACACGATGGAACGCGACGACGTCGGCTCGCGCCGCGTCGACCCCTACCACCTGTTGTTCCAAGGCGGCGAGTTCTACCTGCTCGGGCGCGCGCACGAACGTGAGGCGATTCGCGTGTTCCGGCTCTCGCGCATCCGCGGCAAAGTCTCCTACGCCACCAAAGCCGAGCACGACTTCAAACGCCCCGCCGACTTCGACCCGCGCTCCTACGCCTCGCGTGCGGAATGGCAGTTCGGCGACGAGCTCGGCACCGCCGAGATCCTGCTATCCGAGCGCATCGCCTGGCAGATCGAGCGTCACTTCGGTCGCTACGGAGAGATCCTCGACGAGCATTCTGCCAGCAACGGCGGTGGTCATCGCGACCGCAGCGATCACAGCAGCGATCACAGCAGCGGCCACGGCCACGGCCACGGCGGCGACGCCGACGGCAGCGAGAGCGACGGCGACAAGCTGTTCCGCACCGGCTACTCCAACTCGCGCATGCTCGTCTCATGGGTGCTCGGGCTCGGCGAGCACGCTCGCCTGCAAGCCCCCCCCGAGCTCGTCGAGGAGCTCCAGCAGCGCGTCGCGCTGCTGGAGGAGCGTCACGCCGAAACCACGCTGCAGCTCGCTCCCGGCGCGCCCGCGCCGCCGCCCGCGCCCGTGCGCGCGCCGCGCACCTCCCGCCGCGCCGCCGCCGACGGCGATAGCGACTCCTCGCGCCGCAGCGAAACTGCGATTCGCCCGGAGCGCTTCGCGCGCCTGGTGACGCTCGCCAGCATCCTGATCACCTCCGGGCGCGCCGGCAAGCGCGTGTCGATCGCCGACGTGCGCGAGCGCCTGCAGCTCAGCGACGAGGAGCTGCGCGAAGACATCAACGTGCTCAACGTCGTCAACTTCGGCGGCGGCTCGTACGTGTTGTACGCGGAGATCCTCGACGACGAAGGCGAGATCGACGTCGACCCCGAGCCTTACAGCGACAACTTCGACCGTCCCGCGCGTCTGCTGCCGGTCGAAGCGAAAGCGCTGATCGCCGCGATCGACCTGATCGGCGAGCACATCCCCGAAGGCTCGCTCGCATCCGCGCGCGAGAAGATCGTCACCGCGCTCGGTGAAGACCCGATGGAGCAGGGCCTGCAAGTCGCGCACGCCACCGGCAACGACTCCGAAGTCGCCTCCACGATCTCCCGCGCCATCACCGAGCACCGCCTGGTCGAGCTCGAGTACTACAAGGAGAACGAAGACCAGTTCTCCCAGCGCCGCGTCGAGCCCTACGCGCTCACCAACGGTCGCGAAGGCTGGTACGTCGCGTCGTTCGACCCCCAGAAAGCCGAGATGCGCCACTTCCGCCTGGATCGCATCAAGCGCGCGGAAGTCACCGACCAAACGTTCGACCCGCGCCCCGAAGTGAACCCCGCTGCCGACGTCGACGGCTGGATGCGCACCGGCGAAGTGCAAGCGTCGCGCACCGCACGCGTATGGATCTCCCCCGCGCGTGCGCGCTGGGCCCGTGAGCAGCGCCGCGTCGTCGAAGAGCTCAACGACGGCTCGATCGTCGTCGAGCTGAGCTTCGCCGGCGTCGACTGGCTGGTGCGCGAGATCCTCAAGGAAGCCGGCGACGCTGCCGTGCTCGAGCCGCAAGACGCACGCACAGCTGTGCTTGCCGCGGTTGCGCGTCTGCGCGGCGTCCCCGCCGGGGTCTAATTCGCAGCATGAGTCGACGCGACCAGATCAAGATGAGCGAGGCCGAAGTCGCGTCGTTCCTGGCGGAGGAGCGCACGGTGGTCTGCGCCACCCAGGGCCCGCGCGGGTGGCCGCACCTGATGCCGCTGTGGTTCGTATCGCGCGATGCGCCTGCCGACGAGCCAGGTCCGCGAATCTGGGCGTGGACGTACGCCTCCTCGCAGAAGACCCGCAACCTCGAGCGCGACGCGCGCGCGACGCTGCAGGTTGAGACGGGTGAGGTGTATCAAGAGCTGCGCGGCGTGATGCTCGAGACCGACGCGGTCATCCACCGCGACTTCGACACTGTGCGCGCGCTCGGCCATGAGATCTTCGCGCGCTACGCGTCGCCACGTGGCGAGCCACCGGCACCTGAGCTGCACCCCGACGTCGGCTCGATGGTCGACAAGCAGGCCGCCAAGCGCGTGGCGTTCGAGTTCGTCGAGCGCCGCCGCGCGAGCTGGGATCATCGCAAGCTGGGTGGCGTCTACTAACTCGCGCCTTTGAAGTCGGCCGGTCGCTCGAAAAGTGCGTGATTAGCAGCTAGAGTGTGCAGTATCGTGTGCAGAGGAGCCTGATGCCAGAACCTGTCCTGCGTAACAGCCCACTTTCGAGCGTCTTCTGCGAGGTGCGTTTCGAGGCCACCTCACTCGACTCGAGCGCGATCCTGCGCCTGAACGACCAGCTCGCGCTCACTGGCCTGACGCAGTACAGCGACGAGCAGGGCATGCAGATCGCTGTTCGGCCTGGGCAACTTCAGCAGACGCCGATCAAGCGCCATCGGTTCGCCAGCGCCGATGGGTCCGAAGCGCTGACGCTCGATGCCAACGCGTTTGCGTTCGAAGTCGCGGTCTACGGTGGCATTGACAGTTTCCTCGAGGCGTGGATGCCGGTTGCGCGCGCAGCGGGGGAAGCGCTGGGTCTCGAATCGCGCACACGCATCGGCCTGCGCTACGTGAATGAGCTGCCGCTGTCCGGCGACACACGTGACGCTGTCGCCGAGGCGATCAAATCCGAGCTGCTCCCGCCATGGGCCGCCCAAGAGCACCTGCAGCAGCTGTCGGTTTCGCTGCACGAGCTGCGTTTCGGTCAGCCCGAGGGTGAGCTGACCTTCCGGCATGGCATGCAGCGCGCGGCTCCCGGTGCTCGACCGGTCTACCTCCTGGACTTCGATCACTACGAGCAGCGGCTGCGCGCCTTTGACGTCGACGACGACGAGCAGCGCCTACGACGCTTCAACGATGTTCTGTACAACGTCTTTCGCTGGTCGATAACCGATGCTCAGTACCAAGACTTCGATCCTGAGGAGCGCCCCGATGCCTGATACGGCGAGGTGGTCAAAAGCGAAGCCGGCACCCCATTGGTATGGGCTGGGGGAACATGGCTTCGCATACATGGATTGTGTCGAGGACACGGGCGTGACGCTGGTGCCGCGCCTCTCCCGGCGTGACGGCAGCACCGGCGCGTGGGGCGATCCCTGCCGGGAAACCTTGGATCGCGGAGACGCATACTGCATATTCGCGGTTGCGCCGCCCACTGCACTGAGGCCGAACATGGATGTCTACGGGTGCGCGTTACCGCAGGACGTAGTGACCATCACTCCATTTCGTCCGAAGCTCCACAGACCACAGCCGCTCGTAGTCGCAGTGCCGCAGGTGGCGCTCGAGGATGTGCTGGCCGGCCTGCGCTCACAGGCGGGGCTTCCCGTCGGCGACCTGGCTGCAATGCTGGGCGTCTCGCGCCGGCAGTTCTACAACTGGGTGAGCTGCGAGAACGAGCCTGACCTCGAGCAGGAACAGCGGGTGCGGCGCACGGCTACGCTGGTCACGCGGCTGCACGAGCACTACCCGGCGAGCCGCCTCGTGCGAGCGGCCCTGCTGACCTCTACCGTGAACGGCAGCGCGTTCGACGCATTCAAGGAGAACGATCTCGTGAGTGCCGAGCTCGCCGTCGACGCGGTCATCGCTGTGGCCCAGAAGCCGCGCGAGGGCATCGCGCCAGTCGATCGACTGCCATACGATCGTGAGCGAGTGCTGATCGAGCTGGAGCATCTGCGTGGCACTCCCCGTCAGGGAGATGGCTGATACCCGTGGCACCCCGCCGCTGCATCCGCGCCTGGACGAGCTTCTTCGGCTCGACCGGGATGCGCGCCTGAAGCTGATCCAGGAGATCAGCGCAAAGGGCTTTGAGCCGGGCTGCTGGATTCGTCTCGAAGATGCCGATCTGATGCACGGTGCGATAGCCGTACGGGACATGGTCTGGGCGCTGGAGCGCATTGAGAAGCTGCCTGCCGGTGCGCTGTTGGGTGTCGAGGAATTCGAAGGTGAGCATCCTTGGAATCCACCGGCAGACGGTGAAAGTGCTTGGATCATCATCAGCCAAACCTGCGACTTGGTGCGCGACGTGCGTGACGAGCCGTTGATCCAAGTGGCGCTGCTTCGTTGCGCGGGTGACACCGAGGACCTCCCGTCCTGGTCGCGGAACTCTGCGCGCTGGATCCCGCTCGATCCGACGGGCAAGCGCTCGCGCTACTACGTTGACCTGCGCGTGCAAGCCTTCGTGCCCAAGCAGCTGCTTGCCGGGCAAGAGGTCAAACAGGCGATCCCCGCGGATCGTTTTGGCAAGCAGCGCCCACGCACTCGCTTTCCGCTGCGGGTCGGGCAGCGCCATAGCCGGATAGGAGTCCCAACGCCGATCGTCGAACGGATCGTCGACCCGCTTGCCGGGGTATTGAAGAGGAACAAATCGCTGCGCGTCAAACTTGACGGCGCATTCTCAGAGTGGCTCTTGCTTCCCGCGGAGGCCGAGCACGACCCGCTGATTCTCCTGGGCATCACTCCGCACGACCCTGGTGACCTGGCGTTTCGGGACGCTGAGGACCTTTTCTTCGGGCAGCTGTGGAATGTATTCCCACCAGACTTACGGGAACGCCTGGATGAGAGCCGCTCGCAAGTCATCGCGCTCGACGATCTGACGGTGCCAGTGTGGACAGCGGCCTGGAGGCTCGACCTCGACTTTCTGACATATGGCAGCAAAGGCGACGCCGACTCGCCCGAGCCCCATGCATGAGGTCGACTCGAGCGATTGGAGGACAACGCCGACGCGCCAACAGCGCCTTGCTCGATAGTCTGCATCCCGCGTGCAGCCGTTGAAAGGACTCATCCTGTCTGGGGGCAAGGGCACACGCCTGCGCCCGATCACCCACACGAGCGCCAAGCAGCTCGTGCCGGTGGCCAACAAGCCCGTGCTGTTCTACGGCATCGAAGCGATGGCCGCCGCCGGGATCGAGGAGGTCGGGATCATCATCGCCCCCGAAACGGGCCAGGAGATCCGCGACGCCGCCGGTGATGGCTCCCAATTCGGGGTGCGCATCACCTACGTGGTGCAGGACGAGCCGGCGGGGCTCGCCCATGCGGTGCTCACAGCTGAGCCGTTCCTCGGCGACAGCCCGTTCGTGATGTACCTCGGCGACAACCTGCTGCAAGGCGGCATCTCCGATCTCGTCAGCGCGTTCCGCGAGCACCAGCCCGACGCGCTGATCCTGCTCACGCCGGTGCCCGACCCTGAGAACTTCGGCGTTGCCGAGCTCTCCCAGCCGGAGCACGCGGGTGAGACCGGCCACGTCGTGCGCCTCGTGGAGAAGCCCCCCGAGCCCGCCACGAACCTGGCGCTGGTCGGCGTGTACATGTTCACCGCGTCGATCCACGACGCCGCGCGCGCGATCGCCCCGTCCCAGCGCGGCGAGCTCGAGATCACCGACGCGATCCAGAACCTGGTGGACTCCGGGATGCGCGTGGAGCCGCACATCGTGCGCGGCTGGTGGAAGGACACCGGGCGTCTGGACGACATGCTCGAAGCGAATCGCCTGATCCTCGACAACATGGTCGGCCGGCTCGACGGCGAGCTGATCGAGTCGCAAGTCGACGGACGCGTCGTGATCGAGCCCGGCGCGCGCTTGGAGCGCACCACCGTGCGCGGCCCGGCCGTGATCGGCGCCGGCGCACAGCTGCGCGACTGCTACATCGGCCCGTACACCGCGATCGGCGAGCACTGCCACATCTCCCGCGCGGAAGTCGAGCACTCGATCCTGCTGAGCGGCTCCTCGGTGTGCGATCTGGACGGCCGCATGGAGTCCTCGCTGCTGGGTCGCAACGTGTCGGTCCGCCGCGGCGATCGCCAGCCGCGCGCATACCGCTTCATGGTCGGCGACAACTCCGACATCTCGATCCTGTGAACGCGCCGCTCAGAATGTCGCTCAGGACTGTGCGCACGCCTCTCGGCAGCGGAGCCGCGCAGTGAAGATCCTCGTCCCCGGCGGATCCGGGATGCTCGGCCACGACGTGCGCCGCGCCGGCGAGCGCGCCGGCCACGAGCTCGTGCTCGTGGACCTGCCCGAGCTCGACATCACCGACGAGCACGCTGTGCAGGCGCTCTACGAGCGCGAGCGCCCCGACGCGACGATCAACTGCGCCGCCTGGACCGACGTCGATGGCGCGGAAACCAAACAAGCCCAGGCCCAGGCGGTCAACGCCGACGGCGCCGGCATCCTCGCGCGCGCCGCCGGCGCGCTCGGCACGCCGCTGCTGCAGCTCAGCACCGACTACGTGTTCAGCGGCGCCGCGCCGCTCGACGCCGACGGCCAGCCGCGCGCGTACGTCGAATCCGACCCGACCGGCCCGCGGTCGGTGTACGGCTCGACGAAGCTCGCCGGCGAGCAGCAGGTGCTGGCTGCGTCTCCGCGCCACACGGTCGTGCGCAGCTCGTGGCTGTTCGGCCTCGACGGGCACAACTTTGTCGCCACGATGTTGCGTATCGCCGCCGAGCGCGCCGCGAGCGGCGAGCCTGCTGTCGTGCAGGTGGTTACCGACCAGGTCGGCTGTCCCACCTGGACCGGCCAGCTTGCGCCCGCGTTGATCGGGCTGCTCGAGCGCAACGTCAGCGGACTCGTGCATCTCGCCGGCGGCGGCTCGGTGTCGTGGAACGGGTTCGCCGCGGAGATCTTCCGCCAGGCCGAGGTCGACTGTCGGGTCGAGCCCGCGAGCACTGCCGAGATGGCACGCCCGGCTCCGCGTCCTGCGTTCTCGGTGATCGAATCCGAGCGCACCGACGTCCTGCCGATGCCGGACTGGCGCGACGGGCTGGCCGGATACCTCGCCGCGCGTGCTTTGAGATGATGCGCCCATGAAGCTTCTCGTCTGCGGCGGCGCCGGATTCATCGGCTCCAACTTCGCACGCATCCGGCTGCTCGAGCACGGCGATGAGGTCGTGGTGCTCGACAAGCTCACGTACGCCGGCCGTGAGGAGAACTTCCGCGACCTCGCCGACCACGACAGCTTCCGGTTCGTGCACGGCGCGATCGAGGACCCTGAAGCGGTGGCCGACGCGATCAGTGGCTGCGACGCGCTCGTCAACTTCGCCGCCGAAACCCACGTCGACCGCTCGATCGCCGAACCCGACGCGTTCGTCACCACGCACGCGCTCGGCACGTACGTGCTGCTGGAAGCCGCGCGTGAGCGCAAGCTGCGTTACGTGCAGGTGTCAACCGACGAGGTGTATGGCTCGATCGAGGAGGGCTCGTTCACGGAATCCTCGCCGCTACGCCCGTCCTCGCCGTACTCGGCCACCAAAACCGGCGCCGACCTGCTGGTGCAGAGCTACTTCCACACGTATCACCTGCCGGCGCTGATCTGCCGCGGGTCGAACAACTACGGGCCGTACCAATACCCGGAGAAGCTGATCCCGCTGATGGTGCTCAACGCGCTGCACGGCGACAAGCTGCCGGTGTACGGCGACGGCATGCAGGTGCGCAACTGGATCCACGTCACCGACTTCGCCCGCGCGATCGGCGCGGTGCTCGAGCACGGCGTGCCCGGCGATGTGTACAACGCCGGCGGCCCCGACGAGTGCCCGAATGTCGAGGTCGTCAACCGCATCCTCGAGCTCACCGGCCGGGATGATTCGCTGATCGAGCACGTCAGCGACCGCCCCGGCCACGACCGGCGCTACTCGCTGTCCTCACGCAAGGCGCGCGCGCTTGGCTGGGAGCCCAGGGTGCGCTTCGCCGAGGGTCTGGAGCAGACGGTTGCGTGGTACAGAGACAACACCTGGTGGTGGGAGCCGATCCGCTCGGGCGACTATCGCGCGTACTACGAGCGCCAGTACGGCCGCTCGCTCGGCTGACTCAGCCGAGGCTGGAGATCTTCCAGCGCTTGCCTTCCTTGACCAGCTGCAGCTGCTCGATCCGGTTCTTGCCCGCGCGGGTGCCCTTCACACTAGCGGTGGCGCTCGCTCCGCTTACCTTGACCGACTCCACGGTCAGGTTGAAGCTGTCGATCTGACTGAGCTGGCTGTCGATCGCCCTCGCGCAGCTGCTGCCCGCGCTGTTCAGACGCGCAACCACGGTGCTCGCGAGGTCGCGCTCGCAGACCTTCTGCTCGTCGCTTGCAGTCGCATCGGTCTGCAGATCAGCGATCGTCTGCGCCACGCCGTGAGCTTCGCCCTTGAACTTGCCCGCGGAGCCGGTCGTGGCGCAGCCGGCGGCCCCGAGCACTAGAGCGGCTGTGAGCGCCGCGGCGGCTGTGCGCTTGAGCGAGATCGCGTTCACGTCGCGGAGGCTACAGCGCCGCGCCGGGCCGTGCTGAGCAGCATGGCGCACCGCACACCCGCTGCGCAACCCGCGCCGCGCCAGAGGCGACGCGGCGCCCTTGCTCGCGCGCGCTTCCCTCAGTTCTGCTCGTCGTCGCGCCGGTAGCCCAGGCGTGCGCTGATGCGCGCGGCCGTGGCGATCAGGTGCGGTCCGAGCGCATCGACCAGCTCCTCGAGCGAGATCATCGAGCTGTGCGCAGCCATGTTGACCGCCGCCACCACGTCGCGGCTCTCCGAGCGCACGGGCGCTGAGATCGAGTGCAGCCCGGCCGCGAGCTCCTGGTCGTTGACCGCGAAGCTCTCCTCGCGCACGTGCTCGAGCTCGGTGCGCAGCGCCTTCTTGCTGGTGATCGCGTTGGGCCCGCGGCGCGTGAGCTTCATGTTGGCGATCCGCTCGCGCTGCTCCTGCTCGGGCAGGTGCGCCAGCAGCAGCTTGCCCATCGACGTGCAGTACGCCGGCAGCCTGGACCCGGGGTGCAGTCCGAGGTCGATCTGGTTCTGCCCGCGCCGGTAGCTGCGCGCACGGTCGATGTAAAGGATGTCCTCGCCGTCGAGGATCGACAGGTTGACCGTGTAGGAGCTGCGCTCGCGCAGCTCCTCGAGGTACGGGTGCGCGTGGTCGCGCAGGCTCATCGAGTTCATCGCGCTCATGCCGAGGTCGGTCACGCGCAGCCCGAGGCGGTACTTGCGTGACGCGCCCTGCTCGAGATACCCGAGCGCCACCAGCGTGATCACGTAGCGATGCGTGGTGCTGCGGCTCATCCCCAGCTCGTCGGCGATATCCGCGATGCCGAGCACCGGCCGGTCGGGCGTGAAGCAGCCGAGAATCGCGAGCCCTCGCTCCAACGACTGGGAGTAGCGCGGCTCGCGCAGGCTGGGGACCGAGCGTCCCCAATCGCTGTCACGGTCTCCCGCGTCGGGGTCGATCGTAGTCGTGCTTGTTCTTGGCATTTGCGGGCAGCTCCCTTGTCCCTATCGCCGAGAATTCTCCGGATTCAGAGGAACGCTCTCCCGCGACGGAAAAACTTTAGTCCGAATCCGGATCATACGTTGCACCCGGCACTATAGCAATCATAAACATTGACTTTGGGAGAGGGTTTTCGTCTCTTCCAAAGCTCGAATTCGCCACCCGGGCGGACTTCGGCCAGCCCTGGCCGGATGTTCCACGCGCGTAACGAAGTCAAGCATGCCCGTACCGATGTGCCCATGCATAGTCCTGCCGTGAATGGTCGGGAAACGACCAGCCCGGGGCTGGCTATCAGCTGCTGTGCATGTATCTATTTAGGCTCTACGGGGAAACGCTTCCAATATGCGATTGCCCAGCTGCTCGTCGCCGGTCATGCGCAGCTGGCTGTTGGCCCGGGCTGGTCCGAGCGCCGCGATCCAGTCGCCCGGGGAGCCGCTGATCGACACCCACGGGATCGTCGAGCCCAGGGCGATCGGCTGCAGGCGGCCTTCCACGATGTTGAACAGGTGGTTGGCCGGCTGCTCGGTGTGCTCGATCGCGAGCTCCACCACTCCCGGCGGCAGCTCGACGTCCTCGAGCAGCACCGGCAGCAGGCGCAGCAGCACGCACACGTCGACCTGCTCGCGCGGCTGTGGCGCCGACCACATGCGCGCCATGCCCCAGCGCGCGAGCGCCCCGACGATCGGCAGCAGCTCGCGGCCGCTCTCGGTCAGCTCGTATTCCACCCGCGGCGGCAGCTCGCGGAAACGGCGGCGAGCGAGCAGCCCGAGGGCGACCATGTGTTGGAGGTGGCGGCTGAGCACGCCCGTGCTCACGCCCGGCAGCTGGCTGCGCAGCTGGCTCAGGCGCAGCGCGCCCGAGGACAGCTCCAGTGCTATCAGCAGCGTCCATTGATCACCGGTCGCCGCCAGCGCGCGAGCCAGTGGTGTCCATTGGCGGTGCTCTCGTATTGGGGGTGGTCCATTTACCACCGAGCTGAGTTCCCCTTCCCCTTGTCCTTCGGATGGCCCTTTCATATAGACCTCGAACATCCACTGCAGTTAGCGCGCCAAGCGCCGACATGATGCTGGCTCATCTTGTCCTGCCCCCTTTGCGCAGTTGCCAGTCTAATTGAATCGTCCTGTTCCGCGAACATCCAGGGGAACAGACGGATGTGCGAGTGATCCGCGCCCCCGATGGTCGCGTAAAGACTTTCGGAGATCGGCCGATAATCCCGATCCCGACGAGCGTCTCGCTCGATGCCAGACACAGGGACAAGCGACGGCGATATGTTCGCATTCGATCTCGCTTCGGTAGAGACTTATCTCGTAGCCGGCCAAGTGTGGAAGCTGGCTCCTATAGACCTGTCCTGGTACCCGATCTCGGCGCATTTGCTGCAGGGGGACGCCGACGCAGACCCGCTCGAGGAGGATCGTGAAGCGCCGCTGGACGGCGATCGTGAGCGGGCTGAGCTGCGCGCGCGGGAGCTCGGCCTGCCGTTGGCGTGGCCGGATCGCCACGGCGAAGCGGTGCCGCGCGCGATGCGTACCGCCACGCTCGCGGCCGAGGAGGGCCGTGGCGGCACATTCATGCTGGCCGCCGCCCGGCTGGCGTTCGCGGGCGGCTACAACCTCGACTGGGACCCCGATCTGCTTCTCGACGCCGCGAGCGTGGCGGGCTTGAACCCGCGTGAAGCGATGCTCGCGGCAGACGATCACAGCCGCGACCCTCTGTTCGAGGAGCACGCCGCGCGTCTGCGCTCGCTTGGGATCAACCGACTGCCCGCGCTGCGCTTGAGCGGCGAGCTCGCTTTGGGCGAGCGCGCGATCGACGAGCTCATCGGGAGCGGCTGCGGATGATCCTGGGTCCCCGGCGGGGGCGGATCTAAGGATCTGCTGCCTAAGTCGACCATGCTCAGCGGGAAGCCCGCGCGCACGCCGTCGCCGAGGCGCGCGATGTCGCGGATGTCGCGCAGGCGCGGCGTGCCCGCCGGGCAGCTGCCATAGCCCCAGGCCGCGTGCAGGAAGCGCACGCGCGCGGCGCGCGCGGCCTGCAGATCGACGGCCATGTCGCCGACGTAGACCGTCTCGCGGGCGTGCGCCCCGGCCGCGGCCATCGCCGAGAGCAGCAGGTCCGGCGCCGGCTTGCCGGGCCCGTCGTCGGGCGTGCGCAGCAACGTGAGCGGCGTGGAGAACTGGCGCAGCGTCTCGATCGACAGCAGCCGGCTCTTGGACGTGACGACACCCACGCGGGCGCCGCCGTCCACCAGCCGGCGCAGCGTCTCATCCACATGGGGGTACGCCAACGCGCGAGCCACCTCCGCGAACGTCACCGACTTGTACACGCGCTCGATGTCGGCGAGCCCGCCGGAGAGACCCAGGCGGTCGATGATCTGAGGGAACGGACGTCCGATCTCCTGAAAGTATGCAACAAACGGAACATTGACGTCCAGCTCACGGCGCACCGTCTCCCAGGCGATCCGCATCGCCTCGCGCGAATCGACGAGCACGCCGTCCAAGTCGAACAGTACGAGCTTGTGGGCGCGAGCGATCATCGCGGCGCACCGGCGCTGCCCGCCGGCCGGGGCGTGCTGTCCTCGCTCGTGCCGGACAGCGCCTTGACGGTCGCCAGCACCTCTTCCAGGCGCAGTGGGTCGAGCGGGCGCAGCGGCAGCCGCGTGGCGGCCGAGGCGATGATCCCCATGCGCATCAGGATCTCCTTGAAGCAGCGGATGTACGCGGACTTCTCGTTCGTGCACACCGACACCAGCGGCGTGAGCTCATGGATCTGCACCGCGCGCGCCGCCGCGAGGTCGTCGCGTTCGAACGCGCGGTGCAGCGAGCTGATCGCCCCGGGCAGCACGTTGCCGATCCCGACGGTGCTGCCGATCGCGCCCTGGCGCAGCGCCAGCACGAGCATGTTCTCATCGCCGCACAGCGCCGACACGCCCGGCGCGCCGGCCACGACCGCTGCGACCTTGCTGGGGTCGGGGATCGACATCTTCACGTAGGAGATGTTCGGCGCGGCCTCGTGCAGTCGGCGCATGCGCTCGACCGACACCTCGATCCCGGCGGCGCCGTCGTAGAGCATGACGGGCAGATCGACCGCCGCCGCCACGGCCAGGAAATGGGCGTCGCAGGCGGCCGTCGAGTGCGCGTAGTAGTAGGGCGACTGCAGCATCACCACGTCCGCGCCGCACTCCCGCGCGTGGCGCGCGAGCTCGATCGCCACGCGCGTGGAGGAGTCCCCGACGCCGAACGTCAGCGTCGTGCGCCCGCCGACACGCTCGGCGATCAACGTCATCAGCTGCATCCGCTCGCGCGGGGACAGCGTGAAGAACTCGCCGGTGGTGCCCAGCCCGACGATCCCGTCGACGCCGCCCGCGAGCACGAACTCGATGTGCTCGGCCAGCGAGCGCTCGTCGATCTCGCCGTCGCGGTCGAAGGGGGTTATCAGCAGCACGTGGCCGCCCCGCAATGCCGTTGCCTCGGAACTCATGGAAACGTGATCACCGCCTTGCCCGCGGGCCGTGCCCCGAGCAGCTCGTTGGGGTTGGTTAGCGATGCGAACTCGTGCACGTCGGTGACCGCACGCGCGAGCTCGATCGGTGTGTCGGCGACGAGCGCGACCGCCGCGGTGAAGTCCTCGTACAGCGTCTCGCCGCTGCCGACCACGCGCAGGTCGCGCTGGCAGATGTCGCTGGGGCTGACGCTCGCCCGCCCGAGGTCGGCGAAGTTGCCGAGCTCGAGCAGCGTGCCGGCGCGCCCGAGCAGCTCGAGACCGGCGGAGAACGCGCCCGGGGTGCCGGCGGCGTCGACCACGACGGCGAAGCTCCGCGTGCGACCGTACAGCGCGGCGTCGAGCCCGAGTTCCGCGTGCGAGGCGTGCACGTCGAGGAACTCGAGCTCGCGCGCCAGCGCGCGCCGCCGTGGGTCGTGCTCGAGCACCGCCACGCTCGCGCCGAGCGAGTGCAGCGCCACCGCCGCGCACACGCCGATTGAGCCGAACCCGATCACGAGCGTCTGTGAGCCCGTCAGCTCGGCGCCGGGGCCGAGGGCCTTGCGCAGGCCGCTGAGCACGCACGCCATCGTCTCGGCGAAGATCGCCCGCTCGGGCTGGATGCCGTCCTGCAGCGCGAACAGGCGCGTGCCGGGGGAGAGCGTCAGCAGCGGGGAGAACCCGCCGGTGGGGCCGTCGCCGGGCATGTCGATCCCGTACACGCGGCGGTCCTCGCAGTGTCCGCCGGCGGCGCAGCCGGCGCACGCGCCGCACGGCACACCGGGCGCGAGCACCACGCGCGCGCCCTCGCGCACGTGCTCGTCGAGCGCGATCCCGGAGGCCGGGCCGACGCGCTCCAGGCGGCCGATCACCTCGTGCCCGAGCGCGCGCGGCAGCTGCACCGGCAGGCGCCCGCCGAAGATGTGGCGGTCGGTGCCGCACACGCCGGCCATCTGCACGCGCAGCAGCGCGCCGGCGGCGGGCAGCTCGCGTTCGACCAGGCGCGCGCGCCCGGGACGCTCGAGCTCGAGCACGGAAACCTTCGTCATCCGTTCCCCTCTATTGGAGTTTTCGCGTGGTTTCGAATACATACGGTGTCTGCTCGTCATGACGAGGCGTGAGCATCCTACAGAGAAATTCCGCTATCCAAAACTTTTCTAAAAATTTGACTGGCCAGTATCGAGCGACTATGGTGCGCATCGCGTCCACCCCACCCCCTCTCCCCGGGGTGGGGTGGACATGTGCAGGCGTCCGTAGCTCAACTGGTCCAAGGCATCATCAAAGGTCATGTGAAAGGCGAGTGCCAGCCTCCAAGCCGACCGTGCAATCTTGCTTCGTCGGTGGCTGGAAGCCGCAGCAGCGGACGCTCGCTACAAGCTGGCTGAAAGTGTGTCAAGAGCGGCGGTCTTAAAAACCGCAAGATGCGGGTTCGAATCCCGTCGGGCGCACTATGAGTGAAACGATCACCGATCAATACGCGCCCGGCGCGATCGAGGCGCGCTGGCAGGCGGCCTGGGAAGCGGCCGGGGTGTTTCGCACTCCAAGCGCCGAGGAGTCAGACGGAGCGCCCGCTTACATCTTCGCTGCCTGCCCGTTCACCTCCGGCAGCGCGCACATGGGACACATCCGCAGCTACTCGATCGCCGACTCCTATGCGCGCTTCATGCGCGCCCAGGGACACGCGGTGCTGTTCTCGATCGGGTACGACGCGTTCGGCTTGCCCGCGGAGCTCGAGGCGATCCGCCGCGAGCTGCCGCCGGCGGAGTGGGTGGCGCGCTGCGCCGAGCGCATGAGCGCGCAGTTCCGGCGGATGGGCTTCTCGTTCGACTTCGAGCGCATCTGGTTCACGAGCGAGCCGGACATGTATCAGTGGTCGCAGAAGCTGTTCCTGATGCTGCTGCAGGACGGGCTGATCTACCACGCCGAGGGGCAGGTCGATTGGTGTGAGAGCTGTCATACGGTGCTAGCCAGCCTGCAGGTGGAGGACGGGCTGTGCTGGCGCTGTCACGAGCCGGTGCGCCTGATCCAGCGCGCGCAGTGGTACCTGAGCGTGGAGCGCTACCTGGAGGAGAACGAGGCGCGGCTGGTGGAGCTGGAAGGCTGGAACGCGCTGGGGCTGGCGTCCCAGCGTGCGGCACTGGGACGCGTGGACGGCTTGGAGCTCGACCTGCGCTCCTTGGACGGGGCGGAGCTGACCGCGTTCACCCCGCACGCGCGCGAGCAGATCGCACGCGCGGAGTTCGTCGCGATCTCCCCGGCGCACCCCGACATCGAGCAGTGGGTGTCCGCGGCGGACCTCGAGCGTCGCTTCCGCGAGATGCGCACGGCGGGCGTGCAGCGCTCAGATCGCGACCCGAGCGCGGTGGCGCTGATCGACACCGGCAGGGTCGTGAGCGGCGCGGGCACGCCGGCGCCGATCCCGGTGATCGTGACGCCAGCGGTCGATGCGCGGTTCGGCCCGACGGCTGTGCTGGGGATCCCAGCGGTCGATCGCACCGACGCGGCGCTGGCGGCGCGCTTGAGCGCGCGCCCACCGAGCACGTTTCGCGTCAAGGACAAGGGTCCGTCGGCGGTGCGCGCCGCCAAGCGCTACCGCGCACGCGACTTCCCCGTGTCGCGTCAGCGCGCGTGGGGTCCGCCGATCCCGTTGGTGCACTGTGAGCGCTGCGGCGTCGTGCCGGTGGCCGAGGCCGACTTGCCGGTGCGGCTGCCGGAGCAGCTGCGCGTCAGCGGGGAAGGCAACCCGTTGGTGGAGGACGAGGGCTTCCGGAACGTGGCGTGCCCACGCTGCGCGGGGGCGGCCCGGCGAGAGACGGACACGCTCGACTGTCACTTCGACGGGCTGTGGCAGTGGCTGCCGTTCTGCGTGCCGCGCGCGGAGCGCGGCGAGCGGTTGTTCGATCATCCTGAGCTCGAGCGCTGGCTGCCGGTGAACCAGGTGATCTGGGGGATCGACGGGGGCGGATCGATCTTCGACCAGCGCATGACCGCGAAGGCATTGCGCGACCGCGGGCTGCTGCCCGCCGGATTGGATGGTGAGCCCCACGCCGGCGTGACGTTGCACGAGATGATCCATCTCGACGGGCGCAAGATGAGCAAGCACCTGGGCAACATCGTCGACCCGGACGAGCTGGTGGAGCGTCTCGGCGCGGACACGGTGCGCCTGGCGGTGCTCTATGGCGCCGCCGCGACGAACGCGCTGACGTGGAGCGACCACGCGCTCAACCACTGTCACAAGTGGCTCGGTCAGCTGTGGCGATACTCACTTCCACGGCTGCGCCAGCGCGCGGGAGACGCGCCGGGGGACGCGCTCCCTGAGCCCCGGGATGCCCTGCAGCGTAAGCTCACCGGCTGGTGTGAGCTCGCCGCTGCCCGCACGGGGGAGAACATGCGCAAGCTCGAGATGCACCGCGCGGTCCGCAACGTGATGACGTTGCTGGAGCGCATCCAGGACTTCGAGCGTCGCGCGCTCGCCCGCGACGGGGACCTCTCCTCCGCGGACGAGGCTGCCGTCGCAGGCGCGCTGCTGCTGCTCGTGCGGCTGCTCGCTCCGCTGGCGCCGCACATCAGCGAAGAGCTGTGGGCGCACACCGGCGGTGGCCTGGTCGCTCAGCTCCCGTCGGCGTAGGTGACGCGGCCGCCGCGCGTTCCAGACTCCTGCGGGCTTGTCAAATCATTGTTTCGCTATGGGGAAAGCCGCCTGCAGGGGATATCCACCCCTGCGGCCGGGAGTTTGGATTTCGCTATCACGTCTGTTCACTAACGGCCAGTCTTGACTCTCACACCGGGTGGAGGGACAGTGAGATCTCAATATCGGGTTGGCGTCTCAGCCCACATGATGAAGGAGTCTCGTATGTATCGTAAGTTTGTGTTGGCTGTTGTTCCTGTGTTGGCGGTCGCGGCGTTTGCCGTTATGCCGGCGGTGGGTCAGGCCTCGAACGTGAAGTGGTATACCTTATCGGCGGGTGCGTTTACGTTGCTGCCGAATAGTGCGACGCAAGTTGCTAGCGCATCAGATAATTTCCACTTGAGTGGGCTCGGTGGTGCTTTGTCGCTGAATTGTTTAGTCTTTAACGGGGGTACGGTCACTAACGTGGCGGGTGCGAATAATGGGACCGATTCGTTGGCGATCTTTGCGCAGCTCGGCGGGGCGTATCCCGCTACGCCATGCAAGGCAGTCGTTGCGGGCACGAACTGTAATGCTGGGTTTACGACGTTAAATAACGTGTCTCCGGCGTTTACGAGCACGTTGCCGTTTGCGACGCAGTTGAGTCAGTTAACTGGGAAGATCGTTGATACCGTGAGTCGACCGACATATTTGATCAGCTATACCGCCGCTTGTCCGCTTGTGGGTAGTACGAGTCTAGCGTTTGCTGCTCCGAGTCTGTTAGTGTTCTTGTCGAACTTAACTCCAACGCCGGTGAATGCGACTGCGGTGTGTTCGGGTACGATTCCGTCGACGCTGACGGCGACGGTGAAGCCGGGCACGGTGGCGCAGGGTGGTAGTGGCACGGTGCAAGGGACACAGGGCACCCCCTCTGGGCAGACTTTTGCGCTGGACGGTACGGTCGAGTTGTGGAAGGTCACGACTGCTGTGGCGTTACCGCCGGTCGCTCAGGCGTGTACGGGCCTGGCGGTGCTATTAACTACTGCGTAGGCGCAGGAGTGGTAGGTAGCTGTTGGGGAGTTGTTAGTGGGGCCGTTGACCTTCGGGTTGGCGGCCCCAGTTCGTTGTGGGGTGCTGTCCGGTCTTTGTTATCTGCTCGGCGTGGCCGCAGTGTGCTGGTTGGGGTGGTGCTGGTGGTAGGGGGCCGGGTTGGTTGCGGTTGGTGAGTTTGTGTCTGACTGTTTCTTCGGTTGGTGGTGTGTTGTTCCGTGGCTGGTTGTTTGGTGTGTGCGGGTGGTTTTGGTGTGGGTGGTCGTCGGGCTGGATGGTGGCGGTTGGGGTGGGGGTGACTGGGAGGGGTGTTGTGTGGATTGTGTGGAGTGTTGGGCGGCGTGCCAGTGGCGATGT
>DATINL010000037.1:0-20586 GCA_035474295.1 Solirubrobacteraceae bacterium
GCCCGTGCGCAGCGCCACGCCGAGCCGCAGCACACCGACGCGGCGAGGTACCACACCGGCGCGCGGCGCCGGCTCAGCCCGCGCCCGCTAGGCCCAACCCGTTTCCGCTAGGCCGGGGGGAACAGCGAGAGCTCGTTGAGGCTCACGCTGCCCGGCGCCTGAGCGGTGCCGACCGACGCGTCAGGGGCTTTCACGAGCCACACCAGCAGGAACCGGTGCTGGTTGGCGGAGCCGTGCAGCTTCAGGCGCTGTGTTTTCTTCTGCGCGTGCGTCGCGCCGAGGCGGGTCCACGCGGGGTCTGTGATCGTCGGCGGCAGCGTGTGACCGTTGGCGCCGTACACCTCGATTGAGAGCCCCGGCGTGGTGGTGACCACCTTCAGGGCGCCCAGCCGGCGGGGCGTTTTCAAATCGACCACGACGCCCTCGGCCAGGCGCGGCGCCACGGCCGGGTTGAGCTGCGCGGTCCAGTCGGTGGTGGTGTCACCGTCGATCGTGAGACTCGGGTCGCCGAAGCCCGCGACGGGGTAGCTGTACGGGTTGTAAGTGCTCGCGGCGTCGGTGTCGAGCAGAATCGGGCTCGGCGGGGTTTTCGCCGGCGTGGTGTTCGCCGGAGTCGTCGTCGTAGGCGGCGAAGTCGTCGGCGTGCTGGTGGTGGGCGTGGGCACACCGCCCGACGGTGTGGGCGTCGTCAGCGGGATCTTCGGCGGCGTGACGGTCGTCGAAGACGGCAGCGACGGGGTGATCGTGCCCGAAGTCGTAGGCGTGATCGGGGTGATCGGGCTCGTGGGCGACGTCGGCGTCGGCGTGGAGCTCGTCGGGGGAGCGCCCAGCGGCGAGGTGGCGCCGGGGATGCCGGTGCTGGGCGTCTGTGCGACGGTGGTCGTCGCGGCGGTGTTGGTGTGAGTGTGAGTGGAGCGCTTGTTCAGCGCGGCGTACGACGCGACGGCGGCGCCGATCACCAGCGCCGTGGTGGCGCCGAGGATCGCAGCGGCGGTGCGCCAGCCGGGGCCGCCGGCGAAGCGCTTGGGCACAGCGGTGCCGCACTGCAGGCACCACTCCTGCGAGGGCTTCAGCTCCGCGCCGCAGCTCGCGCACGCGCGCTCCGGCGCAGGCAGCTGCTCGTCCGGCGCACGCAGCTGCTCGGGTGGAGCGCCGGCGGCCGGGGTGGTGGATGGGGCGGATGCGGGGGCGCGCGCAGACTCGGGCGCGGCGGTCGCATCTGTGATCAAAGCGTTCACAGACGTCGAATTCTAACGCGGCATCGCCGCGGCAGCGACGGTACGTCGGCGGCCGGATCGGCTGAGGGTGGGCACGCACGGGCTCTGGATCGCTCGCCGACCGGCTGGATGCAGGTGCGCGGCGGGCGCTCAGTGCGGCGCCGGCGGGCCGCCGGGCACGATTTCGCGGCCCGTGGGGGTGAGCTGCTCGTCGAGCTCCAGCTGCCAGTAGTAGCGCGCGAACGTGATCCCGGCGCGCAGCTCGCCGACGTGCGGCTCGATGCGCTCGCCGCGCGCCATGCGCACGATCAGCTCGGGGTAGGTGCGTCCGGGCAGTGCGCCGTACATGTGCGACGGGTAGCCGCCGCCGAAGCGGATGTTGACGTCGGTGACGCGCAGCCCCAGCTCGGGGTCGCGGAACGCTTGCACCATGCACGGGCCGCGCGCGCCGACGCCTTCGGCCACGGCGCGCCCCAGCTCGATCAGCTCGGCGTCGGCGATCACCGTGCCTTTGACGGATTCGCCGCCGCGGGATTCGGTCATCGTGCGCGGGATCGCGTTCAGGCAGCGCCCGTCGAGGTCGCACAGGCAGTCGACCGAGAACTCTGGCCCGCCCATCGCGCGCTGGATGACCACGTCCTCCTGTACGTACTCGGCGAAGAACTCGGCTTGGCGCGCATCCGCGGCGAAGTGGATCGAGCGCGAGTTCGACCCGCGGCGCGGTTTGACGATCACCGGGTAGTGCTCGACGGGCTCGCCCGGCAGCACCGTCGGCGGCGACGGCAGGCGCAGGCGCTCGAGCAGCCGGTGGGTCTCGAGCTTGTCGAACGTAGCGCGCGCCATCTCGGGGTCCGGCACTAGCGCGGGGAGTTCGCCGCGCGCGCGGGCGTCGGCGAGCACTTCGATGTCAGGGTCGATCAACGGCACGACCGCGCCGACGTCGTGGCGCTGGCACAGCTCGATCAGCGTCGGCACGTAGTCGGGGTGGTCGAGCGCGGGCACGAGTACACGCACGTGGGCGGCGTACTGGGCCGGCCCGAGCGCGCTCGTCTCGGTCGCCACGACGGTCGTGTGCTGGGCGAACGACGACACGACGTCGTAGCGGCGCCCGACACCGGTGATCATCACCGCGCGCGGCGAGCTCATGCGCAGCACCCGCTCTTGCATCGCGCGCAGCGCCGCTCAGGCGCCCACTGTCGCACAGCTCGCCCGACTCGCTTCATGCCCAACCCCCGGTTTCGCCCTTGTACAGGCCGCTGCCGCCGAACACGATCGCAACGGTGCGCGTGAGGATCTTCAGGTCGAGCGCGAGCGAGCGGTGGTCGATGTAGAACAGGTCGAGTTCGATCCGTTCGCTCCACGGGAGCGACGTGCGGCCGTTGACCTGCGCCCAGCCGGTGATCCCGGGCTTGACCGCGAGCCGGCCGCGCTGGCGCGGGGTGTACTGGTCGACCTGCACCGGCACGGTCGGGCGCGGGCCGATCAGCGACATTTCCCCGCGCAGCACGTTGAGCAGGTTCGGCAGCTCGTCGATCGACGTGCGGCGCAGCAGCGCGCCGACACGCGTGATGCGCGAGTCGTTTTCGTTGACCGCGAGGCCCGCGCCGATGTGCTCGGCGCCGTTGACCATCGTGCGCAGCTTGAGCACGTCGAACGGCTGGCCGTCGCGCCCGACGCGGCGCTGGCGGTAGAGCGGGTGGCCACGCGACTCCAGCCGGATCGCTAGCGCAGCGAGGGCGAGCAGTGGCGCAGCCGTGATCAGCACCGCGAGCGATACGAGGATGTCGAGGGTTCGGCGGATCACGTGGACTTGGTGCTCATCGGGTGCCCTCGGGAGCATCCCAGCCCGCGGCGGTGCCGTGGCGCAGCCAATCCCACAAGCCAGCCGCGAGCGATGCGGTGGTGAGCACGTAGTAGCGCGCGATCAGCAGCACGCGCGTGCGGATCGTGCCAGCCAGCGCAGCTGCGGCGAGCAGCGCGAGCTGCAGGATCAGCGTGAGCGCGTACACGCCGTGCGCGCCGTCGAGCACCAGCGCGGCGTTCGTCGCGAGCCCGAGCGCGTGCAGCACCGGGGTGGTGTAGCGCAGCAGCCGGTGGGAGACGATCATCAGCCCATACCCGGCGGTGTAGCCGCGCGGTGAAAGCATCCCGCCGCGCAGCACGATCGGCCAAGCGTGGCTCATCATGCGCCGCTTGCGAGCGAACTCGCCTTCGATCGACGGCACCATCTTCTCGGTGGCACGTGCGCCCGGCACGTAAATAGCGCGCCACCCACGCTTGACCATGTTGAATGGGAACGACAGGTCGTGGCCCATGATCGGGTCGACGACCATGTACGCGTCACGGCGCGTCGCGTAGATCGCGCCATTGCCGGCGGTGATCGAGCTCAGGCGCGACTCGAGCGAGCGCACGGCCATCTCATAGCGCCAGTACACGCTCTCCTGGTTGGTGGCGGTCGGTCCACTGGCGGCCTGTACGAAGCGCACCTGGCCGCAGGCGTAGCCGACGCGGGCGTCAGCGAACGCGTTGGCGAGCACTCCGAGCGCGCCGGCAGCCCACAGCGAGTTGGCGTCGGAGAAAGCTACGAGCTCGCCGCGTGCGCGCTCGACAGCAGCATCCTGCGCGCGGATCTTGCCGCCGCGCGGCAGGTCGAGCACGAGGTCGGCGCCCGCGGTGCGTGCGTATTCAGCCGTGGAATCCGAGCAGCCATCGCAGGCGACGATCAGTTCGAGCAGCTCACGCGGGTAGTCGAGCTCGAGCGCGTTGGCGATCTTCGCGGCGATCACCGACTGCTCGTTGTGCGCGGCGACGATCAGCGACACCGAGGGCAGCGCTAGGGGCGACGCCGCCGCCCGCGCATCGTCCGATTCCGCGTCGATGGCGCGCACACCCATGGGCAGCGCTGCGGGGGTCCGTGTCTCCGCCGGGTGAGCGTCCGCCGGGCGTCGTGGGGCGAACAGCCGTGCGCACACGGCGAGGGCGAGGGCGTATCCGAGCTGGGTCCAGACGATCAACGCGGCGGACAGCCAGAACAGGATTTCCAGGACGGTGCGAAGCATGCGCGGGGGATTGTCGCCGAGCGCGAGGCGGTTACGAGGCGCGCAGGCGCTCGTACAGCGCGAGCGTGGTGCGTGCGATCGCATCCCATGAGTACGCGCCCTGCGCGGCCGCATGCGCGCGCGCAGCCATCTCCGCGAGGGCCGTGGGGTTGCCGAGCAGCTCCTTCAGGGCATCGTGCAGCGCGCGGGGGTCGTCCGCGGGCACGGTGCGCGCAGCGCCGGTGGCAGCGACCTCGGGGAACCCGCCGACGTCGCTGAGCAGCAGCGGCACCCCCGCGCCGAGCGCCGTGAACAGCACGCCGGATTGGTCGATCTCGCGGTAGGGCAGCACGGCCAGGCTCGCCCTGCGCAGCAGCGCATGCGCTTCGGCGTCCGTGACGAAGCGCGTCAGGAAGCGCACGTTCGCTGGCGCGGCGGCGCGCAGCGGCGCGATGTCCATGCGCGGCATCCCGACGACCCACAGCTCCGCGCCGTCGATGGCGCGCCACGCGTCGAGCAGCACGTCCAGGGCCTTGTACGGGCGCATCAGGCCGAAGCTGAGCGCCACCGGACCCTCAAACGCACGGAGCTCGATGGGCAGTGACTCATGGTCGACCGGCGACGCATCCGGCTCGCCCGCCAGTGCGCCGCTGAGATCGTGCCTGGGTACGCGTACGACGCCTTCACCATCCGCAAGCGCGGCCGCAGCGCCCTCCCACGGCCGCAGCACGCCGTGAGGGATCACGTGTACGCGGGCGGCGTCGATTCCGAGCTCGTCGATCAGGCGAGCGCGGCCATGGGCGCTGTGCACCACGACCGCGTCCATGCGCTCGTACAAGCGACGCTGCGCCGCGAGCTGGCCGGCACGCGGCTCGCGCGGCAGCACGTCATGGGCGGTGAGCACCAACGGCCGCGGGCGCCCGTTCGACGTGCGTTTGGGCGGCAATAGGTGCGCATCGACGTGCTGCACCGACAGCCACTGGAAGTGCACGAGCTCGGCGGCAAGCGCGGCGCGGCGGTAGCGCAGCATGTCCGGCACATGCTGCGCCAACTTGGTTGCCAGGCGCACACGCGAGCCGGGGGCGCCGAACGCAGCGCGGTAGAAGAACTCGTGCCGGCGGTAAGCCACGGGGTGCGCGACCTGACCGTAGGCGAAGCGGCTCGTGTAGAGCTCGACGTGTGCGCCGGCCCGCCCAAGCGCACGACACAGCGCATGGTCGTAAGGCGGCGTATAGGCCGACGGGTCGACGATGTGGATACGCACGAGATGAAGACAATAAGCGTGCTTGGGAGCGAACCCGGCGCGCCGCGACAGGTGACAGGCTCAGAGGTAGGTGACGTCGACACCGAGTCGATCGTAGGTGGGCGCGGCACGGCGGTCGCAACTGAGCAATCGGCGTCCGTGCCGTGCGGCGGTTGCGCCTACCACCGCGTCGTAGACGCTTCCTCCTGATATCGACAGTTGCGCTAAGCGCCCAAGCAGCGTGCGCCGGTCGCGCTCGGGGAGCACCATACGCTTGCCCGGATAGTCCTCGTACAGATACCTGGCCACGAGACTGGGGTCGGCGCGAAACGGCGCCGGTAGGCGGGTCAGGACCGAGTAGCACTCGATCTCGACATGCGCGACGAGATCTTCCACGTCGCCGAGCGATTCGAGCGCTGCCTCGTGATAGGGATTCCAGCTAGCGAAAGCCGCGATCACGACGCTGCTGTCTGGAGTCACCGGCGAGTCTGTTCGAGCGTTTCGCGCACGAGTTCCGGGGTCAACGCGGGCAACGGACGATCCGTGACCGCCACCAATCGCTTGCCGCGTTTCTCCAAGCGCATCGGAGTGACCGGATGCTCGATCTCGAGCCTTCCGTCGACCGCATTCAACTCCAGCGGCTGCCCCGGCCCGAACCCGAGCTCGTCGCGGAGCTGCTTGGGAATCACAATCCGGCCGGCGGAATCAATGGTAGTGATCATGGTAGAAATCTACCACTAGATGTAGGTCTTTGCCACAGCCACGAATGTCGCCGAGCCAGAAGAACCCATAGATAGGGTTCGGCGCGTGCCCGATGTCGAGCTGAGCTTCTGTGTGGTCAACACGTCCCAACGCGAGTTGCTCGTGCGCGGGCTCGATGCGATCGCGCGAGAGCGCGCGACGCTGGCGTTCGCGACCGAGGTGCTTGTGCTGGACAACGGGTCGCGCGACGGGTCGGCGGCGGCCGCGCGCGCGCACGCCACTGTCGACACGGTGATCGCGCTGGATGAGCGGCGGGGCAAGGCGCTCAACGACTCCGAGCTGCTGCGCAGCGCGCGGGGACGCTATGCGCTGCTGCTGAACGAGGACTCCGAGCTGCAGCGCGGCGCGGTGGCGGCGCTGTACGACGCGCTCCAGGCATACCCGCGCGCGGCGTGCGCCGGCGGAGCGCTGTGGCGCCCGGATCACCAGCCGCAGGCGTCGGCGTGGCGCTTTCCGTCACCGCTGACCGCGCTGGCGGGCGCGCTGTTCCTGCATCGGGCGTTCACCGTGCAGAGCACCGGCACGCAGGTGCGCGAGGTCGACTGGTGCCAGTCGGCAGCGCTGCTGGTGCGCACGAGCGCAGCGAAGGAAGTCGACTACCTCGACCCGGCGTTCTTCGTGTACTCGGACGAGGTTGATTTCGCGCGACGCTTGCGTGACGCCGGCTGGCGCAGCCTGTACGTGCCGGCGTCGGTGACGATCCACCACGAGCAGCTCTCGACCGATGCCGTCCCAGAGCGCAGGATCGTCGAGCTGTCGCGCAACCGCGACCTCTACATGCGCAAGCACCACTCCGCCGCAGCCGCATACGCAGTGCGCTGGCTGACCGCCTGGACGTACGCGCTGCGAGCGTTAGCCGCGCTCACGCTGCCGGGTCACTCCGCACGCCGCTACTGGCGTCACGTGACGGCGACGCTCGCGCCCACGCGCGGGCAGGGGTTGCGCGAAGCCGCGGACGAGTACAACCGCGCGCGCTAGCCGAGCGCGAGCTCGGCGGCGAGCGCTGTGACAGCACGGGCGTCGAGCTGAGCGCCGGCGACCGCACACAGCTCCGTGTGCGCTTCGGCGGGTGTGCGGGCGGCGCGGTATGGCCGATCGGTGATGATCGCGTCGTAGGTGTCGCATGCCGCGATGATGCGTGCGGCGAGCGGGATCTGCTCGCCGGCGAGGCCGTCGGGGTAGCCGGCGCCGTCCCAGCGCTCGTGCGATGCGCGCACCGCGGGCGCCAGGTGGGCGAACGCGTCGATGCGGCTTACGAGCTCGCCGCCGACGGCGGCGTGGCTGCGCATCACGACCCACTCGGCGTCGGTGAGCGGACCCGGTTTCAGCAGGATCTCGCTCGGCACGACGATCTTGCCGACGTCGTGGAGCATCGCGGCGTAGCGCACGTTGCGCGCTTCGGAGGAGCTGAGGCCCATGCGCAGCGCGACGCGCTCGGCCAGCCCGGCGACGTCCTGGCCGTGGCTGGCGGTGTAGTCGTCCTTCGCTTCGACGGTGCTCGTGAGCGCCGCGAGCGTGGTTGTGAACGCGCCTTCCAGGTCAGCCACGAGGCCCGCACGGTGGATCGCTGCGCCGAGCGTGGCGGCGATCGTCTCCACCAACACGGCATCCGCTTCGCTGAACGCATCCGGCTCGACGGCTTCGATGTTGAGCACGCCCCAGACCGCGCCGTCGGCGACGATCGCGACGCTCAGCTCCGAGCGCGGGTCGGTGTTCGGGTCGCGCACGATGTAGTCCGCGTCGGCGCGCGTGTCGCGCACGAGCGCGGTCGTGCCGGAGCGGGCGACGCGCCCGTTGACGCCCTGGGTGGCGGGCTGCTCGAGCAACAGGAACTCGGTCATCACCTCAGCCAGCGGACCGCGCCCGGCGATCAGCCGCAGCACACCCTGCTCGACGCCGTGCTCGAAGCGCTGGATCGCGGCCAGATAGAACGCGAAGGTGCTGTGCAGCTCCTCGACGACCAGCCCAACCATCTGATCAACGTCGTGGGTGGATGCGAGCTGCGCGGTCAGGCGTGCGGCGAGGCGCAGCTGCGCACGCAGGTATGCAACCTCGTCGGTCGATGCCAGCGTGTGTACGCGCGCGTCGGCTCGATGGCGCTCGAGCGCTTCCGCGCGGCGCTTGCGTTCCCGCATGCCGGTGGCGGCGCGCGTGGACTTGACCGATAGCTCAGGCATTTCGCGGCTAATCGGCTCTGCAGCGACGATTCTTGAGCTTTTGGGTCGATGAGTCGGCAGTAAGAGACTGTCATCACCGCCGCGCCGTTGGACGTATCTCCAGCGCTGTCGAATCACGAGTGTTGTTGGCAGGGGAACGACGAAAGTCTAGTATATAGTTCATTCACGCCTGTTATTATATGAACTGTGCTGGTGTGTCTATGACGGATATAGCGAAAGTCGAGCGAATCGCCGCAGTTGCGCGCGCATTCACGCCGGGGACCCCGGTTGGGCGACTGGACATGCTCGCTGGGCGTATGCATCAGCTCACCGACATCGTTAGCGCGGTTTCCATGACCGGACAGCACGTCGGGCTCTATGGAGAGCGCGGCGTCGGCAAGACATCCCTAGCAAACGTGCTCGCCGAGTTCTTCGACACCGCCCAATTTCGATCCCACCTTCAGTCGGTTCGTATCAATTGCTCGACTGACGACACGTTCGCGACGATCTGGCAGAACGTCTTTGCAGAGTTGGGCGTTGAAAACGGCGGACTACACGCTGCCGGGCTTTCTCCCGAGAGCGTACGCCGGCGTCTGGCAAGCCTTGACCCGGCAGCGCTCATCGTGCTCGATGAATTGGACCGCCTGGAAGATGACGCGGCGCTGACCACTCTGGCAGACACGATCAAGACGCTTTCCGACCACGCTGTTCCATCGACCCTCGTGCTGGTCGGAGTCGCTAGATCAATCGGTGAGCTCATCGGGGAGCACGCATCCATCGTGCGAGCTTTGGTTCAAATCGAGATGCCGCGCATGTCGGCCGCGGAGTTGGGTGAGATTCTCACCAAGGGCTGCCAACGAGCAAGCCTTACCGTTCATCCGTCTGCTCTGGAAGAGATCACAACTCTGTCGGAAGGCCTACCTCACTACACACACTTACTGGGGCTTCACGCAGGACAACGCACCGTACAGGACGACCGGACGGAGATCAGGTCAGACGACGTTCGGCAAGCGATCCCGAAGGCCGTCGACAGGCATACGATTCTCAATGACTATCAGCAGGCGACTCGCAGCGCTCGTAAGGATGCCCTGTTCTCGGAAGTGCTGTTGGCTTGTGCTCTGGCACCCAAGAACCAGCTGGGGTTTTTTACTTCGGGATCCATCAGACCTGCGCTCGAGGTAATCGCGGGGCGCAAGCTCGAAATTCCTGCCTTCTCAAACCACCTGAGCCAGTTCCTAGAACCCGAGCGGGGCGCCGTACTTCAGCGCGAGGGCTCATCAAGGCGATATTTCTATCGATTTTCAGACCCGATCTTCCAACCGTACGTCATCCTCAAGGGGCTCTCGCTTGGGCTCATTACCAACGAGCAGCGCAAGCGGTTTCAGACGGTCGAACCAGATACCGAGCTAACGCCCAATGATTTCGAGGCCAACGCGGCTCAGCCACTGTTCTAGCGCTGTGCTGCTATCCGCTGCCAGCTCGCTGGTCAGCTCGCGCGCAAGAGGGCCACGCGGCGGCGGCCGGCGGCGAGCAGCAGCCGGGCGCGGGCGAGCTCGCGCGGGGCGAAGAAATGGGTGCCGAACAGCAGCACCGGTACGAGCGCGAGCCACGCGGCGCGCAGCGCGAGGCCGGCGAAGCCGTGGGTGGGGAGCAGCAGCTCGCCGGAAACCGCGACGCCAGCGAAGATCACCACGAGCTGCGTCAGACGGCGCCACTCGAAGCCGACGTGGAACAGGCGGCGGGTGAGCAGGTACATCACGACGAGCATCACGACGTAGGCGCCGCACAGCGCGATCCCAGCGCCCGCGACGCCGAGTCCAGCGCCGCTGTTGGGGACGAGGGTCACCAGCAGCAGGATGTTGGCGACGAGGCCGGCGAGCGCGGCTGGCAGCGCTCGCACGGTGACGCGCGCACGGCCGGCGATCACGACGAATACGAGGTACAGCCCGTACAGCGACCAGCCGAGCGACAGCCACGGCAGCACGGCGTGGGCGCCGAAGAAGCGTGGCGCTAGCAGCAGATGCACCATCCAGCGCCCAAGTAACGCTACGGCGCAGACGACAACGCCGGTGGCGAGTACGAAGTAGGTGGTTACGAGCGAGTACAAGCTGGCGGCTTCGGTGTCGCTTTCGATCGAGTAGGCCAGTGGGGGCCAGGCGTACTGGAAGCCGCGCACCGCTACCAGCACGACCGTGGCGAGCTGGATCGCGCCCGAATACAGCCCTGCCGAGGTGTGGCTGTAGGTGCGGAACAGGTAGAAGCGATCGGCGACCTGCAGGGCGTACACGCTCGCGTCGGCGCCGACGGTCGGCAGGCCGAAGCGCAGCATGGCGAGGAGATCGGCGCGCTGGATGCGCAAGCTGAAGCGCGCGCGCAGCACCCACCACAGGCCGAGCACGACGAGCGCGGAGGCGGCGAAGTTTCCGAGCAGCAGGCCGCGTGCGCCCTGGTCGGCGACGACGACGAGCAGCACGGTGAAGGTGACTGTCATGCCGACGTTGGTGGCCGATGCGATCAGGTAGGCGCGCGCTCGCTCGTCGACGCGCAGCTGGGCGTATGCCATCTCGAGGTTGGTGAACGCCCACAGCCCGAGCAGCGCGCAGTCGAGCAGCAGCGGGTCGCGGTAGCCGAGCAGCAGCTTGGACAAAGGCGCTGAGAACACCAGCGCGAGCAATGCCGCGACAGTGGTGGTCCAGGCGACGGTGGCAGTGGCGGTGCGGGCGATCCGATCGCGCCGCTGCGGGTCGGTGTCGTCGAAGTAGAAGCGGATGAACGCTTCGCCGACGCCGACGCGCAGGAAGATGCTCGACAGGATCACGGCTGTCAGCAGCGAACTGGCGGCGCCGTAGCTTTCGGGGCTGACGTGGCGGGTGTACAGCGGCAGCGTGATCACCGCGAGCGCTTTGGCGAAGATGTCGCCGAACTGGTACGCCGCGCCGGTGGTGATCAGGCGCTTGAGATAAACGAGCACGGGCGATCGCTCACACGCCGGCTGACACTGCGGCGCGCGCGCTGGTGGCGAGCGGGGGCGCAGCGCGGCGGCGGGCGTGGGCATCCGCGGATGCGAGCGCGGCGCCGATGCCGAGCAGCGTCCAGGTGAGCGGGTCTTCGAGGAAGTCGGCGTACGTCCAGGTGTGCAATATGAGCGCCGCGAAGCACGCTGCCAGCGCGATCCGCGGCGGCGAGCGGCGCGCGCCGGCGAACAGCGTGATGAACGCGGCGAGCAGCAGTGCTGCGTACAGCGCGAGCCCAACGACCCCTTGCTCGGCGGCAACGGTGATCGGGGTCGTGTGCGACGCGGATGTGGCGCTTGCATTGGAGACGTGGTCATGCAGGCGGTACTCGCGTGGGAACGATCCCGGGCCGAAGCCTTGCAGCGGCTTGTCGGCGAACAGCTGCAGTCCCTTGGAGACGAGCTTCGAGCGCCCGCTGGTGGCGTTGCTGGCGGAGCCGCCGTGGCCTTTCAGGCCGATGTGCAGACCAGCGGGCGCGGCGAGCACCACGACTGCGGCGACCGCGAGCAGCGCGGCGGCGGCGTATAGCGTGCGACGCACATCCCAGCGCCAGGCGGCGAGCACGGCCAGGCCGAGCAGCAGCGCGGCGATGCTCGACTGCGAGAAGCTGGTTACGAGGCCGGCGAGCAGCCACAGCAGCACGAGCGCGCCGAGCAGCACGTCGCGGCGGCGCGTACACCACAGCACGATCGTGCTGACGCCGAGCATCACGAGCGCGAGGAAGCGTCCGTAGATGCTGGGGTCGAAGAACAGCGAGTTGACGCGGAAGTAATTGTCGTACTGGTTCGCGTATATGACTTTCGGGTTGAGCAGCAGCTCGCGCCGGTGGTATTCGACGAACCCGATGCCGGCGAACAGGACGGCGAGCGCGAGCGCGACGCCGAAGCACACGAGCAGCAGCTCACGCGTCCAGCGCACACGGCGCAGCAGCATGAACAGCAACGCGAACGGCACGTAGAAGAACACAACATTCTCGAGTGCTTTGGAGAAGTCGCTCGAGTAGGCGGCTTGCAGGCCGTACAGCACGACAGCGCCCATCAGCAGCCACTCCAGCCGCCCCGGTGGGGGTTCGCCCGGCAGGGCGTGCGCAGCTAACGGCTCCACGGCGGGTTCTCCCAGCGAAGCGTGACGGGATAGCGGGTGTGGCGTCGACGCGCTCGACGGGTCGGCGCCGGCGCTACCTGGCGCGAGCAGGCGCGGGGCGAGGTAGGCGAGCGCGCCGGCGCCGACGACGAGGTACAGCGGGATCAGCAGGTTGGAGGTGCTGCCGCCGGTGGAGATCGGCAGGCGAAACGGCAGCGCGAGCAGCGCGAGCAGCGGGAACGCGGGGGGGCGGCGATGAAACAGCAGCGCGAGCACAGCGAGCGCAATCAAGCCGGCCACGATCGCGGCGGCGGCGAGCGCGGGGTGGTTGCGCAGGTGGCGCAGCTGGGAGGTATCCCAGATGTCGATCACGAGCAGCACTGGGGTCAACACGAGCGCACCGAGCATCGCGGCGGCGCGCGCGCGGTCAGAGATGCGTGGCGGGCGGGCGAGCACCGCGGTGGCGCAGAGCAGCACCGCGACAGCTACGCCGAGCTTCTCTCCGATCACGTGCCGACCCTGCTCACCCCGGTGCTGCTGGGCGCCGGATGGCGGGGAGTGCGAACGAGCTTGAAGGTGTGCGGCGAGAGCACCGAGCGGTGCTGGTGGTGCAGGGTTACGCGCACGCGATACTCACCGGCGGGGGCCGGGGCGCCTGGGTGCGTGGGCGTGCCGGCGCGGCCGTTCCAGCGCAGTGAGAGCTGCGTGTAGCGCGCGAGCGGGCGGGAGTGGGCGAGCGTGGCGACGCTGGCGCCGGCGGCGTTGATCACGGTGACTGTGACGGCGTCTGCTTGCTTGATGCGGAAGGAGATGCGCTCGAGCTTGTTGGCGCCGCGTGGGATCGGGGCGAAGTACGGCGCGAGCATGAAGCGCTGCACGACGGTCGGGGTGTGCTTCAGGCGCTGGGTGACGAAGAACGCGGCGAAGCTCGCGAGCACGAGCGCGGCGAACACGACCGGGGCGAGCGGGTGCGGGGGGCTACCGGCGGCGGGCGGCGGCGCGCTCGAGTTCGCTGCGGCGGCCGGGGCGTCGGCGGCAGCGCGGCCAGCAGCGGGCGATGAGCCGCCGGTGCCGGTGCTGCTCAAGCTTGGCCGTCCCGCGCAAACTGCTCGACGGTTTCCGAGCGCAGGCCGAGACGCAGCGTTTCCAGCGAGAGCACGTCGCATGGGGGGATGTTGCCGAGGTTGCATTCGTTGCCGAAGCGGCTCAGGAACCACACCTGCTGCTGGCGTAGCGGCGCTTCGAACAGCAGCAGGTCGGGGTCGACGGCGTGGGCGATCTCGTCGATCAGGCCCATGCGCACTTCGCCGTCGGCGCGGAAGATCCCGGCGGTGCCGGATTCGCGCGCTTCGGCGATCACTTTCCAGGCGCCGGCGCGCAGCTCGGCTTGGATCTGCTCGACCCAGCGATAGGGGGCCATGATCTGCTCGGCGTCTTTGCTGCCGACTTCGGAGAAGACGGTGAACTCGCGTGCGAGGCGGGTGATCAATTCGCACTTGAACGCGCTGTCCAGCGCGAGTGTGCCGTCGGAGACTTCGACGTGGCGCAGCCCGAGTTCGCGCAGCCACGCCACGAGACCGTCGACACGGCCTTGGCGGATCGCGAGCTCGGTGAGCGTGCCGCCGAGCACCACGGGTATGCCGTGGGCGGCGTAGCGTGCGAGCTTGGGCGTGAGGTTGGCGCTCACCAGGGCGGTGCCCCAGCCGAGCTTGACGACGTCGACGCTGTCGCCGGTGACTTCCAGCAGGCCGTCGACGGCGGCGACGGACAGGCCACAGTCGATCACGTGCGTGAGGCCACGCTCGCGCGGTTTCACCGAGCGCGCGGGCATATCCAGGAAGCCGGTTATGGCGCGATCACTGGCCGGGGGCAGTGCCGGCGGGCGCACCGCCGCCCGCTGCTGCGCCGGCCTGCGTGGCCTTGTCAGCGCCGGCGATCACGATCACCGGGGATGCGCCGGCGAGCGCGCTGGTGGAGGAGTCCAGCGGTTGCACTTGCGAGACGCCGAGCGACTGTGCGACGCGCTGCGCGTCGGCGCGATGGCCGCTGGAGTATTCGACGACCGACGTGGTGTACGTGCCGGTGGGGCGGGCATTGAGCGCGCTCGAGCGCGCGTATCCGCTCTGCTGCAGGCTCGCTGATAGCCGGTGCGCAAGGCCCGACGTGCCGGTGCCGTTGAAAACCGCGACGGATAGGCTCGAGGGGTTGCTCGTGACCGTCGAGGAGCCGGTTGGCGTGCGCGTGGTGGCGCTGCTGCCGCTCGTGGAGGTCGACGCGGGCGGCGAGGAAGCGGATGAGCTTTGCGTCTGATCGCTGCTGCCGCCACCGCCTGACACGAGGATCAGCACGAGTGCGATCACGCCGACCACCACGCCGCCGACGATCAGCGCGGTGGTGCGCGCGGGCGAGCGTCGCTCGGCGGCGAGCTGCGCGCCTGCCGGCCGGCGAGCACGCGCGTCGGCGGGGCGCGGCAACGGCACCGACGACGAGCCAGCGGCACGCGTCGACGCGGCGCGGCGGGCGGTGGTGCGTGGGGTTGGCGGCGTGGGCGAGCTGGGGGCCGGCGGCACGGGCGCACGCGGCGCACCGGTGGTGGTGCGCGCAGCCGCGGTCGAGGGAGCCGGCGTGGCGGGCTTCGCGGGCGCAGCGGACGGGCTAGGCGCAACGGGCGCGCCGGGCGCAGCGCCGGGGCGGGCGACGCGCGCAGCCGGCTGACCGTTGGGCGGAGACACAGGCGGGGGGGGTGTTGCCGGTTCAGCCGGCGTTACTGGCCCATCCGCGTCACCGGGGGCCGGGGCGTCGCCTGGAGCCGGGGCGGCGCCTGGGGCCGGGGCGTCGCCTGGAGCCGGGGCGGCGCCTGGAGCCGGGGCGTCGCCTGGAGCCGGGGCGGCGCCTGGAGCCGGGGCGGCGCCTGGGGCCGGGGCGGGCTTCTCATCAGCGCCTAAGCGGGGTGTAGCGGTGCCGTCAGCCGGGGATGCGGGTGAGCCAGTGCCCGGGACAACCGGAGCACCAGCGCTAGCGTCGACGGGGGCCGGGGCTCCAGCAGCGGCGGCGGGCAACTCGCCGACCGGGGCGCCCGAGGCAGATATGGCGACGCCGGAGGCGACGCGCGTGGCGACAGGCGCTGCTGCGGCAGCGGCGGCGGCGGCGGCTGTGGCGGGGGTCGCGGCGGCGCCAGCGGCGGGGGCTGCGGCCGGCGCAGCAGTAGCGCCCGGCACGGGGGTTACGCGAGCGGGGGCAGCGACGCGGGTGGGTTGCACGGCGGGGGCAGCGCGCTGGGCTCGGGCGACGGCGTCGGCGCTGACGCGCTGTTCCAGCTCGGCGGCGCGCTCGGGGGCGCGGCCGGCCCATTCGCGCAGGCGCTTGAGCTCGCGGGCTTGGGAGAACACGAGCAGCGAGAGCACGGCGATGCCGACCAACGCGGCGAAAGCGGCGATCGCGCCCGCTTTGGTGAACGAGTTCGAGAGTGAGAGCGCGAGGAGCGTGGGGGTCATGCTTGTGGGGAGTGTATGAGCGGCGCAGGCGTGGCGGCGCCGCTGCCGGGGGGCGGGTGCTGCTGCTCGCCGGGGCGCAAGTCGTGATCGGGCGGGCTCGGAGGGCTGTCGCCGTGAGTCGGCTGCTCTTCGCCGGGGCCGTGCGTGTAGGAGAGCTCGGAGACTTTGGCGGCGAGGCCGGCGGCGTCGCCTTCCAGCACGAGCAGGCCGATCTCGTCGAACATCGATTCGACGGCGGCGGGGGCGAGCGGGTGGCGTTCGGCGAGGAGGATCTTCTCGGCGGCGGTGGGGAGCGAGCGTTCGTAGTCGTTGAAGAGCTCTTCGTGCAGCTTCTCGCCGGCGCGACGACCGACGATCTCAATTTCGATGTCGCGGTCGGGGTCGAGGCCGGAGAGCTCGACCATGGCGCGCGCGAGCTCGAGGATGTGCACTTGGTCGCCCATTTCGAGCACGAACACCTGGGCGTGGGCGGAGTGGCTGGAGAGCGAGCCGGAGCGGATGATCAGCTGGACGGCTTCGGGGATGGTCATGAAGTAGCGGGTCATGCGCTCATCGGTGACGGTGATGGGGCCGCCGAGGGCGATCTGGCGGCGGAAGATCGGGACGACGCTGCCGGAGGAGCCGAGCACGTTGCCGAAGCGGACGGCGGCGTAGCTGGTGTCGGGGAAGCGCGCGGTGGCGCCGTCGAGAGCGAACTCGGCTAGGGCTTTGGAAGCGCCCATCACGGTGGCGGGGGCGACGGCTTTGTCGGTGGAGACGAGCACGAAGCGGCGCACGCCAAGCTGGCCGGCGATGTGGGCGACGACGCGCGTGGCGATAGCGTTGTTGCGGACAGCTTCGACGGGGTTGGATTCCATCAGGCCGACGTGTTTGTACGCGGCGGCGTGGAACACAATCGTCGGGCGGTGCTCGGTGAAGACTTCGCGCATGCGTTCTTCTTCTTTGCAGTCGGCGAGCACGGCGACGAGCGTGTCGGGGGGCACGTGGCGTTCGTCCTCGAGCTCGCGCAGAATCGAGAAGAGGTTGTCTTCGGCGTGGTCGAGCAGCACGATCCGGCGCGGGGAAACACGGGCGATCTGACGGCATAGCTCCGAGCCGATCGAGCCGCCGGCGCCGGTGACGAGCACGGTTTCGCCGGTGAGGTAGGCGCCGACGCGCTCGAGCTCCATCACGACGGGTTCGCGGCCGAGGACGTCTTCGACGCGGACTTCGCGCACCTGGCGGGCGACGGTGCTGCGCGTTTGCAGCAGCTCGAAGACAGTCGGCAGCGTGCGCACGGGGATCGCGCGTTTGCGGCATTCGCGGACGATGCGAGCGCGCGTGGAGCCGGGGGCGGAGGGGATTGCGATCACGACTTCGTCGGGTTCGGATTCGTCGAGGATGCGCGGCAGGTCGCGGTCGGTGTTGCCGCGAACTTTGACGCCGTCGATGCGCAGGCCGCGCTTGCGCGGGTCGTCGTCGAGGAAGCCGACCGGCGCGAGGCCGAGCTCGCGGTTGCGGAGGATCTCGCGCAGCACGAGCCGGCCGCCGTCGCCGGCGCCGGCGATCAGCACGCCGCGCTGGCCTTCGCGCGGGCCGCGGAACGCCGCGAGAAAGCGGCGTTCGTGCAGCGAGCGAGCAATGACGCGCACGCCGCAGAGAAACACGAACAGCAGCAGGCCGAACATCGCGACGACGCCGTTGGGCAAGCCGATTGCGGTGGTGCCGTGCGAGGTTTCGCGCTGCACGGGGCGCAGGATCGTGACGGCGACGACAGTGAGCAGCGTGATTGCGACAACGCCGCGCAGGATCGCTTCGTAGTCGCGCTGGCCGGCGTAGCGCCAGCGGCGTTGGTACACACGTCCGAGCACGAGCAGCAGCATCGCGCCGGCGACGACCCACCAGATCGTGCGCTCGCGCAGCTGCTCGTAGTGGCCGGTCGGGCCATGATCGAAGCGCAGCTGGAAAGCGAGGTAATACGCGAGTGCGACCAGAAGGCCGTCCACGGCGAGCTGCGGGAAGGAGTGCCGGTGGAACGGAAAGGCCGCCGAGCGGATCCGTCGGCGCATGAGGGGGATTCTAGGGGTGAAACCCGATGGGGACGTGCGCTTGAGCACTAATGCGCGCGTTAGACAGCACAGAGCAGGTCAACCGCAGAGCGGGGATAGCAATAATTCGACCAGCTCACGAGGGTTGCGGCGAACGCGCGGCGGCCCGACAGCGGCATCGCGCTTGCCGAGGTTAAGCTCGCTCGCACTCCCCAGCCGGCGCAGCCGGTGGTCGTCGATCAGGCGCTCGTCGACGGCGCCCATGCGACCTTCAAACGTCGTGAACACGGGTGTGCCGAGTGCGACGGCTTCACGATTCATGGTGCCGCCCGCGGAGATCACGAGATCCGCAAACGCAATCAGAGATTGCGCGTCGATCGCGTGGGCGGGCACGATGAACCCAGGCACGTCGCGCAGCTGGGCACGCTGGGCGTCGGTGCGCGGCAACAGCACCGGCTGCACGCCATCCGCGGCGGCAGCGGTGCGCAGGCGCGTGAGCACGTCGGCGAAAAGGTCGTTCTCAAAGCGGTGGTAGAGCGAGACTTCGGGCGGGGTGCGCACGACAATGATCGGGCGCGTCGCGTCGAGGCACAGCTCGGCGAGCACGGCCGCGTCGGGTTCGAAGTCCGCGAGGTAGTACTCCTCCTTGAGGCCGGCGTACGGGCGCAGCTTGCGCTCGGCGCCGTATGGGCGCAGGCGGTCGACGGGGATCGAGTCAGGAACTACGACGGCAGCGGCGAGGCGGCAGTTGACCTGGTGCTGAACCGTGGCGAACTCGTAGTCGAACATCGTGGCGCTGGGGATGCCGAGCAGCTTGGCGGCGACGCTGACGTCGTTGGAGCCGTGGCCGAGGGCAATGTCGAAGGGCGCGCGGGCGCGCGGGCGGAGAGCAAACCGGCCGGAGGAGCGGCGGTCAGCGCCAGCCAGTCGCGCGCCACCGGCAGCGCGTGCGGCCCTGCCGTCCGCGATCGCCCAGCGCGTGAGCGCTATCGAGCGCTCAGCCAGCCCGCGCGCTTTGGCCGACAGGCGCTCGCCGCGGTGGTGGCCAATCGTCGTGTGAGTGATGTTCCAGCGCTGCAGCAGCCCGAGCGTCTGGGCGAAGTCGCGCGCGGTGACACGCACCTCATGGCCGTCCGCGCGCAGCACGTCGATCACGGGGCGCATCACGAGCACGTGCGGCGAGTTGGTTAGGTCGATCCAGACACGCATTGAGAATGGGACGGTATCGTTGCCCGACCCATGCTCGTGCTTGCGTCGGTCACCGAATCGCTGGTCAACATCGCATGGCACTTCGTGCGCGACGCGGGGCTGCCCGCGGTGTTCGTGCTGATGGTCGCCGAAAGCGCGTGCATCCCGATCCCCTCGGAAGCGACGATGCTGTTCGCCGGGTTCGCCGTGGCGGACCCAGGCGCGAGCGCCGCGCACCACCATCTGACGCTGGCGGGGATCGTCGCGGCGGGCGTGCTCGGCAACCTCGTCGGCTCTTGGATCGCATACGGCGTGGGCCGTGCCGGGCGGCTCGAGCTGGTGGAACGCCACGGGCACTGGCTGCACGTGAAGCCTAGTCATCTCGAGTGGGCCGACCGCTGGTTTGCGCGCTACGGCGCGCCGGCGATCTTCTTCAGCCGCATGCTGCCGATCGTGCGCACGTTCATCTCGCTGCCCGCCGGTGTCGCAAAAATGCCGTTCTGGCGGTTCACCGCGCTGACGATCGCCGGCTGCATCCCCTGGGTGCTGGCACTGGCGCTGGTCGGGCAGAGCGTCGGCAGCAACTGGGAGGACGTACGTCACGGGCTCGAGTACGTCGACTACGTGATTGCCGCAGCGTTCGTCGCAGGCGCGGTATACGCCGTCGTGCGCTGGCGCCGCGGCGGTAGGACGCAGACCGGGGACACAACCGAAGCGACAACGCCGGGAAACAGCGCACTCGGCAGGCGGGACCGCGCAGAAGGCGCTCCAGACGCCACGCCGGCTGCAGAGGCCGACCTAGACGCCACGCCGGCAACCGACCCGGCGAGCTGACCGGCGCCTGATGGCGCGCACGCTGCGCTTCGCGTCGGCAGCACCTCAGCCGGCGCGTCAGACGCCGGCACGTCGCTTCACCCAGCACCTGACGTCACGTGCGCCGCCGACACGCCGATCCGACTGGCGCTTGACACCACGACGGCGACCCAAACGCCGGCCTGCCTGGGGTCTGATGGCGCGCTCGCCAAACAACCCGCCGCGGCGCTCGGCACCCCACACGCGTCTGCCGCTGCGCCAGGCGATCGCGCTAGGGCTGCTGCAGGGACCGACCGAGCTGCTGCCGGTGTCCTCCTCGGGTCACACCACGCTGATCCCGTGGCTCGCACAGTGGGACTACGCGCGCCTGCAGCCGGAGCTGCGCAAGTCGTTCGAAGTGGCTCTGCACGCCGGCGCTGCCGCCGCGCTGCTGGTCGATCTGAGCCGCCGCGAATATAAAGACGCACGCGTTGGCTCGAGAAAAGTGATGGTGCTGCGCGCGCGCGCGCCCTCGCGTGTACGCGCGCGCGCAGCACCATCTTTTTTTAAAC
>DATINL010000038.1:0-12898 GCA_035474295.1 Solirubrobacteraceae bacterium
GAGCGTGCCGTACCATTGAACGCGCGTACGACGGTGTGCCCGGCCCTCGAGGGCGCCGAGGCGTTCGATGCGCCAGCCCATAACCACCTGCGATCGCGGATCGCCTTGCACGTCGATCGACTCGGTGCCGGTCCCGGGAACGCCCATGAACAAGCCCTCGTCCGCGTCGAGGCTCGCCAAATAAACCGAGCTCAGCGAGGTTGCCGATCCCTTGGATTCGGTGTTCGTGATGTAATCGTTCTCGAGAATGGGGATCCCCCGGTACGAGATGACCGGCCCGCTGTAGCCGGGCAGATTCAGGTGCTCGGGGTTCGCTGCGCCCGTCGCGCGCAGAGCGGCGAGGTACTTCAGGATGAGCTTGCTATTCATTATGAAGGCCCGGGTGTTGCGAACCTTCTCCATCGTGATCAGCTCGTCGAGCTTAGCGAAGGTGAAAATGTCGCCGTCCGTGCCCGTGCTCGGCAGCAGCATGCTGGAGCCCAGCACCTTGTTCAGGCCATCGAACTCGTTGGTCGAGCTGGCGAACTCGATCGAAGTGCGGCCGTCCGCGCTCGCGTCGGACACGTCGAGCTTGACCTTGATCCACTTGCTGGCGTTGAACGACTTGAGCACGTAGTAGCCGTCCGTCGCTGCGACGACGTCATCGCCGAACGCCGGATCGCCGGGCGCACGAAAAGCCCACTTGGTGCCGGTGTTTGTGTACCTGATCTCACCCGGCCCGAACCGGGCAGAGCTGACCCATGGCCCGTATCCGACCTCGTCGATCGCAGTGAACGGGCCGCTGCTCGAGCTGAGCGTGTGGCTGGTGACGTTGCCACCGACCGCGATGGTATTTTTCACGAGCCGCCACGTCGCTTTGGCTTTCTTCGCGATCTGGATGCCCATTTGCGAGCCACCCGACAGGTCATCGGCGAGCGCATCGACATCGAGGTCGCTTGCGATTCGGCGCACGGGCGCAGTGACCAGATCGTCGGTGCCGGTGCTCGGCGATCCGAGCGTGCCGTCGTCGCCGATGAACTGCGTATCGGGCAATGTGCCCTCGCGAAGGTAGACGGCGGCTTGGCCATTGAATGTTTTAAAGGGCAGCACGGCTGCCATTTCGTCGGTGGTGACGATGGAGGCCGCCATCGATTGAAAGAGCTCGTTCTGCGTGCGCTTGGCCGCTTCGAGCAGGGTGAGTGCGCTTGGCATGCAGGTAACCTCGGACGCTGGGGTTACCGCCTCGTTGTGGTGGGCCGCGTGTGCGAGCGAGACGTGACTCGCGGCGGCGCGCCTGGCCTGGTCGCTGTGGCTCCGCCCCGGCCAGTGCGGGCGGCAGCTCTTGCCAATTTACCCCGGCGCGCCCGCTTGGCGCAAACCACCGCCCGGCGCCGGCGTTACAAGCTCGAGGGCGGCTTCTCCCCGCACGCCCGGCGAAGTCCCGCCGGCCCGCGCCTCCACCCGTCACATGTCAGCGGGTGGGGGCGCGCTCGATGGGCACCGTTTTCAACAAAGGCCAACACATGCCCGACCGAACATCTCGACCCGAGCCCGAAGAGGAGCCGACCCATGCACAGAATTGACACGCCGACCGCCAGCCCGAACCAGAACGGCACTGGCAACGCCGCGGTGCAATGCCGAGCACGCTCGCCCCGACACGCCTCACGGCCATGGCAGCGGGCGGTCTCAAGCGCCAGCACGAACGGGGCGACCGCGCTCGGCATGCACCGCGGCGTTGCCGTAGGAGCCAAGTAGTCATGGCGGGCATGGGTCGAAGACACACCGCCCGGCGCCCATGGGACGATGTGACGCCCATGGGCTTGCTCGGCGGACCGGTCGCAGCAGGCGGCAACTGTTCGGGATGGTGGGACTGCATGAGCGCCCCAGGCGCCTCGACGATCTCATCCATCCCGAACCGCGCTGGCAACGGCGACTTTTCTGGCTCGTCGAATCTAAGTACGATGCTTGGCCGCCGCACGAGCAAGGGTGACGGCAGCAGCATCATCATATCGGCCACGCTGACTACGTCCGTGGCGGCCAGCAATCGGCCCTTCACGTGGTTTGTAGGGAAGCTCGACAGTCTCACGGCCGGAACCTCAGCGTATTTGTGTTTGCCGGCGAGCAATGCCCCCGGGCAGTCGTGCACGCCGGGGCGCGAGCAACTCTCGGGATCGACGTTCACCGCCGTGATCGTTGCGGCGGATGGCAACGACACAATCACCACGCTCGCACGCGACACCAATCCGCACCTGTTCGGGGCGGGCGTGCTCTCGACGGCCAACGGACGCGCCGAAGTCGACGGCGTTACCTACGACGGCACGCACACCGGCTTGTCCACCAACGCGATCGATAAGATGCACTTCCACGCCTTCCCCGGGCCGATCAACTTCTCGACGGGCGAAGTCCAGGCGGCGGTGCTGAGCAACACCGAGCCCGACGCGAACATCCGTCGAGCGATGAGGGACTACTTCCGCAGGAAGAACTACGGCCTCTTCTGATCGGAGGTCATGCACCCATGCTGACAGACAGCTTCGGGCAGGTCGCCGACCTCGGCAATGTATGCGCGGGCCACGCGCTCGGCGCCCTCGACGTCGCCAGGAGTGAGGGCGTCGTTCAGTGCGTCCGCGGTCGGCTTGTCCGGCGGTGCGACGCTCATGTCTCAGTAGACCCGGCCCGGTTCGCTGTCGTCCGCGGCGGAGTCGTCCCCGAGGCGATCGACAACTGGGGCGCTCACGATGTCGGCATCACGCAAGCGCGCCCATTGCCGGACCCACGCGTCGACGTGAGGTGCACTGTCGAGGTCGAGCGGTTCGCTGCCGGGCGGGGGTCGGACGACGACAGGGATCGGCGCGCCTTCTTCGGTGATGGCCACAACATCCTGACGCAGTCGTTCGGCGAGCGCGCTTTGACCGCGGACGTCGCCGCCGAGGCGCACCTCGGTCCCATCGCTGAACACCCAGACCATCGCTCTATTGTGTCATGCCGCGCGCGAAGTGCTGGCGAAGTGCTGGGAAACCGGTGGGAAACTGCCCTTTTTCATCAGTGCTGCGAACCTAAAGTCGTTCATTTCCGCGGAGTTGGAAGTGGTGGCGGAAGTGCTGGGAAAGGGCGGGCCGCCAGAGCGGGGCTAGTTCGTGTGCGAGCGCCGGGTCGAGGCGTCACGCCAAAGGGAGTAGTACAGCGTCTTGGCCTTGGGCAGCATGTCTTTCCAGACCGCGTCGCGCTCGTGGTTGCCGTCGACGTCGCCGTAGAGCGCCTGCGAGAACCCGTGCATAAGCTCGTGCATGTGCGCCTCGGCACCGATGTCGACGCGGTCGTTGATCATTTGGCCCTGCGCCGTACCCGTGCAGCGGCCCACGGACTCGCTGGTGAATCCCACGACCTTGACCTTGCCACCCCATGCATGCTGGACGGTCTCTTGGTCGGCGACGATGGCACCAACGTGCCCAAGCCGTGCAACGACCGACCGCTCGACCGCGCTATCGTAGCCGGTCGACGCGCGCCAGGTCTGCACGGCGGCCCACGCCATGCGGGCGAGATCGAGCGCATCGGCTTCGTTGACGTTGCCACGCGCAGAGGCATCCCAAAAGACCGAGGCCTCAAACCCCTCGTAGGCTGCGTGGTCCTCGCTCATGTCGAGCGCGTAGATGCACGTTGGTGCGGGCTCGGGCTCGGCGATGGGGCTGGCTGGCATCGGGTCGAGCTCGAGCGAAAGCGCGGTCTGCTCGCCATCGATCGCGTGTTGCGCATGCGACGCGCCAAGGTCGGCTGCGTCATCGGCCATTGGCTGCTCTTCGCCGCGGAGCGCGCATCCGGACACGACCACTGCGAGGGCTGCGACCACCAACAACTGCTTGAACATCTGGCTACTACCTACTGCTAACTGCCTACTCTCTTATCGTGCGGCCTAACGGTGATAGGTGTCAACTACATGTGTATGACATAAGGGTTATATATGACTATCATCGCTGTACGAGCGACGTGCACTTATGGCGGCGCTGCGCAGCGATTGGTCAGCGTTTACTCCATGCGCGCGAGGGGACCGAGAGTCGTCACCGCCGCGTTGCAGAGAACGTTCAATTCACTGCGCAGTGTCTGGTTGGCGAACCCCTTCTTCTTGGCCTCGACGGCAAAGGGCTCCGCCTCCCAGCCATAACGAATTGCGTCGGCCGCGTTGAGCTGATTGGACCAAATATCCATGCGTTTCGACCAGATCGCGGAGAGAGTCGCCACAGCATCGGGCACATATACCATCGTCAACTCCCACGCTATGCGAAAGCTTGTCTCGTGGGCCTGGATCTGTATCCAGCGTTGCTCGATCTCTTTCTCCATCACCTGAGCGCGGTGTTCACGCCTCGCGATCTCGGGCTCCTCTGGTGCACCGCCTGGGGCCACTGGCGGTTGCGGTGTGGGAAGGTTGGTACTCCATGGCGAGATTACGTGCTCCAGCGCGTCGCAGAGGCGCAGTGTCGCGACATGCGCCTGTCCAGCCACCTCCGCGCGCTTCGTAGCCCGCTGCTGCGCACGCCAGCTTCTGGCTCCAAACACCGCAACGATGACCGCAAACGCTGGCGTCATACTCTCTACAAGCCAGAGGCTGTAGTTGAACCACTCGAAGCAGGTCGTCGGCATGATGGCGCCGAGGGTACTTCCCCCCTGTGCGCAGCGTCCACCAAGGGAGGAGGGCGTAAGCGTTTACGACCGCAACAAGGCTGTTGCTTTCCTGCTCGCGTTTCTGCCCCAAACGCGAGTCGGATCGCGGCGTTAGAAGTGGTGGGAGACTCAGCTGCGGCAGCCGGGTTGCACCATGCACATGTGTGCCGCATACTAGGTACATATGGCCGCGAAGCGTTTCGACGATCGTCTGCACGTCCTTGTGACGTCCGACGAACGCCGTATGCTCGAAGCGCTCGCCGAGCGCCAAGGGTTGACGACGTCCGACGTGGTCAGGCAGCTGGTTCGGCGCGAGCATGCGGCGTTGTTCGGCGAGCCGCCCGCCAAGCCCGCCGCGCGGAGGCGATCGAAGTAGAGTCTGCGGGCATTCCGCCCGCAACAAGTGGGGCCGGCGCGGCGCCAACCGCCCGACCCCTGATCCATGAAAGGGGCACTTCCATGAACGATGCAAACCATAACAGAGTCGAAGACGTTGACGACCAGGAGATCGCCAGCAGCCAGCCGAACACCGCCCGGCTGGAGGCGTACTTGCGAGAGCAGCTCACGGCAGCGCGTGACCGCCCCCAGGGGCGTCGCCGGGTATATTCGGCCGTGAGCGTGGCGCTGATTCGGGAGGTGCGGCGGGAGTGGCTCGCGCGGGTAGATCGGCTCCTGTCGCAGTTCGGCGAGCTCGAGAGCGGGGCAGACCCGGACATTGTCCCCCGGCTCGCGCAGTCGTTCTGGAGCGTGTTCACCGCACAGGATGCGAGGTGCGAGCGCGCCCCCACCCGCAACAAGCCCGAGTGGCAGACGTGTTCCTGCCCCGTGTGCCATGCAACGCGATCGCTCGACGACAACTTCGGCGTCGAGATCGAGCTCGAGGCGCTGCTCGAGAGCGCATGCGCGGTCGCCTATGGCGGCGAGATGGACCGAACCGACGACTACATCGTCGAGCGCCTCTTGGAAGTGGTCGATCAGACGTTTTGCGGTTTTGTCTTCGGCGAGCGGGTCTACGCGGGCGCTCTGCGCGCGCTGACCGGCAAGCAGCGCTGACCCCTGCCCCTGCCGGCCCGGCTTCGGTCGGGCTGCATGGGGGAGCAGTCAGGCTCCACAGAAAGGACCGGCGCCATGGCGCGCAAACGAACAGGCCAGCTCATCTGGCGCAAGGGTTGGGCATACGCGCGGGTGACGACGGTCATCAACGGTGAGAAGGTGCGCCCGTGCAAGCCGCTCGGGACACAGAACCCGGTAGTTGCTCGGCTCAAGCTTCAGAAGCTCAACGCGGCTGAGAACCCCGCCAGCGAGGACGCCAAGCGGCCCGAGACCTTCGCCGAGGCGGCGGAGCGGATCTACGCGCAGCGCGTCGCGGAAGTGGCCGACCCGCTGCAGGCGAGGAGTCCGCAGCAAGAGATCGCGCAACTGCGGCGGTACGCGCTACCGATCGTTGGGCAGATGGCCGTAACCGCGGTTTCACCGGCGCCAGCGGACATCAACACGGTGCTCGATGCGGCGAAGAGGCAGGGCCTCAGCCGTCAGAGCGTGCAACACCTGAAACAGCGGTTGTCCAACGTGTTCGCTGCGCTCCAGCGCGAACCCGGTGGGCGCAGTGACAACCCGGTCGACAAAGCGACCATGCCGAAGTTTCAGGAGACGGTCACGAAGGAGCGCGCGGTGCTCTCGGATGAAGAGCTCGTGATCTACTTGGAATGGGAGCACGCCGACGATCGCTACCGCGGCGCCGTGCTTGAGCGGCAGACCATGGCGTGCGTGGCCCGCATGTTTGGTGGGCTCCGGACGAGCGACCTTCACGCTTTGAAGTGGGAGGGATTCGACGTCGATCAAGGGGGGTTCGCTTGGGGGTGGGCACCGCGCAAAAAGACCAAGCGACCGCAGCTGCTGGAGGTGCCCGAGATGCTGCGCGCCATCTTGCAAGCGTGGTGGGACCAAGCTGGGCGCCCGCGCCAGGGAGTCGTGTTCCCGGTCCGGCGTGCCGGTCGACGGGGGAACAGGGTGGGGCAAGGACGCGGCAAGGCGAGCCATGCAAGGGCACTTCGACGCGACCTGCAGCGTGCCTTTGCGGCTAGCATCGAGCGCGACGGCAATGCCCCGAGGAAGGGTTCGCAGCGCTGGCGCGAGCTCTTCGAAGAGACCGACTACACGCTACCGATCGACTTCCACAGCTGGCGCCGCGCCTACGCCCAAGCCCTCGCGGACGCCGACGTGAACGCCCAGCAGGCCGCGGCGCTGGCGGGACACGCCGACCTCGGCGCCCACGCGCGCTATCTGCGGAATGCCGGCAAGATGCGCACCCTTCCGGATGCTGCTGTGCCGCGCTTGCGGGTGCCACAAAGGGCACATGCAAAAGGCAGCGAGGCTTCCTGCGGGGTCTCAGACCGTCTCGAGCCAGGGGTGAGGGCTGAAGAAACCGCCCAACTTCAATCAACGGGGACCGACTGCGAACCTGTCCACCGCATTCCCATGCTGGATGTCGCGGGTTCGAATCCCGCTGCCCGCTCCGAAAAACAGGCGATCTCGGTAGATCAAAAGGCACTCGCGATGCCTAATGACTCGGCGGTGACAGCGATTCCTGCCCGACCTCATGTGCGATTGCTCGACCTTTTGGCCGCGATCGACGCCGCGATCATTGCTGGAGACGCGCACGCCGCGCGTGCACTGGTTGCCGAAGCCGCACGTCTGGAGCGGGAGCGGTCCGAGGCAAGAGGCATAGGCGAGCCGCCGAGCGGCGCCCAGTCGCCCTAGACCTGCTCGGGTGGGCCGGTGCATCCTTGGAGGGATGACTCTCGCGGAAAGCATCGACGCTGACGGCGAGGGCGGTGGCGCAGAGGCGCTCCAAGGCGCCAAGCTCATCAGCGCGAGCGTGATCGCGCGCGTGCTCGATTCCCCCTGCGAGCAGTGCGTACGGGCCGAGCAGGACGGGAAGTCGCGGCGCGACTGCCGCCGCTTGGGCTGTGATAGGTGGAGCACACGGAGGGCGCGGAGGTGGCTACGGCGCAGCCAGTGTGATTCGCCAGCGTGCGCGGCACGAACTGGAGGCCGATGCGGCTGCGAGGTCGGTTTCCGGATGGCTGCGGGCGGGCAATGGGTTACGACGCTGCACCGATTGCGCGATCGGTTTCCTGACCTGTGCGACCTTATGTTGGTTGCGGTCCAAGACCCGTAACTCGAGAGAGTCAATCGGAGGTGAGCGCGTCCCACTCGCCGAACGGCGGAGTGCCCTGCGTCGGCGCGGGTTTGTCAGACTTCCTGTAGCGTCGCTCTGCCACGTGCACCTCGTAGACCTCGCGCGATGCTCGGTCCTGATAGACGCGGACGTCGATGGGACGCGAGAGGTCCCCCTTCAGCGTTCGGCTAGGCAACCGTTCGAAGCGGGTCGCGTCGGAGAGGTCGCTGAGCTTCATGGGCACCTGAGTCTGCCCACTCAATACGCACTCTCCACCAAAGGCAAGAGCATTTCGCCGCATAGCTGGTGTACAAAGACGAACGCCCGGAACCGTGGGAGCGGCCCGGGCGCGGAGGTGGACGATCGTGGCGTCCAAGGCGAAGACTACCCGCAAGCGCGGCGCTCGCAAACAGGCAGCCGAGTCTGAACCGCCAGCATGCGTCTACCCTCGACTGCGGCCACGCGACCCGGGCTTCACAGCGGCGCTCACGGGCGATGTGACGTACGTGCGCCCTCCGTCGCTCGTGCAGAAGGTCCTCGACTTGGCCCGTGAGGAAAAGCGTCGGGTGCGCCGTGTCGACGAACTCGCGCACGCGGAAGCAGCCCAACTCGCGCCCCAACTCGCGCGCGCCGACGTGAACCGGCAGCTTCAGATCGATCGCGCGAAGCGCAACACGGGACCGCGCGAGCCGCGCTCGGAACTGAGTGAGCGCCTGATCGGGTTCCTGAACGAGCATAAGCGGTATCTGATGGGGCCGAGCAAGGACGCGATGATCGCATTCGAGCAAAGTCGACATGGCGTCGAGGTGCGGAACGTCGAGACTCTGCGGAAGGCGCTCCTTCGCGCACGAAAAAAAATCTTGGGACAGTTAGCGGCTAGTTGTCCGACCGAGGTTGTACCCATGACAAATGGGCCAAGGTCAACGACACGGAACCCCACTACCTGAGCCGGAGCGAGCCGAGCTCCGTAGCATCGTCCAGAAGTTTGGTGAGCGGCGAGCAACCGAGAAGCTGAAGCTGTCGCGACAGCTGTTGACGCGAGGCCTGGCCGGCCTCGGGCTTCGGGCTGGCAGCGTGCTGCTCATCCGGCAATCGCTGCGGCAGTTGCGCCAGGACCGAGGTGCGGCATGAGCGCCGCGCGGGACCGAGCAACACCGCTGCGCGCGGTGCCGGCGCCGCAACCAACACTCGCAGAGGCCTTCAGCGTGGTGGGTCTGGCACTGCTCGCGCCGTCGCTGCCTCAGATCGAGAAGATGCTTCGCGATCTGCTGGTGGAGTTCGACCGTGCGAAGCCTCCAGCGCGCCGACTGTACCATCCCAACGAGGTCGCCGGAGCGATCGGTCGCTCGCGAGCGACCGTCTACCGCTGCTTCGACGAAGGCGCGCCGTTTGTCCTGTGTGGGGACACGCGAATGGTGGACTTGGACGATTTCGTTGACTGGTTGAAGCAACGCACGCGCGAACGCCAAGCCTCGGTGCAACTGGGCGCGCCTGAGATCGATCAGCAACAGCCCGAGTCAGGGGCGGCCGGCGGATCGCTCAGCTGCGAACGCTGCAGCGAGCCCGTGCCCGATGCCGAGCGCGTCGAGCTCGCCGGCGGCGGCATCGCGCACAGGCGATGCGCCGAGCGCCTAGCGCGAGGTGGTCGATGAGCAGCGACCAGCGAGCACTGCTACCCACGCCCGAGTGGCGAGCAAACTGGAAGCGCAAGCCCGCCTCGCCCGCGCAACTCGAGGCTCTGCACCGCTGTGGTATCAATGCGCAGGCGGATCTCTCCCGGGCTGCGGCGCGACAGCTCCTGCGAGACGCCCGCGCTCGCGCTCCCGAGAAGCATACGGAGCCGTCCTGCCCTACCGAATCGACGCCGGTTGCCACCGCATGAGGGACAAGTGGCCGAGCGATGCGGGGTTCAACCCATCACCCCAAGGTGCGCACTTCATCGCGATCCCGGAGCGGGTGCTGAGCGTGCCCGGGCTGTCCAAAGAGGGGGCGGTGATCTACGGCGTGCTGCTCTCGTACTGGCGGATCGAGCGACGATGCAATCCGAGCATTGAGACGCTCGCTCGTCGACTGCACGTCGACCGTAGGAACGTCAAGCGCCAACTGCGACAGATCGAACGGCTCGGCCTGATCGCCGTGCACCGTCGCGTCCAAGACGGGCGGCAGCAGTCGAACGCCTACACCTTCCTGGCACACCCGGCATTCTCATCCCGGGGCGACGGCGCCCCTGGTCGTACGGTGGCGAAGTCGTCACCGGGGGCGAAGTCGTCACCGGGGGCGACGGTTGCCGTTGGGGGGGGCGACGATTGTCAAATTGCTGGGGTTGATGGGGATAAGATCGCCCCCCAATTAAGATCTCAGAGAAGATCTAAGAAAGAACAGAAGCGCGACGCTGGCGCGCCGCTCTGTTCGGGTGTGGATGAGGCGCCCTCTTCCGAGGGCCTCAAGCACCTCGAGAGCCGCTACGAGCCCGCGCTCGTCCGCGACGCCCGCGCGGCCTGCGCGCTCGCTCGCAAGCACGGCAAGATGAGCGACGCGGCGTGGTTGCGTGTGCTGCGGCAACTCGAGCCGCTGCCGGCGTGGGCGGTCAACGACGCGATGCGCGAGTTCACGGAGAAGCACGCGGACGGCGACAAGCGCGAGGAGTACCTGATCGCGATCGCGCGACGCAAGGCGGCCAACGGCCACCACAAACGAGGCCCTGCCCCGGCGAGCACAGCCGAGGCCTTCGAAAACCATGGAGATGACTTTGCGAACTAACGCTGATGATCGGCCGGCGGCCTACCGACCGTTCCCCGAGATCGAACCCGTCGACGAGATCGCGCGTCGGCACTACCACCTGCGCACACAGCGATTGCTGCGCTCAGAACGGCTTGAGCGCCTCGACCCGCCGATCACCCGCGCAGACCAGCGGGGGCTCGTGCGCGGCGAACTGGCGCCCTGCAGGGCGCGACAAGTGGTGCAGCAGTGGCACAGCGAGGAAAGCGACGAGCAGAACAGGCCGTGGCTCATGCTCCTGGGCCCACCGGGCGTCGGCAAAACCTTGGCGGCACTCGAGGTCGCGTTGGAAAGCGCCTGGTCGGCCTACATCGGTGCTCGCGCGCTCGAGCAGTGCTTCGGCTCGCGCTTCGGAGCGCCGGTCGAGCTCCAAGACCGGCTCCGCGTGTGTCCTGGGCTGCTCGTGCTCGACGATCTCGGTCGGGAGTCAGACCCGACGATCGTCGGCGCGGCGCTGCTCGAACTCATCGATGCGCGGCGCAGCGACGACCGCATGACTATCGCGATCGCCAACCTGAACCGCGAACAACTCGAGCAGCGGTACCCCGACCCCCGGCTCGCCAGTCGTCTCGCGCAGAGCGCGCGGTGGGGCGTGTGCTCCGGGCCTGACTTCCGGAGAGCTCCGTGATGCCCCGCCGCGGCAGTTTACCAAACGCTACCCGGCGAGGTGGTCCGCCACCCGACTGCCACCTGGACCATCGGCTGCACAAGCCGGCTGCCAACGTTGCAACGTGTCGCAATCACTCACAACTGAGACGCCATTAGACACCTAGCGCGCGCCGGAGCGCTGCGATCACCCGAAAACACCCCCGATCTGCAGCACGCCGCTGCCGATTTCACCGCGAGGAAAGCCATGCCACCCGAAGACACACGCACCTTCACCCAAGAAGAGGTCAATACGCTGCTCGCCAAAGAGCGCCGCACCGACCGGGCCGAGATCGAGAGCCTGAGGGCCCAGCTCGGCGAGCACGCTACGACCGCCGCAGAGGCGGCCAAGCGCCTCACCGAGGTCGAGGGTCAGCTGCGCGCGACCACGGCCGAGCGCGACGCCGCCAAGGCCGAGCACGAGCAGGCGCGGACCGCGCACGCGGCGGAGCTCAACACCCTCCAAGCGCGGCACACAGAGACGCTGAAGTCCCATCGCGACGCTGCCGAGGAGCGCGCCCTTCAAGAGGCGCTGGTCGCGACCGGCGAATTGCATGCGCCCGCCCTCGGCAGTGCGCTGCGCGAGTTCCGGCGGCTGATCGTGGTCGAGTCCGACGACGCTGGGAAGATCGGCGCGATCACATTCAAGGGGGCGCGCTTCGACAAGCCCGCCGACGCCGGGCGCGCCTACCTCAAGGAGCACCCCTGGTTCGCCAAAGGCGCCGCGGGCGGCGGCGGCCACACGCGCCCAACGACCGGGCACGCCAACGGAGGCGGCGGCCTCGACCTGACGAACGCGAACATTGCTGCGCTTGCGGAGCGAGGGTGGACAGCGCCGCTGCCCGATGGCGCGAGCTGGGAGCCGGAGCGCCGCGGCATGGAGCCGAAGCGTTGATGACATTGACCGTCGAGCAACACGCTGCCGAACTCGCCGAGCAGGCGCGCGCGGACGTTGCGCGCGTCGGCTATGCGCCGGCCCGTGCTCGCGTACTGCGGCCTGGCCAAGTCCTGCTGGTTGCGTGCGATGTGCAGCCCCCACCGGCTGATGAGGACGCCCGCGGCGACTGGTACATCGACCAACTCGAGACTCGGCAGCGGATCGCGCTGCAGGTGGCCGGTGTCGAGACTCGCCCCGGCGACGTTGTGATCATGCTGGCCATGGCGCGCGGCGACGGCGACGCGTTTGCGCCCTATGTGACCATCACGGTGACCGACATCGTCAGCGATGGGCTCGCGGTCGGGCGGCCGTGGTCTGTCCGGCTACGGATGGTGCTCAACGAGGACAGCGAGACCTTCCGCCTGCTCGAGCCCGAGTGCATCGCGATCCCGCAGCCCGAGTCCGAGCAGGCGGGGAGGCTCAACTGATGCGAGCGCTCGCGTCACGTGCGTTGACCACCGGCTCGGTGAGCCGAAGGCCATACGCACAAACCGCAATGGTGTCGCGGGTGCTCGATCACCAAAAGGCCACCGCGATCAGATCGGAGCCACAAAGGCCGCGGTTTTCCGCGGAAAACACACGATCGCCGCGATCGGATGCACCCGTTGATCGAGGCCCCTCGGGCGCGCCGCTGCCGCTCACATCTGGCGGCGGCGCGCCCCGGCATAGCTCACGCTGTGATGATCTCGGATGCGCGCGCCAATGCGAGCTCACTTCGCAGCCCG
>DATINL010000039.1:0-57709 GCA_035474295.1 Solirubrobacteraceae bacterium
GCCCCCCCCCAGGCCGGCGCCAGCTCCACCACGACGAGTGCAAGCAAGACTCGAACGAGCTCCAAGAGCCTCTCCACCGAAGCGATCGTGCTCGCGTCGCTCGGCGCGCTGCTGCTGCTCGCGAGCCTGCTGTGGGCGCTCGCGCGCTGGTGGGCGTTCGAGCCGCGCTGGGTGCTCTCGCTGCGCCACGCGCTCTCCGAAGCCGGCTATCGCACGTCCTCCAGCTGGGCTGAGTTGAGTGACTGGGCCAAGCTCGGGCGCTGATCGTTTCGACCGGCCCGGGAGATCGGATTTTCGGCTCCGACCTTCTAAAATATAGGGTTCTCCAGGCACTCCTGTAGAGGGCGAAAGTCTGTCCGATCAGAGCGGGACGATGCTCGGCCCAAGGAACAGAGTCGAGTGGGCGTCGCGCGACGCCGGCGCAGAGGAGGAAGGCCCATGAGCAGCACCCCGGACACACCCATCTTTGAAGAGACGGCGCCTGGCGTAGCGCTGTCGGTGAAGCGCTACTTCACGACCCCCGGCACGCACCCGTTCGACAGCGTCGAGTGGGAGCTGCGCGACGCGCGCATCGGTCACGGCGACCGCATCGCGTTCGAGCAGGAGAACGTGGAGTTCCCCACCTCATGGTCGCAAAATGCGACGAACATCGTCGCCCAGAAGTACTTCCGCGGGCAGATCGGCCACCCCGCGCGTGAGCGCTCGGTCAAGCAGATGGTCGCGCGCGTCGCCGGCACGATCGCCGGCTGGGGGCGCGAGCGCGGCTACTTCGCCAGCGACGAGTACGCCGACGCGTTCCACGACGAGCTCACCCACATCCTGCTGCACCAGATGGCCGCGTTCAACTCGCCCGTGTGGTTCAACGTCGGGTTCGAGGAGTCGCCGCAGTGCTCGGCGTGCTTCATCCTGTCGGTCGACGACACGATGGAGTCGATCCTCGACTGGAACACCAAGGAAGGGATGATCTTCCGCGGCGGGTCGGGCTCCGGCATCAACTTGTCGAACATCCGCGGCTCGATGGAGCCGCTCGCCAAGGGCGGCACCGCGTCAGGCCCGGTGTCGTTCATGCGCGGCGCAGACTCATGGGCCGGCACGATCAAGTCCGGTGGCAAGACACGACGCGCGGCGAAGATGGTCGTGCTCGACATCGATCACCCGGACATCCGCGAGTTCATCTGGTGCAAGGCCAAGGAGGAGGACAAGGCCGAAGCGCTGCGCAACGCCGGCTTCGACATGTCGATCGACGGCGACGGGTTCAAGTCGATCCAATACCAGAACGCCAACAACTCGGTGCGCATCACCGACGAGTTCATGCACGCCGCCGAAGAAGGCCGCGAGTGGCGCCTGACCGCACGCTCCACCGGCGAGACGGTCGGCGAGCCGATCCCCGCACGCGAGCTGATGCGCGAGATCGCCGAAGCCGCATGGCGCTGCGCCGACCCGGGCGTGCAGTTCGACACCACCATCAACCAGTGGCACACCTCGCCGGCAAGCGGGCGCATCAATGCGTCGAACCCGTGCAGCGAGTACATGCACGTCGACAACTCCGCCTGCAACCTCTCCTCGCTGAACCTGATGAAGTTCCGCCGCGCCGACGGCACGCTCGACGTGCAGTCCTTCGAGCACACCGTCGACGTGATGCTGCTGGCCCAGGAGATCGTGGTCGGGCCGTCGAGCTACCCAACCGAGCAGATCGCGATCAACGCGCGTGCGTTCCGCCAGCTCGGGCTCGGCTACGCCAACCTCGGCGCGTACCTGATGGCCGACGGCATGCCCTACGACTCAGACGCCGGCCGCGGCATCGCAGCGGCGATCACCGCGCTGATGACCGGCCGCGCGTACCGCAAGTCCGCACAGGTAGCTGCGGCGCTCGGCCCGTACGAGCACTACGAAGCCAACCGCGAGCCGCACAACAACGTGATGCGCATGCACCGCGACGCGTCCTACGCGATCCCCGACGCTGCGTGCGCCGACGAAGCGCTGCTCGCAGCCGCGCGGAGCTCGTGGGACGACGCCGTCGAGCTCGGCGACCAGTTCGGCTACCGCAACGCGCAAGCCACGGTGCTCGCGCCGACCGGCACGATCTCGTTCCTGATGGATTGCGACACCACCGGCGTCGAGCCCGACTTCTCGCTGGTGAAGTTCAAGGAGCTCGTCGGCGGCGGTCAGATGACGATCGTCAACCGCACGGTGCCGCTCGCGCTACAGACGCTCGGCTACTCCGAGCAGCAGGTCGAGCAGATCGAAGCGCACCTGGCCGAGCACGGCACGATCGTCGGCGCGCCGGATCTCGCCGAGCAACACATGCCCGTGTTCGACGTGGCCGTCGGTGAGCGCGCGATCTCACACATGGGCCACCTGAAGATGATGGGCGCCGTGCAGCCGTTCATCAGCGGCGCGATCTCGAAGACCGTCAACCTGCCGCAGGAAGCGACGGTCGAGGACATCATCGACGCGTACACGCAAGCGTGGCACCTCGGTATCAAGGCGCTCGCGATCTATCGCGACGGCTCCAAGACTGCGCAGGCGCTGCGCACCGACGCGCAGCAGTCCAACGATGTGAGCGGCGCTGCCGACGTCGACGCGATCGTCGAGCAGGCCGTCGGCAAGGCGCTGGCCGAGGCCGGCCCGCGGCGCAAGCGCATGCCGCGCGAGCGCCAGTCGATCACGCACAAGTTCTCGATCGGCGGCCACGAGGGGTACATCACCGCCGGCATGTACGAAGACGGCAGCATCGGCGAGATCTTCCTCACCGACATCGGCAAGGAAGGCTCGACGCTGCGCGGCATGATGAACTCGTTCGCCACGGCGATCTCGATCGCGCTGCAGTACGGCGTGCCGCTCGAAACGCTAGTGCAGAAGTTCTGCTACATGCGCTTCGACCCGGAAGGGATCACCTCCAACCCGGAGATCCCGTTCGCGAAGTCGATGCCCGACTACATCATGCGCTGGCTGGCGTCGCGCTTCCTGGACGCGGACGTCCAGGAGGAGCTGGGCATACTCACGCCGGCCGTGCGCTCGCGCAAAGCCGCCCAGGAAGCAGTGCAGTCGGCGACCGTGTCAGACACCGCCGGCCCGAGCACCAGCGACCAGTCGAGCGATGGCCCTACGGCAGCCGCCGGTGGCTCGAGCGCGCCAGCGGCTGCGCTGACCGACAGCCCACCGGTCGTGCCGGCACGCCTGCAGGGCCTCGACCTCGGTCCGGCGTGCAGCCAGTGCGGCGGCATGATGCAGCGCACCGGCTCGTGCTACACGTGCTCGAGCTGCGGCAACAACACTGGCTGCGGCTGAGCTGATCGCGCGCTAAGCCAGCTCGAGCGCCACGGCCGCCGCGCCGAGCATCGCGCTGCCCGCGCTCACGGCGGCAGTCAACTTCAGCTGCGCGACGCGTACGCGCTCACCCAGGCGCGCCGCGCGCTCGCGCAGCCACGCCAGTGAGTCGGGTGCGCCGCACTCCTCGCGCCAGCCCTCGAGGATGCTCTCCAGGCGCTCACGATCCTCGACGACAGCAAGCACCTCGACGTCGCCGCCCTCGACGGCTGCGACCCCGTCGCCATCGCCAGGCGCACCGAGACGCACGAGATAGAGCTCGCCGGTGTCCATGATCCAAGCGGCACGATGGAGCGGACCGCCGGCGTCCTCGCGCCACCACAGCCCCACGTCAACCTCGCGCGAGTTGATGCGACGCTGGTCGGCCATGTAGAAGTTCGAGAGGGAGCGGTAGCGCGTCGATCGCGCCTGCTGCTCCTGATCGGTCTGTGTCATATGCATCACCCGGAGTTCGAGGAGAAGTGGTCGAGGACAAGCTTCCCGCGAGCTCCTAAATTCTGGGTTATCGAGTCGTAAGGATCATCGAACGACGCCAAGGCCCACGGGCCTAAGGCTCCCGTCGCCGCGCCCCGCGCCGCCTCAGCTCGCTGGCCACCGCACGCAGTGGAACCGGCAGCGACCACGAGCGCGCACCGTCCTCCGGTGGCTGCTCGCGCTTGAACCGGAGCAGCTCCTCGAGCGCCGCGTCGCGCTCTCCGACGGCAGCCAGCGTCCCGGCCTCCGCATGCTCCGCACGCTGCAGGGCGATGTCCCGGTCTCGCTGCGCCTGAGCAAGCAGATCGTGCATCCCGGCTCCCGCATCCCTGGAGTCGTACACATTGGCGCTGATTGGACGATCCAGGAGCTGCTGGAGCGCGATCTGCGCGTTCGAGAGATGCTCGTCGAATGCCTCGCTGCCGGGCTCCCCTCCAAAGATCTCCGCCATCAGCTCGGCTTGGCGCCGCACGACTCGATCGATCGGAACCTCCTCGGTGACCCCAGCCAGGCGAGCCAGCTCCGCGACCAGCTCTCTGGGGGTGTTCGCCACCCATCGTGCAGCCACCGTGCGAGCTGACAGCGTGATCGCCAAGAGCACGAGCGCGCGCCACAGCACCTCTTCGCGCTGCATCCCGCGGTGTGCGAACTCCGTGTCAACAACCACCAGCTCGTTGCCGCTCAGCACCAGGTTGTCGGGCCAGACGTCGAACGCGACGGTGTCCGGCGTTCGAGCCAGCTCACGGTCAAGGAACTCTCGATAGCGAACCAACCACTGGCCCAGCTCCTCATCGTCAGCATCGATGAGCACGTCGATGAACTCCCGGCCAGGCTGATACGGCTCTGTGCTGTAGCTCTGCACGAGCTCTGTGGACGTGCTCGGCCTACGCGCGAAAGACCGGCGCTCGACAGCGATGCCATCGCCGCTCACAACCACGCGACTCTCTGTCGCGAACTGAGTGCGCCGCCCGACGGAGTAGAAAGCCGCCAGCTGGGGCTCTGGCCAGAGCTGCTGCTCCCCATCGTTCCCCGCGACCACGAGAAACGAGTTCGGGAACTCCGCGCCCATCCCGTTCTCCACAAAGCTGCGCCACAGGCGCCGCTCATCGAGGATCGCCGCCGTCTGGTGTGAAGGATGCGGCGTGCTCGGGAACTTCGGAGCCCTCCACGCAAGCGACGCTGCCGGGGTCTGCAGCAGCGTCGGCGCGTAGATCATGCGCGGGAACCTGTAGTCGGGAAACACACCGAGAGCAGTCGGGTGCAGCCCAGCCGAGCGAAAGATCGACTCGAGCTCCTGCCGCGCAAAGGTCCGAGCCGGAAACGGCCGTGGATGGTCCTCTAAGCCCTGAAACAACTGACCGCTGTGATCATCCGGCTGACCCGCGAAATATCCGACCCCGAGACGGTTCTCGATCGCGCACACGATGTGACCGCCGGGACGCAGCCGCGCAGCCAGGCGACCGAGGAACTCGATGCGCTCGGCCACCCCCCGCCAGCCGCCGACGTACTCGAGGACGCCGATCATCACGATCAGGTCGTAGGTGAGCTCGGCCGGCAGATCCTCGACCTCACCGACCAGCACCCGCGCCGACTCGATATCCGACAGGCGGCGCGCCGCCAGACGAGCCCGCTCCGGGTTCGGCTCGAGCGCATCGAGTGCGCCGCAACGCTCCGCGAGCGTGCGGGAGACTCCCCCGCAGCCGGCTCCCACCTCTAGAGCGCGCATGCCTGAATGCAGCTTCAGCCCTCGGAGTATGTGTCCCCGCTCACGCCCGCAATCGCAGACGGCAGGCCATGAGGATCCGAGCTCGGCGAGCTCGTCGCTCATGTCGGAGAGGTCAGCGGCGGCGAACAGAGCGCGACCGGTGGAGTCCTCGCCGCCGTGACGCCATCTGATCTCGCTCTGCCCGAGCACGACACATCCGTTCGCGCCGGTCTCGTTCTCCAAACGAGCGTTGTCTATTGGGCTGGGTGGATGCGATGCCAAGCTGGGGGCAGGGTAGCGAAATCCAAACGCTCAACGACCACGGCCGACGACAAAGCCCGCATTGCGGGCGAACCGCCTAACGCTGATCCCCGGCTTGCAATGCCAAGGGGTGTCACCGGCCTATCGAGACCGGTGACACCGGCGGAGCTCTACGGGTTCAGACGCTTCTTCAGCGCGCTCGCCGCCGAGAACTTCGGCGCATTGCTTGCGGCGATGCTGATCGTCTCGCCGGTGGACGGGTTGCGACCCTGCCTGGCGGAGCGATGGCTGACGCTGAACTTGCCAAACCCCGCAAGCGCCACCTCGCCGCCCGCTGCCAACTCGTCGGAGACCACTTCGATTGTCGTCTCCAGCGCCTGCCGGGCCTGGCTGGCGGCGATTCCAGTGCGCTCCGCGATCTTCTCAGCTAGCTCGTTCTTGGTCATGGCACTCCTTTCTCGAGTGTCGTTGCTCGCAGCAGGCTAACGGCTGGCGTGGACGACCGGACGCGTAGATGCTTGATTACCGGCCTCGGAAGGTCCTAATTTGGGGGAATCAGAAGGCAGGCGACCCGCCGCGCAGCCCGCCCACAGCGCCAGCAGCCACACGCCACAGGCGAGACCGACGTGGACCCAGACCAGCTCGGCGGGCAGATGGGTCTTGTACTGATCGAGACCGATCGCGCCCTGCAGAGCTGTCAGCACGCACAGCGCGCTCACCGCGCGGCGCAGCACCGGATCCGCCTGCCGGCGGCGCAGCAGCAGCCATACGCCGACTGCGACGAGCCCGAAGACCAGGCCGATCTCGCCGTGGCGGTGGATCACGAAATCCATCGTGCCCTTGCCGTCGAAATCCAAGCGATTGATGCGCTGGCCGGGCGCGCCGCCGGCATGCGGCCCGGACGCGGTGGCAGCCGTGCCCGCGAAGATCGTCAGGCCGCTGAGCGCCACCAGCGCGCGCACCGACCACACCTGCGTGCGATCGCTCTGGCGCGGGCGCTCATCGGGTTCGTGCGTCGCCTGCCACGCGAGCAGCGCCGCCGCCACCAGGATCAGCATCGACAGCGCGAAGTGACCCATCACGAAGCCATAGTCGAGGTCGCGGCGCACCGTGAAGCCGCCGAGCACGGCCTGGCCGAGCACCCCGAGCGGCAGCAGCAGCCCGAGCACCGCGAGATCGCGGCGATACGGACGACGGCGGAACGCCAGCACCGTGGCGGCGAGCGCGGCGATCGACACCGGCGCGGTGATCACACGGTTGGAGAACTCGATCACCGCGTGCGCGTTGAGCGGCGGGTAAGCGTTGCCATAGCACTTCGGCCAGTCCGGACAGCCCAGTCCCGAGCCGGTGAGACGCACAGCCGCGCCGGTGAGCACGATCAGCGTGAGCGCGCCAAGCGCGACATATGCCACGCGGGCGTATTGCGCGGGCGTGACGGTGTAACCGTTGGTGCGCTCGCGAAATCGATCCAGACGGGCAGCCATGCCCCTTAAGGATGCCATTCGAACGGCAGCTCGTCGGCCAGTTCCGCCAGACGCGGCGCCGACGAGTCTCGCTCGGACACGATCAGCTCGAGACCAGCGGGCCATTCGATGCCGACCTGCGGGTCGTCCCACGCGATCCCGCGCTCGACCTTCGGGTCGTAGTAGGCGGTCTGCTTGTAGAGCACGTCGGCGATCTCGCTGAGCACGCAGAACCCGTGCGCGAAACCGACGGGCACGTACAGCAGACGCATGCGCTCGTCGTCGAGCTCGACGCCCTCCCACTGGCCATACGTGGGCGACCCGCGGCGCAGATCGACCGCCACGTCGAGGATCCGCCCGCGCGAGCAGCGCACTAGCTTGGCCACGCCGGCGCCGATGTGGAAGTGCATGCCCCGCAGCACCCCCTGTGAGGAGCGCGAGTGGTTGTCCTGGATGAACTGATCCCGCTCGGGGATCCCCGCCTGCGCGTGCCACTCGCGGCGGTAGGTCTCGGCGAAGAAACCGCGCTCGTCCGGGAAGATCGCGGGCTCGAGCAGGATCAGCCCCGGCAGGCGAGTGGGAAGCACGTTCACAACGCGCGCCAGACTACCGGTACCGTGACGCGTCCGTCATGCTTGACCGCTCAGTGCCACGAATCGCCGCCAACGACTTCGCGCGACAGTGGTCGGAGATCCGCGACGACGCGCTCGCCGCGGTCGAGCGGGTCGGGCGCAGCGGCTGGCTGATCCTCGGCGAAGAGGTGCGCGAGTTCGAGCGCGAGTTCGCCGCCTGGTGGGGCGTCCCTCACGCCGTCGGCGTGGCAAGCGGGCTGGATGCGCTCGAGATCGCGCTGCGCAGCGCCGGCGTGCCGGCCGGCGCGCGTGTGCTCACGACCCCGCTGACGGCGTTCGCAACCACGCTCGCGATCGTGCGCGCGGGCGCCGAGCCGGTCTGGTGCGACGTGGATGAGAGCGGCGGCCTCGACCTCGAGCTGGTGGATGCGGCGCTGCGCGCAGACCGTTCGATCAGGGCGGTGATGCCCGTGCACCTGTACGGACATCCACTGGACCCCGACGGCCTGCAGCGTCTGGCCGGCGAGCACGACGTGGTCGTGATCGAGGACTGCGCGCAGTCCGCCGGCGCGGAGCGGGGAGGGCGCCCGACGGGCCTCGCCGGCGTCGCCGCGGGCACGAGCCTGTATCCGACCAAGAACCTCGGCGCGCTGGGCGACGGGGGCGTGCTGCTGACAGCCGACGAGCAGCTGGCCGAACGCGCCCGGAGCCTGCGCGACTACGGGCAGGCCGCGCGCTATGAGCACGTCGAGGTCGGTCTCAACAGCCGTCTCGACGAGCTGCACGCGGCGATCCTGCGCTCGGCCATGCTGCCGCGCCTCGACGGCTGGCTCGAGCGGCGCCGTGTGATCGCCGCGCGCTACACCGAAGCGCTCAGCGACAGCGCGCTGCGCCCGATCCTGCCCGACGACGGGCGCTCCGCGCACCACCTGTTCGCGGTTGAGGTGCGCGCCGGCGAGCCCGCGGATGTAGCCGAGCGACTCACCGCGAGCGGCGTGGCCGTTGGGCGCCACTACCCGTTCGTGTGCCCGGACCAGCCGGCCGTGAAGGGACTCGGCACGCTCGCCGGCCCCGGCCCGATCCCGCTCGCGCGCCGCTTGGCCGCGCGCGAGCTGTCGCTGCCGATCCACCCGCTGCTGCAGGACGCCGAGGTCGAGCGCGTGATCGACGCCTGCCTGGAGGTGTGCGCATGAGCGCCCCCCCGCTGAACTCGCTCGTGGTGCCGGTCTACCGCAACGCGAGCTCGGTGCTCGCGCTGGTGGAGACGGTTCAGCTGATCGCCGGCGAGGTCGACGGCGGGTTGGAGACGATCTTCGTCGTCGACGGCAGCCCGGACGACTCCCGCGCGCAGCTGCTGAGCGCGCTGCGCATCAGCGGCCTAAACGCCAGAGTCGTCGAGCACTCACGCAACTTCGGCTCGTTCGCGGCGATCCGCACCGGCATGAGCCTCGCCCGCGGCGAGCGCATCGCCGTGATGGCCGCCGACCTGCAGGAGCCCCCCGAGCTCGTGATCGAGTTCTTGCGTCGGCTCGCAAGCGAGGACATCGACGTGCTCGCCGGCGAGCGCAACAGCCGCGACGATCGCGGGGACGGGTTCTCCCGTCTCTATTGGCAGCTGTACCGCCGTTTTGTGCTCCCTGACATCCCACCGGCGGGCGTCGACGTGTTCGCTTGCACTGCCGCCGTGCGCGATGTTGTCTGCTCGCTGGAAGCGGTCCACACCTCGCTGGTCGCACAGCTCTTCTGGGTCGGCTTCCGCCGCGAGCTCGTCGCCTACGACCGCCGCCCGCGGCCCGGTGAGAGCGGCTGGACGTTGCAGCGCAAGCTGCGCTACCTGTCCGACAGCGTGTTCGCGTTCACCGACCTGCCGGTGCGGATCCTGTGGAGCACCGGCGTGCTCGGCCTCGGCCTGGGAGTGCTCGTGGGCCTGATCGTGCTGATCGCGCGCGCCGCCGGCGCGATCACCGTGCCCGGCTACGCCGCCACGATCCTCGTGCTGGTGTTCTTCGGCAGCCTCAACCTGGTCGGACTTGGCATCATCGGCTCCTACGTGTGGCGAGCCTACGAAACAGTGAAGGGTCGGCCGGGTGCGATCGTGCGAGGCGTCGTCGAGCTGCACGCGGGTGACGGCGATGAATGACGTCTTCGTGCACGAGCACGGACTCTGCGAAACCGACGACGTCGGCCCGCGCACGCGAATCTGGGCGTTTGCGCACGTGCTCGCCGGCGCACGCGTAGGCGCCGACTGCAATATCTGCGACAGCGTCTTCGTCGAAGGCGGAGCGAGCGTCGGCGACCGAGTAACCGTGAAGTGCGGCGTGCAGCTGTGGCAAGGCGTCGAGCTCGAAGACGACGTATTCGTCGGCCCGAACGCAACCTTCACCAATGACCTGTTCCCGCGCAGTCGGCAGTGGCTGAGCGAGTACCCGCGCACGATCGTGCGCGCCGGCGCGTCGATCGGCGCCAACGCCACGATCCTGCCGGGCCTGGAGATCGGCCGGGGCGCGATGGTCGGCGCCGGCGCAGTCGTCACGCGCTCGGTTCCCCCAAACGCGATCGTCGTCGGCAATCCCGCGCGCATCAAGGGCTACGTGCAGACCCAGGGCGCCGCGCCGGGCGCCGCGAGTGAGCCTGAGCGCGCGCTCGTGAACGCGGGTGCGCGCACGACGGGTGCGCGCACGAGCCCGGATTCGAGCACGACCCCGCCGGGCAGGACGCTGCTGCCGGTGCCGGGCGTGCATCTTCAGCGCTTCGCCGAGTTCACCGACCTGCGCGGCCGGCTGACCGTCGGCGAGCTGCCCAGCGACGACATCCCGTTCACGCCGAAGCGCTGGTTCATGGTCTACGACGTGCCGAGCCGCGAAGTGCGCGGCGAGCACGCGCACCGCGTGTGTCACCAGTTCCTGGTGTGCGTCGCGGGCAAGGTGAGCGTCGCCGTCGACGACGGCCGCAACCGCGGCGAGGTGCTGCTGGACGAGCCGACGCTCGGGATCTACATCCCCCCGCTCGTGTGGGGCAGCCAGTTCCGCTACGACTCCGACTCGGTGTTGCTGGTGCTCGCCTCCCACGCTTACGACCCGGACGACTACATCCGCGAGTACGACGCCTTCCTGGCGGAAGTCGCTGGCGCCAGCTCACCCGCCTGACGCGGCCACGTCCCCAGCCTGGCGCAGCCCCAGGCGCGTGCAGGTCTCTTTCAATCGCCCGCCGCGCGCCCGCCGCGCGCTGTGCGAAACGACCACAGCCGGTTGGCGAAGAACGTGACCGGCGCGGCGATCAGGATCGCGATCCGCTGAGACGTCGCCGCGCCGAGGCCGATGCTCGAATAGAGGATCGCGAAGCTCCCGTAGTTCACTGCCAGCGAGAGCGCTGCGACCATGATGAAGCGGCTGATGTCGCTGCGCACGCCGCGCCCGCTCGGTGGGAACGCCCACAAGCGCACCAGCGCGAAGTTGTACAGCCCGTTGAGCACGAACGCGATGCCGAGCGCCGGGTAGGCCGCGATCCCGATCTCGAGCTCGCCGGAGTACAGCGCGATTGCCAGCAGGTAGCCGCTGCCGGCGACGATCCCGTAGCGCACGAGCTGCCCGACGACGTGCTCGCCGGGCGCCGCCCGCAAGATCCGCTCGATCCCGATCCCGATCCCGATCTCGATCCGTGCCACGCGTCGCAGGCTACTGGGGCCGCGCGGCTGGCTCGCGGCGCCGGGCTCGGCGCTTGCGAGACAGAGCGAAGGCACACCCCAGCCAGGCGAGCAGCGCGACCAGCGCCGCCAGCTGCTGCAGTCCCCGGCTCGGCGACCTGTAGGTGGCTGTGAAGCGGTAGTTGCCCGCAGCCAGTCGCCAGGCGCGCAGCGGAATCCCCACGTTGACCGGCCGCACCTTCGGCGTGTCGGCGCGCCAGCCGCTGACGCCGAGCTCGTTCTCGACCATCAGCACGGGTTGGGTGGTATTGACGGCGTAGACGACCCCTCTCACTCCGTAGGAGAGCGTGCGCACCGCCGGACTGGGCCGCCAGCTGCTCGGCGACGGCAAACGCGTGCCGCTACTGCCGCTGCCACCGCAGCCCACGACGGCGCAGGGGAACGTGTAGCCATGCCAGGGCGCGAGCAGCATGCTCGTCCAGACTGCGCTCTGCTCAGCCTGCCAGAGCTTGTTCTCGATCGTGCCGCCGTAGTCGATCAGGTGGTAGCCGTCCGCCACCCAGCCGACCGCGTCGAACGGGTTGCCCGTGGGCGCGCGATCGAAGGGGACAGCGGCCGGGATGCGCGCGGGGCGGCTCCCCGGCGCTTGGCTCAGCTGCGCGGGAAGCTTGCGCACGAAGACGTCGCGTGCCCTGAACGGCGCCGCTTCCGCGGGCGAGGTCCGCCACGGGGAGATCCGCCCGAGGTAGCGATAGTCCCTGATCTCCCGGACCCCGTCGATCGCCACCAGGGCCAGCAGCAGGCAGACCAGCACCCGCGCAGGCACACGCACCAGCGTCAGCGCCACGCAGGCGAGCGCCACCAGCACCACCAGCCACAGCACGCGCGTGGGCTGCGCGTAAGTCCAGGGCGCCAGCAGCGCGGCGCCCACCAGCACGCACCCGGCGAGCAGCGCGCGCCAGGGGAGGCCGGCGCGGCGCGCGCGCACCAGGCTCCAGGACTCAGCCGCCACGATCACCAGCGCAACCGCGACGATCGCCTTGTAGTCAGCCGCGGGGAAGCGGCTCGGGAACAGCGGCCCCGCCGTCACCATCGCACGGCCGACGAAGCCGATCTTCGGGGTCATCGCCAGCGCCAGCGCTGCGGCGCCGCAGGCGACCAGTGGAGCCTGCCGGCAAAGCGTCTCGCGTCGCACGCACGCACAGCCGATCAGCACCGGGATCCCCACCGCCCAGGTCGTGATCGTGGCGTCCGGCCTCCAGGCGAAGTCGTTGAGGTACAGGCCGAGCAGGTCGCGCAGCGAGAACGACGCGCCGGCGCGTACGAACGCGGTCGGCTTCATCACACGATGGAGCTCGTGCGCGTGGTCCGCCTGCTGGTAGGGAGCCAGCACGACGATGCAGATCGCGCCGGCGGCGATCACCGCCAGCGCCAGCGCCGCGCGATGGCGGCGCCACAGCTCACGCCCGCCGGCGCGCAGCGCCACCGACACGTACACGAAGCCGGTGATCCCGAATGAGACGATCTGACCGGGGTAGGCGCCCGACACGGTCAGCCACACCAGCGCTGGCAGCGCCGCCAGGCGGGTCCAGCCGCTGCCGTCCTGCGGCGGGGTCAACGACCACAGCAGCCACGGCGCATAGGCGAACCCGCGGACGAAGTCAGCGTGCTCGGACTCGCCGTAGAAGCCACCGAAGAACAGGTATGCGGTCGCCGCCAGCGTCGCCCACGACCAACCCAGGCGCCGCGCCCGCGCCAGCGCCAGCACACCGACCGCACCGAACAGCACGTGCGCGATCTGCACCGCGGTCAAGACACGCAATGTGGCCGGTATCCCCAGTCCACCCAGCAGCCACCACCCCGGGTAGTAGAGCCCCGCCTGAGGGTCGATGCCGACCGGGAACCCGCTGGCCACGAATGGCGACCAGGAGAGGATGTGCCCACTCCCGATCGACGCCGCGACGAACGCCGGCGTCGTGGTGTAGGCCCCGAGGAAATCCCACCTGAACGTCCAGCGGCTGAACAGGTACTGCTCGAACACGAGCACCGTCAGCGCCAGCAGACCGCCCATAGCCAGGATCGGCCGGAGCGCAGGCCTCGAAACTCGCACGCGCGGCATGATACGTCTAGAAGACTCCTGAAGGAGGTGTTTTCTAGGTGAGGTTGAGTTCGACCAGTTGCGGATGCGCGGCGTAGTAGTCGAAGAAGGCCTGCACCGCCTGTGCGGGCTCATACGTCTCCCCGCGGATCTTGAACGGCGTGGCGCCGGCCGCAAACCGTGCAGCGAGCTGCGGCTCGAGCTCCAGCGCACGCACGTGGTTGGCGTGCAGCGGATAGAACGTCGAGCCGAGCAGCTCACCCGGCGTGCGCTCGGGATCCACCCGGCCCCGGATACCGATCAACTCCGTGACCTGCTGCGCGATGCAGCCGAGCAGCCGGTTCGCCGGATGGTTCATCGTGAAAAACAGCAGCTCCTCCTGGAACCGCGAAGAGATGTACTCGGCCACCTGCACGTCGCAGCCCTGTCCGCGAACGTCGAGCTCGGCGGTGGCGTTCTGCGCCCACGCCCGCGCGTCGGATGGGCGCTCGGGGTCTTCCAGCAGGCGGCAGGCGCCCGCCACGTCGAGGCCGTCGGCGTACGCGCGCAGGATCGAGCGGTCGTGATAGTCGAACGGGCCGTCGACAACCGGCTGCCCATCCGCGGCGCGGAGGTAGAAGAGATCGGGGGCATACCCGGCCCAGAACACGCTCGGCCAGCGCACCACGATCGCCTGCCGCGCGATGCTCGCCAGCGTCTCGGTGCCCACGCCCAGGTTGTCACGGTAACCATCGTCGACACGCTGGGCGACGAGCACGGCTGCGCCGGCGACCGCCGCATGCAGCTCGGGCACCATCGCCGCCGGGATCTCATGCACCGGCGGAAAGCTCACGAGCTCGAAGCGCTCGCTGAAATGCTCGTTTGTGTTGAGCATCAGCTCCAGGGCCAACGCCTGGCAGTTCCCGAAGACCACGGCTCGCTGCATGAGCGCTCGCTTCAGGATTCCACGGCGCCCGCGAGCAGCGCAGGTGTGTCTTCGAGCAGGCCGCTGAGCCGCTCGGTCAGCACCGCCGTCGAGCACTGCCGCTCGATCAGCGCCTGACCGGCGCGCGAGAGCTCCTGCCAGAGCTCATCGTCGCGGTATGCGCGCACGGCGTGCGCGGCGAGCTCGCGCGCATCCTCGGCGACGAGCACGAACTGCTCGCCATCGCCCTCCAGGCCCTCGGCGCCGATCGGTGTCGTCACCACCGGCAGGCCGACCGCGAGGCACTGGGTGATCTTGCCCTTCAAGCCCGCGCCGTAGCGCAGCGGCGCGAGCATCAGCCGCGAGCTGTCCAGCAGCGGGCGCAGATCCTCGACCCAGCCCGTGACGTCGACGAGCGGCGCGGCGAGCGCCTGCACCTCGGGCGGCGGGCTGGGCCCGACGATCGTGACGCGAACGTCGCCGAGTTCGCGCCAGACGGCCGGCATCACATGCTGGACCAGGCGCACGGCGGCGTCGACGTTCGGGGTGTGCTCGAAGCCGCCGACGAACAGGATCCCGGAGCGATCGGCCGGCGCTGGCACGTGGGCCTCGACGTCGTGCACGGTTGGCACGATCACCACGCGGGCGCCCGGCACGTCCTGCTCGACCTGCACGCGCTCGCTGTCGCTGACGACGAGCGTCGCGTCGGTGGCGCGGATCATCGCCAGCTCGAGCTCGCGCAGCGCCTTGGCCTTCGGCGCCATCGATGCGAGACTGCCGTTGCTCGGCTCGAAGCTGCCCGCCGCCGCGCCCAGCGCTCCCCGGCGAGCTTCGCGCAGCCAGTGCAGATCGACGGTGTCGTAGACGACGGTGGCCGCCGGCGCGAACTCGCGCAGAGCGTCGAGCCAGCGGCTGGCGGTGTGCGGACGGCTGAGGATCACCATGCTCAGCTTCGGTCCGATCGTGGCGAGCTCCGCGTTGACGTCGAGCTGGCCGTAGAGCACTTCGACGCCGAGCCGCTGCAGCGCGCGCGTGTAGGGCTGCGGCGCGGCGAAGTTGTCGGACATGAACGTGACCCGCGCACCCAGCGCGGTTAGCGACCGCATGATCTCCAGCATCCGCAGCGAGCCCGCGTCGCGGTCCCACATCGGCACGCGGTGGTCGACGATGAGCACGTGGCGCCCGCGGTGGCGGTTCGCGGCCGGACGCACGTTCATCGGCGCGGGGCGCAGCTGCTCGGACTCGAGCCGGTGGCGCCACTTCGCTACGAACTTGGGCCGGTTCTCCTCCTGATGGCGCTTGTGCCCGGACTCGGCGTCGTTGCCGGCCGTAGCGCCCTCGATGTGGACGACCACGGCGCGCGGCTCGTACATGACGCGCAGCCCGCGCTCGCGCGCTTCGAAGCACAAGTCAGCGTCCTCGTAGTACATCGGCAGGTAGCGCTCGTCGAAGCCACCGGTCTGCTGCCACAGGTCGGCGCTGACCATCAGCGCCGCGGCGGAGCCGTAATCGGTTTCGCGCCGGTACTCGTATTGGAAGTGCTCGGGCGAGTCGCCGCGCCCGTAGTTCACACCGGTGCCGTCGCGCCAGATGATCCCGCCAGCCTCGTTGAGGCTGCCGTCGGGGTAGACGAACTTCGGCGTGACCACACCGATGTCATCAGCCGACTCGGCGCAGTCCACCATCGCCGCGAGCCAGCCGTCGGTGACTTCGGTGTCGTTGTTGAACAGCACCAGCCAGCGCCCGCGCGCGAAGCTCGCGCCGCGGTTCATGCTGCGCAGGTAACCGAGGTTCTGCTCGTTGCGCACGATCTTCGCCCCCTGCACGCTCTTGAGCAAGCGCTTGGTACCGGCATCGGCGGCGTCATCCACGAGGATCACCTCGTAGCTGACGTTGGCCGTCAGACGGCGAATCGACAGCAGACAGGCGCGCGTGAGCTCCGCGTGCGCGTACAGCGGGATGATCAGCGAGACCTTCGGGTCCGGGAACCCCGGGATCACGATCATGCCGGCAGCGTCCTGCTCCGCGGCGTCGCCTGACGTGGCCGCGTCTGAGGGCGCCCCCGCCGGCTTGGGGCGCTTGATCAGCGCGCGCCCGGCGAGCTTCAGCGACAGCCGCACTGCGCGCGCCAGCAGCGAGCGTTCGCCGATCGCTCCGTACAACCGGCCGCGCGCCCGCTGGAACGCCTGCCACGTGATCGACTCCTCGGTGCGGCGATTCAGCTGCCTGGCCGCGGCGAGCTCGAGCGCCAGCGAGTCGGCTGTGGCGCGGGCTGCCGTGGAGTCTGCAAGCAGCTCGACGATGTCCTCCAGCGCGCGCTCCACGTCGCGCTCGCGCTGCACGATCTCTGCGTGCGTGTGCGCCTGGTGATCGTTGATCCTATGCGCGAACTCCGCGCGCGCGCGCTCGAGCGCCTGCGCCAGTTGCTCACGCTCGCCGGCCGCGAGCACCGCGTCGCGCTCCTTGACGCGCATCAGCTCCAGGCCGCAGTCGGCCAGCGTCGAGTTGTCGGCCAGCACCGGCAGCGCCGCCTTCGAGGCGAGCGCGATGAAGTACAGCGCTGCCGGGTCGCCCGCGCTGCGCCACTCCTCGCCCGAGCGCTCGACGTAGAAGTCCTGTGCGCCCGGGACGTCGCCCTTGCGTACACCGCGCGCGGGCGGCTTGCCGGCAGCGGGGCGCGCCGCATCGTCGCGGGCGCCCACACCGTCAGGGTCGAGCGCGTGCAGGTGCGAGCCGGTGATCGTGCGCTGTCCCCGCAGGCTCACGTGCGGGAAGTGCTCGCCGAGCAGCTCGAGGAACTCCTCCTGTCCGAGCTCACGCTCGTGGAACGGGTTGCGCTGGCCGCTGGCTTCGCTGTAGAGCCGTCGATCCGGCGTGGACATCACGAGGAGCCCGTCGTCGGCCAGCAGGCGCGCGATCCCGGCGAGCACGCGCTCCTGGTCGCGCACGTGCTCGATGATCTCGAACGCGACCACCGCGCCGAACGAGCCCGGCTCGTAGGCGGAGAGCTCCAGCGCGCTGCCCACGTGGAACTCGAGGTTCGTGCCGGCGTAGTTCAGGCGGGCGTGCTCGATCGTACGCTCGTCGATGTCGACGCCCACGACGTGCGCCGCCGAGCCCGAGAGGATCGCGGAGCCGAATCCCTCGCCGCTGCCGAGGTCGAGCACGCGGCGCCCGGCCACGAGCGGCGCAGCCCACATGTAACGGTGGAGGTGCTCGTATACGACCTGCACGTCCGGCGCCCACGGCACGCAGCGCTCGCCGGTCCAGTCGATCAGGCGCGGCGCTCCGGCGCGGCGCTGATAGCTCATCGGTCGATGCGATCGCGGGACATCAACATCATCCTATGGTCTCGGCTAGCGGCAACTGGGCGGAGCAGCGGCGCGTGCGCGGGCGCAGGCGGGCGCCTGACGGTTGGGTGCCTGCTAGCTTGCCTGCTCGGATGAGCGCCCTGCACACTCGACCGCGGATTCGGCGGCTGATCGAGCGCGCAGCGCAGCGCGCGCTGGCGGCGGTCGCCGAGCCGACGCGCGCGGTCGATCCACCAGCGCACGAGTCCGCGCCCGGGCCGCCGCTGCACCAGTCCGCGCCCGCGACAGCGACACCGACCCCGGCATCAGCACCGGTGTCCTGCCCCCCACCTGGGCCGCCGCTGCGCTTCGAGCGCGAGCTGGCGCCCGCGCTGCTGGCCGTCGAGCGGGCGTCCGCCAGCGCACGGCTGTACGAGCGCCTGAGCGAGCAGGACGTCGCGGACGTTACGCGCCGGATCATGGAGTCCGAGCTGCACAGCCTCTACGAGGACGCGCTCGCGCGCCATCCCGGGCTCGTGCCGACGCACATGATCCTGGCGTTCGGGATGTGGCTGCAGGCGCCCGCGGTGCTCGAGCGCACCGGACTGCCACGGGTGCTTCCGCCGGAGGACGTGCACGCGATGGTGCGCGGCCCGTATGCGTCGGCCGGCGGGCTGTACGAGGCGGACCTCGTGATCGACGCGCTGCTCGCGGCCGGGCAGGACCCTGAGCGGGTGCGCGACGCGCTGGACTTCGGGTGCTCCTCCGGGCGCGTGGTGCGCACGCTGGCCGCGGCTTATCCGCAGACGGCCTGGCGCGGGTGCGACCCCAACGCCGAGGCGATCGCGTGGGCCGGCGCGAACCTGCCGGGGATCGAGTTCTTCGTCAACGGCGACGCGCCGCCGCTGGCGCTCGCGGATGCGTCGCTCGATCTGGTGTATGCGATCTCGATCTGGTCGCACTTCGCGCCGGAGCTGGGGCTCGCGTGGTTCGAGGAGATGCGCCGCATCATCCGCCCCGGCGGGCAGCTCGTGTGCACGACGCACGGACCCACGTCGGTGTCGCACTACGTGCTGGAGCAGCACCGCACGACCGATCAGGCCAGGGAGATCCTCGACGCGCTGCAGGATCGCGGCTGCTGGTACGCGCCGGAGTTCGGCGAGGAGGGCGACTGGGGCGTCGTCAACCCGTCCTGGGGCACTGCTTTCCTCAGTCCCGAGTGGATGCTTACGAAACTCTGCCCGCGTTGGCGCGTTCTAGAGTTTGCGCCTGGGCGCAACCAGGACAACCAGGATGTCTACGTGCTCGAGCGCGTGTGACGCCCGGCGCTCGTTCCGCACGCGGATCGATTCCACCCGAAGACTGCAGCCGCAGCGGCGGTTGCTAGCGTTCAACAGCCCTTGTCGACCACTATTCAACGATCGGCTGCCACGCCCGCGGTGACTGAGCACGCCTCCTCGGCGGCGGTGTCGATCGAGAGCGTGAGCAAGACCTTCCGCCTGCCACACCAGCAGTATTCGACGCTCAAGGAGCGCGTGCTGCACCCGCTGCGCACCACCCAGTACGACGAGCTGCATGCGGTCAAGGACATCTCGCTCGAGATCGCCGAAGGCGAGTTCTTCGGGATCGTCGGGCGCAACGGCAGCGGCAAGAGCACGCTGCTGAAGTGCATCGCCGGGATCTATGGCGTCGACACCGGTCGCATCTCGATCGCCGGGCGGCTGTCGCCGTTCATCGAGCTCGGGGTCGGCTTCAACATGGATCTGACGGCGCGCGACAACGTCGTAATCAACGCGATCATGCTCGGGCTGAGCCGCCGTCAGGCAAAGGAGCGCTTCGAGGAGGTGATCGAGTTCGCCGAGCTCAGCGAGTTCATCGACCTGAAGCTGAAGAACTACTCCTCCGGCATGCTCGTGCGACTCGCGTTCGCGACCGCGATCCAGGTGGACGCCGAGATCCTGTTGATCGACGAGGTGCTGGCCGTCGGCGACGCTGCTTTCCAGCAGAAGTGCTTCGAGGAGTTCTTCCGGCTCAAGCGCGAGGGCAGGACGATCGTGTTCGTCTCTCACGACATGTACTCGGTCGAGCGCTTCTGCAACCGCGCGATGCTGATGGAGCGCGGCGACATGGTGCAGCTCGGCGACCCACGCGCGATCGGCCGCGCGTACCACAAGCTCAACTTCGGCCAGCTCCCCCACGAAGCGCCGGTCGAAACGCAGACCGGCGCGGACGGCGAGGGCACCGTGATCGCGGAAGCGTGGTTCCAGAACGCCGCCGGCGAGAAGGTCACGAGCGCCAGCCAGGAGGAGTCGCTGAGCATGTGCTTCGAAGTGCGCATCGCCGAGGATCTCGTCGAGCCGGTGTTCGCGGCCACGCTGCGCACCGAGCTCGGGCACACGATCATCGTGGCGCGCAGCGACCAGCACGCCCACTCGATCGGCTCGTTCAAGGCCGGCGAGACGCTGGTGGCGACGTTCGGCATCCCCAACTGGCTGACGCCGAGCCGCTACCTGCTGACGCCGTCGCTCGCGCGCGAAGGCACCGGCGAGAACGCGCTGGCGCTGGTCGAGGATATGGCTTCGATCATGGTCCACGGCACGTCCACGGGCGGCATCCTCGAGCTGCCGGTGGACGTCAGGATCGAGCGCGCATGAGCATGAGCGAGCTGGGCATGAGCGAGCGCATGGGCGCGCGCGCATGAGCGCCAACCCCGGCGGCATCCGCATGCCCGTCCCACGGCGCGCGCCGGCGAGCCATCGCGTGCACGGCCCGTCAGCGCTGAGCGGCGACTTCCGGCGCTTCTGGTCGCTGACGTTCACGCTCGCGCGCACCGACTTCAAACTGCGCTTCTTCGGCTCCGTGCTCGGCTACGTGTGGACGCTCGTGCGCCCGCTGCTGCTATTCGGCGTGCTGTGGGTGTTCTTCACCAAGGTCGGTCACGTCAACAACGGCAATACGCCCGGGGAGAAGTTCTACGGAGCGCAGCTGCTCGGGTCGATCGTGCTGTTCACGTTCTTCGCCGAGGCCACCGGCGGCGCGGTGCGCAGCATGGTCGACCGCGAGAACCTGGTGCGCAAGATCCACTTCCCGCGCCTGGTGATCCCGAGCTCGGTCGTGCTGCTGGCGCTGTTCAACCTGGGCCTGAACCTGGTCGTGGTGATGATCTTCGCGCTGGCGTCGGGCGTGCGGCCGATGCTGAGCTGGCTCGAGCTGCCGCTGATCGTCGGCGCGCTGCTGGTGCTCTCAGCTGGCGTGGCGATGCTGCTGTCCGCGCTGTTCGTGTACTTCCGCGATATCCAGCCGATCTGGGACGTGCTTTCGCAGATCCTGTTCTACGCGTCACCGGTGATCATCTCGATCGAGACCGTGGTGACCAAGCTGAGCTCGACGCTGCTGCACGTGTACATGCTCAACCCGCTGGCGGTGATCTTCCAGCAGTTCCGCCACGCGATCATCACCAGCAACACGCTCAGCGCCGGTCAGGCGCTCGGCAGCTGGACGGCGCTGCTGGAGCCGCTGGCGATCGTGCTCGGGATCTTCATCATCGGGTTCGCCGTGTTCAACCGCGCCGCCGAGCAGATCGCGGAGAATCTGTAGCCATGAGCTCCGCCAAGGTCGAGACCCAGCCATGAGCCCTATCAGCTTCGAGCTCCAGCCATGAGCAGCGCCAAGGTCGACAGCGAGCACGATCTGCTGCGCGATAACGAGCGCCTGCGCGCACGCGTGGCCGCGCTGGAGACCGAGCTCGTCGAAGTGCAGGCACGCACCAACGCGGCGGTCGCGCAGTGGCAGGAGCGCGCGTACTGGCTCGACCGGCTGCACATCGACCTCAACGCGTTGATGCGCCGCCCGGGTGCCAACGAGCTGCGGCTCGCGCTGCGCGCGGTGCGCCAGGCGCTATGGGCGGCGAAGAAGCTCAAGCGCCGGCTGCTGGGGTCGTGAGCCCCGGCTCGAACGTGGGTGGGAGCTCGGAGCCGGGCTCGGCCGCGCACGCCGGCACGGCCGCGACGTCCGTGTCGGTGGTGATCCCCGTCAAGGATGGGGAGCGTTACCTCGAAGAGCTGCTCAGCGCGCTCGCGCGCGAGGGCGTCGACGCCGGTGAGACGCTCGTGATCGACTCCGGCTCGCGCGACCGTTCACTGGAGCTCGTGCGCGCGGCGGGCGTGCGCCTGATCGAGCTGCAACCGCACGAGTTCGGCCACGGGCGCACGCGCAACCTCGGCGCCGAGCAAACCAGCGGCGAGCTGATCTGCTTTCTCACCCAGGACGCGACGCCGTGCGCCGGCTGGCTCGCTGCCTACCGCGCGGCGTTCGCGCTGCAGCCGGGCATCGGCGCAGCGTTCGGCCCGCACCTGCCGCGGCCTGACACGAGCCCGATGATCGCGCGTGAGCTGACGGAGTTCTTCGCCGGGTTCTCCCCGAGCGGCGAGCCGCGGGTGCAGAGCGCGGGCGCGGGCCTAGACGCGGGCGCGAACGCGGGCGAGCAGACCTTTCTGTCCAACGTCAATGCGTGTTACGCACGCGCCTGCTGGGAGCAGGTGCGCTTCCGTGAGATCGCGTACTCGGAGGATCAGGCGTTCGGGGCTGACATGCTGGCGGCCGGGTGGAGCAAGGTGTACCACCCGGGCGCGGCGGTGCTGCATGCGCACGACTACGGCGCGCTGGAGTTCATGCGGCGCTACTTCGACGAGTACCGCGGGCTGCGCGAGAGCACGGGCCACGTCGAGGCGTTTGCGCTGGGTGACACGCTGCGACATGTGAGACGCGCGGTGAGCGGCGATCTGAGATGGATGTCCGAGCAGGAGCTCAGCACAGCGGAGAAGGCGCGCTGGACAGCGCGCGCGGTTGCCCACCACGGTGGGCGCAGGGTGTCCTCGGCCTTGGGATCGCGCTCTGAGCGCGTGCCGGCGCCGCTGCGCCGGCGTCTGTCGCTGGAGGGGCGCGCGGATGCTGCGCCCGCGCAAGCGCTGCCGCCGGCGCAGCACATCGAGGGCAGGCTCGAGCGCGACGACTTCGAAGCGTGCATTCGCGTGTGGAACGAGGGGCCGGCGCCGCTGCTGGACGCGGTCGAGGGCATGGCCGAGCGCGAGCGACTGCGGCTGGCGATGGTGATCCCGCCGTTCACGCGCGGCAGCGGCGGGCACAACACGCTGTTTCAGATCTTCTCGCGCCTGGAGCGTCGCGGACACGCGTGCAGCGTGTGGCTAGCGGATCTGCAGGGGAACATGGAGACAGTGTGGCCGGCGGTGCTGCGCAACGACATCCGCGAGTTCTTCGCGCCGTTCGACGGGCCTGTGTACAAGGGGTTCGAGCAGTGGCAGGGAGCGGATGTGGTGCTGGCGACGGGCTGGCAGACGGTGCATGAGTCGCTGCGACTGGACGGCTGCCGGGCGCGCGCGTACGTGGTGAACGACCACGAGCCCGAGTTCTATGCCGAGTCGACCGAGCAGGTGCTGGCACGCGACACATACCGCCACGGGCTGCACTGCATCGCGGCCAGCCCGTGGCTGCGCGACCTGCTGATCGAGCGCTACGACGCGAGCGCGGATGCGTTCACGCTGGGGGTCGATCACGACACGTACAAGCCGCAGGCGGTCGCACGCCAGCTGGACACGATCGTCTACTACGCACGCCACACGACGCCGCGCCGCGCCGTGCCGATCGGGCTGATGGCGCTGGCCGAGCTGGCGCGCCGCCGCCCTGACGTGCGGATCGTGCTGTTCGGCGCGGAGAAGCACCAGGAGGCGGAGTTCGCGCACGAGCACCTGGGCGTGCTCAGCCCGGCGCAGCTGTCGTGGCTGTACTCAGAGGCGACGGTCGGGCTGTGCCTGTCGCTGACCAACTTCTCGCTGATGCCGAAGGAGATGCTCGCATGCGGGCTGCCGTGCGTGGAGCTGGCGGGCGTCAGCGCCGAGTCGATCTTCGGCGCCGACGGGCCATTGGAGCTGGCGCCGCTGCAGCCGCGCAAGATCGCCGATGCGCTCGAGCGGCTGCTGGAGGATCGCGCGCACTGGGAGCGCCGTTCGCAGGCGGGGATCGAGTTCGTCGCGTCGCACACATGGGATCGCGCGACCGACGAGGTCGAGGCCGGCCTGCGCCACGCGCTGCGCGAACGCGAACGCTCGGCGCTGCTCACGGACGCGTGAGCTCGACCCAGTCGGCAGGCTGGCCGCACAGGCGCCGCCACTGACCGATCGGAAAGGTGTGCGTGCGACGGGGGCTCTCGGTGCTGAGGGCAACCGCGACGAGCCTGCCCTGGCTGCCGCCGTCGCCGGGCACGAGCGAGCCGCCCGGGCGCAGCACTTCCAGCGTGTGACGGCCCGGGGCGACCGTGACGGCGCCGCCGTCGAGCCACTCGTCCGGGGTGTTCACCCCGCCCACCGTGCCGAGCTTGCGCCCGTCGAGCTTGACGGTTATGCGCCGCGGGAGCGTGCCCTGCACCCAGATGCGGTAGGCGCCGCCGTGCGGGATCACCACGCTCTTGCTCGCGGCGCCCGGCGAGCCGAGCACGGCGGCGCCGGAGGGGTCAAGCGGCCAACCGCGCGAGCGGGTGGCCGCGTTTTTCAGCTGGAACCCGTAGCTGTCCGTGTGCGATGCGACGACCAGCGACATGGCGGAGGTAGTGGCTGCGGCGGCAGTGGTAGCAGTGGTGGTGGCGGCGGCCGCGGCGGCGGCGTCGTCGCTGACCAGGGCACCGAGCGCAGCGCATTGGACCGGGGCCTGCGCGGAGATCGGGCTCTGCAGCGGCAGGTGGGCGAGCACGCGTGGGACGGGCAGGCGCCGCCAGGCGGCGTAGTACGGGTTCTGGGCGATCAGCCGGTAGTTCGCCGGCGGGCGGCTCGCGGCCGGGGAGACGCGCGTGAGGATGTAGGGGAAGGATTCGACGAATGGGAGCGTTTCGCTGTCGAGATCGAATGAGCGGTCGTACTGGGACTGGGGTGAGCGCAGCTCCAACGGCACCGGGGTCGGGGAGTCAGTCGCCACGTACACGTACGCGCCCTGCATGAAGTACTTCGCGAACTGCTCGAACTCGCTGTCCAAAACCGGGCCCTTGCCGTGCAGCCACTTCTCCGCCTGGCGCAGCGCGAGCATCCGCTCGGTCGGCGCGACCGGGCTGCTGTGGTAGGCGAGCGCGCTGGAGCCCAGCACCGTGGCGCCGATGCCGCCGGATAAGAGCGCAGCCAGCGGCAGCAGCGTGCGCGTGCGCAGCCAGGAGATTCCCTGGGCGGCGCCGAGCACGACGATCGGGCTGGCGATCGCCAGCAGCTTGGCCTGCGCGTAGGGGATCGAGCGCGGGTAGACGATCAGCAGCACGAGGCCCATCGTCACGAGGCCCATCAGCGGTCCGGGCTCGCGGCGCAGCAGCAGCCGCGCGACGCCGGCCACGAGCAGCGCGAAGATCACGACGGTGGCGAGCACGGTCAGCTGGTTGGCGTGGCCGTGCGGGACGGGGAGGCGGTAGTCGCCGAACAGCCACACGCCGCTCAGCTCGCTGAGCGGCAGGGCGCGGAACAGCGGGCCGAGCTGCGGCGCGGAGGCGTGAGCGCCGGTGTAGCCGCTGAGCGAGACGTGCAGGAACGTGGAGATCGTGTTCAACGCGGGAGCGCAGAACACGGCGAGCGTCACGCCGCCGATGAGCGCCGGGGCGATCCAGGCGCGCGTGGGCAGGCGGCGGTGCACGAGCAGCAGCCCCAGCACGCCCGAGCCGGCGAGCGCAGCGGCGTAGGGGATGCCGGCGGCGCTGTAGGCGCTGAGCACAGCCGCGAGCGGAATCGCGCAGAGGGCGACGGCGCCCCTGACGCCCCGCGGCTGCAGGATCGCGAAGCGCGTGATGGCGAGCGAGCTGAGCACGGCGACGGTGACGGCGATCTCCTTGATGCTGCCCTGCAGCGCGTACTGGTAGGTGAGGGCGGCGGACATCGCAACGAAGCCGGCGAGTGCGGCGAGCCGGCGGTCCATCATGCGCCCGGAGAGCATCGCGAGCGCCATCGCGCCGATCGCGGCCATGGCGCTGATGAACCCCTGCCAGATGACCGCTACCGAGGTGCCGAGCAGGCCGCTGAGCGCGGCGAGCAGGGATTGCGAGCCGAGCGGGTAGCCGGACTGCAGGTAGGCATTCAGGGCCGAGGCGGAGGTGCTCGACTTCATCACCACGAGGTGCGTGCCGTGAACCTTCAGGTAGTCCACCAGCAGCATCTCGTAGGCCGAGTCGTTCTCGAAGTTGTAGCCGGTGAAGGTCCAGTGGCCGGCGGCAATCACGCTGAGGTTGAACAGCACGTAGGCGGCGAGCCCGGCGAGCAGCGGCCAGCCGGGGTTCAGCCGGCTGCGCAGGTCACGGCGCTGCAGCAGGAAGCCGGCGAGCACGGCGACGAGCAGCAGCGGCAGCGCGATCGAGTTGCCGGCGCCCGTTGTGTAGATGCCGAGCGTGAGCGAGAGCGCGACGCAGAACCCGAGCGGCGCGAGCAGCGCGTTGTCCAGGCGCTGGCGGGCGAGCCGCTCGGCGAGCAGACCGAGGCCGGTCGCGATGATCCAGAGCAGCACGGGCATCGCGGCGATCGCGGCGACGTCGTCCCACAAGGCTGTGTGCAGCATGTGCGGCGGGTGCTGCTAGGCCGGTCGCTTGATGCTGCGCAACCCGAGGATCGAGAGCAGGAACGAGGAGAAGAAGATCTGCAGGCCGACGATCACGAGCGCGGCGGCGACGACCGCGAGCTTCTCCTCGGAGAGGCTGCCGAAGCCGCGCGAGATCCAGATGCCGACGATCGTGGCGCCGGAGGCCAGCCCGAGGAACGTGAACGCGCCGCCGAGCAGCAGGCCGTGCTCGAGCCGGAAGCGGGAGCGCATGCGATCGAACCAGGGATCCTGCTCGCCCATGAAGTAGGTGCCGTACGCGTGGGCGCAGAGGCCGAGCGCGAGGATCTGCGTGCCGACGACCATCAGCAGCGTGCCGGCGACGAGCGTGTGCAGGCCCCAGGAGCGCCCGAAGAAGTCGATGCCGGCGCCTAAGGTGAGCACGATCAGCGTGCCGAGGCCGGCGAGCACCATGCCCGGCACGATGAACAGGTGCGTGGGCGAGTGCACGAGCAGGAAGCGCAGGTGGCGCCAGCCGTCGCGGAAGCTCGACAGTTTGCTCTCGCCGCCGCGCGGGTGGTATTCGATCGGGAACTCGTCGATCCGCAGCTGCTCCTTGGAGGCGCGGATGACCATCTCCGAGGCGAACTCCATGCCGGTGGTGCGCAGATCCAGGCGGGGGAGCACGTCGCGGCGCACGGCGCGCATGCCGCAGTGGGCGTCCTTGATGCCGGTGCGGAAGAACAGGTTCAGCAGCCCGGTGAGCACGGGGTTGCCGATGTAGCGGTGCAGCCACGGCATCGCGCCGGGCTGGATGTTGTCCATGCGGTCGCCGATCACCATCTCGGCGCCTGCTTGCAGCTTCTCGACGAAGCGCGGGATCTCAGCGAAGTCGTAGGTGAGGTCGGCGTCGGCCATCACGATGTATTTGCCGCGGGCGGCGGCGAAGCCCGCCAGGTAGGCGCTGCCATAGCCGCGGCGGCGCTCGACGACGACGCGGGCGCCGGCGTCGCGAGCGAGCTGGGCGGAGTCGTCCTCGGAGTCGTTGTCGGCGACCACGACTTCACCGTCGAGGTCGTGCTCGTCGAACACACGGCGCGCGGCGGCGACGCAGCTCTCGATGTTCTCGGCTTCGTTCAGGCAGGGGATGACGACGGATACCAGCGGGGCGTGCTGGTCCTCGATGTCCGCCAGGACAGGGGGCAGTGTCTGCTCGACTGTGCTCATGGGTTTCCCGGGTTCGGCGCCATGTTTACCCGGCAAACGCCGGGTCATGCGGTTATAACGCGCGAACGGACGGAAAGGCTCGCTTCGAGGAGATCGTCGGCCGGCGTCGGTGAGGCCGAGTGTCTCGAGACGAGCCAAAGTAGCGCGTATTCGAATCGGGATGCTATCGCAAGGTCTGGCAGTCTCTTGCGCACGATGCGGATCTGTCTCGTGTACGACTGCCTGTTCCCCTACACCGTGGGGGGCGCGGAGCGCTGGTATCGCAACCTGGCCGAGCGGCTCGTGCAGGACGGGCACGAGGTGACGTACCTGACGCTGCGCCAGTGGGAGCGCGGCGAGCAGCTCGATCTGGACGAGCGCATCCGGGTGGTGACGGCGGGGCCGCGGATGGCGCTGTACACCGGCGGCGGGCGGCGGCGGGTCCTGCCGCCGCTGGTGTTCGGCGCGGGCGTGTTGTGGCATCTGCTGCGTCACGGGCGCCGCTATGACGTCGTCCACACCTGCGCGTTTCCCTATTTCTCGCTGCTCGCGGCGGCGATCGTGCGTCCGCTGGCGCGGTTCGGCCTGGTGGTGGATTGGTTCGAGGTGTGGAGCCGCGGCTACTGGCTGGACTATCTCGGCGGCGCGGGCGGGCGCGTCGGGGCGCTCGTGCAGCGCATGTGCGCGGCAGTGCCGCAGCGGGCGTTCTGCTTCTCGCAGCTGCACGCGCGCAGGCTGCGCGAGGAAGGGGTGCGCGGTGAGATCACAGTGCTGCGTGGGCTGTACACGGGATTCACCGAGCCAGCGCCGGCCAGGGCAGCCGATCCGCTGGTGGTGTTCGCGGCGCGGCTGATCCCGGAGAAGCGCGTAGCGCTGGGCGTGGCGGCCGTGGCAGCGGCGGCACGGCGGCTGCCTGAGCTGCGCGCGGTGTTCTACGGCGACGGGCCCGAGCGCGCCGAGCTGGACGCAGCGATCGCAGCGCACGGGCTGGGCGCGATCGTGTCAGCGCCGGGGTTCGTGGATGCGGAGCTCGTCGACGCCGACCAGCGCCGGGCGCTGTGCGTGCTGCTGCCGTCGAGCCGCGAGGGGTACGGGCTGGTGGTGGTGGAGGCGTCGGCGCGGGCGACGCCGAGCGTGGTGGTGGCTGGCGAAGACAACGCGGCGGTGGAGCTGGTGCGCGACGGGGTCAACGGGCTGGTCGTGCGGGAGGACGACCCCGAGGCGATCGCGGAGGCGATCGTGCGGATCCACTCGGCGGGGCTGGGGCTGCGCGAGAGCACGGCGCGGTGGTTCGCGGAGCACGCCGAGGAGCTGTCGCTGGAGGGGTCGCTGCAGACGGTGCTGGCGAGCTACCAAGATCGGGCCTGAATTAGACGCCAGCGACTCCTACTCCTCGGTGACGGCTACCTGCCCGGTCGTCAGGTGGGCTTGTGTGCCAGGAAAAGGTAGCGGTTGAGACTGAAGAAGTAGTTGGGGCCGAGTTCGGTTAGGTCTTGCGCCCATGCTGTGGCTTCGGCCTCGCTCACGCCGTTGCGATCGGGTACGAACGTGGCGATCAGCTCAAGCATTCCGGCGCTGTAGGTGTTGAGGTCATAGCCGGCATTGAACAACGGTACGATTTGGCGGGCGGTGACTTCCAGTCCAGCATCGCGCAGCAGCCGTGTGAGCGTACGCGGCAGGTGAGGGTGAACGAGGTGCTCCTCCCACGCGGCGAGCACCCGGTCCATGCGCTCGTTGTTGCTCGAAGCCCATACGATCGAGTCCCAGTCGGTGTCAAGCACGAGCGCCCGGCCTCCCGGGCGCAGCACCCGCCCTAGCTCCAGCAGCGCGGCGGGAACATCGTCGACATACTCGTAGACCTGTGTGCACACTGCGACATCGAAGCTCGCGTCCGCATAGGGGAGCGTGTGCGCGCCAGCTTCTTGGTACTCGATCGGGCCGCTGCCAGCTGGTGGTCTGCGCGCCCTGGCGAGGGCAAGCATGCTCTCGCTGACGTCCACCCCGCAGATCCGCCCGCCGGTCCCGACAGCAACGGCCATTTCGCACGCGAGTAGACCAGGACCCGAGCCGATGTCGATCGCGCGCTCGCCGGGCTGGAGCGCGAGCACCTGCAGAATCTTTTGGCGCTGTTCGATGACATCGGGCGTGGTGTAGATCCTCTCTACGCGCCGGGAGGCGTCCTCATCGAATTGCAGTGTGGCGCTCATAGTTCACCTTCGGTCGAGTCGGGAAGCCCAAGAGCGCGAGCGTAACTGTCGAGCGCGCCGCGGGCGGTGCGCTCCCAGGTGAACTCCCGCGCACGCTCGAGCCCGCGCGTACGCAGCGTCTGGGCGAGCGTCGGGTCGTCGAGCAGGTGCAGCATGGCGGCGGCGATGGCGGGTTCGTCGGCGGGGTCGAACAGCAGCGCGGCGTCGCCGGCGACTTCCGGCAGTGAGGAAGCGTTCGAGCAGGCGACGGGGACGCCGCGGGCCATGGCTTCGAGCACGGGCAGGCCGAAGCCTTCGTACAGCGACGGGTAGACGAACGCATGTGCGAGCTCCCAGATGCCTTCGAGCTCGGGGGCGGAGACCCAGGCGGGGAAGCGCACGTCCGCGGCGACGCCGGCGCGCGCGGCACGGACGCGCAGCTCGGCTTCGTAGTCGGTCGGATAGCCGGGCAGCAGCAGCAGCGGGCGGCGCTCGGCGGGGATGCGGGCGAGGGCGCCGATCAGAGCGGCGAGGTTCTTGTGCGGGCGCTTGGCGGACAGGCTGAGCACGACGGGGCGCTCGCCGAGGTCGAAGCGGGCACGGACCTCAGCCTCGGGCAGCGGGGTGTCGCGCCGGGTGGTGCCGAGACCGAGCGGGACGACGTCGATTTGGGCCGGCGAGGCGCCGGCCAGCTCGATCAGGTCGGTGCGGGTGCTGTGCGAGTCGGCCATCACACGGTGGGAGCGGCGCACGGCGAGCGGCACGAGCGCACGCATGCCCTTGTCACGCAGGCCGGCGTGGGTGTCGGGAAAGCGTGCGTAGATCAGGTCGTGCACGGTGACCACGCGGCGAAAGGGGCCCCACGCGGGGGCGGTGCTGGCGAGGCTGTGGACGAGGTCGACGCGGGCGCGGGCGGCGAGCGGCGGCAGCAGGGTCTGCTCACCGAGCACCCACTGGGGTCGGGAGCGAGCATTGACGGGGACGGTGACGGCCGGCAGCAGCTCACCCCACGGGCCGTCGTTCGCGGCGGCGGCTTCGCGGTTGATGAACGCGGTGAAGCGCGTGTCGGGCGCGGCGGCGAGCAGCGCGGGGATCAGCTCGCGCGCGACGACTTCCATCCCACCGGTCTCGCCGGGCACGAGGAAGATCAGGTTCAGGCCGACGTGCATGGTGCGCGGAGGCTAAACCAGATGTCGCCCGATCCGGGCTGCGCGTGGGCGCGCCTCCAGCCAGCGCACCGCTCCTCACCACGGAATCCAGGTGTCACGAGCGTGTTCCGCAGCTTGCGCGCCAGGCCGGGATCTCGGGCTGGCGTGGAGCACCCATAGATCGTCGGCCGCCCCGCCGCCGTCCTCTCGTCCACCCGGAGCCCGCCGCGCCTTCATGATCTGATCGCTCACGACGGCCCGCTCGGGACCGCCTCGGACTCGCTAGACGAGTCCGCTTCGCTGCCCAGGCTGAAGGCTGCCCACGACGGGCGCCCCCGCAACTCTAGGCTTCCTGCCAGACGCTCTAACAAGTCGAAGATACCGACACCGATGCGAACTCCGGGCCGACATTACCTTGGGTCAAACCAACCCCGAGGACCGGCGAACGGGATCATCGAGCAGGTCCCAATCGGATTCCCATCTGCCATCCGTCTCGTCGTAACGCCAAACTCCCTTATCTAAGGCTTCAATCCACCATTTAACTACTTCACCTAGAGATGATGCTTTTACCTGAGGAAAATCTTCAAAGTGCCAATCCAAGAGTCTCACAGGTGTAGGCGATCCAAATGGAACAGAACAATCAATGGCAATCCCGCCCAATTGAGTAAGTGGGAACCATTCTGATCTCCAGTGCCACTCGGGATCGTTTGCCGGGGGGGGCATACTGCGCGAAAAGCCTGCCACCTCCTTGCGAACCAAAAGATAATTATTGACAGCTTCGCACAGGGGCACATATTCAAATGCCACCCCGCCAAGCTCTCGCTCTCTGGCCCAATCGATGCTCTTGGCCGGAACCCCATCATGCCAACCCCACCACACTCGTGCTTCAGCCGGTAGACAGATGTTTAGCCCAGAGGTCAGCTCGTCCATTTTGGCCTCCGTCAGACCTGGCTGCACGCGATCCATGACTGACGGCCCCCGAGACCGCAAACCATCCGCGAGACGTTCCAATAATTTGACAGTTAGCATCAGCCTTATCCAGTCGAGGTTCCCCTATTGCAAACGGCAAATGTAGGGACATCCTTCTGAGGTATTGAAAGAAATTCACTTTGGGCAGCACTGTCGGTCACTGAAGAGACTCTACACGGACGAATAAAGTTGTTGTACCAAATCGTACCTTGCGTACGATTATCGGCAGAAGCCACTGCGCTAACCTTCGGCGTTGGCTCGGCATCGCGACCACCCTGCTCAGTTGCGTAAAATGGATACTCATGACAATCTTCTCCATCTGTCCTATTGCAGTGTCTACTTGCCCATCCTCGCGGACTCGTTTTGGTGGAACCAAGCTGATAATTCAGGTTTACCCAAGGCGGATACTGGCCGATAGCGTCAATGTCATGCGATGTTGCGGTAGACACGTCCGTGCCCGAAAGAAATATCGGAAGGCTCTGGCACTTGTCCAGCCCATCCTGCCCAGCCGCCTGCTCATAGGCAAGGCAGGTCCTGGCAGCAACATCAGCTTGCTGCTCGGTGAGTCCCGAATTGTTCTGCTGAAGAGCGTTGGTGAGATAGCCGACCGCCTCAGGTTCAGCGCCGTCGTCCAGCGAGGACTGAATCCAGTGCTCCAGCGGGCTATATGTGGGATCGCCAAGGATACCCAACAGCTTCTGGGCAAGGGTGTCGTCCGGGAAATCGTTTGTGGTCCCTTGCGGCACGTCTTCCCCCGGCTGGAGGGGACGTATCGCGCCGCCTTTGAAGAGCTCTGAGTTTGTGTAGTAGTACGCGGTCGCAGGCTGGTAGCTGCCGCACGCGGCGGGTGCCAGATTGCTGAAGTAGGGCGTCGCGCCAGGAGGCGGCCCTTCAGGACGCAGCGGCGTGCATTGGCTCCAATCCGTAGGCTCGGGGCTGTACCAGGAGTTGGTGTCGTAGTACCACCAAACCCAGAACCCATGCGAAAATGGCCCGACACTTCCTGGGCCGGTTCCAGGGACGGGCCCTTCGGGCCAACTCGCATTGGAGCCGGCGAGACCAGTCGCCGTGCCAGCGGGCTGATACGTCAACCGCCACTGTCCCGTTTGCCACTGCTCAGAAGTATCGGTGTTGACCTCCAAGCCCAACAGCCGCCGAGTCTCGGTCCCAATCGCAACCGCGACGGCGATCGTTCCTGCGACCGCAGCCGCAGCCGGAAATATATCGATCTCCGGTTCGACGACGCCGTCTTCAAGCAGCGACTTCGCGAAGTTCCAGTCCAGCCGCCCTTCCGAGGGTGGCGCCTCAGGGTCGACGAGGCCGGTGCTGTCGGTGGGGACCGCCTCTTCCACGTTTTCGAAGTTGCGATCCAATAGCGCCGTCTGTGAGTCTGCGGCACCATCGGCTGGCTGTCCAGCCAAGCCCGCTGTGTGGCGATAGAAGTTCATGACACCCTGAACCGTGCTGGTTTCAGCAGGGGTCGCACTCCCGGCGACGTAGTCGCTGAATGCTGTGTTCAGGCTGACTCTGGAGATGCCGAGCGTCTGATGAGTCATGTTGCCGGCAACGTCGGTGACGGTGACATCGAGCGAGTGTGGGCCTGGCGTGAGTTCGCCCATATCCACGCCCAGGTCGGTGGTAGCTGAACATGGAACGCCGCTGCACTGCAGCGTACCTGTGTAGGCGGCTGGGTCTTGGCCGTCGATCGCGAGCTCGACCTGCTTCAGGGAAACGCCGTGGCTCGACGCGCTGACAGTCAGGCTGTGACTCCCTCCGGTGAGGGCTCCAGCGCTATCGGATACGTCTCCGGAGAGGACCACATCTGGAGGCGTGTTGTCGATCACGACCGACACGCTCGGCGTCGTGAATGTCCTACCGAGGCTGTCCGTGATGACCGCTTGGAGCTCATACGTGCCATCGACGAAGGCCCCACTGTCGAAAGCACAGCCGTAAGTCGTTCCCGTGAGCGCCGTCGTCTGTGTGGGGCATAGGTTCTGCCAGCTCTGACCCGCCGCTCTACCTTGGAGCGTCCAGCCAGTGATATCAGCAAGCGAATCAGCAGTGGGGCCGTCAACTTCGATGAGCCCGTGAGCGGGGGAAGGCACTTGGAGCAACCCCGTCAGCGCCGAGTTCTCGACATGCGTCGAAGCAACCGGGGTCGTGTACGAGTTGCCCACCGAATCGGTGAGCACCGCTTGAAAGTCATACGAGCCATCCGCGAGCCCAGCGGTATTAATCGAGCAGCCGAACATCAGTCCCACGCTCGGCGAAAGCTGCATTGGACAGGCGTTCGTCCACGAGCCCTGACCGCCCGGACTGATCTGAAGCTGCCAGCCCGCGACATCGGAAGTATCGTCCGTCGCCACGCCCTGGACCGAGATCAGTCCCGTCGAGTACACGCCCAGCTGCGAAAGCACCCCCACAGGCGGCGTGTTGTCGAATGTCGCGTCCGCCGAAGCGGTCGTATAGGTGTTCCCCGCGTTGTCGGTCACCAGCGCCCGCACGTCATAGGGACCGTCGCCGAGTTGCGCCGTATCGAGCGCGCAACTGTAGCGCCCAGCCACGAGTGAGATCCCAGCGGGATCACACGCGTCCCCCCAATCGTCACTGTCCCCGTCAGCTGTGATCTGCGGGATCCAACTGGCCACCCCAGACTGATCGGCAGCATCACCGGAAAGCGCAACCATCCCGCTGGAATCTGGACTGGGGGCATCCAACGTCCCAGACGGCGGCGTGTTGTCGACCGACGTGGTGATCGCCGAAGACATGGAGGTGTTCCCGACACCGTCGGTGATCACGGCACGCAACTCATACGCGCCGTCCTGGTAGGCGCCGGTGTCGATCGAGCAGCCATAGTGATCACCATTCGACGGCGTGCTCTGTACCGGGCAAGCGTTCTGCCAAGACGTCTGCCCGGCCGCGGTGATCTGTGGCTGCCAGCTGGCAACACCTGCTCCCGCGTCGTCTGCGACTCCCGCGATCGCAGCCGTGGCGTGCAGGTACGGCACAGGGGTGATCGAACCCGACGGCGAAGTGTTGTCCACCACCACGCTGACCGCCGCCGTGGGCGCGGTGGCGGGCGGCATGGAAGCGTCGCTGAGCTGCGCCCGCAGCTGATATGAGCCATCAGGATATGACCCCGAAGCGGTGCTCCAGAGACAGCTGAAAGCCCCCATCAGGTCGGGGGTGAGGGGTCCGCACAGCGTCTGCCAACTGCTCTGACCGGCCAGAGTGATCTGCACAGTGGCGCTCTGGAATCCTGAGCCTGTGCTGGCTGCCAGCCCACTGATCGTGCTCGTGCCGAAGGCGTATTGCATCGGATTGAGACTGCCGCTTGGCGCAGATGCCTGCATGATCGTCCCACCGTTGTAATAGATCGTGCCTTGGCGCGTGGACGAGCTGCTGAACACATAGGTCCCCTGTGTGAACGCGATCGAAGCGCCGCTCGACGCCGTCCACGGTCCACTCGCCGCCCGTCCGGGATAGCCGCCGCCGTAGAACGCGAGCTGCCCGCTGCTCGCCAGCACGCTGCCCTGGTTGTCGAACGCGGCCAGAATCGCCGTCGTGCCGCTGCCCGACGCCTTCTTGAACGTGCCGGTGTCATGCACCCAGGCGCCTGAGCCGTCCTCGTCGAAGATCCCCGAGTTCGTCCAGTACGGCGACGTCGGGTACTGCGCGTTGGCGTTGAACGTCCCGCCGTTGTCGATCTCCGCGCCGTCGTACAGCGCCATCGACCCGCTGCTCCACGTCAGCGTGCCCTGGTTGCGCAGCGTGCGCTGGTCGAGCGTGACCGCGTTATAGCTCCCCGGGTTGACCGTGCCCGTGGCTCCAGACGCCAGCGTCGTCACGCCGGCGCCGGACATCGTCCCGCCGGTCCACGTCAGCGTGTGCGCGGCGCTCAGCGTGCCGGCGCCTTGCAGCGTGCCGCCGCTGAGCGTCAGCACGTACACGTTCGACGTGGTCGACGTGCTCGTCAGCTCCAGCGAGCCGCCGGAGAGCGCGAGCGTGGCGGCGCTCGCGCCCTGCACGTCGCCGGCCTGCACGCTCGCGCCCGCGAGGTTGATCGTGCCGGACAGCGCCACCGCCGCGCCGAGCGCGAACGAGCCACCGTTCAACGCGAGCGACGCGGTCCCCGTGCTCGCCCACGCACCCGCCGCGGCCTGGCCCGGCTCGCCACCCGCGTAGAACCCGAGCTGCCCGGCGCTCGCGGACGTCGTGCCCTCGTTATCATACGCGACCTGCACCGCCGTCGTGCCCGTCCCAGACGCCTTCTTGAACGTCCCCGTGTTGTGCACCCACGGGCTGGAAGCGTCGCTGTTGAGGATCCCCGAGTACGTCCAATAGGGCGACGTCGGATACTGCGCGTTGGCGTTGAACGTCCCACTGTTGTCGATCTCCGCGCTCGAGCTCAGCGCGAGCGAGCCGCTGCTCCAACTCAGCGTGCCGTGATTGGCCAGCGTACGCCGGTCGAGCGTCACCTGGTTGGAGTTGCCCGGATTGACGGTGGCGGTGGCGCTCGACCCCAGCGCCGTCGAACCCGTGCCCGCCATCGTGCCACCGGTCCACGAGAACGTGCCGGACACGTTCAGCGTGCCCGCGCCCGTCAACGTTCCGCCGCTCTGCAGCGTCAGCCCCGCGACGCTCGACGCGCTCCCCGCGCTCGTCAGCTCCAGCGACCCCGCGGAGATCACGAGCGTGGCGCCGGCGCCCTGCACGTCGCCTGCCTGCACACTCGCGCCCGTGAAGTCGATCGTGCCTGACAGCGCAGCCGCCGCGCCGAGCAGGAACGAGCCGCCGCTGAACGCCAGCGACGCGCTGGCGCTCGCGGACCACGACCCGGTGGCCGCCTGGGCGCCGTGGCTGCCGCCGTAGAACCCCAGCTGACCGGAGCTGCTGAGCGTCGTGCCCGCGTTGTCATACCCGACCTGCACCGTCGTGGCGCCGCTGCCCGACGTCTTCTTGAACGTCCCCGTGTTGTGCACCCACGACGCGGAAGCGTCCTCGTTGATGATCCCCGCATTCGTCCAATACGGCGAGGTCGGGTACTGCGCGTTGGCGATCAGCGTGCCGCTGTTGTCGATCTCCGCGCTGTCATACACCACGATCGACCCGCTGCTCCACGTCAGCGTGCCCTGATTGACGAGCGTGCGCTGATCGAGCGTCACCTGGTTGAGATTGCCCGGGTTGACGGTCCCCGTGGCGCCTGACGCGAGCACCGTCGAGCCCGCGCCCGAGAGCGTGCCGCCCGTCCACGACAGCACGCTGGAGACCGTCAGCGCGCCCGCGCCCAGCAGCGTGCCGCTCTGCACCGTCAACGACGCGACGCTCGACCCCGTCGAGGCGCTCGTCAGCTCCAGCGAGCCGCCCGCGATCGTCAGCGTGCCGGCGCTCGACAGCGACCCCACCTGGCTCACGCCGCTCGTGACCTTGACCGTCACCGCGGTCGTGACGCAGGCGCGGTCGCTCGAACTCGGCACGCTCCCGCTCGACCAGTTCCCCGCGCTCGTCCAGAGGCTGTCGTGCGCGCCGCCGGTCCAATTGACCGTACACGTCGGATCGGCCGACGTGGCGCCCGAGAGCGCCAGCGACCCCACCAACGCCAGGCACACGAGCACGACCGAATTCCGTCCCTGCGCACGCAGACCAGACACCCACGCCTCCCCACCAGATCGATCGAGATAGCAGGCGTCACGCCCGCCTCGAGCGCCCGCCGCGCAGCCAACCTACCCACGCGCAAATTTCTTGTCAAGCAGAAAAAGGTGATCCAGTCGAACTTTCGACCCATCCGATTTCATCTGCTGGCAGCCATCCAACAAACGGGAGAAAACCCGCCCGACCTCAAGGCTTTCTACAACCGCAAACGGCTACCTCTACCCCCTCACAATGCTCGGACTAGATCCTGTTGCCAGATCGTTGCCCGGCTCGGGAGTTCCGCTTCAAACGGAGTTCAGCTTTCGGGACGACAGCAGTAGCACAGCAGGAAACTGCCGTTCCCTGCCCACCTCATAGACACAAGAGGACGTACTGGCGTGTCCCAAGCAGCTACCTGTTGGCAGACGCCCTGCAGAGTCGGGCGGCCAGATGTGCAACGCTGAAGGGGCGTTGAGTGTCACGCAGTCACCGATAATCGGGATCGATGCGCGCGCGGCGGCCGATGTGCCGGCCGGGCGCGGACGCGTCGTGCGCGAGCTGCTGCGGGCGCTCGCGGCACGCGCGGACGACGGTCAACGCTACATCCTCTACACCCGCCGGCCGTGGGAGGAGCAGACGCTCGACGAGCGCTTCCAGTGGCGCACGATCACCGCGCGCGATCCCTTCTGGCATCTGCTGGCGGCGCGGGCGGCCAACCGCGAGTGCCAAGTGTTCCTGTCGTCGAACTCGTACCTGACCACCTGGTTCCTGCGGATCCCGACGATTCCGATCGTGTACGACCTCACCACGTTCGAGCCGTCGATGCTGCCAAACCGCCGCTCGACGGTGATCGAGCGTTTGACGCTCGGCCCGGCGGTGCGCCGCTCGGCGGCGTTCCTGGCGATCTCGCAGTCAACGGCGGATGCGCTGGCGGTGCATTTCCCCGCGGCGGCGACGCGCACGGTGGTGGCGCCGTTAGGCGTCGCGCCGACGCTCACCGGCGAACTCGATCCGGGCGAGGCGCTGGGCCTGCCGGCGGCGGGGTTCGTGCTGGCGGTCGGCACGCTCGAGCCGCGCAAGAACCTGCCGCGGCTGGTGGAGGCGTACAGCAGGCTCGACGAGCGGCTGCAGCTGCAGCATCCGCTCGTGGTGGTGGGCGCGCTCGGCTGGGAGACCGAGGAGACGATGAGCGCGCTGCACTCGCTCGGCGATCGCTGCAAGGTGCTCGGGTTCGTGTCCGACGGGGCGCTGACCGAGCTCTACCGGCGCTGTGCGCTGTTCTGCTACCCCTCGCTGGGCGAGGGGTCGGGGCTGCCCGTGTTAGAGGCGATGTCGGCGGGAGCGGCGGTTGTGACGTCGGATATCTCCTCGCTGCCGGAGGTCGGAGGCGACGCGGTCGAATATGTCGACCCGCACGACGTCGACAGCATCGCGGCGGGCTTGCTGCGGGTGCTCAGCGACGACGAGCACCGCGCGGAGCTCGGTCAGCTGGCGCGTGAGCGCGCGGGCGAGTTCTCCTGGGATCGCTTCGCGGGCATCACGCACGGGGCGCTCGCGCGCGCCGCGCGCGGCTGAGCAGCAGCAGCTTCAGCAGGTCGCCGAACGCGTCAGCGAGCTGGCGCGTGCGGGGCGAGCCGCGGCCGAGCGCGGTCGCGATGCGCAGCGTGAAGAACGAGATCAGCGCGGCCGCCCAGATCACCGCCAGCGCCAGACGCGGGCGGGGGTAGTAGCGGCGCACGCTCGCGATGTAATGCGGCGAGGCGAGCGGGAAGCCGCCGGTGCTGGCACCGCCGAGGTGCACGAAGCGCGCCGCGGGCAGCACCTCGCGCGCCCAGCCAGCCGCAGCGATGCGCCGCTGCCACTCGGTTTCCTCGAGATACAGGAAGAAGCCCTCGTCGAGCGGGCCGGCGGCCGCGGCGGCTTCGGCGCGCACAAGCAGCACGGCGCCGATCGCGTGGGCGATCGGCCGTGGCTCGGTCAGGCGGGAGCGCGGGATGTTGTGCGGGTCCAGGCGGGTGCCGCGCACGAGGAACGCAAGCGGCGCGCAGAAGTCGACGAACAGCGTGAGCAGGTTGGGGAAGCGGCTGTGCACGTTGTCCTGCGACGAGCCGTCCTCGTTGAGCAGCAGCGGCGCGACCAGGCCGACACGGGGGTCGGCGTCGAGCCGGCGCACGAGCGCTTCCACCGCGTCGTGCTCGGCGAAGGCGTCGGGGTTGAGCAGCAGCAGGTGGCGTCCACGTGCGTGGGGGATGCCGGCGTTGTTGCCGGCAGCGAAGCCGCGGTTCGAGTGCAGCTCGACGATCTGCGCGTGCGGACAGAGCTCGCGCAGTAGCGCGAGCTGGTCGGGCGGGGAGTCAACGTCGACCACGATCTGTTGCAGCGTCAGCTGACCCGCCGAGCGCGCCGCCTGCTCCAGCGCCCGCCCGGTGAGCTCGGTGGAGCGGTAGTTGACGACGATCACCGACACGTCAGGCCGCGGCTGGCCCGGAGCCATTTGCTCGCCGGATGACTGGCCGACGGCGACAGGGACGTCTGAGGTCTGCTCGGGGGTGCTGGGCACGGGAATCCGCCATGCTAGAGGGGGATGTCCACCGCCACGGCAGACATCGACGTGCTGGATGCGCCGGAGGCGGCCGCGAAGGCGGTGCGCGGCAGCATGCTGCGCTCCGGCGGCTATGTGCTGGGCGTGGGGCTGTCGCTGATCTCCGCGCCGCTGCTGGTGCGCCACCTCGGGATCGGCGACTTCGGCGCGTACGTGACGATCACGGCGATCGTGACGATCGTCGCGGGGGTGTCGGACGTGGGGATCACATCAGTCGGAGTGCGCGAGTGGGCGGTGCGGCCGGTCGAGCAGCGGCGCGAGCTGATGGCGAACCTGCTCGGCGCGCGTCTGAGCCTGACGCTCGCCGGGTGCGTGGGCGCCGTGGCGTTCGGGGTCGCCGCCGGATACGGCGCCCGGCGCCTGGAAGGGATCGGCGTGGCGTGCGTGGGGCTGCTGATGCTCGCTTCCTACGAAGCGCTGGGGGTGCCGCTGCAGGCGGAGCTGCGCCAAGGGTGGATCGCGCTGGCGGAGGTGCTGCGCCAGATCGTGCAGGTGACGTGCATCCTGATCCTGATCGCGGTCGGCGCGGGGCTGGTGCCGCTGCTGGCGACAGCGATCCCGGCGGGGCTCACGGCACTGGCGCTGACTGCGCGTGTGCGGCGCGATGCGCTCGTGCGGCCCGCGATCCACCCGCGCGCGTGGTGGCGGCTGCTGCGCGACACGCTGCCGTTCGCGATGGCCTCGGCGCTGGGAGTGGTGTATCTGCGCACCACGGTGGTGATCACGTCGCTGGTGGCGGACGAGCGCCAGACCGGGTATTTCGCGGCGGCGTTTCGCGTGATGGAGGTGCTGATCGGCGTGCCGGTGCTGCTGATCGGAGCGCTGTTCCCAGTGCTCGCACGCGCGGCTGCAACCGACCGCGAGCGCCTGCTGACCGCAACGGTGGACACGCTGCAGGTGACGATCGCAAGCGGCGCGCTGGTGGCGGTGTCCGTAGCAGCCGGAGCGCCGCTCGCGATCGAAGTGCTGGTGGGGGCGCACGCCGAGCCAGCGGTCGACGCGCTGCGAATCCTGGGCGTCGGGCTGGGGTTCTCGTTCATCGGAGCGACGTGCCAGTTCGCGCTGCTCGCACAGCGTGAGCATCGCGCGATCCTGGGGATCAACGCGCTGGCGCTGCTGGTCAACCTGGTGCTGACGCTCGCGCTGGCGCCCCACCACGGCGCACACGGAGCGGCGCTGGCGCTGGCGATCTCCGAAGCGACGGTGGCGACGAGCTCGACGGTGCTGCTGGCGCGCTCGCTGGGGGGGCTGCCGATCGCACCCGGGCTGCTGCTGCGGATCGCGCTCGCGGCCGGGGTGGGCGTCGCGGCGGCGTTAGCGCTGAGCGAGCTCGGCAGCGTGCCTGAGGGGGTCGGCGCGCCACTCGTGTGCCTGGCGGCGGCGCTCGCGCTGGGTGCGCTGCCGCGCGAGCTGCTCGAGCTGCTGCCGGGACGCAAGCCGCGAGCGGAGGCACAAGCGTCGCGGGAGCAGGACCACGACCACGAGCGCGAGCACGAGCACGAGTCGCAGCACGAGCCGCGGGGATCCGAGCACGAGCCGGGGCACGACACGCTATGAGGGTCGCGGTAGTGCATAACCTCCCGACCGGGGGAGCGATGCGCGTGTTGTCGGAGTGGCTCGCACATACGAGCGCGCAGCAGCTGACGATCTATACCCGCGACACACGCGTGCATCAGTTCGCCCCGGTGCCCGAGCGCGCACAGGTGATCGAACGGCCGCTGCACACCGGCACGGGCGCGCTCGACGAGATCCGGCGGCTGGCACTGTCCCCACGCGAGGGCGCACGATTGGCAGCGGAGGTGGATAAAGGCGGGCACGACGCGGTGTTCTGCTTCGCGAGCGTGCTGACGCAGGCGCTCGACGTGCTGCCGTTCCTGCGCACGCCAAGCGTCTTCTATGCGCCGGAGCCGCTGCGCTCGGCGTACGAGCCACCCGAGCTGGTGCAGCTGGCGCCGGGCTGGCGGGGGGCGGTCACACGCATGGGGATCAACCCGATCGAGATCCGCCGGCGTCAGCTGGACCGACGGTACATCCGCGCGGCGCACTCCATCGTGACGCACTCACGCTTCACCAGCGAAGCGCTCGCGCAGATCTATGGGGTGCAGAGCGAAGTGGTGCATCTGGGGGTCGACGCCGAAGCGTTCACACCACCGCGAGAGGCACGTGAAGGGTATGTGCTGTCGGTCGGGGCGCTGCACCCACTAAAGGGTCACGACCAGGTGATCGAAGCGATCGCGACGATCCCCACGGGGCGCCCAAGGCTGGTGGTAATCGGCGACCGCGGCGAGGCGGAGGGCCAGTTGAGCGCGCTCGCGCAAGCACGCGGAGTCCAGCTCGAGCTGCGCAGGGGCTTGCCGTTCGCAAAGGTGGTGGAGCTGTACCAGCGAGCGGGAGCCGTGGTGTGCGCGCAGATCCGCGAGCCGTTCGGGTTGGTGCCGCTAGAGGCGATGGCGTGCGCGACGCCGGTGGTGGCAGTGGAGGACGGCGGGTTCCGCGAAACAGTGCGCAACGGCGAGACCGGGCTGCTGGTGAAACGTGACAGCACAAAGCTGGGAGCAGCGATCACAAGCGTGCTGAGCGACAACGCGCTCGCGACTCGGCTGGGCGAAGCGGGGCGCAAGGAAGTTCAGTCGAACTGGACCTGGGACAAGACCACAGCAGAGTTCGACCGCCTCCTCATCGAACTGAGAGAGCGCGACAGCACGACACCCAAGGCGCGGCAGGCACTCCCGCTCAGCGCTCTCTGACGCCAACGACGTTCGAAGCGCCGGAGATGAACGGAAACGCGGCTTCGTACTTCGAGAGCACACGAAACTGGTAGCTGGCAGGCCCGGGGAACCGGAAGCGATAGGTCGAATGGAAGCGGCCCAGCTTGTCGGTGCGGATCACCTTGAAGTCAATCCAAGCCGACCCGGGCGAGCGGGCTTCGACCACAAGCTGCTTGCCACCAGCGGGGATCGGCCCACCCAGCAGGCGGCCGTTGAAGAAGACCGTGCGTCCCACATCGGTGACACGCGGCGAGACATGCAACCCCAACGAGGTGCGAACCCGGAGCTTCAGAGCCAACGTGGCCACCGGAGCAACGTCGCCAAGATGGCTGCGATAGGCAAGCCGCACGGTCCCAGATGAGCTATCAGCAGGTAACCGCACCCGGAAGCTGCCGTCCGGGTCCGTGCGCACAGCCGGCAGAGCCAGAGCGCGCGCACCCGGGTAGGCGGCGGTCCAAAGCACATCCACCGCAGCTCCACCCACGCCCCGCCGATCAGCGCCGGAGAGCTTCCCAACGATCTCCGGGACACGACCAAACCCACTGACAACGCTAACGCCACGAGCATGAGCCCAACGCCCAGTGAGCGACACTCGCTCGGAAGCATCGAACCCGTTGTCCGGCACGCGCATGAGTGGCTGACCCAGAGGCGCCGTCACCGCAGTACCAGCAGAGGCGCCAGGATGATTAAGAACCGTGAGGTTGCGATCCAACGCTACTGTTGCATTGCCTGCAACATCGATTACGGTCACGACAAGATGATGAGACCCATCACTAACCGCGTTCGTATCGAATGGAATATCGGCACCAATTGAAGTTGGACAGGGCCTTATGTAGCGAAAAGCTTGAAGCCCATCCGTAGTGCCACCGACGTCAAGGCAGCGGCCGTTGTTGCCATCAAAAATCTTACTACTTACGACTCGTCCGTCGAGTGTAAACAAGGCCTTGTAGACACCACCCGGATCAGAAGCGGAAAGCGAGATATTGCGAACCCCAGCCTCCGTTACAGCAGCTGTGAGATTCCCTCCCACGTTTGTTACCATCGGGGCCACTCCCTGGCTGAGCACAATGTCGGCAGCAAAGATTTGCAGTGCAGCAGCATGTCCGCTCGCTGTCGTGGCTGAAGTACACTGAGCACCTCCCGGACCTTGGCAAGACACGTTCATATAAACATTTCGTCCACCTAATGCAGTCAATGGGGCGACTACCCGATTGACATTGGCGAGAGGCTGTAAAGGATCACCCTTCGATCCACATGTAGATGCTACGCACGGATCGAACATGTCTCCACTTCCAAAGCTATCTGTTTGCCCTGCAAACCAAAGATCGTAATCGGCACCGCCAGTCGATCCACTGAGCGCCTCGCCGGCGCGCCAAAACGTTGCGTGCGTTATTGCCAGGCCAACCGGAGCAGTAAACCCCCAAGCTGCCGCATCACTACCTGCCGAGTGCCCGACGCCTGCTTCCAAAGCCGCAATTAGGCTGTCGCCGCTGGAACATCCGTCCGCTTCAAGATGAAACAGCCCTGAGCTTGACTCAGTCCACCCATCCGTAGGAGCCACATCCCCGGCCGGGGTCCTGCACGAGTAGACGTGGTACTCCCCCGCCCACGCGCTCCCCACCAGCCCGAGCACCACCCAAGCGACGCACGCCACAAGCACGGCCATCAGCTTTGCGCGTTGCTTATGCCTGCTTGCTGGTCCGGCTTCGGGCTCCATCCCGTTCCTCTCGCGTTGCGTTCTCCGTGCGGATCCCATCCATCTGGATGTCGCCGCGGGGCATGCTCAGACCCCCCTGCGACCACCCCCGCTCGAGTCTGGCTCGGATGCTCGCCACCTCGATCGATTGGGAACGAGGAATGCTGCCACATCAGGCCGCAGCCGGGCAGCCAGATCGTGGCAACCGCGACTCGAATCTAAAGACGCGTGCTTGGCCGCTTCCCAAAAGAGATGGTGCTGCGCGCGCGTGCGCGCGCCTACGCGTGCGCACGCGCAGCACCTACTTTTTTGTCGAGAACCTGATCGGCAGCTCCGCCAATCCGTAGATCCCCGTGATGCCCTCGTACACCGGCTCGCCGTCCGCGCACAGCCCCTTCATGCGCGGCGCCAGGTACGTGAGCGCCTCCGTCAGCTCCAGCCGGGCGAGGTTGGCCCCCAGGCAGTAGTGCACGCCCGCGCCGAACGCCAGCGCCCTGGCACCGCCTCTGTCGACGGTGATGTCGAAGCACTCCGGATCTCCGGCGCCGTCGGGTAGGTCGCGGTTGCCCGTGAACGCGCACACCATCACGATCGTGCCCTCGGGGAACACCACGTCGCGATACACGATCTCCTCGGTCACGATCCGCGCGGTGAACGGCGTGATCGGCTCGAACCGCAGCGCCTCCTCGACCGCCTGCTCGGCGAGCTCCGGTTTCGCCGCCAGCAGCTCCCATTGGTCGGGGTGCTCCGAGAACAGCCTGATCGCGTGCGCGAGTTGGCTCTGGGTTGTATCCACGCCGCCTGCCAGCACGTTGAACACGAGGTTCACGCACTCCACGTCGGACAGACGGTCGTTCTCGCCGTTCGCCGCATCCGGATTGGTCGCCGCGATCAGCGTCGAGATCAGATCCTCGCCCGGGCTCAGCCTGCGCGCGTGCAGCAGCCCGGTGGCGTAGCGGTAGAACTCGTCCACCGCCTGCTCGATCTGCTCGCGCTGCTCGGCCATGCTGACCGCGTCGAACTGGCGCTGGATCCAGTTCGACCAGTGGTGCAGCCGCGGCGCATCCTCCTGCGGCGCGCCCATCACCTTGGCGATCATCTGAGACGGGTACGGCTTGGCGAACGCCTCCACGAACTCGCACCTGCCGGCGCCGGCCACGGGCGCATACAGCTCCTGGAGGAACTCGCGCATCACCGGCCTGTAGCGCTCGACCGCGCGCGGTGAGAGCGCCGGGTTGACGAGACTGCGCAGGCGCGAGTGGTCGGCGCCGTTGACGTGCAGGATGTTGCGCAGCATCTGCTCGTACAGCGGCCCCTCCGTGACGTCGAAGATCTCCGCGATCTTCAAGCCCGGGAAGATCGCCGAGCGGCTGCGCAGGAAGAACTCGCACGACTCACGATCGAGCACGATGTACCCGAACGGCCCCGTCGCCAGCCATCCGTGTGAGCCCGCTTGCGCTTGCTCGCGCAGCTCCCGCATCGCGTCGTGGAACCGATCGCCGCGCATCGCGGGATCGGTGTAGTCGAGGCTGGGGAGCTCCAGCTCTTCGAGCAGCGCCATCGCAGCGCGGACGCTATCAGTTGCCAACGGCTTCCTTGCCGCCCTCCCGCGGGGCCTCCCGCCCTCACCTCACTACTTGCCCAGCGTGCGTCAGCGGCCATACCAGCGACGTCCGCCGCCGCCGGTGGGCGCGCCACCTACGAAGAAGCCGATCAGCCACAGCAGCACTGCCAATATCAACACGTACCACAGCACATGCGCGGCGAATCCCAAGCCCCCGAAGATGGCCAAGATGAGCACCAGAGCGATCAAAGCAATCATGAGAAGTCGTTCTCCTTCGTATCTCGCCAATGCGTCCTCGGCATCGGCTGTACGAACCTGATTACCCGCTCCGGCTCCCCCTGAATCCTGAGCGCTTACTTCTTGCCGCTGACTGCCTGCTTGAGGCCTGCGCCGGCCGTGAACTTGGGGGCCTTGGACGCCTTGATCTTGACGCGCTCACCGGTGCGGGGGTTGACTCCCTGACGCGCCGCGCGCTTGACCACGGAGAACTTGCCGAACCCGGTGATGACGATGTCATCGCCCTTCTTGAGCGTCTTGCTGACGGTTCCCACGAGCGACTCGATCGCGCGTGCGGAGTCGGCCTTGGTGAGTCCGCTGTCGGCGGCGATCGCCTCGACGAGCTGGGTCTTGTTCATGGATACGTCCCTTTCGGTAGGTGAACAGCGAGCGCGCAGGGTAGCGCGAGCAGCGGAAAGACCGCTTGGCTGAGCGAGATGGGCCTCGTATGTGAGCCTCCCGGTGACACCCCGGATGGGATCGGCTGCTGTGCCCGGATGGGGTCAACCGTCGTGCTCAAACGGGGTCGACAGCTGTGTTACGCGTATGAATCCGCATGCGCGAGCGCGCGCCGCAGCTGGTCGCGCATCAGCCGGTGTCCAGCGTGCGCATCCACCGCGGGATGACCGAGCACCGCCACCGCTTTCTCGTCCTTGAGCGCGACGTTCGAAGGCAGCTTCATGCGCGGGTTCTCCCCGCAGACCTCGAGAAAGCGTGCAACATTGCCGTCCCTGACGAGCTCCGGGTCGCAGTCGAACGCGTCCGCCAGCAGCTGCAGATAGTCCTGGCGGTTGATCGAATCTGGCCCCGCTGTATGGAACACCCCATCGCGCTCCTGCGCGATCAGCTCACATGCTCGCTGCGCGTAGTCCCACGCGAACGTCGGTGACTGGTAGACGTCCTCCGGCGCCGGCAGGATGTGGCCGTCGCGCAGCCGCCGCGCCCAGCGCAGCGCCTCACCCGAGTGCTCCCATACGTGGTGCGCAAGCTCCCCCGGCTCCTCCGGCCTGGAGAGGTTCACCCCGTACACATTCGCCGGGCGCGTGATCAGCCACGGCACGTTCGACTCCATCACGGCTTGCTCGGCCAACTGCTTGCAGCACCCGTACGCGTTCACCGGCCCGAGCAGGTCGTCCTCAGACCAGCGCTGCGACGGCGGGCGGTACCCGCTGAACACCCAGTCGCAGGACACGAGCACGTACCGCGCTCGCACGCTCTCAGCTGCCAACAGCGTGTGCATCACACCGAGCTGGTCGAGCTGCGCGAGGAAAGGCTCGCGCTCGAGCCTGCTGGGCGTGCCGCCCGCCGCCGCGTGCACGATCACATCCGGTTCGAAGCTCATCGCGGCATCCACGCACGCGCGCCGGTTGGCCATGTCCAGGCGCATCGTGCGCGCCCCTGGGATCCGCACACGCCTGTCCCGCCAGGTCCCCAGCACGCTCCAGCTCTGCTGCGTCGCGGCGGCCGCCAAATTCGAGCCGATCAGGCCGCTGGCGCCTGTTACCAGGATCCGCATTCTCCCATACATCCCCGTATCCGACTGTCAACCTACCTTACCACCGTCTGGCCCGATCGGAGATGTTTTTCACTGATTGAACTGATTGGTCCCGTAGCGCTCGGGAGCGACGGCCGCGTGAATCAGATCGTGACTCACCATCCAGCTCGACATGTCGGCCAACTTGGCTGTCTGGAGCACTCCGAAACGTACCTTTCCACCATCAGCGAACAGAGGCAGGTAAGCCTGCAGCGACGCTTTCTCGGACTTGCGCTGCAGCGCAGGGTTCAACCGCAGCAGATCGTTCAACGCAACCTGCGGATTGGCCAGCGTGTCCTCGTAACCCTTCGTCGTCGCCGCCACGAAGTCTCCCACCAGCGCCGGATTAGCGGCGATTAGCTTGCGCGTGGTGAACGCCACCAGCCCCGGGTAACCCGGGCCACCGTTCTCATCCAGGCGAAACGCGGCGATCGGGTGACCTGACGTCTGCAGCTGCACGCCGTCCGCCGGCACGAACCCTGTGAACGCCGCCAGCTTGCCCGCCGCGAGCGCCTGCGCGCCGTTGAACCCGATCGTCACCACGTGCACCTTGGCGGGATCCCCGCCGGCGTGGCGCACCTCGGTGTCGAGCACCGCGGTGTCCGACGGCACCCCGGTGATGCCAACCGTCTTGCCCTGCAGCTGCGCTGGCGAGGACAGGTGCTCAGATGCCAGCGCGATCAGCCCGCCGAGCGGGCGCTGCGCGATCGCCATCACCGCCTGCGCATCGCCGCCGTGATCGATCAGCCCCGCCACGTCGCTGCCGTCCGCGAGCCCGACCTGCGCCTTGCCCGCCTCGATCAGCTTGAGCGTATCCACCGTGGAGCTCGGTTGGATCACCTTCAGGTCGATGTTCTCCCGCCGGTAGTACCCCGCCGCGAGCGCGCGGTAGATGCCCGTGTGCACCGCGTTGGGCACGAAGTCGAGCACCAGCGTCATGTGGGTCCTATGTGCCAAAGCGCGCGGCAGTAGCGTGGTCTTGGAAGCAGCGGAAAGTCCAGCGGTCGTCGTTGCGCCAGCCTTCTCTGCGGCGGTGGTCGAGCGAGTGCTGTCCGACGAGTTGTTGGAGCTCGACCCGCACGCCGTCATCAGGAGCACGGTCAGACACGCGGCGGTGGAGAGCAGCGCCCCACCTAGGCGCGGGGACGGCCGGAATGTGATTTTCATATCCGGGTCTCTATCAGCTCGCGTCGCCGAAGCGCGCGCACAGCCAATCCCACGCCAGCAGGTACTCCGCTCCATAGTGGCGCGCCCGCAGCACCGCTTCGCTGTCGGTCAACGGCCGCGAGCGCGTGCTGTGCTCCGCCACGCGCGCGCGTTCCTCCAGGTACCAGGCGCGCACAACCGCGTGCGGCAGGTCAGCGCCGGTGCACACCGCGCCGTTGGCGTGCAGCAGCAGACAGTCGGCCGCGCCGAGCTCCTCGGCCGCATCCCTGCCCTCTTCGATGCTCGAGATCAACTGCGGCTCGTCATGCATCGCCACAACCCCGCTCAGCCCACCCAACCCATGCACGAGGGGCGGCGCCTCCCTGCGACTCGCCCACACAACAGCCGCCGGGGAGTGCGTGCGACAGATCGCCACCACGTCGCGGCACGCTGCGTACACGGCTGCGTGCAGTGCCGCTTCCACCGGCCGCAGGGCGCGCTCGCCCGCGTGCATCCGGCCGGCCGCGTCGAGCTCGAGCACGTCCGGCGCGCTTACGCGCAGCAGCGGCATCGACGGCGTGATCAGAAACCCGCCCTCTGGAGCGCGCACGGAGACCTGGCCAAACCCCTGCACGAGGCCCGCTCGCGCAGTCAGCCGGGCCGCGAACGCCACCTGCTCAGCAAGCTCGCCCATGACACTGAACCTCCCCAGTCGCGGTGAGCCCCCAACTCACATGTCGCTGCCGGCGCTCGACAGCGCTCATACTGACTGTAGGACATCAATGCGTACCTGCCGTGCAAGCGACCGCGGGATCCGCCGCGCCCTCAGCGCTATACCCGTAGCGTTTCCTGCACCCGTTGGCCGTTGGCTGTGAGCCGCCACGCATTGGACGCCCCACGCCTGAGCTGCGGCCCCGTGTTATGGATCAGCCCAAGCCGCTCCAAACGCGCGTACAGCTTCGACGCCTGGCCCTGGTCGATGATCCCGGCCTGGTCAGCGATCTCACGGTTATTCGCCCCCGGGCGCGCCGCGATCGCGGCCAGCACCCGCAGCGTGCGATACGTCAGACGCATCTCCAACGCCTGCAGAGGATCATGCTCACCGCGCCTGGAGCCCGCGTCCCCAGCGGCAGCCGGCACCGGACGGGAGAGCTCCTTGTGAGCAGCAGCCGGCCCCAGATAAGGCAGCACGATCATGCTCATCAACGGCCCCAACAGCTCAACCAACGGCTCGCCCCCCGAGCCACGCACACCCGAAGCGCCCAACGCGCTCGTCTGGCCCGCCGGCAGACGGCGCGTCGCGGCGGCGCCCACCCCACGCTCAGACGCAGCGCTCCCCGCACCGCGCTCGGAGATACGGGTATAGAGCACCGACAGCACCGCGCCGACCACCCCCTCCGCCGTCAACACCGGCAACCCACGACTCGCACTGGACTCCAACCGACCACGATCCACCACATCCATCAGGACCTGCAAGATCCGCCCCCGGAGCTCCAGCACACGCAGCCCCCCACCCAGCGCCTCCACCACACACAACAACGCAACCGCCGGCTCGTCATCGAACACCCCCAACAACGCGCCAAGACCAGCACGCATCCTGCCGCGCCAGCCACGCCCCTCCTCAAACGCGCTCACGACCGTGGGCGCGATCTCCGCGACGGCCTCTTCGAACAACGCCAGAAAACAGTCCTCACGATCATCGAACAGCTCATAGAACGTCTTCCGCGATACGCGTGAGCGAGCCGTCACACGCGCCACCGTCATCCCCCAGTACCCATGCTCGGCAACCACCCACCGCGCCGCCATCAACAACCGCGCGCGCTGCACATCCGCAAGCTCCCCACCAGACCCAGCGCCTCCGAGGCCTTGGGAGGCGCCTACCTCACCGTGAGCGCCGTCTTCGCCGGAGTGGCCTGGTCGGCCACCCCGGCGAGCTCGCACAAGCCGCTCATCCCGCACCGGACGCGCGCCCATGCCCGCGCCTACTTCTTCCGCGACTGCTTATGCTTCCCCGCCCGCTTCGCCTTATGCCGCTTCGACTTCTTCGCCTTCTTGGCCTTCTTGGCCTTCTTGGCCTTCTTGGCCTTGGGGCAGCCCGTCACCTTGATCCTGGTCTGCTGAACCACCTGCTTAGCGTTATACGCAGTGATCGTCGTCGGCATCACCAACGGCTTCGCGCACAAACTCCCATTACTCGTCAGAATCGAATGCGGCCCCTGCGGCAACTTCAACTCAAAGCTATTGATCGGGACATCCGGCGCATTAGCGAACTTCGTGCTCGTGATGCCCTTACTGCTGATATTGATCGCGCCAACCAGGTCAAACCTCACACCATTGCCCTGCAGCACGATCACGAGATCCGGGAACCCCGCACCACCATGCGACACCAAATACGCAGGACCCGACAACGACGCCGGCAGCAACGGTGTGGAAGCCGTCGCCATACCAACAAGCGACGCCTCCGGGCACCCCGCCGGGTTCGCGTTGAACGTCGCCGCCAAACACGCCTTCTGAATCGTCGTCAACCGCGACGGCAACTGCTTAGGCAAACTCACAAACACAACATGCGCGTTTGACTCACCCTGCACCCCGATCACGATCTTCGCGTCCAAACTCGCTCCATTCGCGCGACTCGTCCTCGCCGTCGTCGACGCCGAGAACCTCGGGCTGAACGGCAACCCCGAACACCCACCAATCTGAAAGCGGCTGCCGACCACCGCGGTCGAGCCCTCCCACGAGCCGACGCTGCCACTGACCGCAGTCGCGTCACACCCCGTTGGGTTGACCATGAACCCCGGACGGTTGATGTCCACGACGATCGAACGCACTCGCAACGGGAACCCATTGGTCGCACCATCCGCACCCACCGCATCCAGGACGTTAGGCACATCGTCAGAGACGACCGTCACATGCGAGTCATGCGGGTCGACGAAGATCGCCGCACGCACCACCACCGTCCCCAAATCAAACGGGCCCGCCAGAGCCGGCACCACAATCGATAGCCCATACGGCGCACCCTTATACGGGCCCGTCAAAAACACCTTCCCCGCAATATGAAACGGGTTCGACCCAGCGCCAGCCGCAGCATCCGTGACACCGACCTGCGAACCCGCGCCACACGACCCAGCCGACGCCTGCGCATCCCCACACAACGACACCGACGCGATCCGCGCCAACAACCCCACCGGCAAACTCGTCGTAATCGACCGAATGTGCTCCTGACCATCAGCACGCGCAACCCGCAACGTGAAGTCCGTGCCCTGACCCGACGAAGGGTTCGTGACACCCGCACTAAAACCAGGAGCAAACCGACCCGCACACCCGGCATTCATCGCGAAACTGTCGCCCGGCGTCCTCGCCGCTGTACCACTCCACGGCGACAACGCCGTCACCGTCGTGAACGTGCCGCACGTATCCGGGGTAGCCAACGCCGCACGCGGACCACCAAAGAAATCCAGCTTGAAATCAGTGAACGGCAACTGCGGATTGTCATCGAACGTCGTCGTCAACTGGCCCGTGACCGAGTCCGCATGCACGTGACCAGCAAGCTTGACGACGACTCCCGATTGCAGGTCGTTGACGGCGATGTAGATCGCCAACAGGCTGTGGAACGGGTTGTCGTTCTGCTTGGCGATGAACACACCGCCCTTGACCGGATGGTCAACCAGCGGGGTATCGATCTCGACCGAGCCGACCTTCGAGGCATCCGGACAGGTCGCTGGGTCAGGCCCTGAGAGGTCGATCTGCGCCGGGCTGCAGGCACCGAGGCCATCGGCGGCCGACGGGTTGACCGCCATGCCCACCGGCAGGGTGACCTCGACCCGCTTGACGTGGGCCGGCGCAGTGCCGTCTGGGTTCTCCAAACCGCCCTGATCGACGCTGAGATCGAAGTCCATGCCGGTCGGGCTGTCGGTCTGCTTGCTGGTCGGGGCGATCGACGTCTCGGGGTCGAACTCGAGCGTGTCGCAGCCGGTCGCACCGACCGGGTTACCGCCGGTGTCGTGAGACAGGAAGCTCGCCGAATCGAACACACCGGAGTTCTGCCAGGAGTCCATCCGCAACCCGGTCTCGACCGGGCCCGGGCAGGAGGTCGGCAGGGTGAGGAACGGCTTGCGCGGAGCATCCGTCGAACAGCCCTGACTGCCGTCATCGCAGAAACGTTGGAAGTTGTTGGCGGGATCGGCAGGAACGCCCCAGAAGGTCGTCTCGACACCGTCGATCGACAGACCCGGGTTCGTGTTCAGCGACGAGACCGTGACCCCGTAGTCGTCGCCGGTGCGCAGGCTCGGCTTGAGCTGGATGACGACGAGCAGGTTGAAGGCAAACTCGGCGGGCGCGCCAGGCCCGGGAACCATGTTGAAGATCGGCGTATCGCCCGACCAGAAGCCGATCGGGAAATGCAGGCGAGCGACACCTATCTGGCTGGCGACCGGACAGCCGAAGCCCGACTCCTCGGCGCGCAGCTGCGCTGCGGTGCAGCGGACGGGCGTCGCCGCAGGGTTCCCGATCAGGCCCGGCGGCAGATCGACGTGGATGTCCTTCCACTGATCGTCCGGCATGAGGTTAATACCACCGTCAGAGTCAGTGGTCGTGTTCTGGAGGAACTGCACGCTCGCAGCGCGCGGATGACCACCCGCTTGCGTGTAGGTATTGCCGCCGGCATCGAAGACGCCGCCATCGACGCTCGCGATACCGAAGTCGGCGCTCGCGGGAGCCGCCGCGAGCGCCGCGGTGAGGACGACGAGCGCAGAGACTATGAGGACACGAGCCCTAGTCGAGATGCTGGCGGCGGTACTGGACATGGTGGAGCTGACTCCTTCGGTGGGGGTGGCGGTGACGGTCGGCGCGAGGCGACGAAGGCGAATCACTTGCCACCCCCGCGATTGGTCTGCTTTCGCGCCTTCGGCTGCTTGAAGGTGACCGTCACGGTCTTCGAGGCCGAGCCGCCCGTCCTCGACGAGAACGCCACCCGCACCCTCACGCTCAACTTCCTCTTCTTCTTGAGCGTCTGCCTGGCCTTGGAGCTCAACGACACCCTGATCGTCACCGTCTGAGCCCTCGCAGCCGACTTGCTCCGCTTACGCACCGAGGAACCGGTGACCGAGACCCGCCCAGCGCCAGGCACTCGCACCCTCAACCTCGCAGCCGAGCCGATCACCGGCCTCAGCTTCGAAATCGAAATCGACACCGACCCCGCACCCGATGCCGGGACATTACCCCGGCCGGCGAAGTCGACCGAACCGAGGTCCTTCAGCAGCGGCGGCGCCGTGGGCGGACCCTGGCAGGCATCGTCCTGGCAATCGGGGTCGGGTACGGGATATTGGGAGGCGAGTCCGCCACCGACACGAGCGACATACAGATCGGTCAGCGAATCACGATCCTGGCCCACAAGCCGGTCATAAGTGAGGAAGAAGACATCATCGCCATCCTCACTCGCATCGCCGAAGTGCGAATCCTCCGGATCACGACCAGTCGAGATCAGATCGAGATCACCATCCAGATAGCGGTAGACGTCATAACGACCGTTGGTGTCACGGCTCAGCAAAGCATCCCGGGTCTCGAAGAAGTAGGCGCCGTCGTCGAGGACGTTACGGCTGGCTCCCTCGGTCTCGGTCTCGTGGACGAGGCGCGACTGTTCGCTGGGCAGATGCAGACGGGTGGCGGCCACCGGGACGCCGCCAGCGGGCGGGCAGGAGGCGCAAACGAGCGTGTCGGCCTCAAAGTCGTACAGGTAGGCCTGCTTGAAGGGCTGCGCGGGATAGGGATTGGCGCCAGCGAGAGCCCCGCTGAAGAGGAAGCCGAAATGCCCGCCGTCGGGGCTGGTCCGCCAGTCGTCCAGAGGCCGGCGGTTCTGGGTCCAGATGGGGTCGGGTGACGTCGCGATCAGACGGATGTTGCCGTCGTGCCAGACGTAGAGATTGTGCTGGTCGTCGATCCCGCCCGGGGCGAGGACCTCCTGTGCCTGGAAGTAGACGAACTCGCCGTCATCGCTGACGCCGAGGATGTTCTCGACGCCGGCACCGTCCGGGCCCGGGGTCAGGTCGGTCAGGTCACCGGAGTCGGCGTCGTAGCGGTAGAGATCGAAGTCGTTCGGGTTCTCCGGTAGCCCGGCGTCGTCCGTCAGCTGAGCCGCCGACGACGAGATGAAGGCGTGGTCGCCGTCGGGAGTGGCGCGCTCGAAGTAGGCGGCCTGGGCGGTGCCGTCGGACTCGCGCTTGGAGACGACCACGGTCTGATCGTTCTCGCGGAGATAGACCGGATCCGGAACGAAACTGCCAGTGAAAGGGGTCCAGTAGGCACGGGTGCCGTCGTCCGAGATGGCGTGACGGGCAAGCTGGGCTTGGGGGATGCTCGGTCCTGCATTCGAGCCGGTCGGCGAGGGAGTGCCGTCGGGCAGAACCCCTACGAGCTTCAGCTCCCCGTTCGAATACTCGTAGAGGTTGAACTCCGAGTCTGGATTGGACTGAGGGGTCGAGGGAAGGTTCCCGGCCGCGTCACTGCCGCCATTGCCGTTGCTTCCGACGAAGAACATGCGATCGCCGTCCTCGCTGGAACCGGCGAAGAAGGAATAGATCAAGGAGGGGTTGTCCAGATTGGGGAAGGCGGCGACGTGCTCGTAGGAGCCGCTGACGACGTCGTAGATGTAGAAGTTAGCCCGATTCTCGACGCCGCCGGGGGCCAGAGCACGGTCGGAGGAGACAAGCTGCTTGGAGAAGTCCGGGGTGCCGCCCAACACGTAGGACCCTGTGACCAAGTCGTCATTCGGGTTGTACGGCGGGGTGACGGGATTGGTCATCCAGGAACCGGCGCCGCGGCTGCCGACATAGCCGTTTGGAGCGGAGGCCGCGGCGGCGCCGGCGAACGCCGCGTACGCGGTGTAGAGCGCCCTGTCGCCGTCGGCGGTGCTGACGATCGGCCCGCTCGACTGGCCGGTGATGTAGAGGCCGATGTTGTTGCCGTTCTTGTCAAGCGGAGAGACCTGCTCGTAGGCCATGCAGTCGGGCAGGTGCGCGCCGGGGCCGGTGCGCAAGCTGGCGTTCGGGCACGCGTCGGCTGCTGAGGCGGCGGGCGCACCCGCGGCCGCCCATGCCATCATCAACAACGCCAACACCGACACGATCCCGAGGCGCCCCGCAGCAGCGGATGGCGAAACATCGGCAGACGGCGGCCGGAGGGCGGCTGACGCGCAAGCGTCAGCGTGAATCGAATTGGCAGTCATGCAGGTGGTCCCTCTCCTGGCGTCAGTCATGCAGGTGATCCCTCTCTTGGTGTCGTGTGTAGCGCCCGGCACGCAGCCGAGCCGCGGGTGACCATCCGGCCCTGTGACGGTGACCCCGGTCCTGTGACGGGTGATCGCGCAGCCCTGTGACGGCCGCGGGCGCTGCCTGCTGAAACCCCCATTGGGGGCGGATGACGGGCCGGGGGTCGCCTAGCGCGACGCGGGAGGCGACGCGAGGCGATGCTGAGCTGGCGCTCTTACCAGGCCTGCCGGTGAAGAGAGAGAGAGAGAGAGAGAGATGCGTCAGCTCTGCTGACGCATCTAGTTACAGCCCCCACTGGAGGCGCAACACAAGTAGCCGCGCGGAACGCGGTGAAAACACGATCACTCATGACCCAATCAAACTCCACAGCAATCAAGTCCCTCTCACTCCAACCCTGGAACGGCTCCTAGGCCCCAACCCAAGGGGGCACCCAAACCCGATCTATGACCGCCGGCACCAGTTGATAGATACCAAACGATGACGTACCTTAGACATAACCCGAAACAAAAGTCAAGCCCCCCCACAAAAGTCAAACCCACACCAGACGTCCAGCCACCCCGAACAAAGCACGCCAATCCGCAGCGCCCACCCCCCGCACAAACAAGCACGAAAGCCGTGCCGCGCCCAAGGGCTATACCCGTAGCGTTTCCTGCACCCGTTGGCCGTTGGCTGTGAGACGCCAAGCATTGGACGCCCCGCGTCTGAGCTGTGGCCCCGTGTTGTGGATCAACCCAAGCCGCTCCAGACGCGCATACAGCTTCGACGCCTGACCCTGGTCGACGATCCCGGCCTCGTCGGCGATCTCACGGTTATTCGCCCCCGGACGCGCCGCGACCGCCGCCAGCACCCGCAACGTGCGATACGTCAGACGCATCTCCAACGCCTCCAGCGGATCCCGCCCGCCATGCTTAGAGCTTGCGCCCCCAGCCGCAGCCGGCGCCGGACGGGAAAGCTCCTTTTGAGCAGCAGCCGGCCCTAGATAAGGCAGCACGATCATGCTCATCAACGGCCCCAGCAGCCCGGCCAACGGCTCATCCTCCAAACCACGCACACCCGGAGCGTCTGATGCCGAGCCAGCCAGGCCCGCCGGCAGACGGCGCGTCGCGGCGCCGACCACCCCGAGCTGAGAGGCGCCGCCGGCCCCGCGCTTGGAGATACGGGCATAGAGCACCGACAGCACCGCGCCGACCACCCCCTCCGCCGTCAGCACCGGCAACCCCCGACTCGCAGTCGACTCGAGTCGCCCACCATCCACCGCATCCATCAAACCCCGCAAGATCCGCCCCCGGTGCGCAAGCACACGCGGCCCCGCACCCAACGCCTCCACCACACACAACAACCCAGCCTCCGGCTCATCATCGAAGACCCCCAACAACGCACCAAGACCCGCACGCGTCTTACCACGCCACC
>DATINL010000040.1:0-39096 GCA_035474295.1 Solirubrobacteraceae bacterium
AGCGGTAGCTAGCGAGGATCGTGCCTTCGACGAGGGCGGCGTGCAGTGGGTGCTCGACGTCGGCGGGGGCTTGCCAGCAGAGCGTGCGCGTGGAGAGCTCGCGCACCCGCTCGTGGGCGGTCGCGGCGGCGGCACGCGCGCGCTCGGGGGTCAGCTCCGCGCGTGCTCCCAGCCCGACGAGCAGCCAGCGCTTGCCCTGCGCGTGCGTGACGGCGAGCGCTTTGAACGCGCTGCGCGCCTCGCCGGAGTCGATCAGCGCGGCGAGCTCAGGCGGCGTGTGCGCCGGTGCTTCGCCCGCGAGCAGGCCGACGGCGACGGTGTCCGCGTCGGTGGTGGCTGCCGGGTTTGCGATACAGGAGACGAGCACGAGCTCCCGCACGATATCCGACGGCGGCCGCGATTCGTGGAGCGTGCCTCGCCGATTCGTGGGCGTGCCGGGCGATCCGCGGGCGGGTGCGCTCGCGGCGGCGCGTGCCGGCGATTGCGAGCCGGTCTACTAGCATTGCCTGTCTCCCGCCGCTTTCCCCGACTTCCAGGAGAGACTTGCTTCCATGCCCAAGACCGTGATTCTCGGCACCGCGCGCACTCCCATCGGCAAGATGGGCGGGGGGCTGGCGACGATCGATGCCACCGACCTCGGCGGCATCGCGATCCAGTCCGCGCTTGAGCGCTCCGGCGTCGAGCCTGAGCAGGTCGAGCATGTCGTGATGGGCCAGGTGTTGCAGGCTGGCCAGGGCCAGATCCCGTCGCGCCAGGCGCAGATCAAGGGCGGCATCCCCAAGGAGGTGTCCTCCGAGACGGTCAACAAGGTGTGCGCGTCGGGGCTGCGCGCGTCGGTGATCCTCGACCAGGCGATCCGTGCTGGTGATGTCAACGTTGGCGTCGGCGGTGGCATGGAGTCGATGTCGAAGGCGCCGTACCTGCTGCCGCAGGCGCGCTTCGGGTACCGCATGGGCGACGCGAAGATGCTCGATGCGATGGTTCACGACGGTCTCACCAACCCGTTCTCGGGCAAGCAGATGTTCGTCGAGGCGACCGAGATCGGAGACGAGCTGGAGCTGACGCGCGCGGATCTCGATCGCTGGGCGCTGCGGTCGCACGAGCTGGCGCTGAAGGCGACCGACGAGGGTCGGCTGGCGGAGGAGATCGTGGCCGTGACGGTCAAGGGCAAGAAGGGCGCAGAGACGGTTGTCGAGATCGACGAGGGTCCGCGCCGCGGCTCGACGCTCGAGGCGCTGAGCAAGCTGCCGGGGCTGGTCGGCAAGGAGGGGTCGCACACCGCGGGCAACTCCCCGGGCGTCAACGACGGCGGCGGCGCGCTGGTGCTGGCGTCGGACGAGTGGGCGTCGGCGAACGGCAAGACCGTGCTGGCAGAGATCGTGGCGCACGCGCAGAGCGCGAACGACTTCGCGTACCTGGCGACGACGCCGGCGAGCGCGGCCAAGAAGGCGCTCGCGAAGGCCGGGTTGAGCGCCGAGGACATCGACGTGTGGGAGATCAACGAGGCGTTTGCGTCGGTCACGCTCAACTCGATCCGCGTGCTCGGGATCGACGAAGACAGGGTCAACGTCAACGGCGGCGCCGTGGCGCTCGGTCACCCGATTGGCGCGTCCGGAGCACGCATCCTCGGGGCGATCGTGCACGAGCTGCGCCGTCGCGGCGGCGGCCTCGGCTGTGCGGCGATCTGCTCGGGCGGCGGTCAGGGCGACGCCGTGATCCTGCGCGTTGCGTCCTGAGTCGCGGCGCAGCTCGAGCAGCGGGGACTGATCACGTGACTGCCGCGGCGCCCGCAGGCCAGCCGCGAGCGGCGGCGTTCTTCGATCTGGACAAGACGTTGATGGCGGGCTCCTCGGGCGTGTTCTTCGCTCGCGCGGCGTACGAGACGGGGATGATCTCGCGTGGGCGGCTGCTGCGCGACCTGTACGAGAACATCCGTTTCCGCTTGCGCGGATCGACCGATGATCGCGCTGATGCGGTGCGCAGGCGCGTGGGCGAGATGATCGCCGGGGTGCCGGTGCGTGAGCTGCAGCGGCTGTCGCCGCGGGTGCTGGCGGGCGTGCTGCCGCGGCTGTATCCGCAGATGCTCGAGCGGGCGTACGAGCATCAGGATGCTGGCCGGCCGGTGTACATCCTGACGGCGGCGTCGCAGGAGATGGCGGATTTGCTGGCGCATGTGCTGGCGTTCGACGGCGGGCTCGGGTCGCGCTCGGAGATCGTCGAGGGGCGTTACACGGGGCGCGCGGCCGGGCCGTTCAACTACCGCGAGGGCAAGGTGCTTTCGATGCAGGAGCTGGCGGCGGCCGAGCGGATCGACCTGGCCGCGTCCTACGCGTACTCGGATTCGGAGTCCGATCTGCCGATGCTGCGTGCGGTCGGCCACCCGGTGGTGGTCAATCCGGACCCGGAGCTGGCGCGGATCGCTGCTGAGGAGGGCTGGGAGGTGGTGCGCCTGGATCGGCTGGCCCAGCGTCTGAAGGCGATCACCGCGCTGCTGGCGGCTGCGACGCTCGGCGGCATGGGCGGGGTGCTCAGGGGGCATCTGGGAGCGCATCCCGATCCCCGGGCTCTACAATCCCGCCGGCTCAGCCAGGTTTGGCCGGGGCGCTCGTCGCGCGGCAGACAAGATCGCCGAGGGGTGCGCCGTTAGTGCCTGGGGGTCGTTGATCTGCCGAAGGTCGCCGATCCTTGGGCGGAGGCGGTCTTGGGCGGAGGCTGTCCGGCCGACGAAGATCAGGCCGGCCGAGCACGGAGGGTGTGACTTGATTCTCAAAATTTCTTCCTTCTTCCTATTTGTCTTCCTTCTTCCTTTTTCAAAAAAATGAACACAACCCCCGCCCACAGCGCCAAGAGCAAGATCCGCGTCGTCGTGGCCAAGCCCGGCCTCGACGGGCACGATCGCGGCGCCAAGATCATCGCCCGCGCGCTGCGCGACGCGGGCATGGAGGTGATCTACACCGGTTTGCACCAGACGCCGGAGCAGATCGTCGAGACCGTGATCCAAGAGGATGCGGATGCGGTCGGGCTGTCGATCCTGTCGGGCGCGCACATGACGCTCGTGCCGCGCGTGGTGGAGCTGCTGCGCGCGCAGGACATCACCGACGTGCTCGTCACCGTGGGCGGCACGATCCCGGCGGAGGACATCCCCGAGCTGAAAGCGCTGGGAGTATCTGAGGTGTTCACACCAGGCGCGTCGACGCAGTCGATCGTCGATTTCATCCGAGGCGCAGTCAGGGCCGATTGACGAGGGTCGTGGCTGATCGATGGAGTCCCATGTCAGTCGGCTGGGGCCGGTCGCAGAGACGTGTCGAAGCGGACCAGCAGCCGCCTGAAAGCAAAGTTGTCATAACCCACCCAGCAGGACCTCTCAAAACCGATTGACTCGTCAGTCAATGAAACGGGTAAGATTGAGCGATCCAGATTCCCAAGGAGTAGCCGAATGAAGATATGCGTCCTGGTAAAGGAGGTTCCGGACGCCGCCGTCGAGAAGAGGATCAATTCCTCGACGGGGCGTATGGACCGCAACGGGGAGAAGAATCTCAACCCGTATGACACGCACGCCATCGAGGCGGCGATGCAGATCCGCGAAGGCGGAGCTGCCGAGGTCGAGGAGATCGTGGCGGTGACGATGGGCCCGTCCAGCGCCGTGCGCGCGCTGCACAAGGCCGTTTCGCTGGGCGCCGACCGCTCGGTGCATCTGTCCGACGAGGCCGTCGCCGGCTCTGACGTGGCCGCGACCGGCTACGCCCTGGCCCAGACGCTCAAGCGTGAGAGCCCCGACCTGGTGCTGCTGGGCCAGCAGTCCGATGACGGCGAGTGCTACACGATCGGCGCCGTGGTGGCCGAGCACCTGAGCATGCCGTCGCTGACGCAGGTGATCAAGATGGACCTCGACAGCGGCTCGCTGCGCTGCGAGCGCCAGGCCGAGTACGGCTACGACACCGTGCAGATCAAGCTGCCCGCGGTGATCTCGGTGGGCGACGCGATCAACGAGCCGCGCTACCCGTCGCTGAAGGCGATCATGGGCGCGAAGAAGAAGCCGCTGCAGACCGTCGGCGCGGCCGACGTGGAGATCGACACCTCGAAGGTCGGCGGCGAGAACTCCGCTGCACAGTGGGTCTCGGCCAAGGCGCCGCCTGCGAAGGCCGCCGGTCAGATCATCGAGGACGAGGACACCAACGAGACGGTCGAGCAGATCGTGGCCTGGCTCGACGAGCGCAAGCTCGTATAGCGGGCGAAAGGAACTGATCTGAAATGGCAAACATCCTGGTTTACGCGCTGCACTACAACGGCGCGATCAACAAGAACTCGCTCGGCGCGGTTTCCGAAGGCGCCAAGCTCGCGGCCGAGCTCGGCGGCGAGGCGCACGCGATCCTCGTCGGCGAGAACGTGCCGCAGGATCTGGCGGCGACGCTCGGCAACTACGGCGCGAGCAAGGTGCTCGTGGCAGAGGCCCCCGACGGCCTCGCGCAGCCGGTCGTCGACGCCATGGGCAGGGCGATCACCGACGGCGGGTACAAGTACGCGCTGTTCGGCGGCGGTCTGCTCGGCTTCGAGATCGGCGCCGGTCTGGCCGCGCGCCTCGGCGCCGGCGTGGCGATGGAAGTGACCGCTGTGCGCGCTGAAAGCGGCGAGCTCGTCGCCGAGCGCCCGATCCTCGGCGACTCGGCGATCTCGGAGATCAAGTACCGCTCCGAAGTCGGGATCATCATCGGCCGTCTGAACGCGTTCGAGATCAAGCAGTCCGGCACCGGCGACGCACCCGTGGAGCAGCTCAGCTTCGAGCTGAGCCCGCACGCGTCGCAGGCGACGATGGTCTCGCGCGGCGAGCAGCGCGGCGCCGACGTCGACATCGAGGGCGCCAGCATCCTGGTGGCCGGCGGGCGCGGACTCGGCAAGGCCGAGGGCTTCCAGCTCTGCGAGGAGCTGGCGGGCGCGTTCGGCGGCAACAGCGCCGTCGCGGCCACCCGCGCGGTGGTCGACGCCGGCTGGTACCCGTACGCGGCGCAGATCGGCCAGACCGGCAAGACGGTCGCGCCGAAGCTGTACCTCGCGGCGGGCATCTCCGGCGCGATCCAGCACAAGGTCGGCATGCAGGCGTCCGAGAACATCGTGGCGATCAACAAGGACGCGAACGCTCCGATCTTCGAGTTCTCCGATCTCGGGATCGTGGGTGACCTGAACAAGATCCTGCCGAAGCTCACCGAGGCAGTGAAGGCGAAGAAGGGAAGCTGAGTGCCATGAGCTCCAGCAACGGGTCACCCTCGCGGGTACAGACCGGCAACGGCAACCGCAAGGTCGCGCCCGCGGCCTTCCCGCCTCCGGTCGATTCGCAGAAGGAGTTCGTCAAGCGGGGCCTGGACCCCGAGGACGAGCTGATCGAGGTCGGCGTGGCGATCGTCGGCGGCGGCACCGCGGGACTCGCGTGCGCCAACCGCCTGCTGCAGCTGCTCGCCGATGACCCGGAGACGATGGAGCGCCTGGGCGAGGTGCCCGTGGCGGTCATCGAGAAGGCCAAGACGTGCGGTGGACACAACCTGTCCGGCGCGGTCATGCGGCCCGGTCCGTTGCAGGAGCTGTTCCCCGACCTCACCCGTGAGGACTGGCGCAAGGAGGGCTTCGCGTACGGCGAGGTCACCAAGGAGGCGGTGTACATGCTGCCGACTGCGAAGACGAAGCTGCGGATCCCGCCGCCGCCGCCGTTCAAGAACCACGGCAACGAGGTGGTGTCGGTGTCGGCGATGGCGCGCTTCCAGCAGCGCCAGGCCGAGGAGGCCGGCGCTTACATCCTGACCGAGACGGCTGCGACACAGCTGATCGTCGAGGACGGGCGCGTGGTCGGCGTGCGCTCCGGCGACAAGGGTCGCGGCAAGGACGGCGAGCCGCTCGGCAACTTCGAGCCCGGCACCGACATCAAGGCCCACGCGACCGTGCTCGCCGAGGGCTGCTGGGGCCATTTGACGGGCGCCGCGATCCGCGAGTTCGATCTCGCAGCCAACCGCGAGCCGCAGGTGTGGGAGCTCGGGGTCAAGGAAGTCTGGAAAGTGCCGAAGCCGCTCGACCGCCTGATCCACACGATCGGGCCGTGGCCGCTGAAGCTGTCCTCCAAGTACGGTCAGATCGGCGGCACCTGGATCTACCCGATGAAGGATGAGAAGACCGGTGACGATCTGGTCAGCATCGGGTTCGTGATCGACCTCGAGTACGCCGACGCCACGACTTCGGCCCACGACCTGCTGCAGCAGTTCAAGCTGCACCCGCTCGTCAAGGGCATCCTCGACGGCGGCGAGCGTGTCGCCTGGGGCGCCAAGGCGCTGCCTGCCGGCGGCTACTGGTCGATGCCCAAGCTGTCGATGCCGGGCGCCGTGCTGGTTGGCGACTCCGCCGGGATGGTCGACACGGTGGCGCTGAAGGGCGTACACCACTCGATCCTGTCGGGCAAGCTCGCGGCCGAGTCGATCTACGCGGCGCTCAAGCGCGGCGAGTCGTCGTTCGAGTCCTACGAGCAGGTGATCGAGGAGTCGCAGGTCGGCAAGGAGCTGTACGCGGTGCGCAACACGCGCCAGCCGTTCCAGCTGGGGTTCATCCAGGGCGGGCCGCTGGTCAACCTGATGATCGCCACCAAAGGCCGCTTTCCGGCTGGGCGCTGGGCTTGGCATCGCAACGACGCCAAGCCGATGTTCATCGGCAAGACCAAGGACAGCTATCCCAAGCCCGACGGCAAGTACACGTTCGACAAGCTGTCGTCGGTGTTCATCACCGGCAACGCGACGCGCGACGACGCGCCCAACCACATCCGCGTGCAGAAGCACGTGCCGCGCGAGATCGCCGAGACTTGGAAGTGGATGTGCCCCGCCGGGGTGTACGAGATCCCGGAGGACGCGCCCGAGCACGGCGACGTCGACGTGATCGTCAACTACACCAACTGCGTGCAGTGCGGCGCGATCACGGCCAAGGGCGGTCGCCTGACGACGCCCGAGGGCGGCGACGGTCCGCTCTACCAGGTCGTCTGAGCGAACTTCGCACGGGAAACAGAAACCTCAGCGGATTCGGGGTGTTAGGGGAGTGATGCAGTCAAACCCCCGCACCCCGGCCGCGCGCGCGGCGTCGACCCGGATTCTCTCGGCGCTGGCCGTGCTCGTGCTCGCCCTCGCGTGCTTGGCGAGCGTGGGGCATGCTGCAGCGGCCACGGTCAAGGGCGGAGCTGTCAAGGGCGGAGGGGTTGTTGCCAAGGAGCAGGCGAGCACCTTGCAGGGCGGTGTCGGAGACACGCCGCAGGGTGTGTCGGCGACGCTCGACCAATGCACGACAGCCGCGGCCCAGACGGGCCGCTCGGCCACGTTCGCGGGCCAGATGGTGGCGGTCGCGGGCGCCCAGCGGATGACGATGCGCATCGACGTGCTGCAGCACACGCCGGGCACGCCGGGCTTCCAGCCGGTCACCGGCCAGGGCTTGGGAGTGTGGCGCGCGTCGGCTCCGGGAGTGAAGATCTACAAGTACCTCAAGCAGGTGACGAACCTGCCCGCGCCGGCCACTTTCCGCGCGCTCGTGCGCTTCCGTTGGCTGAACGCGAAGGGCCATCCGATCAAGCACGCAGCGCGTCACACCGCAGCGTGCGAGCAGCCCGATCTCAGCGCTGCGCCGAGCAGCGCGGCGCCAGCCGCCGGCAGCTGAGCAGTGCCGCTCGCGGTCGACCCGATGCCGCTCGGGGTCGACCGCTAGAATGGTCAGACCATGAAGACGTCAATACATCCTGACTACGCGCAAGCGCACGTGCGCTGCACCTGCGGCAACGAGTTCATCACTCGCGCCACCCAATCCGAGATCCACGTCGAGGTCTGCTCCAACTGCCACCCGTTCTACACGGGCCGGCAGAAGCTGGTCGACACCGGCGGACGTGTGGAGCGCTTCCAGCGCCGGATTGCCAAGGGTCGTCAGCGCAGCGCCCAGACCAGCACGCAGACGCGCCCCACTCCGTAACGCCGATGGCCGTCGCGGCGACCGACCGGGGATCGGTGGTGGCTGCGCAGACGGACGGGTCGGAGCTCGGGCTGGTGGCTCAGCGCGACGCGCCGCTCGGCGGGCAGGCTGTGCTCGAGGGCGTGATGATGCGCGGCATCTCCAACTGGGCGGTGGCTGTGCGCAAGCCGACGCCCGAGCAGCTGAAGGACGGCGAGCTCTCGCCGGTGCAGGCCGCGCTGGGCGAGATCGACGTTTCCGTGTTCCCGCTGACGTCGCTGCTACGCACGCACCGCTTCCTGCGGCTGCCGGTGCTGCGCGGGGTGGTGGCGCTGTTCGAGTCGATGGCGATCGGGTTCCGCGCGCTCGGGATCTCCGCCAACGAGCAGCTGCCGGAGGGCGAGGAGGAGATCTCCACCGGCGTGTGGGCCGGCACGATCTTCGTCGCGCTGATCTTCGCGATCGGGCTGTTCTTCCTGATCCCCGTCGGCTTGACGAGCTTGATCAAGGGCCAGCTCGGCTCGTCGGTGCTGTTCTGGCTGGTCGAGGGCGTCGTGCGCACGTCGATCTTCCTCGGGTACATGGTGCTGCTTTCGCGCATCCGCGATCTGCGGCGCGTGTTCGAGTACCACGGCGCGGAGCACAAGACGATCTCCTGCTTCGAAGCGGGGCTGCCGCTGACGCCGGCCAACGCGCAGCGCTTCTCGCGCCTGCACCCGCGCTGTGGCACCAGCTTCCTGCTGATCGTGATGATCGTCGCCATCTTCGTGTTCGCGCCGATCGGGCTGCCTGCGTGGTATTGGCTGCTCGCCACGCGCATCCTCGGCGTGCCCGTGATCGCGGGCATCTCCTTCGAGCTGATCAAGTTCGCCGGGCGCAACCGCCGCCGTCGCTGGGTGCAGGTGCTGATGTACCCGGGGCTGAAGCTGCAGCTGCTGACAACCCGTGAGCCCGACGAGGATCAGCTGGCGGTCGCGATCGCCGCGCTCGAAGCCGTGCTGGCGCTCGAGACCCCGGGCGAGGCGTCGGCCGAGGATCTGATCGGCGTCGAAGTCGTCGCGTAGCTCGCGTCGCAGTCGCCTGGAGGTCGCGCGGCCTCGACGCCGCCGCGTCTGTCGTACGGCGCGCACCCGCCCACCCGGCGCGCGGCCGGGCCGCCTAGACTCAGGCCCATGATCGAAGGACTGGTTGAGCAGATCGAAACGCGCTTCGGCGAGCTCGGTAGACAGATCACCGACCCAGCGGTGATCAACGACCGCGAGCGCTACGCCGAGGTCGGGCGCGCGTACAGCCAGCTCGAGCCGGCAGCGAAGCTCGCGGGTGAGTGGCGGCGTGCGCGCGACGACATGGCTGGCGCTCAGGAGCTGCTGAGCGAGGACGGCGAGGATGCCGAGGTGCGGGAGCTGCTCGAGACCGCGCGTGCGCGCGTGGAGCAGCTCGAGGAGGAGATCCGCTTGGCGATGGTCGAGCGTGACCCCAACGACGACAAGAGCGTGATCATCGAGATCCAGGGCGGCGCCGGCGGCGACGAGGCGGGGTTGTGGGCGGGCGATCTGTATCGGATGCTCAGCAAGTACGCCGAGCGGCGCGGGCTGCAGACCGAGCCGATGGACGTCGGCGACGGCAAGTACACGTTCGCGATCAAGGGCGACGGGGCGTACTCGGTGTTCAAGTTCGAAGGCGGCACCCACCGCGTGCAGCGTGTGCCGCAGACCGAGTCCCAGGGACGCATCCACACCTCGACGGCGACCGTGGCTGTGCTGCCGGAGGCCGAGGACGTCGACATCCAGGTCGACCAGAACGACCTGCAGGTCGACGTGTACCGCTCGTCCGGTCCGGGTGGCCAGTCGGTCAACACAACCGACTCCGCTGTGCGCATTACCCACAAGCCGTCGGGGATCGTGGTGTCGATGCAGGACGAGAAGTCCCAGCTGCAGAACCGCGACAAGGCGCTGCGCGTGCTGCGCGCGCGCCTGTACGAGCGCGCGATCGCCGAGCAGCAGGCCGAGCTGGCGGCGGACCGCCGCTCGCAGGTCGGCACTGGCGACCGCGCCGAGAAGATCCGCACGTACAACTACGGCGAGCGGCGCGTGACCGACCACCGCATCAAGCTCACCGTGCATAACCTCGACCAGATCCTCGAGGGCGAGCTCGACGAGCTCACGAGCGCGTTGCAGGGCGACGAGCGCCGCCGCGGCCTCGAGGCGCAAGCAGCGGCGTGAGCGCCGTCGCCCGCCGCTGCGCGCCGTGGTGAGGCCGATCGGCACGCCCGCGCGCGACGCGCTCGACGGCGCGCGGACGGCGATCGGCGCGGCGGGCTGTGATGCGCCGCGGCTCGACGCGGAGCTGCTGCTGGCGCATGTGCTCGGCGTGTCGCGTGAGCGGCTGCTGATCGACCACGAGCTGCTGGTCGCGGGGCCGGCGGTGCGTGCGTTTCAAGACGCGGTGCGCCGCCGGGCTGTGCTGCGCGAGCCGGTGGCGTACATCCTCGGGCGCCGCGGGTTTCGCCACATCGAGCTGCAGGTCGACCCGCGCGTGCTGATCCCGCGCCCCGAGACGGAGCTGCTGGTCGAGATCGGGCTGACGCTGCCCGCGGGCGCGCGCGTGCTCGACGTCGGCACGGGCAGCGGCGCGGTGGCGCTCGCGCTCAAGCAGGAGCGCCCGGATCTGCGGGTGAGTGCCAGCGACGTCAGTGCGGATGCGCTCGCGGTGGCGCGTGCCAACGGCGAGCGCATCGGGCTCGAGGTGAGCTGGCTGTGCGCCGACCTGCTCGCGGGCGTGCCCGACGAGTTCGACGCGATCCTGTCGAACCCGCCGTACGTGGCCGAGCGCGAGCGCGCGCAGCTGGCGCCGGAGATCACCCGTCACGAGCCGGCGCTCGCGCTGTTCGCCGAGTCCGACGGGCTGGCGCTGCTGGGTGCGCTGCTGAGCGCCGCGGGTGTGCGCACGCGCGTGCGCACGGTTGCGCTGGAGGTCGGCGACGGCCAGGCCGCGGCGGTGAGGGAGCTGGCGCGCATGGCGGGCTTCCCGGGCGTGCGCGTCGAGCGCGATCTGGCTGGGATCGAACGGGTCGTGGTGGCGCAGCGTGGCGCAGACGCCACGGGCGCCGGCTGATGAGCGCGACGCTCACCGCCGCTGACGCGCTGGCGCTGGAGCAGTGCATCGCTGACGGCGGCGTCGCGGTGTTCCCCGCCGACACCGTGTACGGCGTGGCTTGCGATCCCGAGTCGCGGGCGGCGGTCGAGCGGCTCTACGAGCTGAAGGGCCGGCCGGCGCGGCGTCCCGCAGCGGTGATGTTCTTCACGCTCGAGCTGGCGTTGGCCGGACTGCCGGCGCTCGCGGCGCGTGAGCGGGCTGCGCTGGCGGCGCTGCTGCCCGGTCCGGTGACGCTGCTGCTGCCCAACCGCGAGCAGCGCTTCCCGCTGGCCTGCGGTCCCGATCCGCAGACGATCGGCGTGCGCGTGCCGCTGCTGGATGAGCGCCTGCGGGCACTCGCCGAGGTGCGGCGGGCGCTGTTGCAGTCGAGCGCCAACCACTCCGGTGCGCCGGAGGCGCGCAGGATCGTCGATCTGCCAGGTGAGCTGCGTGACGGGGTCGATCTCGTGCTCGACGCCGGCGAGCTGCCGGGCGTCGCCTCGACGGTGATCGATTTGCGCGGCTATCAGCAACGCGGAGTCTGGAGCGTGGTACGCGCTGGAGCGCTCGCTGCCGAGCGGATCGCCGCGGCGCTCGGCTGACAGGTCTGTTGCGCTCCTTGCTAGCCTCAGTGGACGCCGTCGCGACTGGCGCTTGGGTGGAATCGACCACCGGGAAGCGACGGCGATGCTCGACAGCCGCGCGCCTGGGCACCCACATCCGCATCCCCCTGGAGGAGTGCATCGTGTCCGAGCTCAGCCCCGACTACTTCAACCGCCCGCTCGCCGAGGTCGATCCCGAGATCGCGGAGGTGCTGCGCGGCGAACTCGAGCGCCAGCAGAGCACGCTGGAGATGATCGCTTCGGAGAACTTCGTGCCGCGCGCGGTGCTCGAGTGCCAGGGCTCGGTGCTGACGAACAAGTACGCCGAGGGCTACCCCGGCCGGCGCTACTACGGCGGCTGTGAGTGGGTTGACATCTCCGAGCAGCTGGCGATCGACCGCGCCAAGGCGCTGTTCGGCGCTGAGCACGCCAACGTGCAGGCGCACTCCGGGGCGCAGGCGAACACGGCGGTGTACCACGCGCTGCTGACTCCGGGCGACACGATCATGGGGCTGTCGCTCGCGCACGGCGGGCACCTGACGCACGGCATGAAGATCAACGTGTCCGGGCGGTTGTACGACATCGCCGCGTACGAAGTCGATCGTGAGAGCAGCCTGATCGACATGGATGAGGTCGCGCGGATCGCGCGTGAGCGCCGGCCGAAGCTGCTGCTGGCCGGCTGGTCCGCGTATCCCCGTCAGCTCGACTTCGCGCGCTTCCGCGAGATCGCTGACGAGGTCGGAGCGCTGCTGATGGTCGACATGGCGCATTTCGCCGGGCTTGTCGCCGCGGGGCTGCACCCGAACCCGATCGCGTTCGGTGCTGACGTGGTGACGACCACCACGCACAAGACGATCGGCGGTCCGCGTGCCGGTTTGATTCTCTGCAAGCAGGAGCACGCCAAGAAGATCGACTCGGCGATCTTCCCTGGTCAGCAGGGCGGGCCGCTGGAGCACGTGATCGCGGGCAAGGCGGTGGCGCTGAAGATCGCCGCGAGCGAGCTGTTCGCCGAGCGTCAGCGCCGTACGATCGAGGGCGCGCAGGCGCTTGCCGAGCAGCTGGTGCAGGCGGGCGGCGGCGTGAACGTGCTGACCGGCGGCACCGATGTGCATCTGGCGCTCGTCGATCTGCGCGAGTGCCAGCCGGAGCTGAGCGGCAAGCAGGCTGAGGATCGGCTGCACGAGCTCGGCATCACGGTCAACCGCAACGCGGTGCCGTTCGATCCGCGTCCGCCGATGGAGGCTTCGGGGCTGCGTATCGGCACGCCGGCGCTCGCCACTCGCGGGCTGCAGCGCGATGACTTCGTCGAGATCGGTCAGATCATCGCTGCTGCGCTGGCGGCGGACTTTGCCGAGCACATGGCGCAGCTGACCGAGCGCGTGCAGGCGATCGTCGAGCGCTACCCGCTCTACGAGCAGCTCGCGGCGGCCGCACCCGCATAGCCGCACCCGCATAGCCGGCGTGCGTGCGATGCTGTGGGGCGCCCCATGCGGCATCTCACCGAGCTAGACGCGCTTTACGCCTTCCTGGCCGCCGCTGCCGTGACCGCGCTGCTGACGCCGGTCACGATGCGCTTTGCGACGGCGGTCGGCGCCATCGACAACCCACGCGAGCGTGGGCTGTCTGACCGTGCCACGCCGCTGCTGGGCGGTCTGGCGATCTTCGCGGGTGCGCTCGTCGCCGGCTTGATCTGGCTGCCGGGCAGTCGCCTGTGGCACGGGGTGCTGCTCGGCGCTGGGTTGATCACGCTCGTGGGCGCGCTCGACGACCGCCTCGATCTGCCGCCGGCGGTGAAGCTGGGCGGTCAGCTGGCCGCAGCGGTGATCGTCGTGCATTACGGGGTGATCGTGCATTTCATCACGCTGCCGTTCCTCGGCCGGTTGTCGTTTCCCAACGCGGGTGGCGCGGTGACGGTGGTGGGGCTCGTCGGATTGATGAACGTGGTGAACTTCTCCGACGGCGTCGACGGGCTCGCGGCGGGCGTGTGCGCGATCATCGCGGCGGCGCTCGCGGTGGTGGCGTTCGACCTCGATCGCGGCGCTCCCGGGGTGCTGGCGGCGCTCACCGCCGGCGCGGCGCTGGGCTTCCTCGTACACAACTTCCCGCCCGCGTCGAGCTTCATGGGCGACTGCGGCTCGAACCTGCTGGGGCTGCTGATGGGCTGTCTGACGGTCGAGGGCGCGGTCAAGACGCCGATCGTGGTGTCGTTCGTGCTGCCTTTGATCCTGCTCGCGGTGCCGTTTTTGGATACGACGTTCGTGGTGCTCAAGCGCTTGAAGTACCGCCGCCCGATCTACGAGTCCGACAGCGAGCACTTCCACCACCGGATGGCGCGCATCGGGTTCAGCCGCCGGCGCACCGTCGCGTATCTGTACGCCTGGACGTTGATGCTCGCCGGGCTCGCGCTGGCGCTGCGGTTCGTGCCGTACAGCGACCACCACGGGCACCTGCACACCGGCTGGTCGCTGGTGATGGGCGCGCTCGGGCTGCTGGTGGCGGCGGCCAGCGTGTACCTCGTGTACGTGCTCGAGATCCTGAAGTTCCGTCGCCTGGACACGATCCGTCTGCGGCGTTTGCGCCCCGATGCGTCGCTGGAGGAGATCGAGCGCAGCGTCAGCCAGGATCTGGAGACCGGCGAGTTCGAAGCGATCGCCCCGGCAGCCGATGAGCAGCCGGCGGCGACGGCCGTGGCGCTCGAGCAGCCCCCGCTCGAGCAGCGGGCGCCCGAGCCGCCGCCGGCGCCCGAGCCGCCGCCGGCTACTGACCCGGCGTCAGCCACGGGTCCGCGAGCGGCAGGCGGATGAGCAGCGCGTAGACGCAGAACGCGAGCGTCGCGGCGCGCAGGCGCCGGTTGCTGCTGACGGCTGCCAGCGGCAGCGCCCAGATCGCGTACCACGGCAGTAGCCAGGCGGTCGATACCAGCAGCGCGAGCGTCGAGAAGCCGGCGGCGACGCGCCAGTCCGCGCCGCGCGCGGTGCGCCACAGCGCGAATGCGAGCACCAGCGCGAACGCGAGCGCGAACAGGTGGCGCCACCAGTCCGGCACTCCGCTGAGGCCGACCAGCCGCGCGAGTTCGGCGGGGACGCTGTGTACGGCGACGAGCTGCTGCTGTTCGCGCACCGCGCCGACGAACCCGAGCGCGTGCGTGCCGAAGCCGAGCACGCCGATGAACGCCAGCAGCACGAGCCCGGCCGCGGCGTCCGCGGCGAGCCATGTGCGCGCTCGCCACGTGCGCGGTGCGAGCAGCACGAACGGCAGCACCAGCCCGGCGGAGAGCTTCACGCCGACGCCCGCGACCAGTGCGGCCACGGCGGCGCGCAGTCGCGGGTGCGCACCTGCGCTCAACGCGAGCGCGGCGCCGAACGCGAGCACCAGCAGCATGTCGTTGTGAAAGCCGCCGACGGCGGAGATCAGCAGCACGGGGTTGAGTCCCACGAAGGCAGCGGCTGCGGCGGGGGAGCGGCCCGTGCGCTCAGCGGCCTGCGCCACCAGCGCGACCGCGCCGAGACTTGCGCTTACGGCTAGCGTTTTCAGCGCCCAGACGCCGCCGGCCACGCCGAGCGGCACGAGCGCGTAGCTGAGCAGCGTGAACAGCGGGCCATAGGGGGAATGCACGTCGTGCCAGCCCGTGAATGGGTACACCGCGTCCAGTGGGGCCGCGGCTGCGGCGTTGGTGTAGGGGTCGAGCCCGTGCAGCGCGCCGAGGCGCGCGAAGCTGAGGTAGCCGAACAGGTCTTGGGAGAGCAGCACCGGCCCGGCGAGCAGGATCGCGTGTGCGGTGAGCACGGCCGCGTACACCGACCACGCGGGCAGCGCGCGCACGCTGAGCAGCACAGCCTCATAGCCGATCGCCATCGCGATCACGAGCACCTGGAAGCGGTCTTGGTCGATCCCCAGGTCCAGCCAGCGCAGCGGCCCGGCCAGCCAGTCGGGGAAGCCGCCGACGCGGGCGGGCACGTACTGCGAGGGCGCTGATGCCGCGCCGCCGGCGAGCAGCAGCGCTCCGCCCACGATCTCGAGCAGCCCGAGCGCGCCGAGGATGCGCACGGTCAATCCGTTCGTGCGTAGTGCAAGCGTCATATGCGCCCGGTACTGTATGTGCCTGTCGCGCCCCGCAGGGACGGTTGTCTGCGGGCGTGTACGCAGGCCCGTCCAGCCGCTCGGCCTGACGGAGCTTGACCTTTATGCGCCGCCGCCACTCTCAATCCCCTCCGCCGCGGACCCCTGGTCCGCGGCGTGTGCTGATCCTGTCTGCCGACGTGGGCGAGGGTCATGCCGCCGCGGCGCGCGCGCTCGCCGAGCAGCTCGGCGAGCTGTCCGAGCCGCCCCAGGTTACGGTGATAGACGGGCTTGCGGCCATGGGCCGGCTGTTGCGCCCGGTGGTCGAGGACGGGTATCGCATCCAGCTGCGCTTCATCCCCTGGACGTACACCGTCGTCTACTGGCTGTTGGAGCACGTGTTACCGATCCGCTGGTTCGCGCGCTGGCAGCTGTGCATGCTGGGCTCGCGCCCGCTCGCGCGGGCGATCGCTGCGCACGAGCCGGATGTGATCGTGTCCACGTATCCGGCTGTCACGGTGGTGCTCGCGCGGTTGCGTCGTCGCAGCATCGTGAGCGCGCCGACGGTTGCGACGATCACCGATCTCACCGGGCTGTTCTTCTGGGCGCAGCCGGGCATCGACATGCACCTGGTGATGTACGGCGAGTCGATGCCGTCGGTCGAGCGCATCGCCGGCGCCGGCAGCGTGCGGCTCGTGCGCCCGCTGATCTCCGCCGAGTTCTTGACTCCGCGCTGTCCGCTGGAGACCCGGAGCGCGCTCGGGCTGCCCGAGCAAGGTCGCATGGTGGTCGTTTCGGGCGGCGGCTGGGGCGTGGGCGACATCGCCGGCGCGGTGCGCGAGCTCGCGCGCGTGCAGGATCTCAGCAGCATCGTCTGCCTGGCCGGGCGCAACGAGCAGCTCAAGCAGAGCCTCGAGCACGCGTTCCTCGACGATGCGCGCGTACACGTGTACGGGTTCACCGACAAGATGCCCGAATTGCTGGCGGCTGCCGACGCGCTCGTGCATTCGACTGGCGGGGTGACGTGTCTGGAGGCGATGGCCACCGGCACCCCGGTGGTGTCCTACGGCTTGCCCGTCGGCCACGCGCGCATCAACACACGGGCGATGGCCGAGCTCGACCTGGTGCGGCTCGCGAACGACACCGTGGAGCTGCGCCGGCACATCGAGGCGAGCTTCGCTGGAGAGCTGTCCCAGCATGAGCAGCTGGCGCCGCCCACGTCCACGAGCACGCCGGACGCCGGGGCGGCCGATCTGGTGTTGAACACGCCCCGGCGCGTGCGTCTGATCCCCGCCTGGCGCATGCGGGTTGCGGCGCTGGCGATGCAGCTCGCGCTGCTGCTGAGCGTGGGGACGTGGATGATGTCCACCGACGAGGTGACGGCGCTGGCGGGTGTGATCCTGCGCGTGCATCCGCTGACGCAGGTGAGCACCGATCAGCGTGCCGTGGGCGTGATCGTGAGCGCTCCGGCGAGCGCGATGCCGGCGGTCGCTGCGCAGCTGGCGGCGGATGGCGTACACGTGTCGTTCGCCGACCCGGGGGTGCTCACCCCGACGACGATCACGCGACTGCGCGCGCTCGGGGACGAGCTGCTGCCGCAGGCGCCGAGCGCCGGTCCGCTGCGCTGGATGCGCACACGTGGCGTGCTGCGCTCGCAGGCGCGTGCGCTCGGGCTGCGCCACCACTTCTACTTCCTGCAGCCGCGCAATCTGATCCTCGGCCAGCTCGTGATGGCGCGCACGGAGGGAGCGATCCCGGTGCGCGGCGCGCTGCGGCTGGATGCGAGCGGCCCGCTGCCTCAGCGTGCGACGCGCGCCGGCGACGTGCTGGTGGTGACGCTCGACGGCTCGCCTTCGTCGGTGCGCGGGTTGGAGCGCATCGTGTCCTGGCTCGGCCGCGAGGGGCTGGGCGCCGAGCCGCTCACGTCGCTGACGAGTTCGCCTTCCATCAGGGCTAGCAGCAGGGGCGAGCGCACGAGCAGCGCGGCGCCTGCGACCAGCAGCGTCAGCGACGCTACGAGCGGCACTCCGCTCCAAGGCGTGTGGCCGAAGCGCTCGCCGAGCAGCAGCGGCGCGAGCACCACCGGCACCACTGTCTGAGTCACGAACACCACCGGCGCCACCTGGATCGCGGGGCGTGACTGCATCGCGCTCGCTTCGCTCAGCAGACCGATGCCGGATGCGGCGGCGGTCGACAGCCCCCAGATGCCGGCCAGCACGAGGTGCCCGTTGGAGAGATCGTCAGACGCCAGCTTCGTGGCGACGCCGCTCCAGGCGAAGCACATGCCGGCGCCGACCATCGTCACCGACGCCAGCTGGCGGCCGAGCGTGCGCAGCAGGTACGGCGCCAGGCCCGCCACGCCGACTCCGACCAGCACGAGCGTCAGCGCGAAGTTGTCTGCGTGCGTCGTGGTGCGCCCGGGCGCGGTCAGGCCGGCGCCCACCACCCCGAGCAGGATCGCGCCCATCGCGAGGTATTCGCGCCGGCCGGCGTGCTCGCCGAGCATCCGCTGTGCGAGCGCCATCAGCACCAGCAGGCCGACGGCCATCGCCGGCTGCACGACCGCGAGCGGCGCGAGCAGCAACGCGACCACCTGCAGCGGCCAGCCGAGGATCGACAGACCTGTTCCGAGCAGCCAGCGCGCGCGCCGTACGAGGCTCCACGCCAGCGCCAGCCGCAGGTGCTCCTCGTGGGGCGTTTCCTTGGCATCCATCGCCTGGAACGCGACCCCTAGGCTGTAGAGGCTGGATGCGCCCACTGCGGCCGCGATTCCCAAGACGAGTTCGACCATGACTGCTTCCGATCATCGCAGCCTCACCGCCGCTCCGCTGCTGGGCGTGCTTACGATGGCGCCGCTCGTCGGCTACCTGCTGCCAGGGCTTGCTGGCGTCTGGCCGGCGCTGCGCGGGCCGCTCGGCGTCGAGGATCGCACGCCCACGCGCGCTGGGTTCGCGCTGACGTTCGACGACGGTCCGCACGCGCAGGGCACGCCGGCGATGCTGGAGCTGCTCGCCGCGGCCGGTGTACACGCGACGTTCTTCCTCGTCGGCGAGCAGGTGCGTCGCAACCCTGGGCTGGCGCGCGAGCTGGTCGCGGCTGGGCATCAGATCGGGCTGCACTGCGATCGCCATCGCAATCTGCTGCGCCTGACGCCGGCACAGGTGCGCGCCGACATCGACCGCGCCGAGGCGGCGATCATCGACAGCACCGACTGCGCGCCCGTGCTCTACCGCCCGCCGTATGGCGTGCTGAACGCGGCTGCGCTGCGGCTCGCGCGCTCGAGGGGCTGGCGCACGTTGCTGTGGACGCACTGGGGCCGCGACTGGGAGGCGCGTGCCACGGCGCAGTCGATCGCCGCGCGCGTCACCGACGGCGTCGGCGAGGGCTCGGTGCTGCTGCTGCACGACGCTGACGACTACAGCGCGCGGGACTCCTGGCGACGCACCGCCGCGGCGCTGCCACGCGTGCTCGAGACGCTCGCCGAGCGCGGTTTGAGCGACGTTCGCTTGTGAGAGGATCGGAGCTTGTGACCAAGTCGTCTTCGACACGCTCGCGCTGGTGGGTGGAGCTGCTGACGATCGCCTGGCTGTGCTGGGTGTACGACGCGATCAACAACCTCCAGCCGCTGCGCCAGGAGGCGGCGCTGGCGCACGCGCGCGGGGTGCTGCACCTGGAGCGCGTGCTGCGGCTCGACCCTGAGCGTGCGTTCAACCGCTGGCTGGGCGGGCACCACACGCTCGGGACGATCCTCTCGGACTACTACGACAACGCGCACTTCGTGGTCACGCTCGGGCTGCTCGGATGGCTGTGGTGGCGGCGCGCCGACCTCTACCGGCCGCTGCGCAACTCGCTGATCCTGATCAACGTGCTCGGTCTGGTCGTGTTCTGGCGCTACCCGGTGGCGCCGCCGCGGATGCTCGCGGGCTACACCGACGTCGTGGCCGACACGCATGCGTTCGGCTCCTGGCACACCGGCACGCTCGCGGCGCACGCCAACCAGTTCGCGGCGATGCCGTCGCTGCACATGGCCTGGGCCGCGTGGTGCGGGCTGGTGCTGTGGCGCGCATCCGGGCGTCTCTGGGTCAGGGTGCTGGCGATCCTGTATCCGTGCCTGACGACGGTGGCGGTGCTGGCCACCGGAAATCACTTCCTGCTGGACGTGTTCGCGGGCTTGGCGACGATGGCGCTCGCGGTGCTCGTCGCGCAAGCGCCAAGCGCGTACCGCATGTCACAAACTTGTTACGAAGTCCAAGAACAGGTAGACTCACAAGCGGCTCCCACGGACGCCAGAACCGCGCATCAGCCGGTTCACCATGAAAGCCCCCGGCTTTCGCGTCTGTAGGGTGGCCGCCCCACAGCACATGCCAGATTTCGACGCCACCGAAGGCTACACAGACGCGGGCGATTGCTGCGCCGATTCCGGCGCACCCAAAAACGCCGGCTCGTCTGACGCTGGGACTGGCGAACCGTCCGCCGGCGAGCAGCACCCGCCGCGGCAGAGTCCGCTCGAGCGCAAGCTCAGCAATCCGTTCGACCCGGGGTTGTTCGTGCCGTCGCTGGTGCGCACGCGCGAGCACTCCGCCGGTCGCCTGCACTTCGTCAAGCGGCCGGTCGCTGAAGGTGCGACGGTGCGGCGCTTAACGCCGCCGCCGCTTGCACAGCGCCGCCGTCTGGCGCGCCGCGCGTGCCCATTCGGCTGGCGTGTGTTCCTACTGGGCAGCCCCTCGCTGCACCGTCGTCATCAGCGCCTGGGCGCCACGTGCCGCCGGCAGCCCCCCGGATCTCCCCGCTGAGATGTATTTCGTTCGCTACCTGGACGTGAGCCTCGTGCTCATGACAGCTCCGTTCGTGCTGCTCGCAGACATGCCCGCGCTCGGATATCTACTGGGCGCGTGCGCGTGGCTGCTGACGCGCTTCGCCGTGGCGCTGCTGCACGAGCGCGCCGCGAGCTCGGGTGACCCGCGCGCGAAGGCGGGGCTGCATGTGGCGGGAATGCTCGGGCGCGTGTGGATCGTCGCGCTGTTCGTGATCGCCGCGCGCTACCTCGGCGACAAAGCCGACGGCGTGATGGCGGCGAGCCTCGTGCTGGGCGCGTTCACCGTGTACCTGCTGATGACCGTGATCGAGAACGGCGGCCGCCCGGGCAGCCGGTCCACGAGCGGGAGCCCGAGCTCGTCATGACGACCAAGCGCAAGCTGCAGACGCTCCTCGGCGTGTACCTGCTCGGTGTGATCGGCCTGGTCGTGGCGACCGGCTGGCACCGGGTCACCAACGCCGACTTCCAGCCGCAGAACGAGTTCAAGCTCGACAACTGGGTGCACCTCGGGATCTTCTCGATCAACAAGGCCGTGCTCTATTTGATCCTGGCGGCGATCGCCACCAACGTGACGATGATCTACATAGCGCGGCGTATGCAGCAGCGGCCCAACCGCGTGCAGACCGCCGTCGAGCTGCTGTTCCAGCTGATGCGCCAGAACGTGACGCGCGACAACATGGATGCGAAGATGGCGGCGCGCTGGTTCCCGTTCATCGGAACGCTGTTCCTGTTCATCCTGTTCTCGAACCTGATCGGGTACATCCCGCTGCCGACCAACACCGAGCACAAGATCGACGTGTTCGGCGCACACATCCCGTCGTTCTCGCTGTACGCGGCCACCGCCAACCTCTCGATCCCGCTGGCGCTGGCGCTCGTCGTGTTCATCTCTTACACGGCCGAGGGCATCCGCGCCAAGGGCGTGATCGGCTACCTCAAGAGCCTGATCCCCGGCGGCGTCACCGGCCCGATGGCTGGGTTCATCTTCGTGCTCGAGCTGCTGTCGAACTTCATGCGCCTGATGTCGCTGTCGGTGCGTCTGTTCGCCAACATCCTCGCCGGCCACCTGATCATCCTGTTCATGGCCGGCGCGCTGGCCGTGCTGCTCGGGATCGCGGCGCTCGGCTGGCTGACGATCCCGTTCGGGGTCCTGCTGTTCGCGTTTGAGGTCGCGCTGGTGGCCGCGCTGCAAGCGTTCATCTTCGCCACTCTCACTGCCATCTATCTCGGCGGCGCTGTCGCCGAGCACCACTAAGTAACAAGAGAAGGAGTCACTGTGCTGCACCTCGCCCTCATCACACTCTTGGCGGATGCCGATATCGCCAAGGCCGGTAAATCGATCGGTCTCGGCGTGGGCGGCGGTCTCGGTGCCGTCGGCGCCGGCGTCGGCATCGGCATCATCTTCGGCAAGGTGATCGAAGCGGTTACGCGTCAGCCGGAGATGCGCGACGAGATCACGCAGATCCAGTGGCTGGGCTTCGCGCTGACCGAAGCGTGCTTCTTCTACGGGCTGGTGGCAGGTCTGCTGGCTGCCTTCATCGTCTAGGACGGTTCGGAGATGCTCGGCGTTCACACCGTTACGGCTGCCAGCAGCGGAAGCTTCCTGGTTCAGCCCGGCATAGGTCTGATGGTCTGGACGCTGCTCGTGTTCGGCCTGACGATGCTGCTGCTGTCGAGGCTCGCGTTCCCGCGGATCAGCGAGGCGCTGGACAAGCGCCAGAAGGCGATCGAGGAGTCGATCGACACTGCGGAGCGCACGCGCCAGGAGGCCGATCAGCTGCTGAGCGAGTACCGCGAGCGCCTGAAGGACGCGCGCGCGCAGTCCGATGAGATCGTGCAGCGCGCACGCCAGGTCGCCGAGACGCACGAGCGTGAGGCCAAGGAGCAGGCACGCGAGCTCGCCGCGCAGGCGACTGCTCGCGTGGAGCGTGACATCGAGGCAGCCACGCAGCGAGCGCTGCAGGAGATTCGCCGTGAGGTCGCCGACCTGACGATCCTTGCGACCGAGAAGGTCACGCGCAAGACGCTCGACAGCGCCGATCAGAAGCGTTTGGTCGAGGAAGCGCTCAACGAGCTCGACTTCTCTGGCATCTCCGCGGGGGCGGCCGGCAACTGATGGAGGAGCTAGCCCGCGTATATGGCCGCGCGCTGTTCGACGTCGCGCACGAGCACGCGAAGCTCGACGAGCTGCGCGAGCAGCTCGGGCAGTTCGTCGACGCACTCGATCAGAGCCACGACCTGCGGGTGTTCTTCTTCTCGCCGTACTTCTCGACCAAGGAGAAGCAGGATGCGCTCGCGCGCGTGCTCGACGGCGCTGACGAGCAGTTCGTGAACTTCCTGAAGCTGCTGATCGAGAACCACCGCATGCCGGTGATCTTCCGCGTGCGCAAGCAGTACGAGCGCTTGTGGGAGCAGGAGAACAAGCTGCTGCCGGTCCAGATCACGAGCGCGATCGAGCTCGACGACTCCACCACCGCCAGTCTCGGCGAGCGCATCTCCCAGCGCACCGGTCGCAAGGTTTCGCTGACCGCCCTCGTCGACCCCGACATCCTGGGTGGGATCGTGATCCGGGTCGGCAACTCGATCCTCGACGCATCCATCCGCAACCGATTGGAGCACCTGCGCAAGCAGGTCGCCCAAGGAGCCGCTTAGGTAACGACATGCAGATCAACCCTGATGAAATCACCAGCATCCTCAAGAGCCGCATCGAAGGACTCGACGCCGGCTCGACCGAGCTGACCGAGGTCGGCACCGTGCTGTCCGTCGCGGACGGCATCGCGCGCTTGCACGGCTTGGAGAACTGCATGTCGTTCGAGATGCTCGAGCTGCCGCACGGGGTCACCGGGCTGGCGCTCAACCTCGAATCCGACAACGTCGGCGCGGTGCTGTTCGGCGAGTGGGAGCACATCTCCGAGGGCGACACCGTCAAGCGCACCGGCCGTCTGCTGGAAATCCCGGTCGGCGACGCGCTGCTCGGACGGATCGTCGACCCGCTCGGGCGTCCGCTGGACGGCAAGGGCGAGATCGCCACCACCGACACGCGCCCGGCGGAGTTCAAGGCGCCCGGGGTCGTGCAGCGCCAGCCGGTCACGGAGCCGATGCAGACTGGGTTGAAGGCGATCGACGCGATGATCCCGATCGGGCGCGGTCAGCGCGAGCTGATCATCGGCGACCGTCAGACCGGCAAGACCGCGATCGCGATCGACACGATCATCAACAACCGCGACACCGGTGTCGTGTCGGTGTACGTGGCGATCGGACAGCGCATGTCGACCGTCGTGGCGCTCGCGCAGCTGCTCGACGACCACAACGCGCTCGACAACACGATCATCGTGGCCGCGCCCGCCGACGAGGCGGCGCCGATCAAGTTCATGGCGCCGTACGCCGGCTGTGCGATGGCTGAGCACTTCCTGTACGCCGGCAAGCACGCGCTGTGCGTGTACGACGACCTCACCAAGCACGCGTACGCGTATCGCCAGATGTCGCTGCTGCTGCGCCGCCCGCCGGGCCGTGAGGCTTACCCGGGCGACGTGTTCTACCTGCATTCGCGGTTGCTGGAGCGCTCGGTCAAGCTCAACGACGAGCTCGGTGGCGGGTCGCTGACGGCGCTGCCGATCATCGAGACGCAGGCCGGCGACGTGTCCGCGTACATCCCGACGAACGTGATCTCGATCACCGACGGGCAGATCTTCCTGGAGCCGAAGCTGTTCAACTCCGGCGTGCGCCCGGCCATCAACGTCGGCATCTCCGTGTCGCGCGTCGGCGGCAACGCCCAGATCAGCCCGATGAAGAAGGTCGCCGGGCGCATCAAGCTAGAGCTCTCGCAGTTCCGCGACCTGGAGGCGTTCTCGCAGTTCGGGTCGGATCTCGACGCCGACACGCAGCGCACGCTCGCCCGCGGCGAGCGCCTGGTCAAGACACTCAACCAGCACGAGCGCGAGCCGCTGCCGGTCGAGGATCAGACGGTGCAGATCTACGCGGCCACGAACGGGTACATCGACCGCCTCAACGTCGAGCGCGTGCCGGAGTTCCTGGCGAGTCTCGTCGAGCGCATGCACTCCCAGCACGACGACGTGCGTCAGCAGATCGCGGCCGGCAACTGGAAGGACGACACCCAGAGCGCGGTCAAGGCGGCGGTCGAGGCGTTCGCGCGCGACTTCGGGTACGACCTCGACGAGGAGGGTCAGCCGCTGGACGACGACTCGCCGCTGAGCGCCGGCGAGGGCAACGCGCCGCACAGCGCCGGCGACGCGTCCGCCGACGCCGCGGCCGGCGATTCAGCAGCGCAGTCCGAGAAGGAGCCGCAGCCCGCCTGAGCGCGAGCCGCAGACCCTGATCATGGCCAGCCAGCGCGACGTCAAGAACCGGATCTCCTCGGTCAAGAACATCCAGAAGATCACCCGTGCCATGGAGATGGTTGCGGCTGCGCGCTTGCGTCGCGCGGAGCAGCGGATCGCGTCGCTGCGCCCGTACGCCGACGCGATCCGGCGCATGACGCGCCAGGCGGCCGAGGCGGCGGGCGCCGAAGCGTCGTCGCTGCCGCTGCTGGTCGAGCGCGAGACCGTCGAGAACGTCGGGCTGCTGTTGATCACCGGCGATCGCGGGCTGGCGGGCGGGTTCAACTCCCAGATCATCCGCGCGGGCATCCGCGCTGGGACGGAGCTGCAGGAGGAGGGCAAGCAGACCGTTTGGTACGCCACCGGCCGGCGCGGCGCGTCCTCGCTGACGTTCCGCGGGCGCGAGCTCACCGGCACGTACACCGGGTTCACCGATCGGCCCGCGTACGCCGATGCACGCTCGATCGCCGATGACCTCGTGACCGGGTACATCGACGGCAAGCTCGACCGCGTGGACATCCTCTACAACTCGTACGTCTCACCGTTGACTCAGCACGTGACACGCGAGACGCTGCTGCCGCTCTCCCAGGCCACGCTCACCGGCGGGGACGACGGGGCAGACACCGGCGACGCTGATGCCAGCGGCGGCGCTGCTCATGGCGGTGATTCAAGTGGCGGCGATGCGCGTGGCGGCGATGCCCACGGCGGCAGCGGCGCTCACGCGGGTCCGCGCGCGCTCGTCGAATACGAGCCCGGGCCCGAGGAGATCCTCAAGCGCCTGATCCCGGACTACGTCGAGATCTCGATCTACCGTGCGCTGATCGAGTCGACTGCCGGGTTCTTCGGCGCGCAGATGACCGCGATGCGCAGCGCGTCGGACAACGCCGGCGACATCATCACCGACCTGACTTTGCAAATGAACCGCGCCCGCCAAGCCGAGATCACCCAGGAGATCATGGAAGTCGTGGCCGGCGCTGAGGGGCTGACCTAAGCATGGTCCAGGCCCATCAACTTAAGTCTTAGAGCGACAGAGGAGATTCACTCAATGGAAGCCAGCACCGCACCCACGCCAACCAGCGAGCGCTCTGAGAACGCGTCCAGCGAGCGCAACGTCGGCCGCATCGAGGAGATCCAGGGCGTCGTGATCGAAGCCGTGTTCACCGACAAGCTGCCCGAGATCAACCACGCGATCACGGTCGCGCGCAAGGACGCGGACGGCAACGACGCGGTGCTTGTGTGCGAAGTCCAGCAGCACCTCGGCGACGACCGCGTGCGCGCGGTCGCGATGGACACCACCGACGGGCTCGCGCGCGGCGTCGAAGTGCTCGACACCGGCGGCCCGATCACCGTGCCGGTCGGCGAGATCACGCTCGGGCGCATCTTCAACGTGCTCGGCGAGCCGATCGACTTCGGTGCTGAGATGCCCAAGGATGTCGAACGGCGCGGCATCCACCAGTCGGCTCCGCGCGCGGAGAACCTGACCCCGACGACCGAGATGTTCGAGACTGGCATCAAGGTGATCGACCTGCTCGCGCCGTACGCCAAGGGCGGCAAGGTCGGGCTGTTCGGCGGCGCCGGCGTCGGCAAGACCGTGCTGATCCAGGAGCTGATCCACAACCTCGCCAAGGAGCACGGCGGGCTGTCGGCGTTCTGCGGCGTCGGCGAGCGTTCGCGCGAGGGCAATGACCTGTGGCTGGAGATGAAGGAATCGGGCGTGCTCGACAAGACGATGCTCGTGTTCGGGCAGATGAACGAGCCGCCCGGCGCGCGTATGCGCGTGGCGCTCTCCGGCTTGACGATGGCGGAGTACTTCCGCGATCAGGGCCAGGACGTGCTGCTGTTCGTGGACAACATCTTCCGCTTCGTGCAGGCCGGCTCGGAAGTGTCGGCGCTGCTCGGGCGCATGCCTTCGCAGGTCGGATACCAGCCGACGCTCGAGACCGAGATGGGACAGTTGCAGGAGCGCATCCCTTCCACCCGCCAGGGCTCGGTGACTTCGGTGCAGGCGATCTCCGTGCCGGCTGACGACCTCACCGACCCGGCGCCGGCGTCGGTGTTCGCGCACCTGAACGCCACCACGGTGCTTTCGCGTGCGATCTCCGAGAAGGGCATCTACCCGGCTGTCGATCCGCTGGATTCGACGTCGACGATCCTCAAGGCGGATGTGCTCGGCGACGACCACTTCCGCGTGGCCAACCGCGTCAAGGAGATCCTGCAGCGCTACAAGGAGCTGCAGGACATCATCGCGATCCTCGGCATCGACGAGCTGTCCGACGAGGACAAGGTGATCGTGCAGCGCGCGCGCAAGGTCGAGCGCTTCCTGTCGCAGCCGTTCTTCGTGGCTGAGCAGTTCACCGGCACGCCCGGCGCGTACGTGCCGATCGCCGAGACGATCCGTGGGTTCGACGAGATCATCCAGGGCAAGCACGACGAGGTGCCGGAGAGCGCGTTCTTCCTGAAGGGCACGATCGACCAGGTCGTCGAAGCGGCGAAGAAGGACTGACGCGGCCGTGGCGCACGCCAAGTTTCCAGTCGACGTGCTGACGCCCGAGGGCGAGGTGTTCTCCGAGGAGGTCGAGCTGATCTCCACGCGCACAGCGGTCGGGTCGATCGGCATCTACGCCAACCACGAGCCGCTGCTCGCGCTGCTGGAGCCGACCGAGCTGCGGTTGTACCGCTCGGATACCGACGTCGTGCGCTTCGCGCAGGCGGAGGGGTATCTGCAGTTCTCCGAGAACCGCGCGCTGCTGCTGGTGGAGGAGGCGATCGCACCCGGCGCGCTCGAGCGCTCGAGCATCGAGACGAAGCTGTCAGACGCACGCGCGGGCGCCGAGCGCGCGCCCGACGGCAGCGAGGAAGAAGCGCGCGCCGAGCGCGACATCAAGCGCTACGAAGCGTTTCTGGCCGTCGAGGCCTGACGCCGACGTTCCTGGCCGTTGAGGCCTGACGCCGACCATCTCGCCAGAGAGTAGACCAGGGTGACCAGGTCTGCTATAAATGAGCTATGTCCCGGCCTGTAAGCGTCACCGAGGCCAAAACTCAGCTGTCACGTTTGATCGAGCGTGCTGAAGCCGGCGAAGAGATCATCATCCGCCGCGGACAGAAGCCTGTGGTGAAGCTGACCGCCTACACCCCCGAGCGCAAGCGTCGCGTTCCGGGTGATCTTCGCGGCAAGATCTGGATGAGCGACGACTTCGATGAGCCCGACGAGGAGATCGAGCGTCTGTTTGGCATGCGGGATTGAGCTCCCTGCTGGCCGACACCCACACGCTGCTCTGGTGGCGGGCCGACGACGGGCGACTCGGGGTTGGCGCGCGCGCGGCGATGGAGGATCCGGATATCCCGCTGTTCTTCAGCGCGGCGTCGATCTGGGAGATCGCGATCAAACGCGCTCAGGGCAAGCTCGAAGTGCCCGACAATCTGCTCGACACGATGAGTGAGCATGGGTTCGTGGAGCTTCCCGTGCTATCCGTGCACGGTATCCGTGCGGGTGCTCTGCCGCCACACCATCAAGACCCATTTGATCGGATGATCGTGGCTCAGGCACAGAATGAAGGACTGACCGTCGTGACGCGCGACAAACAGATTGCGCTGTACGACGTGTTGGTGCTCTGGTAGCTGATGGACGAACGCGTACTAGCCGAGCGCCTGATCGCCTACGACACCTCCACGGCCGACGGCGTGCGCCGCGCTGCGGAGTTCGTCAAAGGCTGGTTGGAGGCACGCGATCTGCCCGTGCGCGAGCAGATCCACGACGGCCTGCCGGTGCTGCTGGCTGAGGTCGGCCCGGCCGAGGCGCCGCGGGTGATCTTCCACGGGCACATCGACGTCGTGCCGGCGCACGCGGACCAGTTCGAGCCGCGCGTGGAGGGCGACCGGCTGATCGGGCGCGGCGCGTACGACATGAAGGGCGCGCTCGGGGCGATGATGTGCGCGCTGCGCGACGCTGCCGAGCAGACACGCATGCGCGTGCTGCTCGTGTGCGTGCCCGACGAAGAGTCCGAGGATGTCGAGAGTCGTTCGATCGACACACTCGTCGCTGAGGGTTTGCATGGCGACTTCGCCATCACAGGCGAACCGACGGACCTGCACATCGGCGTACAGGCCAAAGGCGTGCTGGCGGTGCGGCTGGAGCTGTCCGGCACCGCCGCGCACGGCTCGACCCCGTGGCTCGGCGACAACGCGATCCTGAAGGCGCACGACGCGTTTCGGCGCATCGAGACGCTGCCGTTCAGCCGCGAGTCCTCGGATATGTTCGACCGCCCGTCGATCAACCTCGCACGGATCGAGGGCGGCGATGCGTTCAACAAGGTGCCCGACCGCTGCCAGATCGAGGTCGACATCCGCTACCTGCCGGAGCAGGACCCCGAGCGCATTCTCGAGCAGATCCGCTCGATCGCCGATCTGCGCATCGAACGCTGCTTCATCCACCACCCGGCCACGGTGTCGCGCAGCGACCCCGGCGTGCTGGCGCTGCGCGACGCGGTGTCGCGCTCGATTGAGGGCGAGGCGCTGAGCGTCGGGCGCGATGGAGCGTCGGATGCGATCTCGTTCCTGCAGGCGGGGATCCCGGCTGTCGAGTTCGGGCCCATCGGGGGCGGCCACCACGGGCCGCACGAATGGGTGTCGGTCAGCTCACTCACGCGTTATCGCCAGGCGCTCGGCGACTTCGTCCGGCTGCTGCCCGAACGCCTGGACGGCGCCGAGCCGCGCGAGCTGCGCCCCACCGGCTAGCCTTCCCCGCCTATGAGCACTGAGCGTGAGCCGATCGGCGTGATCGGCACTGGGTATGTGGGCCTTGTGACCGCCGCCGGCTTCGCCGAGCTCGGCAGCGAAGTCTGGTGCGTCGACATCGATGCGGAGAAGATCGCCAGGCTGAAGCGCGGTGAGGTGCCAATTTACGAGCCGGGGTTGGAGGAGCTGCTGATCCGGCACAACGAGCGGCTGCACTTCTCCACCGATCTCGCGCACGCGCTCGAGCGCGCGCGGCTGCTGTTCGTGGCGGTTGGCACGCCGCCGACGTACTCAGGCGACGCTGACCTGTCCGCGGTACACGCGGTCGTGGCTGCGATCCCGGCGTCCGATCGCCACGCGCTGGTGATGAAGTCGACGGTGCCGTGTGGCACCGGCGCGTCGATCCAGCGCGTGTTCGGCGAGCAGGGCAAGCCGGGGCTGCGCTACGTGAGCTGCCCGGAGTTCCTCAAGGAAGGCTCGGCGGTCAAGGATTTCCTCGCGCCCGACCGGGTTGTGGTCGGCGACAATGGCGACTGGGCCGGCGATGCGGTGGTGCAGCTCTACTCGGCGCTCGATGCGCCGGTCGTGCGCACGGACATCGCTAGCGCCGAGATGGTCAAGCTCGCGTCCAACGCGTTTCTGGCGACCAAGATCTCGTTCATCAACGAGATCGCCAACGTGTGCGAGGAGACCGGCGCCGACGTCGTCGAGGTCGCGCGCGGCATGGGTCTCGACGAGCGCATCGGCTCGAAATTCCTGCAGGCTGGGATTGGCTACGGCGGTTCATGCTTCGCTCCACAGGAGACGGTGTTGGCCAGACGCCATGGCCGCACGAGCCTCCTGACGTTCGAGCAGCTGTGGGAGCGGCTGAGCCCGGAGGGCGAGACCATCGATTCCGAAGATGCGCTGCGTGCGTTTGGCGCAGGCTCAGACACAGAGGTGCTTGAACCTGAGGGACTCGAAGTGTTGTCCTGGGTGCGGGGCGAGGAGCGGGTGGAGTTCCTGCCGGTCATGGCGGCAACCAGGCGACCCTATGAAGGCGAGCTGATCGAGGTGCGCACCAAGATGGGTCGCCGAGTTCGGACCACGCCCGACCATCCATGGGTGGTCGGCGATGGCGCCCGCGCGCACACCGAGGTGAAGCTCGCCTTCGAGCTTACGAGAGGCGACTGGGTACCGCTGGCTGGGGCGGACCCGAAGGACGAGTGTGAGTCGGAGATCTCCTATCCGCTCGACTCGTCGATCGAAGCCGCGGGCTTGCAGGCTGAAGATGTAATCCTGCGGATGCCCCGGAGTGCTGTCGATGAGCTCGTCAAGCGACCGATCGAGGATCGACGCCAGATCTTCGTCGGTGCTCGTGGCGCAGCCGCCAGGACGGGCGATGTTCGCCGCAGCGGGGCTGTGCGTCTCGACGAGGCGGTGCGAGCCGACTTGGGGTGGAGAGACGGCGCGCTTGGCACCGCCAGCAATGGCGCGTATGTCGCTTCGTCGATCGCCGTCGATCGAGCGTTCTGGCGGGTGGTGGGGCTTTACCTCGCCGAGGGCAACATGTCCTTCGATGATCGCAATACCGTGAAGATCTTCTGGTCGTTCCATCCCACCAAGGAGCAGCACCTGGTCGACGATGTGGCCGCGTTCTGGCTGCGGCACGGGGTGACAGCTCGCACCTGGCGCTCTCCGACTGCTCATCAGGTGATCGTCCAGTCTCGCCTGATCGGCGCGTTCTGGAACAAGGTTCTGGGGTTGGGTCGCAACGGCTATGAGCAGCGGCTGCCGGATCTGATCTGGGATGCGGCAGATGCTGAGAAGTGGGCTTTGCTGTCCGGCCTGTGGGAGGGCGATGGCTCATGGTCCTTGATCAATGGCGGTCCGAGCGTGATCCTCGAGCTGGGTACCGTCTCGGATGAACTTGCCGATGGGGTGCTGCGGTTGCTCAGTGGGCTGGGAATCGTGGCGTCCCGGCGGGTGGGCCGCACGGCGTTGTCCACCAAGGACACCCATTGGATCCGTGTGAGCGGAGCCGATCAGATCGAGCGGGCGATAGCCCTCGTGCCGGAACGCGATCGTGTCGGTGTGCTCGCGGCTGTGGGGCAGCAGCGCAAGCGCATCGCCCCCACTGGGTACCGCCGGTTCGGGGGCAGTTTGCCGTGGGTGCGGATCACCGACGCCCGGCGCGAGTCCTACTCGGGTCATGTGTACTCGCTGGAAGTCCCACACTCACACACGGTGGCGGTCAGTGGTGGTGTCGTGACGTCGAACTGCTTCCCCAAAGATGTCAGCGCGCTCAAGCAGCTCGCGGGCAACTCGGGGTACCACTTCCAGCTGTTGACGGCAGTGATCGAGGTCAACGAGCTGCAGAAGCGGCGCGTGATGAGCAAGCTCGTGAAGCACATGGGCGGGCTCGTCGGCAAGCGCGTGGCGCTGCTCGGGCTCGCGTTCAAGCCCAACACGGATGACATGCGCGAGGCGTCCTCGCTGGTGCTGTCCGCGCGCCTGAACGCCGACGGGGCGGACGTCACCGCGTATGACCCGATTGCGGCTGAGGAGGCGCTCAAGCTGATGCCGGGTCTGCGCTTGGAGGGCACCGCCTTGGATGCCGTGCGCGGCGCCGACGCGGTTGTGCTGGTCACCGAGTGGCCCGAGCTGCTGGAGCTCGACTGGGGCGCGGTGGCCGCCGAGATGAATGGCACGCTCGTGATCGATGGGCGCAACGCGCTCGACCAGGATGCGGTGCGCGCGGCGGGGCTGACGTACGAGGGCATCGGCCGCGGATGAGCACGAGGGCACCGGCTGCGGGTGAGCACGAGGGCAGCGGCCGCGGGTGAGGCGTGTAGCGGCGCGCCCGATTCGTTTCCGGGCTCGGCGTGCGATGCTTCCGGGGGATGATGCGAATGTGCTGTCGGTAACGAGCGGGAGGTGCCGAGCATGCAGGCAGTGATCCTGGTCGGCGGCGAGGGAACGCGCTTGCGGCCATTGACTTCGACGGTGCCGAAGCCGGTGGTGCCGCTTGTCGACCGGCCGTTCATCTCGTTCATGCTCGAGTGGTTGCGCTCGCATGGCGTTGACGACGTGATCATGTCGTGCGGGTTCCTGGCCACGAGCGTGCGCAACGTGCTCGGCGACGGGTCGGAGTTCGGGTTGCGGCTGCGGTTCGTCGAGGAGCCCGACCCGCGCGGCACGGCGGGGGCGTTGAAGTTCGCCGAGCCGATGCTCGACGAGCGCTTCCTGATGCTCAACGGCGACGTGCTCACCGACATCGACCTGACGGCGCAGATCGCTCAACACGAGCGCAGCGGCGCGAAGGCGACGCTCGCGCTGGTGCCGGTCGAGGATCCCTCCGCGTATGGGCTGGTGCGGCTGCGCGACGACCAGTCGGTGCGCGAGTTCGTCGAGAAGCCGAGTTCGGACCAGATCGACACGAATTTGATCAGCGCGGGCGCGTACGTGCTCGAGCGCGAGGTGCTGAGTCTGGTTGCGCCCGACCGCAACGTGTCGATCGAGCGCGAGGTGTGGCCGCTGCTGATCGGCGCGGGGCTCTACGGGTTCGTGTCGGACGGGTACTGGCTCGACATCGGCACGCCCGAGCGTTACCTGCAGGGTACGTTCGACATCATCGAGGGCAATGTGGCGACGGCTGTGCAGGCGCGGATGGGCGACGGGTTCCTGGCGGTGGCTGACGGCGCGGACGTCAAGGGACGCGTGATCCCGCCGGCGGTGCTGGAGGCTGGTGTGACGGTGGCGGCGACGGCGCACGTGGGCAGCATGGTGGTGCTCGGGCAGGGTGTGTCGATCGGGGCGGGCAGCAACGTCGAGCGCTCGGTGATCTGGAGCGGCGCGGAGATCGGCGAGAACTGCACGCTGCGCGACTGCATCATCGCGGCGGGGGCGCGCATCGGCGACAACACCCAGATCACCGGTGGGGCGGTGCTCGGCGAAGGGGTTACGATCGGGGCAGACAACGTGATCACCCGCGGTGCGCGTATCTTCCCGGGCGTCACCCTCCCGGATGGAGCGCTGAAATTCTGATGCCCGAAGACACGATGACACTCTCACGCGAAGCGATCGCGCAGGTTGACGTTTCCGGTCAGCTGGCCGACGTCCTCGCGCTGCCGGAGCATTTGCGCGACGCGCTGTGGCGCGTGGATTCGGCGATCATGCAGGATTGGGATACGCCCGCGGGGCTGGTCGTCGCGGGCATGGGCGGGTCGGCGATTGGCGGCGCGCTGGCGCGCGCCGCGCTCGGCGATCACGCGTCGCGGCCGATCTTCGTGACGCGGGCTTACGGGCTGCCGTCGTGGACGACGCCTGACACCACGGTGCTGTGCGCGAGCTACTCGGGCAACACCGAGGAGACGCTCGCGTGTTACGAGTCGGCGGGTGCGCTCGGGGCGCGGCGTGTGGTGGTGACCACCGGCGGGCGGCTCGCGGAGATGGCGCGTGAGGATGGCGTCACGGTGATTCCGCTGCCCGGCGGGTTTCAGCCGCGCGCGGCGGTTGCGTATATGACGGTTGCGGCGCTCGAGGTGGCGGCGCTGTGCGGCGCGGGCCCGCGCTTGACGTCTGAGATCGACGTGGCTGCGTCGCATACGGAGCAGCTGGTGACCGAGTGGGGGCCTGATTCCCCTGAGGACTCGCTTGCGAAGCAGGTTGCGCGCGGGCTGCTCGGCACCGCGCCGGTGGTGGCGGGCGCCGGGCTGACCACGCCGATCGCGTATCGCTGGAAGACGCAGATCAACGAGAACGCGAAGCTGCCGTGTTTCGCGCACGAGCTGCCGGAGCTCGATCACAACGAGCTCGTCGGCTGGGAGGGTGCGCCGGAGGTTGGGCGCTTCTCGGCGGTGTTCCTCGATGACTGCGACGCGCATCCGCGCGTGAAGGCGCGTATCGAGTTGACCGAGCGGCTGGTGGCTGACAGCGCGGCGGCGACGTTCCGCGTGGAGACGCGCGGTCAGACGACGATCGAGCGCGTGATCTCACTGGTGCTGCTCGGCGATCTCGTGTCGCTGTATCTCGCGGTGCTGCGCGGCGTCGACCCGGGCCCCGTGGCCGCGATCGACGAACTCAAGGCGGCGTTGGCTGCGCGCTGACGGTGGCGGCGACGGGCGGGCTCAGGGCGGCGTTGGCTGCGCGCTGACGGTGGCGGCGACGCGCGGGCTCAGGGCGGCGTTGGCCGCGCGCTGACCGTGGCCGTGATCGACTGGGCTCAAGGGGGCGTGGGGCGACCGCTGACGTCCTCCTCGCGCGGGTCGTTGTCCTGCTCGCCGTCGGCGGGCACGTCCGGATCGATCTCGCGCGCCTGACGGCGGCTCTCCACCGCGTAGGCGCTGCTCTCGGCAGCGGTTCCAGCCTGCTCGGACGCGTCGATCTCCGCTTGGCGCGCGCGGGCTGCTTGCGCCTCGGCACGGGCACGCTCGGCTCGTGCCGCCGCGGTTTGCTCGTCCGCGATGGCCTGTTCACGATCGGCTTGGCGCTCGTGCGCCTGCGCCTGCGTCCGATGCTCGGCCGCCGCTTCACGCCGCGTGTCGAGTTGCCGGTTGCGGGCCAGCCGCAGCATCAAGGCCAACAAGGCGACAACCAAGATGACTGCCACCACGATCACGATGACCAACCCTGCTCCACTCAAAGCGATCACTGGCATGTTTTGATCCTCTCTATCGAGCGATGTTGTTGTTCTATACCCGCGATGAGGCCTCCTCAACTGAGCCGCGATGAGGCCTGCTCAACGGAGCTCTCGTGTCGCCGCTAAGCGCGCCGTCCAACCTTGACACAGTCGTGATAAGGTGAGCCGGATGCAGGCACCGACTGCCGAAGCGCTGACGATCAACGAAGCCGCCGAGACGACCGGCTGGTCGGCGCGGATGCTGCGCTACATCGAGCGCGTCGGGCTTGTCGAGCCTGCGCGTTCGTCGTCCGGGTACCGGTTGTACGGGCCGCCCGAGCTGCAGCGGTTGCGTACGCTGCGCGAGCTGCTCGATCGCTTCGATCTGGGGCTTGGCGAGGTCGGGTTCGCGCTGCGGTTGCGCCGCGAGTCGCGGCTGCGCGAGTCGATCGACGGCTGGCTGTCGGCTGAGCCCGCGCGTCCCGAGCACGTCGCGGCGGAGGACTGGCTGAGCTTCGAGCAGGACAAGCATCAGCGGCTGCTCGCGGCATCCGCGGATGCGGGTCGCGATCTCGGCCACCCGAGCGCTATTGGCCACCCGACCGCTATCGGCCATTCGAGCGCCGCTGATCCCCGTCATTTGACCGGCGCCGAGAGCGGCGCCCAATCTGAAACTGGCCTTCCCGCCTTCACCTCGATCATGGAGACCGTATGACCCCCACCGCCACGCTCACGGACGCCGACTTCAAGGTCGCCGACCTCTCGCTTGCCGCTTTCGGGCGCAAGGAGATCCAGTTGGCCGAGCACGAGATGCCCGGTTTGATGTCGATTCGCGGGGAGTTCGCGGCGGCGCAGCCGCTGAAGGGCGCGCGCATCATGGGGTCGCTGCACATGACGATCCAGACGGCGGTGCTGATCGAGACGCTGACGGCGCTCGGCGCGGAGGTGCGCTGGGTGTCGTGCAACATCTTCTCCACCCAGGATCACGCGGCCGCGGCGGTCGCGGTCGGTCCCGACGGCACGCCTGAGGATCCGCAGGGAGTTCCGGTGTACGCGTGGAAGGGCGAGACGCTGGAGGAGTACTGGTGGTGTACCGAGCAGGCGCTCAACTGGCCCGGCGAGGATGGTCCGAACATGATCCTCGACGACGGCGGTGACGCGACGATGCTCGTACACAAGGGCGTCGAGTACGAGCGCGCGGGTGCGGTGCCCGACCCGTCGACGGGCGAGTCCGAGGAGTTCCAGGTGTTCCTGGCGCTGCTGCAGCGCTCGTTGGCGGATGACCCGCAGCGCTTCACGCGCATGGGCGCCGGCATCCAGGGTGTGACCGAGGAGACCACCACGGGTGTGCACCGCCTGTATGAGATGACGGAGGCCGGCACGCTGCTGTTCCCGGCGATCAACGTCAACGATTCCGTGACGAAGTCGAAGTTCGACAACCTCTACGGTTGCCGGCACTCATTGATCGATGGCATCAACCGCGCGACCGACGTGATGATCGGCGGCAAGGTCGCGGTCGTGTGCGGGTTCGGCGACGTCGGCAAGGGCTGCGCGGAGTCGCTGCGCGGCCAGGGCGCGCGCGTGATTGTCACCGAGATCGACCCGATCTGCGCGCTGCAGGCGGCGATGCAGGGCTACCAGGTGAGCACGCTGCAGGATGTGATCTCCACGGCTGACATCTTCATCACCACGACGGGCAACAAGGACATCATCACGGCGGCCGACATGGGGCGCATGAAGCACCAGGCGATCGTCGGCAACATCGGGCACTTCGACAACGAGATCGACATCGCCGGGCTCGCGAAGGTTGACGGCATCGTGCGCGAGACCGTCAAGCCGCAGGTGGACGAGTGGCGCTTCCCGGACGGCCACACGATCATCATGCTGTCCGAGGGGCGGCTGCTGAACCTCGGCAATGCCACGGGCCACCCGAGCTTCGTGATGAGCAACTCGTTCACCAACCAGACGATCGCCCAGATCGAGCTGTTCACTAAGAACGACGAGTACGAGAAGCGCGTGTACGTGCTGCCGAAGCACCTCGACGAGAAGGTGGCGCGCCTGCACCTCGATGCGCTTGGCGTGAGGCTCACCAAGCTCAGCGACGAGCAGGCGGCGTACATCGGCGTGCCGGTCGAAGGTCCGTACAAGGCCGACCACTACCGCTACTAGACAGTGAAGCCCGCGGCGGGCTCCGCCGACGCCGGCCAGGCGCGCATCGAATGGGCTGATGCGCAGATGCGGGTGCTGGCGCAGGTGCGCGAGCGCTTTGCGGTCGAGCGTCCGCTCGACGGGGTGCGCGTGGCGGTGTGTCTGCACGTGACCGCGGAGACCGCGAACCTCGTGCGCGCGCTGGTCGCGGGTGGCGCGCAGGTGGGGCTGTGCGCGGCCAACCCGCTGTCCACCCAGGATGATGTCGCGGCGGCGCTCGCCGAGCGTCACGGCGCGCACGTGCATGCTGCGTATGGGGAGAGCGCCGAGCAGTCCGCGGCGCACGTGCGCAAGCTGATCGAGCACGACCCGCGGATCACGATCGACGACGGCGCGGATCTAATCGGCACGATCCACGACGCCGACTCCAAGCGCGCGGAGGCGCTGTTGGGAGGCACGGAGGAGACCACGGCCGGGCTGTTGCGCGTGCGCGCGCTGGAGGCGCAGGGACAGCTCGCGTGCCCGGTGCTGGCGGTCAACGAGTCGCGCACCGAGCGTGCGTTCAACGACCGCTTCGGTACGGGCCAGTCGACGATCGACGGCATTCTGCGGGCCACCAACCTGCTGCTGGCGGGGCGCACGGTGGTGGTGCTCGGCTATGGCTGGACCGGCCGCGGCGTGGCGCTGCGCGCGCGCGGCGCGGGCGCGTCGGTGATCGTTTGCGAGGTGGATGCGCTGCGTGCGCTGGAAGCGCGCATGGAGGGCTACGAGGTGATGACGGCGCTGGCGGCGGCCGAGCGCGGCGACGTGTTCGTGACCGTCACCGGCGGGCGCGACGTGCTGCGCGCGGAGCACTTCGAGCGCATGAAGGACGGTGCGCTGCTCGCCAACGCCGGCCACTTCGACGTGGAGATCAAGCTCGAGGATCTGCGTGCGCTGGCGGGCGAGCGCCGGCGCGAGGTGCTGCCGCTGGTAGAGCAACACACGCTCGCGGACGGTCGCCGGCTGAATCTGCTGGCACAGGGACGCGTCGTGAACCTCGCGGCGGGTGAGGGTCACCCGGCGTCGGTGATGGATATCTCGTTCGCCGTGCAGGCGTTATGCGTCGAGCACCTGGTCGTCAACGCGGGCAAGCTCGAGCCGCGCGTGCTCTCGGTGCCTGACGAGCTCGACAGCGAGGTCGCGCGGCTGAAGCTCGACTCGCTCGGCGTGCGGATCGACGAGCTCACCGACGATCAGCGGGTCTATCGCAGCGCGTGGGAGCAGGGCGCCTGAAGAGTCCTGCTGCCACGCGAGCAGGGCGCCTGAGGGTCTTCTCCCAAGCGATCAGGGCGCCTGAGCGGTTCTGCGCTGCGGCGGCAACACGCCGGAGTGGCCACCCTCCCTTGGTCGGTGCATGTGCGTGCGCGGCCCGCGCGCGGCGGGCTGGCCCCGCCGGTTGAATCTAAAGGAGCACGCTGGCGCTTGACTCTTTTTTGAAAAAGGAAGAAGGAAGACAAATAGGAAGAATGATGATCCTCAAAAAATGGAGTATCACCCTCCGTGTCCAGCGCTCGATCGCTTGGGTCCGGCGCCGCTCGATACGCCGGATCCCCATCGCTCGATCGCGGGCTGCTCGATCCAGGCTGGTTCCGCGAGCGGATGTCCGATTCGATAGCTTGCGAGGCCGATGAAAGCGATGGTTCTCGCAGCGGGCCTCGGCACACGCTTGCG
>DATINL010000041.1:0-63020 GCA_035474295.1 Solirubrobacteraceae bacterium
TCCTGCCAAGGGCATTGCAGGCTAGCTACGTGTGGATCGGATAACCGCTGAAAGCATCTAAGCGGGAAGCCGGCCTCAAGATGAGTTCTCCCATCCCCTAGAGGGAGTAAGACCCCTAGTAGACCACTAGGTTGATAGGCCGGATCTGGAAGGACGGTAACGTCTGAAGGAGACCGGTACTAATGGTTCGAGGGCTTGACGGATTTTTTTGATACTCGTTTTGTGGCGCTGTGCAGTTTTGAAGGACCGGGGTGGTGAGGTCTCTCATCTATTTCCGGTGGCCTTGGCGAGGGGGAAACACCTCTTCCCATTCCGAACAGAGCAGTTAAGCCCCTCAGCGCCGATGGTACTTGGCCCGCAAGGGCCTGGGAGAGTAGGACGCCGCCGGTTTCTTCATGCGAGCCGCCTTCGGGCGGCTCGTCATGTTTAACCCAACGACACAGCCCCGTCAGGAGCGATCTGCCAGCGCGGGTTGTGCGCGACCTCCCACGGGTGACCCTCCGGGTCGACGAACACACCCGAATAACCGCCCCAGAACGTCTCGCCGGGCTCGCGCGAGATCAGCGCGCCCGCTGCACGAGCCTGCTCCACGACCTCATCGACCTGCGCCGGCGATCCGACGTTGTACGCAAGCGTCACGCCGCCGTACCCATCACCGAGCTCGAGGCCGCTGTCCTCGGCCAGCCGCTCACGATCCCACAGTGCGAAGACGCTGCCGTGCAGCTGAAAGAAGACGACGTCGGAGTCAGCGGGCATGTTGCTGTGCCAGCCGAGCGCCTCGTAGAACGCTCGCGCGCGGGCCAGGTCACCCACGCCGAGAGTGATCACGCTCAATCTTTGATCCATCATGCCTGCCCTTCGGTCCGAAGTCCGGCCGCGACCCGACCAAGCGCCCGACCGCTCACGCTGCTCAGTATCGCGCGCGAGCGGGCTGATCGGTGTCATCGCGATACAGCCGCAGCGGAGCGACGCAATGCTGCGGACGCTCTGAGACAGCACCGCCACGACGCGCACGAGGCGCACGAGGCGCGGCCGTCAGACGCGCTTGATGCGCGCGCCGATCGCGGCGCGCCCCGGCGTCGACCAGGGCGCGGCTGGGCTCCAGCTCGTCAGTCGCAAGCTCCCAGCCGGGGTAGTCGTCCTCCAAAGTCAGGAAAGCAACGGCCAGCTCGAGCGCGCGGCGCGCCCTGGAGCTCACGATGGAGCTCAATCTGACGCGCTCGCTGCGAGCCGGGCGGCTGCGCTGGGTGAGGATGCTGTGGGCGGAAGAAGAGAACATGTGTTCGTACGGTAGGACTGGTATCGGACGGGCTTCTTCACGAACGGGTGTACGTGTCGAGCCATCGCCTAAATATGGCTTCGGCAAGCCATATCCAGACCCGGGCGACTGCAACCGAAATTGCAGGCCGTGAAATCCCCGGCGCGTGTGAGGGAGGGTACAGAGGCTCGCGCGCGAACTCACTGCGGTAGATGGCTGTTACGCTAGATCCGCGCCACCGCGACCGCGAAGGGTCCACCCGAGGTGCGGGGCGGCGTACTCAGCTAATGGAGAAGTTCGTCATCGAAGGCGGCGCACCGCTGTCCGGCACGCTCACCCCGGCCGGGAACAAGAACGGCGCGCTGCCCATACTCGCAAGCGCGGTGCTCACCGACGATGAGGTGATCGTGCGCAACGTGCCGCGCATCCGCGACGTCGACGCGATGCTCGCGATCCTCAGCTCGATCGGCGTGCAGGTGAGCTGGCGCGGACCGAACGAGGTGGCGCTGTGCGCCGCGGGCATCCATGACGTGGAGCTCGAGCCCGAGCTGGCTGAGAAGATCCGCGCGTCGTTCCTGCTCGCCGGTCCGCTGCTGGCGCGCTTTCGCCGCGCCGTGATGCCGCCGCCCGGCGGCGACGTGATCGGGCGCCGGCGCCTGGACCCTCACCTCGATGCGTTCCGCGCGATGGGCGCACGCGCGGAGTGCGGGCGCAACATCGTGCTGTCAGCGCCGCGCGGGCTGCGCGCGACCGACGTGTTCATGGACGAGCCGTCCGTGATGGCCACCGAGAACGCTTTAATGGCAGCCGCGCTGACGCCCGGCACGACGGTCGTCGGCAACGCCGCATGCGAGCCGCACGTGCAGGATCTCGCGCGCATGCTCGTGAAGATGGGCGCCGACATCCAGGGCATCGGCTCGAACCTGCTCACCGTCCACGGCGCCGAGCGCCTGCACGGCTGTGAGCACACCGTCGCGCCCGACCACATCGAGATCGGCAGCTTCATGGCCCTCGCCGGCGTCACCGGCGGCGAGTTGCGCATCAAGGACACCGTGCCCGGCGATCTGCGCATGATCAGGCTCGTGTTCGAGCGCATGGGGCTGCGCTCCGAGCTCGACGGCAACGACGTGCTCGTGCCGGGTGAGCAGAAGCTCGTCGCTCAATCGGACGTGGGCGAGTACAAGAGCAAGATCCAAGACGGCCCCTGGCCGGCATTTCCCGCCGACCTCACGTCGATCGCCGTCGCGCTCGCGACGCAGGCCGAAGGCTCGATCCTGATCCACGAGTGGATGTTCGAGAACCGCCTGATCTTCACCGACAAGCTGATCCTGATGGGCGCGGACATCGTGATGTGCGACCCGCACCGCGCGATCGTCACCGGCCCGCGTCGTCTGCGCGGTGAGCGCCTGGAATCGCCGGACATCCGCGCGGGCATGGCGATGCTGCTGGCCGCGCTATGCGCCGAGGGACGCAGCGAGATCGGCAACATCCGTCAGATCGACCGCGGCTACGAGCGCATCGACGAGCGTCTGCGCGAGCTCGGAGCCCACATCGAACGTGTCGCCACGGAGCCCGTCCACGCGTAGCGTGTGCAGCTCGCTGACCTGCATAAGCTAGCCCTGTGATTCACCCGACCCCCAGCGGCACGCGCGACGTGTTGCCCGACGAGACGCGTGAAGTGCGCGTCATCACCGATGCGCTGCGCGGAGTGTTCGAGCAGCACGGCTACGGCGAGGTCTCGACACCGGCGCTCGAATACGAGTCGGTGCTGGCGCGCGTGGACATGGCCGAGGCGCAGCCGACCTACCGCGTGTTCGACGAGTCCGGCGCGGTGCTGGTGCTGCGCTCGGACATGACCGTGCCAATCGCGCGCGTCGCGGCGACGCGCTACGCCAGCAGCGAGCCACCGCTGCGGTTCTCGTACTTCGCGCACTGCTACCGCGGCATCCGCCCCCAACGCGGGCAGCCGCGCGAGCTGCTGCAGGCCGGGATCGAGCTGATCGGCGCGCCCGCGCCGCAGGGCACAGCCGAGGCGCTCGCGGTGTTATGCGCCGCGCTCGACGCCGCTGGGCTGCAGGACTACCGCGTCGGCCTCGGCGACGCTTCGCTGTTCCCGGCGCTGATGAGCCGGCTCGAGGTATCGGAGCAGGCACGTCCCGGTCTGCTCGAGACGCTGGCGGGCCGCGACTTCGTGGAGCTCGAGCAGCGCCTGGAGCGTCTGCAGCTGCCCGCGCAGACGCGCGCGCTGCTGCTCGACGTGCCGCAGCGCCGCGGCGGCCCCGAAGTGCTGGACGGGATCCCCGGCGCCGCAGCCGACGCGGTCGACGGCCTGCGTCAGGTACACGCGCTGCTCGAGCCCGACGTCGCGCAGCGGATCATCTTCGACCTCGGGCTGTTGCGGAACATCGGCTACTACACGGGCGCGGTGTTCGAGGTGTACGACCCCACGCTCGGCGTGCCGATCGGCGGCGGCGGGCGCTACGACGAGCTGCTCGGGCGCTTCGGGCGCTCGCTGCCGGCCGTCGGGTTCGCGCTCGGCGTCGACCGCCTGCACATAGCGCTCGCCGGCGAGGAGCGCGGCACCGGGGCGCTCGCGCGATGAGCCCGACCAACGGCCTCACGATCGCGGTGCCGCGCGGCGCGCTGTTCAAGGACACCGTGGCGCTGCTTCACGCGCTCGGGCTCGACACCTCAGAGCTGAGCGTCAACGACCGCAAGCTGCTGTTCAAGGACATCGGCGTGATCACGATGCGCCCGTCGGACGTCCACACCTACGTCGAAGCGGGCGCAGCCGATCTCGGGATCACTGGCAAGGACGTGCTGCTCGAGCACTACGGAGTCGGTGACGGCAGCGAACGCGAGCGCGGCGTGTACGAGCTGCTCGACCTCGAGTTCGGGCGCTGCACGATGGTGTTCGCCACGACCGCCGGCGAAGACCCCGCCGCCGAGGCGCTGCGCCGGCTCGGCGTGATGCGCGTCGCCACCAAATACCCGAAGATCGCTTCGCGCCACTTCGATGAGACGGGCCGGCAGGCGGAGATCGTCGAGGTCAAGGGCTCGGTCGAGCTCGCTCCGCTGACCGGGCTGGTCGATGCGATCGTCGATCTCACCGCGACCGGCACGACGCTGCGCGAGAACAACCTGGTCGTGCGCGAGGAGATCCTGGTGTGCACCGCGCGCCTGATCGCCAACCCGGTGGCGCACAAGCTGAAGGCTGGTGCGATCGACGAGCTGATGGAGCGCGTGCGTGCTGGTTGAGCGGCTCGACGCTGCCGCCGTGCAGCGTCTGGGCGGTGCGCCTGGCGCCGCCGCTCATCTGCGCTCGCTGGTCGCGGGCGGCGAGTCCGTCGAGCAGGCGGTGCGCGCGATCGTGAGCGCCGTGCGCGAGCGCGGCGACGAAGCGTTGCTCGAGTACACGCGTCGCTTCGACACCGACGGGGCTGAGCCGGGCCCGCTGGTGGTGACCTCCGAGCAGCTCGATCGCGCGATCAAGCAGCTGCCGCTCGACGTGGTCGCGGGGCTGCAGGTGGCGATCGCCAACGTCGCGCAGGTAGCCCAGGCGGGCGTGGGCGGCGACACGACGGTGCAGCTGCCCCAGGGCCATCAGGTGACGCTGCGCGAGCTGCCGGTGCGCGCTGCAGCCGTGTACGTGCCGGGTGGGCGCGCTCCGTACCCGAGCACGGTTGTGATGGGCGTGGTCAGCGCCCGCTCGGCCGGCGTGCTCGAAGTCGTGGTGTGTGCGCCTCCGGGCGCCGACGGCCAGGTCGATCCCGTGATCCTGGGCACCTGCCGGCTGCTCGGAGTTGAGCGCGTGTACGCGATCGGCGGCGCCCAGGCGATCGCGGCGCTGACGTATGGCACGGACACGGTGGCACGCGTGGATGTGATCGTGGGGCCGGGCAACCTGTACGTGCAGGAAGCGAAGCGCCAGCTCTGCGGCGACGTGGGGATCGACGGCTTTGCGGGACCCAGCGATCTGCTGGTGGTGCTGGGCGAGGATGCCGACGTGCGCCTGGCGGCGCTGGATCTGATGGCCCAGGCCGAGCACGGCACGGGCAGCCTCGTGGCGGCTATCTCCACATCCCCGGCGACGCTCGACGCGCTGGCGCAGCAGCTCGAGCAGCTCACAGCGCAGTACCCTGCTGTGGAGCCCGCCGCGTGCGTGCTGGTGCAGGTCGACAGCGCGCGCGACGCGATCGCCCTGTCGAACGAGTTCGCGCCGGAGCACCTGGAGCTGATCGGCGCCGAGCCCGAGGCGCTGGCGTCACTGGTGCAGTCAGCCGGCTGCGTGTTCGTGGGCGCGGGCAGCGCGACTGCGTTCGGCGACTACGTCGCAGGGTCCAACCACGTGCTGCCGACTGGCGGCGCCGCGCGCTTCGCCTCGTCGTTGTCGGTGCGCCACTTTCGCCGGCGCATGTCAGAGGTGCGGATCGGCGAGCGCGCGGTGGCGAAGCTGGCCGCCGCGGGCGCCCCGATCGCCCGTGCGGAAGGCTTCGAGCTGCACGCGCAGTCGATGCAGGCGCGAATCCGGGAGAATCCCGGGCAATGACTCCTGCGACTCCCACAAGCGACCCCGCCGCACGCGCTGCGGGCGCGCGCACGGCCACGCTCGAGCGCGTCACCGGCGAGACATCGGTGCGGCTGACGCTCGCGCTGGACGGCTCCGGCGCGGGCGCGCGCGACACCGGCGTAGGCTTCCTCGACCACATGCTCGACCTGCTCGCGCGCCATGGGCGCCTGGACCTGCACGCACAGGTGAGCGGCGATCTGCAGACCGGCGCGCATCACACCGCAGAGGACACCGCGATCGTGTTCGGCCAGGCGCTTGACCGAGCGCTCGGCGACCGCGCGGGAATCGTGCGCTACGGGTCTGCGGTCGTGCCGATGGACGAAGCGCGCGCGAGCTGTGCGATCGACATCAGCGGCCGCCCGTTCACGTTGTTCGAGGCGCAGCTGCCGCCCGGGTCGACCGGTGGGTTCGAGCACGAGCTGACCGAGGAGTTCTTCAGGGCGCTCGCCAACGCAGCCAAGCTCACGCTGCACTTGCGCGTGGAGGCCGGCACGAACGCCCACCACATGATCGAGGCAGCGTTCAAGGCGTTCGCGCGCGCGCTGCGCGCGGCCGTCACGATCGACCCCACCGAGACGGGCGTGCCGAGCACGAAGGGAACGCTCACCACATGAGCAGCGAGCAGCCTCAGCCGCGTCCGCTGATCGGCGTGGTGGACTACGGCATGGGCAACCGCCGTTCGGCGGAGAAAGCGCTCGAGCACGTCGGCGCGCGCGCGCTGATCAGTCGTGATCACGCACAGCTGCGCGAGGCGGACGGGCTGGTGCTGCCCGGCGTCGGCGCGTTTCCGGCTGCGATGGCAGTGATCCGCGAGCTCGGACTCGACGAGCTGCTGGGAGAGCGGGTGCGTGCCGGCGTGCCGGTGTTCGGTTTGTGCATGGGCATGCAGCTGCTGTTCGACAGCTCCGAGGAGCACGACGGCGCTGCCGGTCTCGGGCTGCTCGCGGGCGACGTGCGCCGGCTGCCGGCGCGCGGTCTGAAGCTGCCGCACATCGGCTGGAGCGAGGTTCGCTGGCAGCAACCCGACACACCGCTCGCGGAAGGACTGCCGGAGTCGATCTACCTCTACCACGTACATAGCTTTGTGCCCTACCCCGCCGACGATGACGTGGTGCTCGCACGCGCCGAGTACGGCGAGCCGTTCGCGGCACTTGTCGGCCAGGGCCAGGTCTACGGGGCGCAGTCACACCCGGAGAAGTCATCCGTGCACGGACTCGCGCTGTTGGCCAACTTCACTTCTCTGTGCGGCAGGGCGACGGTGCCGGCGTGATCCTCTATCCGGCGATCGACATCCTCGGCGGCAAGGCTGTGCGCCTGGTGAAGGGTGATTTCGCCGCGAAGAAGGTCTACGACGAGGATCCGCTGTCGGCCGCGCGCGGCTGGGTTGAAGCGGGCGCGCGCTACCTGCACGTGGTCGACCTCGACGGTGCGCGCGACGGGCGGCCGGTCAACCTCGAGCATCTGCGGCGCATCTGTGAGCTGGGGGTGCCCGTGCAATTCGGCGGCGGGCTGCGCTCGCTGCCGGCGGTGCGCGACGCGCTGCAGGCCGGCGCGGCACGGGTGATTCTCGGGACGGCGGCGTTCACTGACAACGAGTTCCTGGATGAAGTGGTCGCGGGTTGGCCGGAGCGCGTGCTCGTGTCGGTCGATGTGCGCGGCGGACATCTCACCACCTCCGGTTGGACGGAGACCACGCAGATGACGATGAGCGCGGTCGTCGACCGCTTACAGAAACGTGGCGTGCGCAACCTGGTGTACACGAACGTCGATCGCGACGGGATGCTCGAGGGGCCGGATCTCGAGGAGGTGCGCGAGGTGGCGCAAACCGTGCGCGGACGGTTCCTCTACTCAGGCGGGATCGGACAGCTGGCCGACCTGGAGCAGCTGGCGGCGCTGCGTCAGGTGAATCTCGCTGGCGTGATCGTCGGCAAGGCGCTGTATGAGAATCGCTTCACCGTGGCTGACGGCCAAGCGGCGCTTGAACGCTGAACGCTCTTTCGAGACACTTTCGCACAGCGTTCACACGCCGCTCGTGCTCGCCGATCGTCAGGCACGGCGAACGAGCAGCGCGGAGCGCTACGGTGAGCGAGTGCAGCTAGGAGCATCTCGATGGCGGCGCCGGTCTTGAGCCAGATACTGAAACGCGTGATCGCGTGTCTGGACGTGGACGACGGGCGCGTGGTGAAAGGCGTCAACTTCGTCGATATCCGCGATGCCGGCGATCCGGTGGAGCTGGCCGCGCACTACGATCGCGCCGGCGCCGACGAGCTCGTGTTCCTCGACATCACCGCCACGCATGAGCGGCGTGAGACGATCGCGCAGCTCGCACGCCGTACGGCGGACGAGGTGTTCGTGCCGTTCACCATCGGCGGCGGCATCCGGTCGGTGGAGGATGCTCAGGTGGTGCTCGACGCGGGTGCCGACAAGGTTGCGATCAACTCAGCGGCGCTGGCCAGGCCGGAGCTGATCGACGAGCTCGCGAAGGTGTTCGGCTCGCAGTGCGTGGTGCTCGCGATCGACGCCAAGCAGCAGGCTCTCCCAACAGCCGCGACCAGCGAGAGCTCGGACCGAACCGCGATCGCTGACTCAGGCGACGCGGACGGTGCGAACCGCCGCGCGATCGCCTGGCAGGCATACGTTGCCGGGGGACGCACGGCGACAGGACGCGACGTCGTGCGCTGGGCGCGCGAAGCGGTGGAGCGCGGCGCGGGGGAGCTCCTGTTGACGAGCATGGATCGCGATGGCACCAACGACGGCTATGACCTGGCGCTCACCTCCACGGTGAGCGCGGCCGTGAGCGTCCCAGTGATCGCTTCCGGCGGCGCTGGGCGCCTGGAGCACCTCGCCGAGGCGTTGCGCGCCGGCGCCGACGCTGCGCTGTGCGCGTCGATCTTCCACTACGGGCAGCACACCGTGGCCGAGGCCAAGGCGTACCTACGCGATGCCGGCGTGCCGGTGCGCGCCTGAGGACGGGGGCGGCTGTGGATCTGCTCGCGGCACTGGCAGCCCAGCCCGGTGGCGGAGCTCTCTTGGAAGTCGCACACGAGGGCGTGTACCTGGTTGGCGGCGCCGTGCGCGACCTGTTGCTCGAGGGCATCCCGCGCGAGCTCGACGTCGTCGTCGAGGGTGACGCGCAGGCGTTGGCCGCGACGCTCGGCACGCCTGTGCTGCACGCGCGCTTCGGCACCGCGACCGTCGATCTGGACGGTGTCCGAATCGACTTCGCAAGTGCGCGCCGCGAGCAGTACCAAGAGCCTGGTGCGCTGCCCACGGTGCAGCCGGCCGGGCTCGCTGAGGATCTACAGCGACGGGATTTCACCGTCAACGCGATCGCCGTGGCACTCGGCGGAGCGCGCCGCGGCGAGCTGCAAGCCGTGGACGATGCGCTCGAGGATCTGCGCGCGGGGCGCCTGCGTGTGTTGCACGACGACAGCTTTCTGGACGATCCCACGCGGCTGCTGCGCCTCTGCCGCTACGCCGTGCGGCTCGGGTTCGAGATCGAGCCGCACACCGCGGAGCTGGCGCGCGCGGCGCTCAGGGCGGGTGCTTTGCGCACGATCTCCGGCGCGCGCATCGGCGCCGAGCTGCGGCTTGCGCTGGTCGAGCCCAACGCATCGGGTGCGCTGACCGCGCTGGGTCGGCTGGGCGTGCTCGGAGCGCTCAACCCGCGGTTGCGCCATGACGCGCCGCTGCTGAGCGACGCGCTGAAACTGCTGCCGTCCACGGATGGCCGCCCCGATCTGCTGCTGCTCGTCGGACTGGTGTTGACGCTGGTCGCGCGCACCGGCGATGAGGCTTACGCGAAGGCGAGCGCGCTGCTCGACTGGCTCGAGTTCCCCTCCTCCGAGCGCGATCGCACGTTAGTCAGCGTGATCGCAGTGCCGCGTCTGACCCGCGAGCTGCCGGAAGTGCGCTCGGCCTCAGCGCTGCGCGAGCTGGTGGCGAGCACGCCGCCGGAGGGTGTCGCGCTGGCCGGCGCGCTCGGCGATCGTGATCGGGAGGGGGAGGTGGGCGAGCGCCAGGAGAGCTCGCGTGCGGCATTGCGCTGGCTGCAGGAGGTGCGCCACGTGCGGCTGTCGATCAGCGGCGAGGAACTGCTCGCGGCAGGAGTGCCTGAGGGGCCGGAGATCGGCAAGCGGCTCGAGGCGGCGCTCTTGCTGCGCTTGGACGGAGGGCTCCCGGCCGAACGCGACGCGGAGCTGCGCGCGGCGTTGGGGGCGAAGGTATAGACGTCGCGGACACCGAGCCGCCGTTCGACGCCGACGCGAAGCTGCCGTGCGACGCGGACACCGAGCTGCTGTTCGAGCTACCGGGAAACGGGCGTGTCCTGTTCACGACGCGGGCGCACGGCAACCTCTCGAGCTCCGTGGGTGATGAGTCGAAAAGTAGTGGTGCTGCGCGCGCACGTGTACGCGCGCGCAGCACCATCACGAATTTGGTGTCACCCCTCCAGGTTCATGGAACAACGGTGCGCCGCGTCGGCGAGCGCGATCTGAAGAGCGGGACGCGAACGTCGCTGGAAGCTGACGGGCTCGTCACCGCGATCGGCCGGGTCGGGGTGATGGTGCTGGTTGCCGACTGTCTGCCCGTGGCGCTCGGCACGCGCGGCGCCGTGGCGATGGTGCATGCCGGTTGGCGCGGACTGGCGGGCGGCGTGTTGGAAGCGGGCGTGCGCGTGCTGCGCGATGTCGCCGCTGAAGCGAACAACCGCGCCGCCGGGGCTGACGAGCCAGCGACGGCTGCCACCGCGCCGGCTGAGCCGGTGGTCGCGGTGATCGGCCCGTGCGCCGGCGTGTGCTGCTACGAGGCCGGGGAGGAGGTACACGCTGCGTTCGGCCACAGCCACCGTCAAGGACGCCGGCTGGATCTGTGCGCGCACGCGCGCGACCGCTTGGTGGCCGCCGGCGTGAGTCGGGTCGAAGCGGTGGAGCGCTGCACGATCTGCGACGAGCGCCTGTTCTCCTACCGCCGTGACGGCGAGCGCGCCGGGCGCCAGGCGGGGGTGGCATGGTTGAGCTGATCTCCGGTCTGCGCACCGCTGCGATCCACGAGCGCCTCGAGCGTGTGCGCGAGCAGGTGACCGCGGCCGCGCTGCGCTCCGGCCGTGACGGCGACGCGGTCGAGATCCTCGCGGCGACCAAGTACGTGGCGGTCGACGAGCTGCCCAAGCTCGCGCAAGCGGGCATCACGCTGGTGGGGGAGAACCGGGCGCAGGCGCTGCAGGCGAAGGTGGCAGCGCACGGAGAGCTGTTCGAGTGGGATTTCATCGGCCAGCTGCAGAGCCGGCGCGTGCGTCTGATCGTGCCGCACGTGCGTCTGATCCACTCGCTCGCGAGCGAGTCGGCGCTGCACGAGCTGCGCCGCCACCGTGAGCTTGCGCGTCCAGACATGCGCGTGCTGATCGAAGTCAACGTGGCGCGCGATCCGGGCAAGGCGGGCGTGCTGCCCGAGCAGCTCGACGAGTTCATCGAGCGCTCGCCGATCCCGGTCGCTGGGCTGATGACGATGCCGCCGCTCGCCCAGGACCCGCAGGACAGCCGCCGCTGGTTCGCCGCGTTGCGTGAGCTCGCGGCAGCGCGTGGGCTGTCGCGCCTGTCGATGGGCACCACTCAGGATCACATCGTCGCGGTCGAAGAAGGCGCCACAATAGTGCGGATCGGCACGAAACTGTACGCTTAGCGAGTCTTCGCGGCTGAAGCGCGCGAGCCGTGACGGCTAGCATTGAGCAGGGAAACCCGCAACTTCAGCGAAAACGCCCTACACACATGGCCTTCCGTGATTCATGGCACCGCGCACTCGTGTACTTCGGCCTCGCCGAAGAGCATCACGACGACTACTACGAAGACGACGCGCCGCCGGAGGCCGAGCTGGAGGATCGCTACCGCGAGCGACCGAACGTCAGGCGCCTGTCGGCACGCCGGCGCGATGACTTCGACGACATCTTCGCCGACGAAGAGCCCCAGCGTGGACGCCCCACCACGGTGCTGCGCCCCGTCAGCGGCTCAGGGCGCGGCAACGGCGACGTGCGCGTACACCTGGTGGTGCCGAAGTCGTTCAACGACGCGCAGCAGATCGCCGACAAGTTCAAGGATTCGATCCCAGTGATCCTCAACCTGCAGAGCTCCGACACCGAGCTGTCCAAGCGCCTGATCGACTTCGCCAGTGGGCTGACGTACGCGCTCGACGGCGGCATGCAGCGGATCGCGGACAAGGTCTTCATGCTGACCCCCCGCAACGTCGAGATCTCCGCGGAGGAACGCGCGCGGCTGATCGAAAAAGGCTTCTTCAACCAGAGCTGAGTCGGCCGCCTGAGGCCGGTAGCCTGAACGTCCCATGAAGATAGGAATCATCGGCGCCGGCAACATGGCGCGTGCGTTGGTGCGTGGCTGGGGTCGCCCGGTGGTGTGCGCCGACCCCGTCAGCGAGCGCGCACACGCGCTCGCGGCCGAATCCGGCGGTGAAGCCGTGTCGAGCAACGCGGAGGTCGCCGAGCGCGCTGAGCTGGTGGTGCTCTGCCACAAGCCGGCCCAGCTGCGCCAGGTCGCGCAGCAGCTCAGCCAGGCGCGCGCGATCGCGTCGATCCTGGCTGCGACGCCACTGGAGGACTTGAAGGACGCCTACCCCGATCGACCTGTGTACCGCTTCATCCCATCGCTGCCGGTTGAGGTTCGGCAGGGAGCCGTCGTGCAGGCGATCGACGCTCCCCAGGATCCGCAGCTCGACGCGCAGGTGCGTGCGCTGTTCGCCGAGCTGGGCACGCTCGTGCCGCTGGACGACGGGCTCGTCGATGCTGCCACCGGTTTGATGTCGTGCGCGCCCGCTTATGTGGCGCTCGTCGCCGAAGCGCAGATCGACGCCGGCGTGCGCCACGGGATCCCAGCCGCACAGGGCGCGGCGCTGGTCGTGCAGACACTCGCCGGCACCGCGGAGCTGCTGCGCGCTCGCGGCTATGACACGCTCGCGGTGCGCCGCGAGGTGTCCTCGCCGGGCGGGCTCACCGCGCGCGGCGTCGACGCGCTGGAGCGCGCCGGGCTGCGCCGCGCGTTCAGCGACGCGCTCGACGCGGTGCTCGGGCGCAGCGGCGGCGGCAGATGATCCCGCTGGCAACGGCGCGGACGGACATCGCCGACTACCTGTCGACGTTGATCTACGTCTACACGCTGCTGATCTTCGTGTACATCATCACCCAGCTGCTGTTCTCGTTCGGGTTCCGCCCACCGTACGCGCGCTGGAGCGACGCGGCGCTGACGTTCCTGCGCGAGATCTGCGAGCCGCTGCTGCGGATCTTCCGGCGCCTGATCCCCCAGTTCGGGGCATTCGACTTCAGCCCGATCCTCGCCGTCTTCACGCTGCAGATCGTCAACAGCGTGGTGGTGCTGGGTCTGATCCACGGGTGAAGCACCGCTTGCGAGCCGTTGCGCCGCGGGTGCGCGCCTGCCTGCTCGTGCTGCTCACGCTCGTGGTCGTAGTTGCGCTCGACCAGCTCAGCAAGCACGCGGTCGAGCATTCGATCGTGCCCGGTGACGAGCACAAGCTGCTGCCGGGGATCCAGCTCGTCAACACTCACAACAACGGCGTCGCATTCGGCTTCCTGCCCGGACGTCACACGAGTGTGACGATCATCGTCGGGCTCGCGCTGCTGGCGCTCGTCGTGTACTTCCTGCGCCACTCCCGGCGTGCGTTGATCTGGCTGCCGACCGGGATGCTGCTCGGCGGCGCATGCGGCAACATCGTCGATCGCATCCGCGCCGGCGCTGTGACGGACTTCGTCAAGCTGCCGCTCGGCTGGCCGCCGTTCAACATCGCCGACATGGCGATCACGCTCGGGGTGCTGATGCTCGTCGCGGTGATCGAAGCCCCCCACGAGCAGCCACGCGCAGCCGACAGCGATCGGCAGCGCTCGAGCCGCGACGCAGGACGCGAGCGCGCGAGTTGAGCGAGCAGCCCTTCACGATCCGCCACCAGGACGAGCACCTGCTGGTGGTCGACAAGCACGCCGGCGTGGTCGTGCATCCCGCGCGCGGACACCGCGACGGCACGCTCGCGCAGCTGCTCGCGCCGCTTGCGGCGGGCGGCGAGCCCGAACGGGCCGGCATCGTCCACCGCCTGGATCGGGACACCTCCGGCCTGCTCGTGGTGGCGCGCTCGGAGGAAGCCCACCGGCGGCTGCAGACTGCGCTCGCGGCGCGCGAGATCGAGCGCGAGTACGTGGCGCTCGTCGAAGGCCGCCCACCGGCGCGCACCGGCACGATCGAAGCGCCGATCGGGCGCGACGCGCGGGTGCGCACGCGCATGACCGTCGGCGGCGCGCACGCGCGGGAGGCGCGCACGCATTTCACGCTCGAGCGGGCGCTGCACAGCACGTCGCTGCTGCGCCTGCGCCTGGACACCGGGCGCACCCACCAGATCCGTGTGCACATGCAGGCGATCGGCCATCCGGTGTGCGGCGACCCGGAGTACGGTACGCCGGGGCTGCTGGGCCTGAAGCGCCAGTTCCTGCATGCCACGCGCCTGGCGTTCGATCATCCGCTCACCGGCGCGCGCATCGAGGTCAGCTCGCCATTGCCCGAGGACCTCGAACGTGCGCTCGCACAAGCTGAACGGCTATCCTGACTGGCTGATCAATCCAATCCTCGAACCGCGCGGAAGCGGATCGCGGCCCTGCCTGGAAGCGAAGCGCACGAGCGCACACGTCTCCAGGTCCGCGACATCCGTGCGGCACTCACATCAATCGCACACATAAAGGGAGCAACTACCGTGGCTCAAGTAGGCCTCGCGGAGTTGCTGGAGGCCGGCGTTCATTTCGGCCATCAGACACGCCGCTGGAACCCCAAGATGCGCCGCTTCATCCATGGCGAGCGCGCAGGCATCTATCTGATCGACCTGCTGAAGACCTCCAGCCTGCTGAATCAGGCGCAGGAGTTTGCTGGCGACATCGCCCACCGTGGCGGCACCGTGCTGTTCGTCGGCACCAAGAAGCAGGCCCGCGACACCGTCAAGGAAGTCGCCGAAGCCGCTGGCATGCCGTACGTCAACAACCGCTGGCTCGGCGGTCTACTGACGAACTTCCAGACGATCAATCAGCGCATCCGCCGCCTGCACGACCTCGAGCGCTACGAGACCGAGGGTCAGCTCGCGCTGCTGCCGACGCGCGAGCGGATGGCCGCCCAGGCGGATCTCGCCAAGCTGCGCCTGAACCTCGGCGGCGTCAAGAACATGCAGCGCGTGCCGAACGCGATGTTCGTGATCGATCTGAAGACCGAGCTGATCGCCGTGCGTGAGGCTCAGCGCCTGCGCATTCCGATCATCGGTTTGGTCGACACCAACTGCGACCCCGATGGGATCGACTTCGTGATCCCCGGCAACGACGACGCGATCCGCTCATGTGCGCTGATCACCAAGGCGATCGGCGACGTCGTGTCCGAGGGGCACAACGTCTTCCGCGCCGAAGAGGAGAAAGCTCGCAAGGAAGCCGAGGAGAAGGCGCGTCGTGAAGCCGAGGAGCGCGCCCGCCGCGAAGCCGAAGCGCAGGCCAAGCGCGATGCCGAGGAGCAGGCGGCACGTGAAGCAGCCGCAGCGGCGGCTGCGGCTCAGGCGCAGGCTGCCGAGCAGGCTCAGGCAGCGACCCCGGCGCCGGCGGCATCCCAGGCCGCCTCGGCGCCGACGCCGGCCCCAACCCCACCGGAGCCGCCGAAGCCGGCTGCTCCCGCCGCGACACCGGAGCCGGCTCCCGCGGCCGCAGCTGAGCAGGCGCCCGCCAGCCCCGCCCCGGAGGCTGCACCAGCGCCTGCCGCACCGGCTGAGAAGGCTCAGCCTCAACAGGCGGCCCCGGCCGCCGAGCAGACACCAGGTCAAGTCGCCGAGCCAGCCGAGGAGGCAAGCGCGCAGTGAGCACTGTTGAGATCACCGCCAAGGACGTGAAAGCGCTGCGTGAGCGCACCGGCGCGGGCATGATGGATTGCAAGAAAGCGCTTACCGAGTCGGCGGGCAACATCGACAAGGCGATCGAGATCCTGCGCGTCAAGCAGGGCAAGCGCGTCGAGGACCGCGGCGAGCGCACGGCCAGTGAAGGCACCGTGCAGACGTACATCCACGCCGGCGCCAAGGTCGGCGTGCTCGTGCAGGTCGACTGCGAAACGGATTTCGTGGCGCGCAACGACGACTTCACCGCGTTCGCGCGCGACCTCGCGCTGCACATCGCGGCGGCCGCGCCGCGCTATGTGAGCCGTGAGGAGGTGCCCGAGGAAGAGGTGCAGGCCGAGCTGCGGGTGTACGAGCAGGAATCGCTCGACAAGCCGGAGAACGTGCGCGCCAAGATCGCCGAAGGCAAGCTGGGCAAGTGGTACGAGTCGATCGTGCTGCTCGACCAGCCGCACGTCAACGCTGACAAGTACGACGGCCGCACGGTCAAGCAGCTGCGCGACGAGCTCGCCGCCGCCACCGGCGAGAACGTCGTGATCCGCCGCTTCGCACGCTTCGCAGTCGGCCAATAGCAGCTCGTCACAAAGGAGCGGGTAGGCTGCCCGGGATGGCAGCCCCCGCCTTCAAGCGCATCCTGCTGAAGCTCTCCGGCGAAGCCCTGATGGGCGAGCTGGACTTCGGCACCGACCCCGAGCGCGTGGAAGCCGTGGCGCGACAAGTGGCCGGCGTGCGCGAGCAGGGCGTCGAGGTGGCGATCGTGGTCGGCGCCGGCAACATCTATCGCGGCATGCAGGGCGCCGCAGCAGGCATGGATCGCTCGACGGCGGACTACATGGGCATGCTCGCCACGGTGCTGAACGCGCTGCCGCTGCAGGACGCACTCGAGAAGGCCGGTATCAAGACGCGCGTGCAGTCGGCGCTCGCGATCTCCGAAGTCGCCGAGCCCTACATCCGCCGGCGCGCGATGCGCCACCTGGAGAAGGGGCGCGTGGTGATCTTCGCGGCCGGCACCGGCAACCCGTTCTTCACGACCGACACTGCCGCGGCGCTGCGCGCGGCTGAGATCCACGCCGAGATCATCCTGATGGCGAAGAACGGCGTCGAAGGTGTGTACACCGCCGACCCGGCGCTCGACGCGAGCGCGACGTTCATCCCCGAGATCACGCACATGGAGGCGATCGAGCGGCGCCTGCGCGTGATGGACTCCACGGCGCTGGCGCTGTGCATGGAGAACGGGATGCCGCTGAACGTGTTCAACATGGACGACGAGACGAGCATCGCGCGGATAATCTCCGGCGTGCGTGTGGGAACGCTGGTGAGCACTGCGACAGGAGAGGGTGAGAATGGCGTCTGAGATGATCGATGAGCTGCTCAGAGACGCGGGCGAGCGGATGGTCAAGTCGGTCGAGTCGACCCAGCACGAGTTCGCCACCGTGCGCACCGGGCGCGCCAGCCCGGGAGTGCTCGACCGCGTGCTGGTCGACTACTACGGCGCGCAGACGCCGATCAACCAGCTCGCCACGATCTCCGCCCCCGAGGCCCGCTTGATCACAGTGCAGCCTTACGACAAGTCGTCGATCAAGGCGATCGAGAAGGCGATCAACGAGTCCGACGTCGGCCTGAACCCGTCCAACGACGGCAACATCGTGCGACTGGTGGTACCCGACCTGACCGAGGAACGCCGGCGTGAGCTCGTCAAGGTGGTGCGCCACCTCGCCGAGGAGGGTCGCGTGGCGATCCGCAACGTGCGCCGCGACGTGATGCAGGACCTGCGCGAGCTGAAGTCCGAAGGCGACGCGAGCTCCGATGACGAGCACCGCGCCGAGCTGGAGCTGCAGAAGCTCACCGACGGGCGGATCGCCGACCTCGACCGCATCCTGAAGGCCAAGGAAGAAGAGATCCTCGAAGTCTGATGAGCGTTTGCGGAGGCCCAGCCGGTGGGTCGAAGGGGCTCTGAGCGTCACTTGAGCGGCGCTCCCTCACAGGCATCCGAGGCTCGTTACGTTGCCATCATCACCGACGGCAACGGCCGCTGGGCGCAGGCCCGTGGCGTGCCTGTCAATGAAGGCCACAGCGTCGGCGCGGACATCGTCAAGGCGCGTCTGCGCGATGCCGCCGAGCTCGGGATCAAGGAGCTGACCGTGTACTCCTTCTCGACCGAGAACTGGGGGCGCCCGCTTGAGGAGGTGCGCGGGCTGATGGAGATGTTCGCCCTGCGGATCGCGCAGGAGACCCCCGAGCTGCATCGGGAGGGCGTGCGCATGCGCTTCGTCGGGCGTCGTGAAGGCGTGTCGGCGAACCTCGTCGAGCAGATGGAGTGGGCGCAGACGATGACCGACGCCAACGAGCGGATCACGCTGTTCGTGGCTTTCAACTACGGCGGGCGCGCGGAGATCGTGGATGCGGCAAAGCGCTTCAAGGGCAGCACCGAGGAGGAGTTCCGCCAGTGCTTGTACGCACCGGAGATGCACGACCCCGATCTGATCATCCGCACCAGCGGCGAGCAGCGCCTGTCGAACTACCTACTGTGGCAATCCGCATACTCGGAATTCGTCGTGCGTGACGAGCTGTGGCCCGACTTCACGCGTGCGGCACTCGAGCAGTCGCTGGCCGAGTTCAGCGAGCGCCGCCGGCGCTTCGGCGGACGATGAGCAGCGTGCGGCGCGAGCAGCGCCCCCCTCGGCCCGTGCGCGCGGCTGGTGGAAGCGGGCGTTCGGACGCGAGCGCGCGCGTGCTGGTCGCGGTGCCGGCGATCGCCGTGGCGCTGTTCCTCGTGATCGAAGGCGGCCTGATCTTCGCGCTCGGCTTGTTCGTGCTGGGCGCGATCTGCATGCACGAGCTGTATGCGATGTACGAACGCGCCCACCCTGTGCGGCTGGCCGGCTTCCTCGCGCTCGCCGGACTGCTGGCGGCGGCGCTGTACGGCGACCAGTACCAGGTGCTGCTGGTAGCGATGGCTGCCGTGCCGCTGCTGTTCGGGCTCACGCTTGCCCAGCGCCAGCCCAGCGCGGGGGGGATGGCGCTGACGCTGCTCGGGATCTACTGGATCGGGTTCGCGCTCGCGCACGCGGTGCTGCTGCGCGGCCTGCCGCACGGGCTGGGGATCATGATCGACGTGCTCGTGGGCACATTCCTCGGTGATACGGGCGCGTACTTCGGCGGGCGCATGTTCGGCTCGCGCCCGCTGGCGCCGCGCATCTCTCCGAACAAAACCGTCGAAGGCCTCGCCATCGGGATGCTGTGCGCGGTGCTCGGCGTGTGGTTTGCCGGGCGCTACCAGGACTGGCTGCCGGGCACGCACGCGCTCGTGCTCGGGCTGGGGGTGGCGCTGCTGGCGCCGCTGGGCGACCTGTTCGAGTCGTTCATCAAGCGCGAAGCGCGCACCAAGGACACGGGCCGGCTGTTCGGCGCGCACGGCGGCGCGCTGGACCGGCTCGACGCGGTGCTGTTCACTGCGGTGGTGGGCTATTACATCTGGTCGGCTTATGTCTGAGCGCAAACGACTGCTCGTGCTCGGCTCGACTGGGTCGATCGGCACGCAGGCGCTGGAGATCCTGAGCACCAGCGACGAGCTCGAGCTGATCGGCTTGTCGGCCGAGCGCTCGTGGGAAGCGCTGGTCGAGCAGGCCAGGGCGCACGGCGTCAAGCGGATCGCGCTGGTCGACGAGGACGCGGCAGCGCGTGCCGCCGAGGCGTGGACCGACGGCGAGGTGCTGCGTGGCCCGGAAGGGCTTGTGCGGCTGGTCGTGGAGTCTGGCGCGGAGCTGGTGCTGAACGCGCTCGTCGGCTCGGCCGGGCTCGGCCCGACGGTGGCGACGCTCGGTGAGGGCATCGACCTGGCGCTCGCCAACAAGGAGTCGCTGGTGGTCGGCGGCGAGCTGGTGGTCGCGCTCGCGGAGGCTACGGGCGCGCAGATCGTGCCGGTCGACTCCGAGCACACGGCGCTGCACCAGCTGCTCGCCGGGCAGCCGCCGGGCGCGGTCGAGCGCCTGACGATCACCGCCAGCGGCGGCCCGTTCCGCGGGCGCACGCGCGCGCAGATGCAGGACGTGAGCGTCGCCGACGCGCTCGCGCACCCGACCTGGGCGATGGGCGGCAAGATCACGATCGACTCGGCGACGCTGATGAACAAGGGCCTCGAGCTGATGGAAGCCCATCATCTGTTCGGCACGCCGTACGAGCGCATCGACGTGGTCGTACACCCGCAGTCGCTGATCCATGGGCTGATCCAGCTCGCCGACGGCGCGATGCTGGCCCACATCGGCCCGCCGGACATGCGCGTGGCGATCTCCTACGCGCTGCATGGCGCCATCAGCGTCGAGCTGCCGATCGAGCCCCTGGATCTGGTGAGCGTCGGCGCGCTCACCTTCGAAGCCGTCGACCTGGAGGCTTTCCCGTGCTTGCGCTTGGCGCGCGAGGCGGCCAGCGCAGGCGGCACCGCGCCGTGTGTGCTGAACGCCGCCAACGAGGTCGCGGTGCATGCGTTCCTCGCGGGCCGGCTCGGCTTCGACGGCATCCCCACGGTGATCGAGCAGACGCTCTCAGAGCTGGGGGTGACGCCGGTGCGCGCGTTCGAGTCGCTGTATGAGGCCGATCGCCAAGCACGCGCCGTTGCGGGCGCGACCGTCGCGACGCTCGCCTGAGCGTCACCCACCCGCGCCGCCTCATGTCCCGTTGCGCACGTCGGCGACGGATGTATGGATATGGCCAATATCCAGCGAGCTCACACACCGGCAGGCGTCACGCCGCTACCTTGGTATGATTGCGGTATGACCGTGTCGAAGATAACGATCTCACTACCGCGGCATCAAGTGGAACAGGCACGTGCGGCCGTCGCCAACGGGGAAGCCACCAGCGTTTCCAGCTACATCTCCGCGGCGCTTCTCAGCATCGCTCCAGATCCCGCAGCCGCGGGCCCTGACAGTCTCGCCGCGTTCGCGGCAGATCTGATCGCCGAGTTCGGCAAGCCCAGCCCGGAGGACTACGCCTGGGCCGACGAGGTCTTGGGCAAGTCGAGTTGACGGGCGTAACGCTCGATACCGGCGCACTGATAGCGCTCGAGCGCGGCAATCGGCGTGTGATCGCCTTGGTCGAGCACGCGGCAGCGTTTCCCGACGCTTTGATCAACGTCCCGGCGGCGGTGCTCGGCCAGGCGTTTCGCAACGGAAGTCGGCAGGCGCGCCTGGCTAGGCTGCTTGGGAATCCCCAGACGAACGTCGTGGCGCTCGATGAGGAAACCGCGCGCGTGGTCGGAATGCTGCTGGGTCTGCGCCGCTGCAGCGACGTGGTCGACGCAAGCGTGGTGGTGTGTGCGCGCCAATATCGCCAGCCGGTGCTGACGAGCGACCCACAGGATCTGCTGCGGCTCGATCCCGGGCTGGCGCTCGGGGTCGTCTAGCGTCCCGCAGGGCTATCTGCATGGCCGCGGCCACGAGCCTGCCAAACTGAGCGCATGAACTGGGTGCTCACCATCCTCGGGATCATGAGCCTGATCGTGCTGCACGAGCTGGGCCACTTCGCCGTGGCCAAGGCGGTCGGCATGCGCGTCGAGCGCTTCTCGCTGTTCTTTCCCCCCAAGCTCTTCAGCGTGCGCCGGGGGGAGACGGAGTACTGCATCGGCATGATCCCCGCTGGCGGCTACGTGAAGATCACAGGCATGAGCCCGCAGGAGCTCGAAGGACTCGACCCGGAGATCGCGCGACGCGCCTACTGCAACCAGGCGCCGTGGAAGCGGATCGTCGTGATCCTGGCCGGACCAGGCGTGAACCTGCTGATCGCGTTCGTGCTGTTCTGGGCCGTGCTGGTGTCCGGCAGCCTCAACGGCGCCGCGGCGCTGAACAACCTCAGCCCGTCGGTGCAAACGATCACCCCGACCACCTCGATCCAGGCGATCGAGCGTCACCAGCCCGCGGTCGGCGTGCTGCGCCCCGGCGACCGGATCGTCGCGGTCGACGGGCGGCGCGCGAGCGTGCGCTCGACGATGAAAGCGATCGCCTCGCATCGCTGCCCCGGAGCCCAGACCGACGGCTGCCGCGCGCAGACGCCGGCGCAGATCACGATCAGCCGCGCCGGGAAGCAGCTGACGCTGTCGGTGTACCCGCGCTACAGCAAGGCCAACGGCCGCATGCTCGTCGGCTTCAACTTCGGCGCCGCCGCCAAGCCGTTCAGCGCGCTGGGCGCAGTCGGCGCGGCGCTGCACCAGATGTGGAGCGTCACCACCCAGACGCTCACCGGCTTCGAGCAGGCGCTGACCGACTCGAAGGTGCGCCACCAGGTCCGCAGCATCGTCGGGATCACCGAGGACGCCCACCGCACGGTCGCGGCCGGACCCGGGCTCGCGCTCGTGTTCCTCGGGTTCTTCTCGCTGGTGCTGGCCGTGATCAACCTGTTCCCGTTCCTGCCGCTCGACGGCGGTCACGTGCTGTGGTCGGTCGCCGAGAAGGTGCGCGGGCGCCCGGTGTCGCTGCTCAGCATGTGGCGCTTCAGCTCGGTCGGGATCGTGCTGCTCGTCTTCCTCGTGGTCAACGGGCTCAGCAACGACATCAGCCGCCTCACCGGCTGAACGCGGCGCTCATGCGCAGCAGCCGTGTCTGACCGAGGTTCCAGCGGCTCGCCCCTGCGGTAGCTTTCTATTCGACGAGGTCTTCAGGAGAGACAGGAGAGCCGCAAATGCAGAGCACCACCACCGCGCCGCGCCACAGCGCCGCTGGCGCCGCGACGATCGTCGAGGCGTTCGAGATCACCGCCGCCGCGCTGTCAGATCGCACCGCGATCCGCACGAAGGGCGACGAGCTCACGATCACCTGGGGACAGTGGCGCGAGCGCTCCCGCGCGCTCGCCGGGGGGCTCGCGCGGCTCGGGCTGCAGCGTGGCGAGACGATCGCGATCCTGCTCTCCAACCGACCGGAGTTCCACGTCGTCGACATGGCCGCCGTGATGCTCGGCGCGACGCCGTTCTCGATCTACCAGACGTACGCGCCCAACCAGATCGAGTATGTGCTCACCGACGCCGCCACGCGCATCGCCGTGGTCGAGAGCCAGTACCTCGACGCGCTGCTGCAAGCGCGCGCGAACGTGCCCGGCCTGGAGCACGTGATCGTGCTGGACCCGCCTGCTGAGGGCGAGCTCCCCGCTGGCGTGATCTCACTTGCTGATGTCGAGGGTTCCGCCGAGCAGGGCTTCGACCTCGATGCCGTCTCCGCGCAGGTCACCGCCGACGACGTGCTCACGCTGATCTACACCTCTGGCACCACCGGCCCGCCGAAAGGCGTGCAGCTCTGCCACCGCAACCTGCTGGCCGCCGTGATCGGGATCGAGGACATGGTGCAGTTCCCCAACGAGTCGCGCGTGATCTCCTGGCTGCCGGCGGCGCACATCGCCGAGCGCGCCGCGCATCACTATCTGCCGATCGTGTTCGGGCTGCAGATCACAAGCTGTCCCGACGCGCGTCAGGTGATGTCCTACCTGCCCGAGGTGCGCCCACAGTGGTTCTTCGCGGTGCCGCGGATCTGGGAGAAGCTGAAAGCCGGCCTCGAGACGATGGCCGCCGGCATGCCCGAGCAGCAGCGTGAGAACACCGAGCGCGCGCTCGCGGCCGGCGTCGAGAAGGTGCGCCTGGAGCAGCGCGGCGAGCCCGTGCCGGCCACGCTGGCAGAGCAGGTCGCCGAGGCCGACGAGCAGATCTTCGCGGGCCTGCGCAGCATGTTGGGGCTCGACCAGATCAAGGTCGTCAACGTCGGCGCCGCGCCGACGCCCGTCGAGGTGCTGGAGTTCTTCCACGCGATCGGCATCCCGCTGTCTGAGCTGTGGGGCATGTCCGAGACGTGCGGCGCCGGTTACGTGAACCCGCTGGAGCGGATCAAGATCGGCACCGTTGGGCTGCCCGTGCAGGGCGTCGAGTCCAAGCTGGCCGAGGACGGCGAGCTGCTGATCAGAGGCGGCGTGGTGATGCTCGGTTATCGCAACGCGCCGACGCAGACCGCCGAGGCGATCGACTCCGAAGGCTGGCTGCACACCGGCGACATCGGCGAGCTCGACGAGGATGGATACCTGCGGATCGTCGATCGCAAGAAGGAGCTGATCATCAACGCGGCTGGCAAGAACATGTCACCGGCGAACATCGAGGCGACCGTCAAGACGTCGAGCCCGCTGATCGGCCAGGCTTGCACGATCGGCGACGCGCGCTCCTACAACACGGCTTTGATCGTGCTCGACGCCGACTTCGCGCCGCTGTGGGCGACCCAGCACGAGCTCGGCGACCGCACCCTGGAGCAGCTTGCGGACGAGCCCGCGGTACGCGCCGCCGTGCAGGAGGCGATCGACGGGGCCAACGCGAAGCTGGCGCGCGTCGAGCAGATCAAGAAGTTCACGATCGTGAAGGGCGACTGGCTGCCCGGCGGCGACGAGCTGACGCCGACGATGAAGCTCAAGCGCAAGCCGATCGCCGCGAAGTACTCCGAGCAGATCGAAGCGATGTACTCATGAGCTCGCGTCGTGTGCGCGTCGCGCACGCGTCCCGAAACTAGCTCGACGCAGCGGGCGCGCGTACGCACACCCAGCTCTTGACGAGCGGGCCGAAGCGCTCGGCCCGAGCGGGGCCGAACAAGCGCTCGAGCTCCGCGCGCCGCAGCAGCGAGATCTCCTCCCAAGCGCCGGCTGCGCCGAAGCGCCAGTAGGCCCGGCGCATGCGCGCCGGCAACCAGTGCGCCGCCGGCAGCAGCGCGTGCGGCTCGATCGGGAAGGAGAACGCCGGCGTCTGCACGAGCCAGCCGCGCCCGACGCGCCTGAGCTCGGCGGCGAACGCGTCCCGCCGTGCAGGCGCCACGTGCTCGATCACGCTGTTGCAGTACACGAGGTCGAACTCCCCGTCGGCGAACGGCAGGCCCGCGGCCGCGTCGGCGTGCACGAAGCGCCCGGGGTACTGCGGGCGCGCTTCGAGGTCGACGCCGGTGATGTCGAGCTCCGGCTCGAGCGCGCGCAGCCCGATGCGCCCGCAGCCGACGTCGAGCACGCGCGCGTCCGCGGCCAGCCTCGTCAGCGCGAAGAACCGCTCGTGGCGCGCAGCGCGCGCTCGTGCCGCGAGCGGCGAGGCCAGGCGCGCGAACGGGCCGTGTGCGGTGACGTAGACGTCGGCGGGATCATCGGACATGCCCGCAGGTTATGAGAGCGCCCCCGCGCCCGCGTGATCGAGTGTGCTCACGCCGAGGTGATCGCTGCCGCGCCGGCCCTACGTACAATGGGCAGATGGCTTCCAAACAGCAGATTCAGGTGGGCGCGGTTCCCGTCGGCGGCGGCGCGCCGGTCGCGGTGCAGACGATGACCAAGACCGAGACCGCCAACCTCGCGGCGACGATGGATCAGATTCTGAAAGTGGCCGACGCGGGCGCGGACATCGTGCGCGTCGCCGTGCCGCGCGAACAGGACGCCGCAGCGCTGAAGACGATCGTCGAGCGCTCGCCGATCCCGATCATCGCTGACATCCACTTCAACCACACGCTCGCGTTGAAGGCGATCGAAGCGGGCGCCCACTGCGTGCGCCTGAACCCCGGCAACATCGGCGGCCCCGAGAAGGTCGCGGAGGTGATCGCGCTGGCCAAGCAGCACGGCACGCCGCTGCGGGTGGGCGTCAACTCCGGCTCGCTGCCCAAGCACCTGCGCCAGCTCGAGTACGACGATCCGGTGCAGGCGCTGGTGAGCGCCGCGATCGAGACCGTGCAGCTGATGGAGCGCCTGGACTTCACGAACTTCAAGGTGTCGATGAAGTCGACGTCGGTGCCGAACACGATCGCTTCCAACCGCATGCTGGCGGCGCAGATCCCCTACCCGCTACACCTCGGGGTGACCGAGGCCGGCACGAAGTGGTCGGGCTCGCTGAAGTCGGCCGTCGGGCTCGGCACGCTGCTGGCCGACGGCATCGGCGACACGATCCGGATCTCGCTCTCCACCTTCCACGCCGAAGAGGAGGTGAAGGTCGCCTGGGAGATCCTCAAGGCGCTGAAGCTGCGCGAGCGCGGCCCGGTGCTAATCGCCTGTCCCACGTGCGGGCGCCTGCAGTTCGACATGGACACGGTCGTAGCGGAGGTCGAGCGTCGTCTGGAGGCGTACGAGGACCCGGTCGAGGTGTCGGTGCTGGGCTGCGCGGTCAACGGCATCGGCGAAGCGCGCCACGCCGACTTCGGGATCACCGGCGCGAAGGACATGGGGATGATCTACTCCAAGGGCGAGCCGCTGAAGAAGGTGCCGACCGACCAGCTCGTCGACGAGCTGTTCAAGGAGATCGACCGCTACTACGCGGCCGGCAAGCAGGTTGTGCGCGACGAGGGCGCCGCCGCCGAAGCGCGCGCGTGGTTGGCCGCGAACGAGGACGACACGCAGATGACGCCCGAGCGGATGGCCGCGCTGGAAGCGGCCGCCGCCGATCAGGACGAGCTGGCGGGCGCGGTGCTCGACTCGATGCTCACCCCGACGATGTCGCCACCGCTCGAGCTGGACGAGGACGCCTCACCGGTCGCGGGCCGGCGCTTCAGCCGCAGCTGAGCACCGGCCCTGCTATGGATCTCACGCGCATCGTGCGTTCTAGCCGAGGCAGTGTCGCCCGCCGGTCTAGCTCGCGGCGGCGAAGCGCTCGGCGACCTTGTTCCAGTTCACGACGTTCCACCATGCTTCGATGTAGTCGGGGCGACGATTCTGGTACTTCAGGTAGTACGCGTGCTCCCACACGTCGACTCCCAGCAGCGGCGTCTTGCCGTCTGAGATCGGGTTGTCCTGGTTGGCCGAGCCGACCACGGCCAAACCGGAGCCGTCGTGTACCAGCCAGGACCAGCCCGAGCCGAACTGCCCGACGCCGGTCTCCTTGACCTTCGTCTTGAAGTCCGCGAACGACCCGAACGCCGCGTCGATCGCCGTTGCCAGCTCGCCGCTGGGCTCGCCGTCTGATTGACCGCCGGCTGCCCTGAGGCTCTCCCAGAAGAGCGAGTGGTTGTAGTGGCCGCCGCCGTTGTTGCGCACCGCGCCGCGCTTGTCATCCGGCACCTGCGAGAGGTCCTTCAGCACGTCCTCGATCGGCGCGTCGGCGAGTGCCGTGTCTTCGAGCGCCGCGTTCGCCTTGTCGACGTACGCCTGATGGTGCTTGTCGTGATGGAACTCCATCGTCGCCTTGTCGATGTGCGGCTCGAGCGCGTCGTAGGCATAGGGGAGCGGTGGAACTGAATAGGCCATGCGGGGCTCCTTATCGGGATCTCCATCGAAGTTGAGCGTCAGAACGTATCTCACACGCTCCTCGCGCTGTTCTATCAAAGGGACGGCTAGGCTCTCTGCTCTGCGATGACCCGCCTATCCGGATATCTGCTGCCCACCGAGAAGCAGGCGCCCGCCGACGCGGAGGCGATCTCGCACAAGCTGATGGTGCGCGCCGGGCTGATCCGCCAGATGGGCGCGGGCATGTGGAGCTGGCTCCCGGCCGGCTGGCGCGTACACCAGCGCGTCGTCGGGATCATCCGCGAGGAGATGAACGCGATCGGCGCCCAGGAGCTGCTGATGCCGGTGCTGCAGCCCGCTGAGCCGTGGCGCAAGAGCGGTCGCTATGACATCGACGAGCTGTTCAAGCTCTCCGACCGCAAGGGCTCGGAGCTGGTGCTCGCGATGACCCATGAGGAAGCGGTCACGTTCCACGTCGCCCAGACGGTGCGCTCCTACCGCGACCTGCCGCTGACGCTCTACCACTTCCAGGTCAAGGAGCGCGACGAGCCGCGCCCGCGCGCCGGTGTGCTGCGTACGCGCGAGTTCGTGATGAAGGACGCGTACACGTTCGACCGCGACGCCGAGGGCCTGGAGCAGCGCTACCAGCAGCACGTCGGCGCGTACGACCGCATCTTGGAGCGCACCGGCCTGCGCTTCTACCGCGTTGAATCCGACGTCGGCATGATGGGCGGGCTCGGCGCGCACGAGTACATGGCGCCGTGTCCAGCGGGCGAGAACGAGGTCGCGTTGGCGCCCGGCTACGCCGCCAACGTCGAAGTCGCCTGCGCGCAGGCGCAGCGGGTAGAGCTGCCGGTAGCCCTTGCCGCGCCGGAGGAGGTCTCCACGCCCGGGCTAACGACGGTGAGCGACGTCGCTGGCGCGCTCGGCGTACCGGCTGGCGCCCTGCTGAAGGCGTACCCGGTGGTGCTCGACCCGCCGCACCCCGCGGCCGGCACACGCGCCAAGAAGGCCGATGTGGATACCGATGCTGATGCGGGAGCGGGAATCGCAGCGCGCGAGCCGGGCAGGCTGGTGCTGGTGCTGGTGCGCGGCGATCACTTCGTCAACGAAATCAAGCTGGCGAACGCGCTCGGCGCGTCGAGCCGGCCAGCCAACGCACACGAGATCGAGGCCGCGCTCGGACCGCCCGGGTTCATCGGGCCTGTCGGCCTTGACGGGCGCGTGGAGATAGTGCTCGACGAGGCCGTCGCGCACGGCCCTGCCGAAGGCGGCTACGTGACCGGAGCCAATCGCCCGGATGCGCATCTGCGCGGCGTGCGCCCAGGGCGCGACTTCCCATTTCGCAGCGCCGATGTGCGCATGGTGCAGGCAGGCGACACCGTAGCCGGCCATGCGCTCACGATCGAGCCGGCGATCGAGATCGGCAACATCTTCAAGCTCGGCACGCGCTACTCCGAGCCGCTGGGCGCGCGCTTCCTCGACGAGCACGGCCGCGAGCAGCCGATCTGGATGGGCTCTTACGGCATCGGCCCCGCGCGGATCGTGGCAGCCGCGGTCGAGCAGTTCGCCGACGAGCACGGCATCTCCTGGCCGCGCGCGCTGAGCCCGTTCGAGCTGCACATGGTCGGCATCGGCAAGCCCGACACGCCCGAGCGCGATGCCGCCGAAACGCTGTATGAGACGCTGCGCGCCGGCGGCGTCGACGTGCTCTACGACGACCGCGACGCCGGCCCAGGCGAGAAGTTCGCCGACGCCGAGCTGCTGGGGTGCGCGCTGCGCCTGACAGTCGGGCGGCGCGCAGTCGAGTCCGGCGAGGCCGAGGTGCAGATCCGCCGCGGCCGTGAGAGCGCCGCCGGTCTGCCGTTGGGCGGCGACCCCGCCGAGCTGGTGCGCGCGATCGGCGAGCTGTGCCAGAGCCTCCCGTAAGCAGCCCGCGGCGCCGTCTCACACGCCGGCGGCTGTTCGGGCTGGATCGCTCCGGCCCGCCGCCGCCGCAAACGCTCGCAGGCCAGCCGCTGCGACCCTGGACGATTCCCAACGCGATCGGCTACGTGCGCGCGGCGTTGATCCCCGTGTTCCTGGTGGCGTCGTTTAGCGCCGGCGGCAGGGGAGGGGTGGATGCGCTCGCGGCGATCGCATACTTCGCTGCCGCGATGGGCGACTACGCCGATGGGATCGCGGCGCGCGTCACCGGCCAGTACAGCCGCCTGGGCACACTGCTCGACCCGATCCTCGACCGCGTGCTGGTGATCTCGGGCGTGCTGGTGTGCTGGGTCTACGTGCTGCTGCCGCGCTGGGCGATCGCCGTGCTGCTGGCGCGCGAGCTGTTCATGCTGATCGCCGGGCGGCGCTGGCTGCGCCAGGGCCTCGACCTCAGCATCAACTGGCCCGGCCGCATCGCGGTCGGGCCGACGATGCTCGGGATCTTCCTCGGCCTGGTCGGGCTGTTCACGCTCGGCGCGATCTGGCTGTACATGGGGCTGGCGTTGGCGCTGGTGGCCACTTGGATGTACTACCGCTCGGGCGTCGCGCAGCTGCGCGCCCGCGCCGGCGGGTAGCTGCAGCGGCCTGTCCCAAAATTATACATGCCATACGAATGGCATGTATAATACCTGGATGCCGCTTCCTACTGCGCTCCAGCCGCCGCGCCGCACACAGGCCGAGCGTCGCGCAGCTACCCGCAGCGCCCTGCTCGACGCCACGATCGACTGCATCGTCGAGGACGGCTATGCGAATACGACCACGCGCCGCATCGCCGAACGTGCGGGCGTGACCCCTGGAGCGCTCCAACACCATTTCGCCACCAGAGCGGAGCTGGTGGCGGATGCGTTGCGACATCTGATCGTGAAGCTCGCGACCGAGCTGCTAGGTCAAGCAGACACCGCGCCAGGCTCCACGCGAGCGCGCACCGAGCAGTTGCTGGACAGACTGTGGGAAGTGCACAAGGGCCCGCTGCTGATGGCTTCGCTCGAGCTGTGGGTGGCGGCGCGCACCGACCCCGAGCTGCGCGCGAGCCTGATCGAGGTGCAGCACGATGTCACCGCTTGGCAGACGGCGCTCGGCCTGCACCTGTTTCCCGAGCTGGCCACGCGCCCCGGGTTCGCCGAAATCGTGGCGACCGGACTCGCGACGATGCGCGGGCTCACGCTGATCGGCTTTGCCAGCGACTTGGATCTGGACGCGATCTGGCACGCCACGCGTACACATCTGCTGGCGCTGTTCCTCGAGTTCCCCCATGCGGAGGAAGCTTCGTCATGACCGCCACGAGAGCTCCGTCGGCTGTCAGCAAGCAAAAGCCACAGCCCATCCCCACGCCACAGCCGCCACCCCCGCACGCACAGACAAAGACACGCTTCGCCGCGCATAGCCGGCTGGTGTCCTCGCCGGCGCAGCCGCCCCGCTTTCAACGCTTCGAGCGGGTGGGTCTGGTGAGCGCGAGCGCGCTCGTAGCACTCAACATCTGGACTGGCTGTCCGCTGCTGGCGCTGTGGATCGGCTCCCGCCTCGTGGGCGGCGACGGACTCAGCATGGGAGCGGTGTTCGTGGTCGTAATCGCGCTCTCCGCGCTGGAGCTCGCGATGACGATCGCGCTCACCTGGATGAGCACGCGCTATGACGAGCGGATCGCGCGGCGGTTCGATCAACGCCGCAGCTCACCGTGGTTGCGCAGCATGCGCGGTGAGCGCGAGGAGCTAATCAAGGGGCGGCTCGGAGTCACGCCGATCGAGTGGGTGATGATGATCAGCGTGGCGCTCGCCGTGATCACGCTGGAGACGTGGTTCTTCTTCTTCGCCGGCTCTCCGCTGGTCGGCTGAGCTCGCCCGGCGAGGGAATAGTCTCAAGCTCAGCCTGACCTTTTGGGCCTGGAGGTCTATACTGCCGCATCCGGTCAGGTGCGACGGCGCGATGCGCGCCGGGTTGCCCTGGCGCTCGTACGCAAGAGGAGATCGCCCCGATGGAAACGTTTCCAGACCTCGGCTCGCTGTCGGACCCGGAGCTCAAGGACCTCATCCAGGAGCTCACCGCCGAGGAAGTCGAGATCTCCTACAAGCGGCGCATCCTGCACGGCAAGATCGACATTCTGCGCGCCGAGCTGGTCAACCGCTTGCGCAAGAAGCACGACGGCGGCGAGGAGATCTTCTCCGGCGACGACGTGCAGCGCTTGACCGACATCCTGGCGCAGCGCCAGTCCGGCAGCACGGCCGACGAAGCGTAGGACGAGCGGTCCGAGCGCCCCGATGGCCCTGCATTGCACCGAGTGCGGCTTCGTCAACACCGAGGGCGCCAACTACTGCCAGCGCTGCGGTGCGCTGCTCGCGCGCCCGGAAGGCGCCGGCGAGCCCGTTACGGCCACCTACCGGATCGACGACGCCGGCGAGCTCGTGCCGATCGAACTGGATGACGTCGCCGCGCGCGGCCCCGCGCTCGTGATCCGCGCCGGCGGCGGCCGCGTCGGTGAGAGCTTCGACGTCGCGGGCGAGCGCATGAGCATCGGCCGCCGCCCGGACGCCAACGTGTTCCTCGACGATGTCACGGTCTCACGCGATCACGCGCAGCTGATCCGCCGCGGCGAGCAATGGCACCTCGACGACTGCGGCTCGCTCAACGGCACGTACGTGAACCGTTCGCGGATCGAATCGCAGCGCCTGGAGGAGGGCGACGAAGTGCAGATCGGCAAGTACAAGCTGACGTTCCACGCCCGCTGATGAGCACGCAAGTCCCAGCCACTGGTGCGGAGGGGCTCGAGGTCAACGTCGAGGTCGCGGTCGACGTGCCGCAAGCGGATGGGCCGCGCCAGAAGTCGATCACGATCGGCGCTGTCTGCAAGGCGCTGGCCCAGGAGTTCCCCGACATCTCGATCTCCAAGATCCGCTACCTGGAGGATCAGAAGCTGTTGACGCCGCGTCGCACGGCCGGCGGCTATCGCCTCTACACCCACGCTGACGTAGCGCGGCTGCGCACGATCCTGCGCATGCAGCGCGACGAGTTTCTGCCGCTGCGCGTGATCCGCCAGGAGCTCGCCTCCGGGCGCGTCGACAGCGCCCCAGACGCCGCTGACGCGGTCGCCAGGGAGCCCGGCCGGCACCGTCGCGCGAGCGTCAGCGTGCATGACGCCAGCGGCGCGCTGTACTCGCTCGAGGACGTGCTGGAGGAGACCAAGGCCGACCGCAAGCTCGTCGGCGAGCTCGAGGAGTACGGCGTCGTCAAAGGGGAGCTGCGCAGCGGCGTGCGCTATTTCGACGAGACCGAGCGTGAGATCATCGCGGCCGTGGCCGAACTCGCGCGCTACGGCGTCGGCGGGCGCAACCTGCGCGTGTTCCGCTCCTCGGCCGACCGCGAAGCCAGCCTGTTGCAGCAGATCCTCGCGCCGTCGCTGCGCTCGCGCAACCCGCAGCGACGCAAGGAAGCGCTGGAAGCGCTGGAGAACCTCGCCGCGGTGACCACGCATCTCAAGCACCTGCTGCTGGTGCGCGACCTGCGCAAGATCGCCGGTTGATCGTGCGCGCGCCGCACACGAGCTCGACGATCACGCTCCGTACCGCACGCGCGCGTTGAGCGCCAGCGAGCCATAGGCTTCTCAGATGCCCACCGCGCGCCGCAGCCGCACGATCTCCGCTTCCCAGCCGCAGCTGTGGGAGCTCGTGGGCGACCCGCACCACCTGCCGCGCTGGTGGCCGCGCGTGAGTCGCGTCGAGGACGTCGAAGCCGACGCGTTCACCGAGGTGATGAACACCGCCAAGGGTAGGGTCGTGCGCGCCGACTTCCGCGTAGTGGAAGCGCAGGAGCCGACACGCCTGAAGTTCGCCCAACAGCTGGAGGGCACGCCGTTCGCGCGGCTGCTGAAGTCCGCGGAGACCGAGCTGCGCCTGGAGCCCGTCGCTGGCTCGGCGTCCGGCGCAGATGAGCAGCCGGCGACGCTCGTGACGATCGAGCTGCGCCAATCGCTGACCGGGTTCTTCCCCCGCTTCGGCTCCTACATGGTGCGCCGTGCGGCCAACGCCACGCTCGACGAGGCACTCGACGGGCTGGAGCGGATCGTTGGCTAGCCCGGCCGCGATGCGCTGGTGGGGGTGGGGCGATGAGGCGCACCCGGTCGCGCTGCCGGCACACGCGCTCGCGTTCCTGCGCGACACCGTCGGCGTCGCGGCCCAGCCGCGACCGCCGGTCGCGCTCGCGCACGTACGCTTGCAGCCAGCGGCGCTGACGAACGACGCGCTGCACGGGCTGCGCCAGATCCTCGGTGCCGATGGCGTGCGCGACGATCACCGCGAGCGCGTGCTGCACGCGGCCGGCAAGGGCTATCCCGACCTCGTGCGCCTGCGCGCCGGAGAGCCTGAGGGCGCGCCGGATGCGGTCCTCTACCCGCGCAACCACGCGCAGCTGCGTGCGCTGCTCGAGTTCTGTGCCGGCGCGTCGATCGCGGTGGTGCCGTTCGGCGGCGGCACGAGCGTCGTCGGCGGCGTCGCGCCGCTGCGCGGCAGCCACGCGGCCGTGGTGGCGCTCGACACGCGCGCGATGGACGACCTGCTCGAGCTCGATCGCCAGTCGCTGACAGTGACCGTGCAGGGCGGCTTGCGCGCGCCCGCGCTGGAAGCGCGCCTGGCGCGCGAGGGGCTGACGCTGGGGCACTTCCCGCAGTCATACGAGTACGTCTCCCTCGGCGGCTGCGCCGCGACGCGCTCAGCCGGCCAGGCATCGACCGGATATGGCCGCTTCGAGGAGCTGGTGCTGGGCCTCAGGGTCGCGGCGCCGGCCGGCGATATCGAGCTGCCGGCGCTGCCGGCGACCGCCGCGGGCCCGAGCATGCGCGAGCTGCTGATCGGCTCCGAAGGCACGCTCGGAGTGATCAGCGAGCTCTCGCTGCAGGTTGCCGCGGCGCCGGCCGAGCGCGTCTACGAGGGCGTGTTCTTCGAGAACTTCGCAGCCGGCGCGCAAGCGCTGCGTGCGCTGATCCAGAACGACGCCGCGCCGGCCGTCGCACGGCTCTCAGACGAAGCCGAGACACGCATGTCCCTGGCGCTGGCCGGCACCGGCGGAGCCAAGGGCAGGCTCGGGCGGATGTACCTCGGGCTGCGCGGCTACCGCGAGGGCTGCCTGGCGATCCTTGGGTTCGAAGGCGACGCCGAGCGCGTCGGCGAGCGTCGCAAGCGCGCGCTCGCGCTCACACGTGCCCACGGAGGGCTCGCCGTCGGCGAGTCGCCCGGCCATGCCTGGTCGAAGGCGCGCTTCCAAGGTCCGTATCTGCGCGACGACCTGCTCACCTACGGGGTGATGGTGGAGACGCTCGAGACGGCCACGCGCTGGTCGAACGTGGAGCGCCTGCACCGAGCCGTCAGCGCTGCGATCGCAGGCGCGCTCAGCGCGGCCGGAACCCCAGGCATGGTGATGTGCCACATCTCGCATCTGTATGAAACCGGCGCATCGCTGTACTTCACGTTCATCGCGCGCCAGCAGGACGGACGCGAGCTCGAGCAGTGGCAGGCGGCCAAGCGCGCCGCTAGCGACGCGATCGTGCAGACCGGCGGCACCATCACCCATCACCACGCCGTCGGGCGTGATCACGCGCCGTGGATGGAGCGGGAGGTGGGCGCGCAGGGAGTCGCTGCGCTGCGCGCGCTGCGCCATCAGCTGGACCCGGCCGGGATCATGAATCCCGGCAAGCTGCTGCCCGTCTGAAGCTGCTCCTCCTCTGAAGCTGCTCGCCATCTGAAGCTGCTTCCCGGCTGAGGGCGGCCGCGCGCTTTGCCGTTCGCCTCCGCTGCTACTTGAAGCTGCCGCTCAGCACGATCGAGCCGGGGTGCGTGGCTTTCGTGCTCGTCTCGCGGGTGAGGATCAGGCGGTTGTACTGGCCGGTGTTCGCCGGCAGGGCACCGACTGCCCGCAGCGTGCCGCTGGAGGTCACCGTGGGGCCGCGTCCGAGCGCCTTGAAGCTGTTCGGGGAGTTGTACAGCCAGGCGACGTAGAAGGAGCTGGATGACGACGACGTCAGTCCCTGGGCGATCAGGAAGAACGCGCGTCGCTTGCCCTGTGACAGAAGCTCGGCAGCGCCGAGCGCCTTGCTCGCGGAGTCCGGCGGCTTCAGCGTGAAGCGCTTGTCGACGTGTGGTTGCGCGGCCGCGCTGGTCGAAGTCTTGCTCGTGGAGCTGCCGGTGCTGGTGCTGCCAGCGTCCTTGCTCTTGCCGCCTCCGCTGGTGATCAGCACGATGGCCACCACGATCACAGCGGCGAGCGCCACCAGCAGCAGCGCGCCCGCGCGCCGCGAGCTGGGCGGCTCGGTCGCCCGTGAGCCGGCCCGCTCGACCGCCGGCGCCGGTGCTGATTCGGTGGAGCCGAACGAGGCTGATGTCGGCTTGCGCTGCTCCTCAGACGGGATTCGCGGCAGTGACTCGGTAGTGAGCGTGGCAAGCTCGGCGTTTAACGCGCGTGCCCACGTTCGCCCTGGAGCCGAGCCGGCGAGCAATGCCTGGGTGGCCGTGGCATCAGCGGCGCCCTGCTGTCCGAGCAGGTAGTCGCCGATTTGCCCGCGGCTGCCTGCGTCAAGTTCGGCGGCCTGCCGCGGGGCGAGCATCCCCAGCGCGGCGTGCGCGCGATCGTGCACCGCGCGTTCCTCGATCCCGAGCAGCCCGGCGACGTCCGCGTAGGTCTTACGCCGGCGCAGGAGCAGGGAGAGCACAGCGCTCTGATCGGGTGCGAGTTGGTCCAGTCTGCTCATGGGAGGCCTCGGCGCCGCGCCTGGCCCGACGTGCGGCGGTGCGGCGGCGGCTCGTAGGCTATCGTGGCCGCGCGATGGCCATCCCCAGTGCGGAGCAGATCAACGGCGTGCTGCAGGGCTTCGACCGCCTCTACGGGCTGGAGCTGCTGGCCTGCTCGGACACTGAGGTGCAGGCGCAGGTGCCGGTGCGCGACGAGCTCAAGCAGCCGGCCGGCCTGGTCCACGGCGGCGTATACGCGTCGATCGCCGAGTCCGTCGCCTCACTTGCCACCGCGCTGTCGGTCGCCGAGGAGGGCTCGATCGCGATGGGGCTGTCCAACAGCACGAGCTTCATGCGCCCGATCACGGCAGGCACGATTCATGCACACGCAACCCGCATCCACCGCGGACGCACCACCTGGGTGTGGGACGTGCAGTTCAGCGACGACGCCGGCAAGCTGTGCGCGATCACGCGGATGACGATCGCCGTGCGGCCGCTGGACAGCCGCCCCGCGAGCACTTCCTAGAAGCCGTCGGCACCCCCAGCGTGAAGCTGGAGCGACGCGGAGGGGGAGGGGGACGCGGAGGGAGATGGCTGATTTTTCGTTCGTCTTCCTTCTTCCTAGTTGTCTTCCTTCTTTATTTCTTGATTCCGCGAGTTCCCACTCCGTGCTCCTTTAGATCCCACGGAGTCCGTGCTCCCTGAGACCCCACGGAGTCCGTGCTCCTTTTAGAACTCACGGCGCGCGCACCACGGGAGGCTTCTGCCCTGGCAGCGGGCGGGCGCCGAAGCCGGTGTCTGGAAGTGCTGCGCGCAGGCGCCCGCCGGGCAGACCGAAGCGATTGATCGGCACCGTCGTCTCGGCGGCGGCACGCGCCAGCCGTCTGCTGTTGGCGTACACGCTCACGATCACCTCACCGGTGGGCAGCTCGATCGTGTGATCTCCCTCCGCGACGATCGCCTGGATCCCGCGAATGCCTGCGAGCCTGTGAGCGGTGGAGCCCTGTGGGCGGAAGCCGTTGTCGGGCGAGGTGACGATCTGCAGCGGCGTCACGCACGTGTTCTGCCCGCCCACGAGGCAGTCGCCGTACTGGATCGTGAACGCGCCGCCCGCGTCGTGCTGCACGCCCGTGATCTCCATCCCCCTGAACACGCCGCCGAGCCAGTAAACGGGGAAGTCGTCGACGGCTACGAGCCGCTCCAACGTCGAGGTGCCGATCGGCTGATCCTGGAGCGTGTCTCCGCACGCGCTCAGCGCGAGCGCGCAACCGCAACTGCAGATGCAGAGCAGACTGCCCAGCCGCAGGCGCCCGACGAACGGGCGGCGCTGGGCCGGGGACATGGGCACGCTGGGCGGCACGCACCGCAGGGTAGCGAGCAGCCGCCCGCCCGCCGCGTGCGCGCTAGCCGCGATAGCGGTTGGTGATCGGCATGCGCCGGTCGCGCCCGAAAGCCCGCGTCGTCACCTTGATGCCCGGCGGCGCCTGCCGGCGCTTGTACTCCGCGAGGTCGACCAGGCGCAGCGTCTGCTCGACGGCATCCGCCGGAAACCCCGCCGCGAGCAGCTGCTCGCGGCCGTGATCGAGCTCGACGTTGGCCCGCAGGATGCCGTCCAGCACACGGTAGGCGGGCAATGAATCCTCATCGCGCTGGTCGGGGCGCAGCTCAGCCGAGGGCGCGCGCTCGATGATCGACTGCGGGATCGGCGCGTCGACCCGTTCGGGGCCAGCGCTCGCCGCGGCCACGCCCGCGCTTGCGCCCGCGGGCGAGTTGCGCCACCGGGCGAGCCGATACACGAGCGTCTTGGGCACGTCCTTGATCACCGCCAGCCCGCCCGCCAGATCCCCGTACAGAGTCGAGTAGCCGACCGACATCTCGGACTTGTTGCCGGTCGTCAGCACGAGCCAGCCGAACTTATTCGAGAGCGCCATCAGCAGGTTGCCGCGAATCCGCGCCTGCAGGTTCTCCTCCGCCAGCCCCGGCTCGTGTCCGGCGAAGTCGGCGCTGAGCGTGTCGGAGTACGCACGCATCGCGGCTTCGATCGGCAGCTCGTGTACCTGCACCGCGAGCCGCGCCGCCAGTGCGCGCGCGTCGTCCTGGGTCTCAGCGCTCGAATAGCGCGACGGCATGATCGCCACGCTGACCTGTTCGGGCCCGAGCGCATCGGCCGCGAGACACACCACGAGCGCCGAGTCGATCCCGCCGGAGAGACCGAGCACCACGTGGCGAAACCCGTTCTTCTGAACGTAGTCGCGCAGACCGAGGCTGAGCGCCGCGTACACCTCGGCCTCCTCCGGCGTGAGCAGCTCGGCCAGCCCCGCGCGCACAGCTGGCCAGTCGGCGGCGGCGGCGCTATCCGTGCCGGCAGGCGCGGCTGCGGCCGGGGCGAGCGGAGCAGCCGGCGGGGCCTCGTCGGCGCGTGCGGCGGGCAGCTGTGCGAGCACTTGCACGCGCGAATCGCTGCGGCGCGCGGCGGGGCGGCTGCGTGCGTCGCGCAGGCGCGCGGCGCTCGCAGCCGACAGGTCGAGATCGCACAGCAGCAGCTCTTCCTCGAACTGGCGTGCGCGGGCGAGCGTGCGCCCGGTGTGATCGATCACGCAGGAGTGCCCGTCGAACACCAGCTCGTCCTGGCCGCCGATCAGCGCGCAGAAGGCGACGCACGCCACGTTCTCGCGCGCGCGCTGCGCCAGCATCAGCTCGCGCTCAGCGCCCTTGCCGGCGTGGTAGGGCGAAGCCGAGATGTTGAGGATCAGCGTAGCTCCAGCGAGCGCTGCCTCGGAAGCCGGCGGGCCGGGCTCCCAGATGTCCTCGCAGATCGTCAGCCCGACGCGCTGCTGGCCCACGTCGATCACACCCGCGCTCGGACCGGAGCGGAAGTAGCGTTGCTCGTCGAACACGCCGTAGTTGGGCAGCAGCAGCTTGCGGTAGCTCGCAGCCACCACACCGCCGGACAACACGGCTGCTGCATTGAACACGTCCTCAGCGCGCTCGGGATAGCCGACGACCGCGACGATCCCCTCGGCGTGTGTTGCCAGCTCATCCAGCGCGGTGCGAGCGTCGCGCAGGAAGTGCTCTTTCAGCAGCAGATCCTCCGGCGGGTAACCGGTGAGCGCCAGCTCGCCGAACAGCACGAGCTCGGCGCCCGCCGCCCTGGCGGCGTCGATGCCCGCGCGAATGCGCTCGGCATTGCCGGTGATGTCGCCCACCGTGGCGTTCACCTGACAGAGCGCCAGCCGCACCTCAGCGTTTGACAGCAGCGCCAGCGCGCGCACGCGTGGCGGGCTTGGCTGCAGAGGAGCGTGAACGCTTGGTCGAGCGCCGCCGCGGCGTGGCGAGCCCTGCCGCGCTCGCAAGCGACTCGATGGCGCGCTCGAGATCCTGCGCGATCGACTCGAGCTCGGGCAGCCCGTCGTAGTCGGCGAGCAACCCGAAGCCGAGGTGTCCGTCGTAGCTCATCACCGCGATCCCGAGCGCCTGGCGCTGCGCGAGCGGCACAACCGGGTACAGCCCCTGCAGCCGGCGTCCGAGCAGGTACAGCGGGAACTGCGGACCCGGCACGTTCGTCACCACCAGGTTGAAGTAGCGCTGGCGCGCCTGCAAGCGCGCGGCCTGGCTGAGGATCGTCGGCGGCGCGAACCCGGCGAGATTCGTCAGCACCTGCGCGCCAACGGCCTGGCCTGAGTGCTTGAGGTCGTCCATCGCCAGGCGGATCTGCTCATAAGCGCTCGCGGGGTCCTCGACGCCGACGGGCAGCGGCGCCCACATCGCGGCGACGCGGTTGCCGAGCATGCCCTGCTCGGCGTCAGCGCGCACGGACACCGGCACCATCGCCTTCAGCACGAGCCCCTCGGTGTCGTGACCCTGCGCGCGCAGGTGGCTGCCGAGCGCCAGGCTGACGGAAGTGAGCACGACGTCGTTGAGCGTGCCGCCGAGCGCGTCCTTGATCGCCTTGAAGCGCGCGAGGTCCGCGTCGACCCAGGTGTAGCGCCGATGCGGGCCGATGTCGACGTTCAGTGGGCTGGGCGGCGCCGGCGCGTTGATGCCGGCGAGTGTGGTCGCGCCGACGCTGGCAACGCCGTCCCACACCTGCGCGAGCGCCTTGCGCGGCGCGCGCAGCAGCGCGCGCATGCCGCGCGTCATCTCGGCGGGCACGGTCGAGCGCTCCAGCAGCGCCTCGCCGAGCAGCTTGGCGGGGCCCGGCAGCGGCTGCGCGACCCACGGCGCGGGCGGGCGCGGCGGCAGCGCGGGCTCCGGCACCGTGTCGAACAGCACCGTCGTGATGTCCACACCGGAGATGCCATCGACGAGCGCGTGGTGGGTCTTGGCGATCAGCGCGAAGCGCTCGCCAGCCATGCGCTGCACCAGCCAGATCTCCCACAGCGGCTTGGAGCGATCCAGGCGCTGGGAGAAGATCCGCCCAGCCAGCTGCTTCAGCGCCGTCTCATCCGCGGGCTTCGGCAGCGCGGTGTGGCGGATGTGGTAGAGCGGGTTGAAGTGCGGGTCGTCGGTCCACACCGGCCGGCCCTGCTCGAACGGCACGAACGCGAGCCGCTGGCGGTAGCGCGGCACCAGGTGCAGCCGGTCGAGTACGTGTCCGACCAGCTCCTGGGGCGTCGGCGCCTTGCCCTCGAACACCATCACCGAGGCGACGTGCATGTGCGCGGTGCTGTCGTCCTCCAGATGCAGAAAGGTCGCGTCCAGCGCGGAAAGTCGGTCTAGATTGGCCATCCCGGCGATTCTCCCGGTTGCGGGGCCGGGCGTCAACGACGGCGAGCAAAGTCGCATGCCGCGAGCGCGTACCCGAATGCTTGTGTGACTCTTGTCACACATATGTATACATAAAACGCCCTAGCATGCGAACGATTGTTCGACCCTGCCGAGTCGCTTCCGTGGATGGAGGCGAGCGGGGGACCCACTGCCGGACCGCCAGTCGCGGACCGGATGGGGCGAGTCGGCTGCTGCTGCAGCCGTAACGCCCGAAGGGCACGCGCCCTCATGTCGCGTGTCCATCGGCCGTGAGCCCGACAGCTAACCCCGTAGGCAGAAACATGCAAGGAGGTCCTCATCTAATGAGGCCGCAGACGGACTTGTCCATGTCCGCCGGCCGCGCTTGCGCGGCGATGGTGGCATTGGGATTGGCTTACACAGCGACGACCGGCTCACCGCCCGGCGCGCACGCGACCGCCAGCGCGGCGACGTTACCGGCGCCCGCGCCCACGACGCTCGCGGGTGCGCAGTCCGGTGGGCTGCCGGGCGCGGTGGCGATCGCCGCGCGCGTTCACACCAAGCTGGCCGTGCGGCGCGCGGAGCTCGACGTGTTAGAAAACCACGCCGCATCGATTCGCGGCACGCTGCGCCCGCGCGTAGCGGGCGCCGTGGTCACGCTGCAGCTGCAGGGAGCCCATGGTTGGAAGACCGTGTCGCACACCCGCACCGGCGCGCGCGGGCGCTACCGGCTGAGCTACACGCCGCGCGCCACCACGAGCGTGCGCGCCCGCGTGCGCTTCGGCGGTGACGCGCACGACTTCAGCTCCCGCCGTCTGCTGGGGCGCCTGAACAGCTATCGCCTCGCCGGCGCATCCTGGTACGGCGGTGGCGGCGGACTCGCGTGCGGCGGCTCGTTGACCGACTCCACGATCGGCGTCGCCAACAAGACGCTGCCATGCGGAACGCTCGTCACGCTGCGTTACAACGGCCGCTCGCTGCGGGTGCCGGTGGTAGACCGCGGACCGTACGTCGCCGGACGCGACTTCGACCTGACCGCAGCGACCAAGCGCGCGCTCGGCTTCGGCGACACGGGCAACGTATGGAGCACGCGCTGAGCCGCCCGATGTGACTCAATATAGGAACGAGCCGGTAGCGTCGGGCGACGCCTTGGGAGGGAGCAGCGATGGATCTGACGTTCAACGAGCGGGAGACCGCGTTTCGTGAGGAGCTGCGCGGCTGGCTGGCGGATAACCCGCCGCCGGGCGCACCCTCCGAGGGCGGCGAGGATGCGCACTACGCCTGGCGACGGGACTGGCAGCGCCACCTCTACGACGCCGGCTGGGCCGCGCCGGCATGGCCGACGGAGTACGGCGGGCGCGGCGCGACGCTGACGGAGTCGGCGATCTACTTCGAGGAGATCGGGCGCGCGCGCGTGCCGCTGCCGGCGAACGTGCTCGGCCTGCTGCTGGGCGGCCCGACGCTGATGGTGTGGGGCACACCCGAGCAGCAGGAGCGCTTCCTCGCGCCGATCCTGTCCGCCGAGGAGATCTGGTGCCAGGGCTTCTCCGAGCCGGAAGCCGGCTCGGATCTCGCGGCGCTGAAGACGCGCGCGGTCAAGGACGGCGACCAGTGGGTCGTCACCGGCCAGAAGGTGTGGACCAGCGGCGCGCAGTACTCGAAGTGGTGCATGCTGGTGGCGCGCACCGACGATCAGGCGGCCAAGCACAAGGGCATGACCTACTTCCTGATGGACATGGAGCAGGACGCCGTGCAGGTGCGCCCGCTGCGCCAGATCACCGGCGAGTCGGAGTTCAACGAGCTGTTCATCGAGGAAGCACGGATTCCCGACGAGAACGTGATCGGCGGCGTCGGCAACGGCTGGAAGGTGGCGCTGACGACGCTCATGAACGAGCGCGCCGGGCTCGGCTTCGCGCTGCAGATCCGGCTGCGCCAGCTGCTCGACGACCTGTTCGCGGCCGCCGCCGAGCGCGGGCTGCTCGAGGACGCGCTGTACGCCGACGCGCTGGCCGAGCTGCACCTGCGCTGCGAGTCGATCCGGCTGCTCGCGTGGAAGGGCCTGACCGACGTCGAGCGCTACGGCCAGCCGGGCCCGGAGGGGTCGCTCGTGAAGTGGCTGTGGTCAGACACCAACCAGCGCCTCACGCAGCTCGCCGCCGACATCGTCGGTCCGGCGGCGCTGAGCGCCGAGACGAGCTGGAGCTATGAGTTGCTGCGCGCGCGCGGCAACACGATCGAAGGCGGCACCACCGAGGTGCTGAAGAACATCATCGCCGAGCGCGTGCTCGGGCTGCCGCGACTGAAGACCGTGGGATAGGGGGGGACCGCATGGATTTCGGACTCACAGAGGACCAGCGCCAGATCCAGCGCACCGCACGCGAGCTGCTCGCCGAGCGGGCGAAGCCCGAGCGCGTGCGCGAGCACGCCGAGCGCGGCAGCAGCGACGAGCAGCTGTGGCGCGAGCTGTGCGAGCTCGGCTGGCCGGGCATCGCGGTGGCCGAGGCCCACGGCGGACAGGGTCTCGGGCGGGTCGAGCTGTCGATTCTGTGTGAGGAGCTGGGGCGCACCGTCGCGCCGGTCCCGTTTCTGCCGACGGTGCTCGCCGCGACCCTGATCGAGCACGCCGGCTCGCAGGCGCAGTGCGAGCGCTGGCTGCCGGGACTCGCAAGCGGCGAGACCATCGGCGCGCTGGGGGTCGCGCGCGACGGCGTCGCCGAACTCGTGATCGGCGCGAGCGAAGCGCAGGTGCTCGTGCTGATCGAAAGCGACGCTGCGCGCGTGCTGACGCCCGCGCAGGTCGAGCTGACAGCCGTGGCCGCGATCGACCCGACACGCTCGGCGGCGCGTGTCAGCGCGGCGCCCGGGGAGGGCGACGTGCTCAGCGGGCCGGTCGCCGCCGGCGTCGACCGCGCGCTGATCGCAACCGCGTCCGAGCTCGTGGGCGTGTGCGACCGGGCGCTCGAGATGACCGTCGCCTATGTCAAGGAGCGCAAGCAGTTCGGCGTCGCCGTCGGCGCGTTCCAGGCGGTGTCGCACCGCTGCGCCCAGATGCTGCTCGACACCGAGCAGGCGCGCTCGACCACGGCGTTCGCGGCGTGGACGGCCGACGCCGACCCCGAGCGTCTGCCTGAGGCCGCCGCGATGGCCAACGCCGCCGCGTCGGCCGCCGGCGTCGAGGTCACCGCCAGCGCGATCCAGGCGCACGGTGGGATCGGGTTCACCTGGGAAGCCGACGTGCATTGGCTGTACAAGCGCGCGCAGCTCGACGCCGCGCTGCTCGGCGGCGCCAAGCGCCAGCGCGCGCGCCTGGCCGCGATCCTCGCGCAGCGCGTGGGCGCGCCCGCCGCGGCCTGAGCCGATGCTCGGGCCGATCGACCACGTCGGCTACCTGGCGCGGGATCTCGAAGCGACGGTCGCCGAGTTCAGCGCGCTGTTCGGCCTGCCGCTCGCGCGGCGTCTGGAGCTGCCCGAGTTCTCGCTGCTGGCCGCGTTCCTGGGGGAGGGGCAGGGCAGCATCGAGGTCTTCACGTTCACCGACCCAGAACTGCTCGACGCGCGTCTGGGCGGCGCGCGCGTGCTGCTGGAGCATGTCGCCCACGAAGTCGCGGACATCGATGCGCTGGCGGCGTCGATGCGCGGACGCGGTGTCAAGTTCGCCGGGCCGGACCGTCGCGTCGAGCTGTCAGAGCCGCTGCAGCTGGGCGGTGTCAGGCACCTCTGGACGATCCCGGAGACCTGCGGCGGACAGACGATCCAGCTGCTGCAGCGCTAACCCGGTTGCCGATCTCCGCGCCGGGCGCATAGGCTTCGCCCAGCTTGAGCCCGGCCGAGGACATCCAGACACCCGTCACGGCAGGCAGCGTGGCCGTCGTCACCGACAGCACGCCCTACCTGCCAGCGCAGCTGATCGAGCGCCACGCGATCCGGCAGGTCAGCCTGTACGTAGGTTGGGACGGCGATCTGCAAGCAGAGCACGAGTACGCCGATCTCGACGCGTTCTACACGCGCCTGCGCGACTCGCCGAAGCTCCCCACGACCTCGCAGCCCTCGGTGGGCGACTTCACCGCCTGCTTCGAGCCGCTCGTCAAAGCTGGCCGCGACGTCGTCTCGATCCACCTGGCCAGCGGCCTGTCCGGCACCTATGAGAGCGCGTGCGACGCCGCACGCGTACTGGCCGATGCCGGGCACCCCGGGCGCGTCGAGGTGATCGACAGCCAGACCGGCGCCGGCGGGCTCGGCTGCACCGTGATCGCGGCCGCACGTGCCGCCGAGCAGGGCGCGGCGCTCGACGTGGTCGTCGATGCGGTGCGCCGCGCGCGCGCGACGCTCGATCTCTGGTTCTGCCTGGACACGCTCGAGTACCTGCATCGCGGCGGGCGCATCGGCGCCGCGCAGGCGATGGTGGGCACCGCGCTGAAGATCAAGCCGATCCTGACGTTCGGCACCGAGATCGCGCCCGTCGCCCGCGTGCGCACCCACCGCCGTGCGTTCGAGCAGATGGTGGGCTACCTGCACGAGCTGCACGCCCGCGGCTCAAGTGATTGGATCGTGCAGCATGCCCAGTCGCCCGGCGACGCCGAGCGGCTGGTCGCCGAGGGCAGCGCGATCTTCGGCACCGAGCCGCTGTTCTGCACGCAGGTCGGGCCGGTGCTCGGCGCGCACCTGGGCGCCGGGATGCTGGTCGGGGGGTTCACCTACGAACCGCCGCAGAGAGCCGCCCGCGCCGGACGCTGAACCGCTCCACGCGCGCGCCACGTGGATCTCGACGACCGCCACAGCGGCAATCGCGCCGTGGCGGTCGCCGCCAGCGGCGCTAGATTCGACGAATGGAGTTCGTCGGAGAGCCGCAGCGGCCGCAGCTGACCACGGCCCACTTCGACTGCGACGCGTTCTACGTCTCGATCGAACTCGGTCGCCGCCCCGAGCTGCGCGGCAAGCCGGTGGTCGTATCCGGTAGCGGGCCGCGCGCGGTCGTGACGACCGCCAGCTACGAGGCCCGGCGCTACGGCGTCGGCTCGGCGATGCCGGCGGCGCGCGCCCGGCGCCTGTGTCCGCAGGCGATCTTCCTGCCGCCGGACTTCCCCACCTACCGCGAGGTGTCACGGCGCATGATGGAGCTGGTGCGCTCGCATGTCGAGCGCGTCGAGGTGGTCGGGCTGGACGAGGCATATCTCGACCTCACCGGCCTGTACTCGCCGCGTGCGGCGATGCGCCGCCTGGTGGCGGATATTCGCGCCAGCTGTGGTCTGACGTGCTCGGTCGGAATCGGACCCAACAAGCTGGTGGCGAAGGTCGCCTCCGACGCGGAGAAACCCGCCGGGTTCGTCGTGCTCACGCGTGAGCAGGCGTGCGCACGCTTCGCGCAGGCGCCGCCGGGCCTGGTGCCCGGGATCGGGCCGAAGACCGCGGCGCGTCTGGCCGAGCTCGGGTTGACGACGCTCGCGGCCGTCGGCGCGGCGCCCGAGCAGCTGCTGATCGAGCGCTTCGGGCCGAACCTCGGTCGCGAGCTCTCCCGGCGCGCGCGCTTCGAGCACGACGGCGAGGTCGGAGCCGCGCGCAAGGTCGTGTCCGAGTCGCGCGAGCGCACCTTCGACCGTGACGTCCACGACCCGCTGCAGCTGCGCGACGCGCTGGAGCACATGTGCCACGAGCTGTGCGCGAGCCTCGTCAAGCACGAGCGCGTCGGGCGCACGATCGGGATCAAGATCCGGCTCGCCGACTTCTCGACGCTGACCCGCGCGCGCACGCTCAGCGCGCCGACCGACGATCTGGAGCAGGTGCGCGCGGTTGCGCTGGAGCTGCTGCGCCAGAACCAGCCAGCGCGGCCGGTACGGCTGCTGGGGGTGAGAGTGTCCGGTCTGGTGTCACCCTCCGCGCCTGTCGGGCCCACACAGGCTGGACAATCGCTGATTTCCGATGACCAGCTTGCGTTGCCGGTGTAGGATCGCGCCATGCCGCTCGTACGTGCCGGGGAGATCGAGCTCAGCTATGAGCGCAGCGGCTCCGGGCCGCCGCTGCTGATGATCATGGGCATGAGCGGCACCACGCTGCACTGGGGCGAGCCGTTTCTCGACGCGCTGCGGGCCGACTTCGAGCTGATCACCTACGACCATCGCGGGATCGGCGCCAGCAGCCGCGTGTACAGGCCATTCACGATCGCCCAGCTGGCCCGCGACGCGGAGCAGCTGATGCGCGCGCTGAAGCTCGACTCGGCGCACGTGTTCGGCATCTCCATGGGCGGCATGATCGCCCAGGAGCTCGCGCTGAACTGGCCCGCCCGTGTGCGCTCGCTGGTGCTGGGCTGCTCCTACTGCGGTGGTCGCGGCAGCTCACTCGCAACCACCGAGGTGCTCAGACAGCTCAGCGACGCGATGATGTCCGGTGACCGCGAACGCGCGCTGCGCTCGGCGTGGAGCGTCAACGTCTGCGACACGCTGCTGCACGACGAGAGCGCATTCGAGACATTCCGCGCGATCGGCCTGCAGCGGCCCGTGGCGGTGCCCGTGGTGATGGCACAGATGCAAGCGATCGCGGGACATGAGACGAGCGAGCGCCTGGCGCAGCTGACGATCCCAACACTGATCGTGCACGGCACGCTCGACGAGCTGGTGCCGGTCGACAACGCGCGGCTGATCGCTGAGTTGATCCCTGGCGCGCGCGTGGAGATCATGGACGGCGTCGGCCACCTGTTCTTCTGGGAGCAGCCACAGCGATCCGCCGAGCTCGTGCGCGCTCACGCGCTCGTGCAGGTCTAGCCGCCAGAGTCTCCTCGGTTGGCCGCGTCGCAGCTGAGCGTTCGCACCGCCGACGGCGTCGTGCTGTCCGGCGAGCAGACTGCAGGCGAGCAGCCGATCGTGCTGCTGCACGGGCTCACCGCGACGCGCCGCTACGTCGTGATGGGCTCACGTCTGCTGGAGCGCTCCGGTCACCGTGTGATCGCCTACGACGCGCGCGGCCACGGCCGCTCGACTCCCGGGCCGAGGACCGACGCGTATGGCTACGACCGCCTGGCCGACGACCTGGGGAGCGTGCTCGACGCGCTGGACGTGCCGCGTGCGCTGCTGGCGGGCGCGTCGATGGGCGCCCACACGGCGCTGCGCTTCGCGCTGGCGCACCCCGAGCGAGTGAGCGCGCTGGCGCTGATCACGCCGTCGTTCGACCCAGACGAGCGCGACGAGCAGGCGAGCCTGGCAGGCTGGGATGCGCTTGCCCGCGGTATGCGCGCAGGTGGGGTGGAGGGCTTTCTCGACGCGTATGACTTCTCGCGCCTGCCCGCTGCCTGGCGTGAGACGGTGGCGACCGTCGTGCGTCAGCGCCTGGCTGCGCACGAGCATCCCGAGGCAGTGGCTGACGCGCTGTCAGCGGTGCCACGCTCGCATCCGTTCGCGGCGCTGTCAGAGCTGGAGCGAATCGGCGTCCCGACGGTGGTCATCGGCAGCCGCGACGAAGCCGACCCGGGCCATCCGCTCGCCGTGGCGGAGCGCTACGCCAGCACGATCGCGGGAGCGCGCCTGCACGTCGAGCCGGCAGGGCCGCCGCCGCGCTCGCCGCTCGCCTGGCAGGGGGGCCAGCTTTCGCGCGTTCTGGCCGAGCTGGCAGCGTCTGCGGGTTGAGTCCGAGCTGGCAGCGTGTACGGGTTAAGTCCGAGCTGCGACGCACCCCCACTACGCCTGCCCAGGCGCGCGAGAATCTGTTATAACATACAACTGTATGTCAGACCTGCGTATATGGAACGGAGCGAGCTACGATCGCATCTCAGGCCCGATGGAAGCCCTGGGGCGCGCGACGCTCGCGCGCCTGGAGCTGCGCGGCGACGAGCTCGTGCTCGACGCCGGCTGTGGGTCGGGACGCGTCACCGAAGCGCTAATGCAGCGGCTGCCGCACGGACGGGTGATCGCGGTGGACGCGTCGGCGTCGATGGTCGCGAGCGCACGCGAACGGCTGGGCGCAGACGCCGATGTACGGGTGCTTGATCTGCTCGAGCTGGAGCTGGAAGCGCCCGTCGACGCGATCCTGTCGACCGCGACGTTCCACTGGATCGCCGATCACGACATGCTCTTCGAGCGCCTGCACAGCGCGCTGGCGCCGGGCGGCGCGCTGGTGGCCCAGTGCGGCGGCGCTGGCAACATCAGCGAGCTGCGCGGCCGCGCAGCCGCGGTGATCGCACGCGCGCCGTTCGCCGAGCACTTCCGGGACTGGCGCCCTCCCTGGAACTACGCCACGGCCGAGGACACGACTGAGCGGCTGCGGCAAGCTGGCTTCGAGCACGTCCACTGCTGGCTCACGCCGGCGCCGGCGCAGCCCGAGCATCCGCGCGAATTCCTCGCCACGATCGTGTTCGGCCCGCACGTGCAGCAGCTGCCCGCGCACTTGCGCGACCCGTTCATGGATGCGCTGCTGGAGCAGCTCGGCGACCCGGTGATCGTCGACTACGTGCGCTTGAACATCGACGCGACAGCCTGAGCCTCGCTCAGGCGAGCGCCGCGCTCGGGTCCGCATCCGTCGAGGCGCCGGCGGATGCGCCGCTGAGCAGCGCCGCATAGCGGCCGCCCAGCTCCAACAGCTCCTCGTGGGTGCCGCGCTCGACGATCCCACCGCCATCGAGCACCAGGATCTGCTCGGCGTCGCGCACGGTCGACAGGCGGTGGGCGATCGCGATCGTGGTACGCCCGCGCGCGAGGTCGTCGAGCGCCAGCTGCACGGCTCGCTCGGTCTCGTTGTCCAGGGCGCTGGTGGCCTCGTCGAGGATCAGCACCGGCGGGTTGCGCAGCACCGTGCGCGCGATCGCGATGCGCTGCTTCTCACCACCGGAGAAGCGGTAGCCGCGCTCGCCGACCGGTGTGTCGTACCCCTCGGGCAGCGACTCGATCAGCGTATGGATCTGCGCGGCACGAGCGGCCTGCTCGATCTCCGCATCGGTCGCGTCGGCGCGTGCGAAGCGCAGGTTCTCGCGGATGCTCGCGTGGAACAGGTAGGTCTCCTGGGAGACCAGGCCGACGGTGGCCGCGAGCGACTCCAGCGTCATGTCGCGGATGTCGACCCCATCGATGCTCACCGACCCGCGCTGTGCCTCGTACAGGCGCGCCACCAGATAGGCGAGCGTGGTCTTGCCCGAGCCGGTTTCGCCGACGATCGCCGTGCGCGTGCCCGCCGGGATCTCGGCGCTGACCTCGTGCAGCGTCCAAGGCATGTTCTCCTCGTAGCGGAACCAGATGTCCGCCAGGCGCACGTCGCCGCGCACGTCGCCGACCGCGCTCGCGCTGGCGCGCTCCTCGATGTCGACCGGCAGGTCGAGGTACTCGAAGATGCGCGCGAACAGCGCCAGCGACGTCTGCACGTCGAGGCCGACCGACAGCAGCGACTGGATCGGGAACAGCACACGCGTCTGCAGCGTCGTGAACGCCACCACCGTGCCGATCGAGATCGTGTGACCGCCGCCGGCGATGCTCTCGCCGGCGAACCAGTACACCGCGGCCGGCATGATCGCGAAGCTCATCTGCACCGACGCCATCCGCCAGCGCCCGGCCATGCGGCTGCGCACCTCCAGGTCGGCCAGCTGCAGCGACTCCTCGCCGAAGCGCTTGACCAGCTCGCTGGAGCGCCCCATCGTCTTGCCGAGCAAGATGCCCGACACCGACAGCGACTCCTCCACCAGCGTCGACATGTCGGCCAGACGCCCCTGGCGCACCGAGGTGATGCGCTTGCGCTCTTCACCCACCCTGCGCGTGAGCCACACGAAGAACGGCACGAGACATAGCGAGAACGCGGCCAGGCGCCAGTCGAGCAGCACCATCGCGACGATCACCGCCACCACTGTGGTGACGTTCTGGACGATCGACGTGGCCGTGCTCGTGACGACGCTGTCGATGCCGCCGATGTCGTTGGCGATCCGCGACTGCACCTCGCCGGTGCGCGTGCGCGTGAAGAACGCCAGCGACATGCGCTGCAGGTGCGCGTACACGGCGGAGCGCAGGTCGTGCATCACGCGCTGGCCGACGAGGTTCGAGATCCAGGTCTGCGCCACGCCGATCACCCCGCCCAGCACCGACAGCGCGATCATGCCGAGCACCAGCTCGGTCAGCAGCGTCGTCTCGTGCTCGGGGATCGCCGTATCGAGCACCGTGCGCAGCAGGAACGGGCTGATCACACCCAGCCCGGCTGCCAGGAAGATCAGCGTCAAGAGGCCGCCGAGGCGCGCCCGATAGGGCACGAACAGCGCGCCGATGCGCCGCAACGACACGCTGGAATCGCTCACCCGGGGAATTTTACCGCGGGGGACCGTAGGCTTAAGCGGAATGGACCTGCTCGAAACCGAGATCCGCGTGCTGGGGTCGCTGCTGGAGAAGCAGCGCACCACGCCGGACGCGTACCCGCTCTCGCTCAACTCGCTGCGCCTGGCGTGCAACCAGGCGACCAATCGCGACCCGGTCGTCGACTACGACGACGCGATCCTCCGCGACGCGCTGCACCGTCTGCAGCGCCGCGGCTACGCGCGCCTGACATCCAGCGCCACCAGCCGCACTTCGAAATACCGTCATCTGCTGGCCGACGCGCTGCCGATGGACGCAGCCGAGCAGGCCGTGATGTGCGTGCTGATGCTGCGCGGCGCGCAAACTCCCGGCGAGCTCAAGCAGCGCAGCGACCGGCTGCACGCGTTCGCCGAGCTCGCCGACGTGCAGGCGACGCTCGAGCAGCTGATGCAACGTGAGCTGGTGGCGCGCCTGGAGCGCCGCCCCGGCCAGAAGGAGGAGCGCTACGCGCAGCTGCTCGGCGACAGCGCGCAGGTCGTGACCGTGCCGGCGCCAGCAACCCCAGCGCTGCCAGCACAGCCGCTGCCGCCGCCCGCCGCCGGACACCCAGGTTTCGCCGCCCCGAGCGCCCACACGACGCTCGGAGATCTACAGCAGCGCGTCACGCGCCTGGAAGGAGAACTCGCCGAGCTGCGCGAGCAGCTCACACGCGCGCCGGCGCGCAAGTTCGAGTATGAGCAGGACCCGGAGCCCGAGCCGCCATGGTGAGCCATGTTCAGCTGATCATCGCGGCATCCTCGACGTCGGACACAGCCACCGGCGTCGGCATCCCGCTGGCGATCGCCGCCGGGCTCGTGTCGTTCCTGTCGCCGTGCGTGCTGCCGCTAGTGCCCGGCTACCTGTCGACGGTGATCGGCGTCGCGCCGGCCGACCTGGACGCCGCCGGCACACGCCGCGTGCTCGTCCCGAGTCTGCTGTTCATCGGGAGCTTCTCGCTGATCTTCATCCTGCTGGGACTGGGCGCGACGGCGATCGGCTCGACGCTGAACGACCACCGTCAGACGCTCGAGCAGGCCGGGGGGGCGCTGATCATCGTGATGGGCGTCGTGTTCCTGGCGACGCCGTTCATCAACGTGCTGAACCGCGAATGGCACTCCGACTCGCTGCTGCGGCTCGCCGGGCGCGGCGGGCCGCTGTTGGCGGGCGCAGCGTTCGCGATCGCCTGGACGCCGTGTACGAGCATCACGCTCGGCGCGATCCTGACGCAGGCCGCGATCTCCCACTCAGCGGCCCATGGCGCGCTGCTGCTCGCGTTCTACTCCGCTGGCCTGGCGATCCCGTTCCTGCTGATCGCGCTCGCGTTCGAGCGGATGAGCAACGCGCTGAGCGTCGTCAAGCGCCACTTCCCGGTGATCATCGGCATCGGCGGCGCGGTTATGATCGTGCTCGGCGTCCTGATCCTCACCGGTGAGTTCACGATCCTCAACGCCAAGGCGAACCTGTTGCTGCAGGGCACCGGACTGGACGTATCGAGCATCTGATCACGCGCTGCGGCTAACCTCGTGCCTTGATGAGGATGCGCCAGATGCCCTCCCAGCAGCGCACGGCGCTCTTCTCGGTGATCGCCGCCGCGGCGCTTGTGGCGATCAAGCTCGTCGTCGGCCTGCTCGCCCACAGCCTCGGGCTGGTCGCCGAGGCGATCCACTCGGGCACCGATCTGGTGGCGGCGCTGCTCACGTTCTTCGCGGTCGGTGTGGCCGTCCGCCCAGCGGACCGCGGGCATCCGTTCGGCCACGGCAAGGCCGAGCACCTCTCCGCGCTGGCCGAGGGCGCCGTGCTGGTGCTCGCCAGCCTCGCGATCGCGTTCGAGTCGATCCGCCGCCTGGGCGCCGGCACGCATCATGTGGACGCGGGCTGGTACGTGCTGCTCGTGATCGGCGCGGTGATCGCGATCGACGCCACCCGCGCGGTGTCCTCGCGCCGTGCGGCGATCCGCAGCCACAGCGCCGCGCTCGCCGCCAACGCGCTGCACTTCACGCTCGACATGGTCGGCTCGGTGGCGGTGCTGATCGGGCTCGTGCTCGTGCGCGCCGGTTACCCGCAAGCGGACTCGATCGCAGCGCTGCTGGTCGCGGCCCTGGTGCTGTTCTCGGCTGGGCGGCTGATGCGCCGCAACGTGCAAGTGCTGATGGACAGCGCCCCCGCCGACGCGTCGGAGGCGACGGCACGAGCGGCGATCGAGAGCATCCAGCAGCCGATCAGCCTGCGGCGCCTGCGCATGCGCGAAGCGGGCGGACGACACTTCGCCGACGTGGTTGTCGGCGTCGAGCCGGACGCCGGGCTGGCGCAGGGCCACGCGGTGGCAAGCGCGATCGAGGATGCGATCGAGCGCGTGCTGCCGGGCAGCGACGTGGTGGTTCACGTCGAGCCCGACGCCGCGCTCGGCTACGCCGTACGTGGGCCGACCGCCGTGCTCAGGCTGCGCTTCGACGAGCAATCGACGCACACCGAGATCCGAGAGCTGGCCGGAGAGATCGAACAACGCGTGCGCGCCGAGCACCCGGAGGTCGTGGACGTGCTCGTGGACGTCGAGCACAGCTGACCGTCGCACAGCGCCATCATGCCGCAGCGCACTGCGCGGCCGGCGGTCGCGACGCTTCAGGCCGACGGCACGCGCACGCCGGCGCGGCGCTGCAGGTAGCGCCGCTCCCATGCCTGCTGGTTGCGCTTGGCGTCCTGCACGAACGGGGAGAGCGCGATCGCCTTGACGATCAGCCTGTTGATCAGCGACTCCGGAAACGGCAGCGGGCGCAGCACGTCGACGAACAGGACTACACGGGTCTCGTCGGTGTCGTTCCAAACCTCGTGGTTGAACGTGTCGTCGAAGACCATGCCACGCCCCGCTTCCCAGTGGCGAATGTCCTCGCCGACGCGGATCCGGCAGGCTTCCCGCGCCTGCGGCACGATCAGACCCAGGTGGTAGCGTAAAACACCCTTGTACGGGCCGCGGTGGTCGAGAATGTGCTTGCCGGGGGAGAGGATCGAGAACATCGCTGTCTGCATCCCCGGGATGCGCTCGACGAGCGCGGTGGTGCGCGGACACATGTCGGCGCCGAGCTTGGCCTTGAACCCGTAGCCGTAAAGGAAGAACGTCTTCCAGCGATCGTCGTCGGTGATCTCGAGCTGGTCTCTGGAGATGTCCTGGAAGTTGGGCAGCGCGTCGTGATCCTCGAGGATCCGCTCGAGCTCCGCGCGGATCTCGAGCCAGCTCGCTTCGATCTCGCGCGCCCAGGGGAAACGCTCGAGCGGGAAGAACGTCGCGTCGCCCACGAGCGAGCGGCGTCCGATGAAGCGCTCGATGGGAGCGAGGATCCGTTCGCCGACGGCGATCGTCAGACGGACCACTCGCTCCCAGAGCGATTCAGGCATCTAGCTAGGCGGCCTCACGCAGCGCGTTCAGCTCAGGCGACTCGGCCAGCTTCTTCAGCGCGCGCTGCTCCAGCTGCGAAGCGCGCTCGGCGGAGAACCCGAGCCGCTTGCCGATCGCTGTCAGCGTCTGCGGCTCCTCGGGACCAGTGCCGAAGCGCAGCGTCAGCACGGTGCGCTCGGTGTCGGGCAGCTGGGCGATCGCGTCGTGGACGATGCGCTCGCGCTCGTTGTCCCAGGCTGTGTCCTCCGGCGCTTCCTGATCGGAAGGCAGCAGATCGCCAAGCGCCGTGTCGCCGTCCTCGCCGACCTGCTGGTCGAGGCTGACGAGCGCGGCGCGCTGGTGGCGCACCTCTTCGACCTGCTCGATTGGCAGGCCGGTCTCGGCCGCCACCTCCTCGAGCGTCGGCTCGCGTCCAAGCCGGACTGACAGCTCGCGTTCGACGCGCCCGACTTTGCGTGAGCGCTGGGCGACGTGGACGGGCAGGCGAATCGTGCGCCCGGAGTTCTCCAGGCCACGCTGGATCGCCTGGCGGATCCACAGCGTCGCGTAGGTGGAGAAGCGGAAGCCCTTGCGCCAGTCGAACTTCTCGCTGGCCCTGATCAGGCCGAGCATGCCCTCCTGGACGAGGTCCGCCAGCGGCAGACCCTGATTCTGGTAGCGCCGCGCGTTGGAAGCGACCAAGCGCAGGTTGGAGTTGATCATCATCTCCTTGGCGGGCAGATCGCCGCGCTCGATGCGCTGGGCGAGCTCGATCTCCTGGGCCGGCGTCAGCAGCGGGTAGCGGCGGGAATGCGCGAGCAGCTGGTCGACGGATTCGGGGATAAAGCTCTCCGAGGGCCCAGCCGCAAGCTCCGCCGCGGCGCGCTTGGGCGTGCGGGCAGGTGCTTGACGGTCGCTTTGGGCGTCGAGCAGGGAATTGAGGGTGGGAAGCTTGCGGGTGGTGTCTGACATGTGCGGTCCTTCTAATCCGATGCTTGGAGTCGGAATTATAAGCCTTAATAGTTGCGTTGTCAATCAGTTCGCGGACCCCTCCCGAACCTGAAAAATCCCATCCCCCCTGCATATACGCAGATAACCGGCTTCCGGAACACCCGCAAGCGGTAGCAACGTCTATACCCGCCAGGCGGCAGCTCAAATCCGGCGGGACGACGCCAGCGCGTCCTGGTCCAGCTGGTCAAACGCGGTATACCCGCTGAGCGCGAGCGTCAGGTCGAGCTCAGCCAGCAGACAGCGCAGCACATGCTCGACACCGGCCTGCCCGTCGAGCCCCAAGCCCCACATGTAGGGCCGACCCAGACACACCGCGTCGGCGCCGAGCGCGATCGCTTTGAAGACATCCGCGCCTGTGCGAATGCCGCTATCCAGCAGCACGGGAAACTCCGGGCCGACGATCGCGCGGATCGTCGGCAGCGCGTCGAGGCTTGCGATCGAGCCGTCGACCTGGCGTCCGCCATGGTTGGACACGAGCAGCCCATCGACGCCCGCATCCAGAGCACGGCGCGCGTCATCCGGGTGCAGGATGCCCTTCAGCACGATCGGCAAGCGCGTCTGCTCACGCAGCCACGCGAGATCTGCCCAGGTGACGGTCGGGTTGGCGAACTGGAACGCCCAGTGGCCGATCGCCGCCCCGGGATCCTCCTCGGGGCTGCGCTCCAGCGCCGCCCTGAACACCGGGTCGGCGAAGTAGTTGGCGACGCCCTCACCCTGCAGGAACGGCAGATAGGCGTGCTGCAGATCGCGCGGGCGCCAGCCGAGCATCCAGGTGTCGAGCGTGACGACGATCGCGCCATACCCCGCCTGGGCGGCGCGCTCTACGAAGCTGGCGGCCAGCTCCCGGTCCTTGGGCCAGTAGAGCTGAAACCAGCGCTTGGCCTCGCCAGCGGCCGCGGCGACCTGCTCCAGCGTGTGCGACGCGGCCGTGCTGAGGATGAACGGCACACCGTGCGCAGCCGCCGCGCGCGCAACCGCCAGCTCGCCCTCGGGGTGGACGATCGACTGGACCCCGACCGGCGCGAGCAGCAGCGGGGCGGGCATCTCCGTGCCGAGCACCGAACGGCGCAGGTCGCGCACCGACACGTCGCGCAGCATCCGCGGCACGATCTCCCAGCGCGCGAACGCATCCACGTTGGCGCGCACCGTGAGCTCAGCTCCAGCGCCGCCGGCGACGTACCCGAACGCCTCAGGCGACAGCACCGCTCGCGCGCGCGTCTCAAGCTCGGCGACCGCGACCGGCAGCTGCGGCGTCTCGCCCGCCAAGCCGCGGCCGTAGATCTCATACTGGAAGTTGGCCGGCACCACCACGGCCTGCTCGACATCGGGGTCAGCCATACGTAAGGAACCCTATCCGTCCGTCGTTCCGCGGCGCGTGCGAGCAGGCACGGGACCCCGCGGGGGGCGAGTCGTGCAGCTGCGGCCCAACTCCGCCGAGTCTGGTCTCGCCCGCCGAGTCACGTCTCGCGCGCCGAGCCAGGTCTCTCCGGCCGCCAGCCGACTCACGTCTCGCGCGCCGCGAGCCGCAAGAGCGTGTGCGCGCTGACCGCGCCGGCGAGGATGCAGGTGTGTCCCTGGCGCTCCCACGCCACGACGGGCGTGCCTGCCACGTTCAACAGGTGATAGCGCACGCCCGACCAGTTCCAGACGCGTCCGCCGGGAGCCGGCAGCGGCGAGCCGGACACGATCGAGTACCCGATCCGCTGAGCGCGGCTGTTCGCGTAGAACACCGTCGTGACCATGTGCCCGCCGAGCGTGTCCGTGCGCACACCGGCCGTGCGCCAGCCAAGGCGCTGCTCGCCCCAATATGGATAGGCGACCCCATCGACCGAGCTGAGCAGCTCGTCGTGGTCGCGGGGATTCTCGGCGGGCGAGGCGGACGTCGCCGGACGCGTCGCGAACGCAGCTGCGCGCGGCACCGTCGGTGCGGTCGAGCCGCCGCTGAGCGCCAGCACGAGTGCGAGCGCGCCGGCGATGAGGAGAGCCGGCGCCGCGACGAAGCGCAGGCGACGCCGCGGCGAACGTCGCGGAGCAGCGCCGTGCGCGTCGATCAGGTGCTCGATCGACGCATGCAGCGACGCGGGCGCGCGCACCTGGCTGAGGACGGCGAAGTCTGGGAGGGGATCTGTCTGCTGCTCGTTCATGGCGCTTTCACCTGAACAGACTCTCCCCGCAGGCGGGATCTTCCCGTGCCGATCAACGATTGCGGCGCACCTGCGGATGGGGGAGGGCCCTTGAGCGCTCGCGCGGCCTGCTCGCGCGCACGGAACACGCGTGTGGCGATCGTCGCCTCGCGCGTCTTCAAAGCGCTCGCCGCTTCGCGATAGGAGAGTCCAACCACATCCACGGCGACCAGCGCCAGGCGGTAGTTCTCGGGGAGGCTCGCGATCACGTCGAACACCTCCTGGGATGCGAGCGCCTGCTCGGGACGATCCTGCGCCCGGGGGTCGGCGGGTTCCAGCTCCTCGAGCGGAGTGGCACTGATGACCGGCCGCCGCGAAGCCGTGCGCCGCTGCGTGAGAAAGGTGTTGCGCAGCACCCGGGTCAGGTAGGCCAGCTCGTCCTGGCCGTGCAGCATGCGTGGGCGAGCGAGCACGCGCGCAAACGTCTCCTGGACCAGGTCCTCGGCATCATGGGGCGAGCCGCTCAACGCCCACGCGGCTCTGTAGAGCCGATCCACGTGCTGAGCGAGCGACTGTGGGTCAAGCCGGGACATCGTGATCCAAGGTACTCGGCGACCGACTGATGGGACGCATTGAAAGCGACTGTAGCGCAGCGAGCGCGCCATTCACAAAGGCCCAGCCGCGTGTTTCGCACGTCGGCGCAGGCGTGGGGGAGGCGCTTGCGCGAGGTCCAGACCACTGACGGAGAGCCGGGAAGGTTCACGCACATCACGGCGTCTGGAGCGGTGAAGGCATCGCCGTCCACGATCAGGAGATCACGTTGACCCGCACGCGCATCCGCACCCGTACCAGCACCCCTGTCCACACAACCGCTCTCTGCGCGGCTGGGCTCGCGGTCGCCATGCTGATCGCCGGCTGCGGCGGCAGCGGCTCGAGCAGTAGCAGCAGTAGCAGTAGCACCGCCAGCTCTGCCGCGGCGTCAACGCCGACGCAGACCGCCGCGGCGCAGAGTGCCGCGAGCACGACCGCGAATGCCGCCGCCGGCGAGCTCGTGAGCACCAAGCGCGACAAGCTCGGCACGGTGCTGACGGCGGGTCCGAAGAAGCTCACGGTCTACCTGTTCGAGGCTGACAAAGGCTCGACGTCGTCCTGCTCCGGCGCATGCGCGCGCGTGTGGCCGCCAGTGACCAGCAATGGCGACCCAACAGCCAAAGGCGCGGCGAACGCAGCAGACCTGGGCACCACCCAGCGCGCGGATGGAACCAAACAAGTGACCTACAAAGGTCACCCGCTGTACTACTACGTGAAGGACAAGGACGACGAGGACGCCTATGGCCAGGGGGTCGACAGCTTCGGCGCGGGGTGGTACGTACTCGCCCCTAGTGGACAGAAGATCGACGAGGACGGCGGAGGCAGCGGCGGCGGCAAATCCTGAGCGAGCGGATCGGCAGAGCAGGCGACCGGACGACCCGCGACGGTCGGTCGGCAGGTCGGCTCCAACCTAGCATCTGGAAAGGATCGACTCCGCTGCGCGTCTGGGAAGGATCGACGTCGGCCTGGCGTCTGGGACAGATGATGGAGGCTCGTCTGGGAGTGGCTGAATCTGGCGTCAGCCACTCCCGGCGAGTGACCGGCGAGCGGCGTGTTGCTAGTCGCCAGCGGGAGGCAGGGCGGCGGGCTCGGCCGCGAACGTCGTCAGACCCGCGTCGCGGTTCTCCATCCACTCCGCCAGGAACGTCTCGGTCGCGACCACGTCCAGCGGCTGCGCGAACAGGAAGCCCTGGCCGCTGTCGCACTGCTCGTCTTGCAGCAGCGACAGCTCCTCGAGCTGCTCGATGCCTTCGGCGAGCGTCTCGATCGACAGCGCCTTGCCGAGCTGCACGAGCGTGTGGATCAGCGTCTCGCTCTCACCGCCGCGAGTGAGCCAGGAGATGAAGGAGCGGTCGATCTTGAGCGCGTCAACCGGGAACTGCTGCAGATGGGCGAGCGAGGAGTAGCCGGTGCCGAAGTCGTCGATTGCGATCCGCACGCCGAGCTCTTTGACCGCGGAGAGCCGCCGCGCGGTCTCCTCGGCGTTGCGCATCAGCGTGGTTTCGGTGATCTCGACCGTCAGCGCGCACGGATCGAGGCCGCTCTCCTCGAGCGCGTCGAGCACGTCGTTGATGAAGTCGTCGGTGTCGAGCTGGCGCCCGGACACGTTGACCGCCATGCCGATCGGGTAGCCGGCGGCACGCCATTTGGCGCCCTGACGACACGCCTCCTGCAGCACCCACTTGCCGACCACTGTGATCATCCCCGTCTCCTCGAGCAGCGGGATGAAGTCATCCGGCTGGACGATCCCGCGCGACGGGCTCTTCCAGCGAATCAGCGCCTCCATGCCGGTGGGGGTCATGTCACGCAGGTCGAAAGTCGGCTGGTAGACGAGGAAGAACTCCTGGTTCTCCACCGCCAGGTGCAGCGCCATCTCGAGCTCCATCTTGGTCTGGACCTCGTTCTGCATCTCCGACTCGAACACGATGTAGCGGTTCTTGCCGTCCCACTTGGCGCGATACATCGCGATGTCAGCGTCGCGCAGCAGCTCGGCCGCGGACGGCCGCCAGCCGGCGGCGATGCCGACGCTCGCGGTCACCATCAGGCGCGTGTCATCAGAGCCTTCGAGCCTGAACGGATGCTTGAGCGCGTCCAGCAGGCGCTCGGCGATCAGCTCGGGACCGGCCGCGAGTGACAGACCCTCGGCGACCACGACGAACTCATCTCCGCCTAGGCGCCCGAGCGCGTCGGTATCCCGAATCACACCCTCGAGCCTGGCCGCGACGGCGCGCAGCAGCTCGTCGCCGGCGCCGTGGCCGAGCGTGTCGTTGATGCCCTTGAAGTTGTCGAGGTCGATGAACAGCGCCGCCACAGGGGTCTGGCTGCGGTGCGAGCGCGCGAGCATCTGCTCGACGCGGTCGAGGATCAGCGTGCGGTTCGGCAGCCCGGTGAGCGCATCGTGCGTCGCAAGGAACGCCAGCTCCTCCTGACGGCGGCTGAGCTCTTCGTGCGAGCGCTGGCGCTCGTTCTCAAAGGACTCACACATGCGCACGAGCGTGACGTCGAGGCTGCGCTGCAGCATCGCGAGGCCCTGCGCGAGCACGTCCGGCGCCAATCCGAGCTCGACGGCGCTCGCGCGCATCACGTCGTCGGCCGAGTCGCGCCAGCGCATGCAGCGCTTGGTGACCTCGTTCAGCGACGCGGCGCGCTGCGCTGCAAGCTGACCGAAGATGCGCCAGGACTCCTGACCTACCTCGCGCGCGACCTCGGCGCCTTCGCCGGCCATCCAGCGGGCGACCGCGACCGTCGAGACCGCGCCGACGCGAGCAAAACTGTCTTCCACGAGCGTGTCGAGCACGTGGCCGGAGACCCGTGAGCGGCGCTGCATGCCCTCCACGACCTCACTGGTGCGCTCGTTGAGCACGTTACCCAGCCGGCGCAGGTCGCCTGCGTGCTCCTGCGGGATCGAAGCGGGTGTCGCATCGACGGAATGCCCGCCGCGCGGAACTGAGCGTAGAGACGTCATTTGCCGCAGAGATCGGCTCGCGGCGGCGATTCCTTGAGAACCGCGATCAGCCCTGTAGACGCGGTTCTCAGCCGACCACGGAAAACTCGATCCCAGCCTGCTGCAGACGAGAGCGCAGCGGCTCGCCCATCGCCACCGCGGTGGTGACCTGGCCCGCGCTCGGCGCCAGCTCGTCATGAGCCAGGCACAGCGCCGCTTCGCACATCATCTTGGCGGTTTCGTCGTACCCGGGGTCGCCGCCGCTGACCTCAACCACGACGCGCTGTCCGCCGCCGCTGCCGACGAAGCGCACGTTGAACCAGCTGCGCGCGCGCTGCTCGGCGCTAGGCCCGTCGCCCGGGGTCAAGCGGCTGAGCAGCAGGCGCCGCGCGGGGGGGAGCTGCGCGAGCGTGAACAGCCCCGCCACGCCGCCTGCGGCGGCCACCGCGACGGGCAGGCGCTTGACGGCTGCGTAGTGGCCGTATGTGAAGTCGGGGCCGTAACGGTCGAGCGCGCGTGCCGAGCGCAGCACGATCTGCGGGTCGATCGTCGGCAGCGGCAGGATCCAGCCGAGCTCGGAGTCGCGGCGCGGCAGCGCGCTGGCCGTGTGAGTTTGGCGCGTGGTGGGGCGTGGCTCGGAGCGACGGCGCTCGCCGGCCACGCTGGCGTAGGAGCGCACACGCGAGAACGCGGTCAGCGCGGAGTAGAATGTGCCGCCAGAGGGGCGTCCACCAGCGCGCACGATGCCCTCGACCTTCAGGGGCACGCCCTCGGGCAGCTGCTCCACGGCGAACTGCACGCCAAGGTCGTGGGGGATCGAGTCGAAGCCGCAGCAGTGCACGAGCCGCGCGCCGCTCTGCACGGCGGTCGCGTGGTGGCGCAGGTACATCTGATCGACGAACTCGGGCTCGCCGGTCAGGTCGACGTAGTCCGTCCCGGCTTGTGCGCACGCGGCCACGAGCGGCTCGCCGTAGCGCAGGTAGGGCCCAACGGTGCTGATCACGACTCGCGCCGAGCGCGCCAGTGCTTCGAGCGACCGCGCGTCGCTGACATCGGCGTGTTCGAGCGGGACGTCGAGCTCGAGCCGCTCGCGCAGCGCTTCCAGCTTGGCGCGGTTGCGCCCGGCCAGCGCCCAGCGCGTGCCGGCTGGCGCGTTGCGCGCGAGATACTCCGCCGCGAGCGCGCCGGTGAATCCGGTGGCGCCGAGCAGCACAACGTCGTGCGTGCGTTCCTCAGTCATGCGCACATCCTCTCAGTCATGCACACATCCTGGTTCCAGGGCGTCGTGCCACGGCGTTCGGCGGACCGCGCATACGACCTGACTGACCTGCGTGGGTGCTGGGTGAGCGACCGGCGCCGGCGGCGTTAGGGGCAGCCGGAGGAGATCTTCACGTGCCACCAGCCGGCGAGCATCCCGATCAGCCCGAGCCTGGGCTTCGAGTAGTAGGCCTTGCACCCGGGCAAGCCGAGCTGCTCGTTGCGGATGCGCACGAGCTTGTAGCGCTCGGGCGCGGCGAGCATCTGCTCGAGTTCGTAAGCGGTTGCAGCCTGCTCGCGGCGAACTTCGGTCGCCGTGTCGCGGATCTCAGCAAGTTGCGCGAACAGCGCGTCGCGCCGGTGCTCGAGCGCTTGCAGATCCAGCAGCGCGGGGCGGGGAGGGGAGGAGGGCTGCTGCGGCTGCGCGGGGTAGCTGCGGCGCGCCCAATCCAAGCCGGTCGCCGAGAGCTGGCGCTCCAGCCGCTCGATCTGCCGGTACATGTCAGCGCGCGCCTGCGCCAGCGCGCGCGGCTCCTGTGCATCGACGCTTTGGACGGGGTGGGGGACGGGAGCGGACATCTCTCAGCCTCCGATTGGGGCTCGTGGGTTGGCGCCCCAGAACACCTGCGTGCCGAGCATCCCAATCAAATGCACAAGCACGAGGTTCAGGACCATCGACTTAGCCGTAGCAGTACCCACACCAACCGGCCCACCACTCGCGTTATACCCGTAATAGCAACCCACAAGCACAATCGCCGTCGCCATGAACATCGCCTTCACCAAACTATAAAGAAAATCAGGCGGATTCTGAAACTGCCAGAAAATCAGGAAATACCCACCCGACGACACCGCCCCAACCTGCTGCACCACCGCAATATACGACGCCAAGAACCCCGCGCCAATCGCAGCCAAATACATAAACGGCAACACCAACCACGCCGCCAACAACCGCGTCGCGCAGAGGAACGTCACGCTATCAATACCCATCACCTCAAGCGCATCAATCTCATCACTAATACGCATCGCACCAAGCTCAGCAACAATCCCCGTACCAACCTTCGCAGCCATC
>DATINL010000042.1:0-16284 GCA_035474295.1 Solirubrobacteraceae bacterium
TCTCGACGTACTGCGACAGCACGAGCACGCCCAGCTCGGGCTGGCGCCGGCGCGCTTCGATCGCGGCGCGCAGGCCCTCGTCGCTGAAGGTCGGCGGCAGGCGCACATCGACGATCGCCAGATCAGGCTTGTGACCGGCGATCGCGCGCAGCAGGCCGGGGCCGTCCTCGACCTGGGCCACGACGTCGATGTCGTTCTCGCGCAGCAGCGCGACGACACCCTCGCGCAGCAGCGCCAGGTCCTCGGCGATCACTACCCGCACGGCAGGCTCACCTCCACCACGGTGCCGCGTCCATCGGGGCTGTCGATGCTCAAGCTGCCGTCGAGCGCTTCTACGCGCGCGCGCAGGCCGGCCAACCCCGAGCCGGCGGGGTCGGCGCCGCCGCAGCCGTCGTCGCCGACGACCACGACGAGCGCACGGCGCGCGTCGGTGAGGCTGACCCAGCTGTGCTGCGCGTCGGAGTGCTTGACCGTGTTGGTGAGCGCTTCGGCGATCACGAAATACGCGGCGCTCTCGACCGCCGGCGCGAGGCTGCGGCGGGTGTCGGCCTGGATCGTCGTGCCCAGGCGATAGCGGCCCGCGAGCGATTCGACGGCCGCCAGCAGCCCGCGGTCGGCGAGCAGCGGCGGCACGATCCCGCGCGCGAGGTCGCGCAGCTCCGCGATCGCCAGGCGCGCTTCGCGCTGGGCGTCGTTGATCAGCTCGCGCACGTCGGGGCGATCCTCGAGTCGCAGCTCCGCACGCCCCAGCTGCAGCGTCAGCGCGACCAGGCGCGCCTGCGCGCCGTCGTGCAGGTCGCGCTCGATCCGCCGCAGCTCCGCGGCCTGCGCGTCGACGGCCTGGCGGCGAGTGCGCGTCAGCAGGTCGATGCGCGCGCGCAGCGCACGGCGCCCGCGCGCGACCAGCACGCGGTCGTGCATCACGATCAGCGAGTACGCGCTGCCGGCGGTGGCCAGGCCGAACAGCGCCCATGCGGGCCAGAACTCGCGCACGCCGGCTTCCGCCCAGGTGAGCGCCCACGTGAGCATCACGATCGTGGCGGCGACCGCCACCACCGCCCACACGCACGCGACGCGGCGCATCCCGCCGGGCTCGTGGCGCCACGCCCAGCCGGCGGCGAAGTCCAGCAGCAGCGGCACGCTCAAGCCCAGCCACGCCCACGCGGGCCAGAACGTGCCGCGCCCGCTCAGCGCCCAGACCGCGACGAGCAGCACGGCGGTCAGGCCGATGAGGCGACGCGTCAGAAAGCGGGCATACTCCGGCCAAGACAGCCCAGCTGCCAGCGTCGGCATCCCACGCCGCACGGGCGCGGCCGGCAATGCGGGGAGATGAGCCGAAAGCCGAGTGCGCTCGCTCATCGGCTCATGGTCGCACGGCGCGGTCGCGCGTGGGGGCGGCGATGCCGGCGGACCGCGTCGGTGAGCCGCGGCGCGTGCGCCTGGCCTGCATCAGGGAGCCGCGCGCGCCTGCGCAGCGGACTAGCGAATGACGGCTTTCGCGGCCTGCCGCTCGGGGCTGACGCGCTGCACGTCCCATACCAGACCAGCGCGCTCCAGGCCAGCGATCACGACGCCAGAGGCGTCGAACTCACGTGCACCCATGCCGTGGAACGCGGAGGTGGGAAAAGCGTGGTGGTTGTTGTGCCACGCCTCGCCGAAGGACAACGGCGCAAGCCATGAGAGATTGTGCGAGTGGTCGTCGGTGTCAAAGCGCCGCCGGCCGAAGAAGTGACACAGAGAGTTGATGCTGTAGGTGACGTGGTGCAGCAGGAAGATCCGCACCGCTCCGCCCCACAGCATCGCTTCCAGGCCCGCATCCACGGAGCCGCCGATCAGCACGCCCATGCCAAACGGCAGCGCGAGCCCGACCAGCGACCACAGCACGAACGTCTTGTCGACGAAGTTGATCACGGGGTCGGCCAGCAGGTCGGGGGCGAAGCGCTCGCGCGAGCCGCGCTGGGTGTGGTTGAACAGCCAGCCGACGTGCGCATGGCCGAGGCCGCGCAGCGCGCCGCGCCAGCCGCCGCCGTGGTCGACGTGTGGGCTGTGCGGGTCGCCGAGCCGGTCCGTGTAGGTGTGGTGCTTGCGGTGATCGGCCACCCAGGAGATCAAAGGCCCCTCGACCGACATCGTGCCGAGGATGCCGAGCAGCCCGCGCAGCCAGGGCGAGGTCTTGAAGGCGCGGTGGGTCAGCAGCCGGTGGAAGCCGACGGTGACGCCGAGCCCGACCGGGATGTACATGATCAGGAAGATCACCACGTCGCGCCAGTGCAGCTCGCTGTTCCACAGCTGCCAGCCGGCGAGCAGCACCAGCAGGAAAGGCACCACCGTGATCAGGCCGGTGATCGCCCGATCCAGGTTCTCGAGCACCGGCACCTGGATCTCCTCGGGCGTGGGGCCTTCCAGGCTGACGGGCTCCCCGGGGGCGGGGTCGCGGAGGGCGATCGGGGTCTCAACGGTGCTCATCCAGGCGAAGCCTGACGGGCAACGGCGTCGCGGTCATTGCGGCGCGCCACCGAGATGGCGGTGGGCGACCCCCGGGGCGATGGTGGGGTTAACCCCCGGCTGCTTCCCGTGAGTCTTTGCGATAAGGACTTGTATCCTGTCTCGATACACGATACAGTCCGCCCGTGCTGAAGAAAGTAGATCTCATTGTCCTTCTAGGACTGCTCCGCCACACGGCAGGTGACTGGACCGTCCGATCGTTGGCTGACGAGCTGCACCTGCCACCCGCAAGTGTGCAGCGTTCGCTCGACCGAATGGCTGTCGTAGGAGCGTTTGATGGGCGCAGACGCCGAGTGAACATTGGAGCATGTGAGGACTTGTTCATGCACGCGCTGCGTTTTATTGCACCGACCAAGATGGGCGGCGAAACAAGGGGTCTGCCAACTGCCTGGGCCGCACCGCCACTTGTGACACAGCTCGCCCGCACAGAAGATCTGCCGCCAGTCTGGCCCGACCCGCACGGCGAAATGCGTGGCCTGGAGGTACAGCCACTGCACCCGAGAGTGGTCGCTCTGGCGAGCAGAGATTCGGAGATGTACGAGCTGCTGGCGCTAGTCGACGGGTTGCGCGTGGGCGACGCCCGCGTGCGCGAACTGGCAGCAGCCCACATGCTCAGCTGGATCCGCGGGGCGCCTGCGATGGCTGAGCGCTCGTGAGCCTCGAGCTTCTAGAGACCGGCGCCTCGGCCCTCGGACCGCTGCGGGAAGAAGTCGTATTCGTCGGCGGCGCGAGCCTCGTGCTGTGGATCACCGATCCGGCGGCGCCTTCTCCCCGACCGACAAAGGATGTCGATGTCATCGTTGAGGTTGCCGACCGCTGGGGCTACGAGCAGTTCTCGAAGCGGATGCGCGCCCAGGGCTTCACCGAGGATGCCGAGAGTCGTGTGATCTGTCGTTGGCGTCACGCGAGCTTCGATTTGACGCTCGATGCGATGCCTACCGACGCGGGAATCCTCGGCTTCTCCAACCGCTGGCAGGAAGCTGCGTTGCCGCACGCACTCGCGCGCCAGCTCCCGTCCGGCGCGGTGATCAAAGCGATCACCCCTCCCTATCTGCTCGCGACGAAGCTGGAGGCGTTCGCCGGCCGTGGGGGTGGTGATCTCATAGGCAGTCGGGACTTCGAAGACGTCATCTCGCTCGTCGATGGACGTGCTGCTCTAGTGAAGGAAGTGCTCGCGTCGCCCGGGGAACTGCGAGCGTTTCTAGCGCAGCAGCTGGTCGAGCTGCGGGCCATCTCTCGCTTCGAGGAATGGGTGGCAGCGTCTCTGCGACCCGACGCTGCTAGCCAAGCACGTCTCGAGGCGATCGTGCTTCCACGTCTCGAAGAGATAGCCGCGTCAGCCTGACTGCCGACGAGTTCAAGTTCACAGTCAACCGCTTGGCTCAGTCCCGGCGCCGCGCGAGCCGCCGTGAAGCACGTGCGCCCACCGACGCCTTGTCGCCCTCGTCGAGCTCATCCGGCCCCGCGAGGCGATACAGCACGGTGCGGCCGTCGATGCCCTTGAGGTTGCGCCGGCGCGAGCGCACCCACTCGAAGCGCTCGGCTGACAGCTTGCGCACGGCTTCGTCCGCGAGGATCGTGCCGGGGCGCGCGGCATCCGCGATCCGGCTGGCGCGGTTGACGGTCGCGCCGAACCAGTCACCGACGCGGTCGACTGCCGGGCCGAAAGCGACACCGGCGCGCGCGGCCGGGAACTGCTCGATCTCACCCTGCTGCTCGTGTCTCTTGTGCGCCAGCTCGCTCTCACGCTCGATGTTGGCTGCGAGCGTGCAGGTCGCGTCGAGCAGCGCGTTGACATCCGTGCTGACGAACATCGCGCCGTCGCCGATCGTCTTGACGAGCTCGACCGGCGGGTGTGCGACTTCCACGCACATGAGCGCCATGCGCGTGCCCAGCGCCCCCACCTGCTCGACCGCGACGCGTTCGCCGAGTCGTGTGAAGCCCGACAGGTCGACGAAGCACACGCCGACGTCGCGGGTGTTGCGCAGCGCGCCCGCTTCGCGCTCGGAGCGGCCGATCACCTCGCGCGTGGCCTGCTCGCGCAGGTGCACGCGCAGCTGGTTCTGCAGGATCGGCGCCATGTGCGGCGCCAGCTCCTCCGCGGCCGCGGCGTAGCGCATCCCGAGGTCGTGCTCGCTGTCGCCGGGCTGGATCAGAGCGTTGCCGATGTAGCGGCGGATCACCGCCGCGGTGCGCGCCATCGACTGGCTGACCACCCGCGCGACGTCCAGCAGCTCCGCCCGCGGCAGACCGGCTTGCAGGAACGTGCCCAGCGCTTTCGCCGAGTTCAGGTCTTCCTCGGAGAACACGCGCTCGCGCGGGCGCGGGTTGGGCTGTCCGAGCGCGAGCAGCACCGCGCGCATGTACGGCGCCGGCACGCCCGCTTCGCGCGCCATCCCGGTGAGCGTGTAGCGCCGGCCGCTCGTCAGCGCGAACTCCAGCGGGAACGTCGCCAGACGGCCTTCGCGCACCACCTCGAGCAGCTGCTCGATCGTGGCGCCCTGCTCGATGCAGTAGCGCAGCAGCTGCCGGCGCGCATGGCGCTCGGGCTCGGACTCAACGCCCGTGTACAGCAGCGGGTTCTCAAGTGGATCGGGTTTCATCGTCGGCACGAGGGTGTGCGATCACCCGAGCATGTGGGCTGCCGCGAGCCCCGCCCATTCGCCGTAGGGGGCAAAGAACTCGCGCACCTGGGGCTCCTGCGCGCGCGCTCGCGGGTCGCCGCCGCTGAGCAGGCGCCCAACCAGCTTCAACAGGCCGACGTCGCCCGCCGGGATCTGGTCGTGGCGGCCCTGGCCGTGCAGCGCAAGCATCTCCACAGTCCAGGGGCCGATGCCGGGGATCGCGCGCAGGCGATGCCAGCCACGTTCGTGGTCGCTGGCGTGCAGGTCGACGCGTCCGCGCGCGACTTCGCGCGCGGCGCGCACGAGCGTGAGCGCGCGCGCAGCGGCCAGGTCGAAGGACTGCAGGCGCGCGGGCGCCACCCCGGCCAGCACTGCCGGCGCTGGCAGGTCGCGCAGACCGCTGCCGTTCGGGCAGCGCCGCCCCAGGCTCGCCACCACGCGCCGCTCGATCGCGGCGGCGCGCTCGAACTCGATCAGCTGCTCGCAGATCGCCCACGCGAGCGCTTCGAACGGCTCCGGGCGGCGACGGATGCGCAGCCACGGGCGAGCGCGCACCGACCTGCCGATCAACTCGTCGCCGGCGAAGCGGCGGCGGAACTCGCCAAGATCCTCATCGACGCCGAGCGCGAAGCGCATCCGCGTGATCGCGTGTGCGGCGGATGCAGCGGTGGGCGCCCAGGCGCCGAACACCACCCGATCGGGAGCCGGCTGGGCGACGCGCACCACCGTGGCCTCCTCGCCGACGTGCAGCAGCCGCTCCAGCACCGGCCCGCGCCGGCGCAGCACGCCGTCCACACCCCCACCCGGCAGCCGAAACGCACCGGCCGGGCGCACCTCGACGCGCAGTTCCGACGGCGCTGATCGATAGCTCGCGGTTGGTCTGGCAAGCGCGCCGCGCGGCGGCGCTCCTGGGCGACGCGAACCGGCCATCCCCGCGGCTCAGCGCGCCACTAGTCGCGGCCGCCGAGCAGATGCACGTCGACCAGCAGCGAGCGGCTGCCGACGATCTGGACGAGCTCTCCGGCTCTGCCGGCGGCGGCGCTCACACGCCGGCGGTTGGAACGGGCGCGCAGCGCCTGGTGAGAGCGCCGGCGCCGTGCGAGCCCGACCATCGCGGCGCCCGCGACGAAGCCGGTGGCCGCCACCGCGGCCGCCTGCAGACCGGGCGCGGTCGACAAGATCAGTGCTCGAGAGCCCATGACCGAGGGCTCCTCGGCGAGCACGGGCAGCCCGTCGAGCTCCTCGATGTCAGCGTCGAGAACGTCAGCCGGCGTAGCGGGCGGCTCGGCAGGTGCGCTCACGCAGCCAAGTGTAGACGGCCGACCCGACTGCTTCGCAGCGACGCGCTCGCGGGTGCGCGCAGCGCGGGTCGGCACCCAGCCACAGTGCACATGGCATGGGCCGGTGCGACGCTACAGCGCGCGCTCGTACACGCGGTAGCGGCGCACGATCTTGCCGCCCATGCCCTCCATCGCGCGGTTCATGGGCTTGTTGACCTCGAGGATCCAGCCCATCTCACCGCCCTTCTGAGGCGTGCGCTCGGCTGCGTCGAAGTGCATCTGGTAGAAGCGCGCGGCAACCCCGGTGTGCTGGTACTCGGGCTTGACGCCGAGCGCGAACACACGCACCGCGTCGATCTTCTTGCGCTCGCGCAGCGCGGTGATCCAGCCGAACGGCAGCAGGCGGCCGTTGAGCTTGTGCAGCACCTGGTTGAAGTCAGGGAGTGTCAGCGCGGCGCCGACCACCTCGCCGGTGTCCTTGCGCTCGGCGATCATCGCCCAGTTCTCGTCGAGCACGGGGCCCAGGTCCTTGGCGTAGTGACGCACCTCCTCCTCGGTCAGCGGCACGAACCCCCAGTTGCGCTCCCACGCGGAGTTGTAGACCTCCAGGAAGCGCGTCACCTCGGCCTGCAGGTCCTTCTTGCGGAAGTTGCGGCACACGATGCCGTGTTCGGATTCGAGTCTGTCAGCCATCTCCCAGATCGCCGGGTGCACGTTCGAGCGGGTGTCGACGTACAAGCTCCACATGTACAGGTCCATCGACTTCTCGATGCCGACGTCCTGTTCGAACAGGCGCTGGTAGTAAGGGTGGTGCCACGGGCAGAGGATGATCGGCGGGCGCTCGTGGCCTTCGATCAGCAGGCCGCATTCGTCGTTGGTGGTGAAATCCATCGGGCCGACCATCCGGTCGCGCCCGCGCGCGCGCAGCCACTGCTCGGCCGCATCCAGCAGCGCACGCGTGGCGTCGGGGTCGTCTTCGCACTCGAACCAGCCGAACAATCCCCATGCGTTGTCCTGGAACTCGTTCAGGTTGCGATCGATGTGGGCGCAGATGCGCCCGACCGCGCGACCGTCGCGATAGGCGAGGAAGTACTGCGCCTCGGCGTGCTTGAAGAACGGGTTCTTGCTCTGATCCAGGCGCTTCTTGAGATCCATCAACAGCGGCGCGACCCAGTTGGGCTCGTCGCGGTAGAGCCGCCACGGGAGCTTGATGAACGTGTTCAGCTCCGCTTTGGAAGTGACCGGGCGAACCTCTAAGGTGCTGCTCAGCGGCTGATTCTGAACGGCCATTGCAGGCGCACCATATAGGACGCGCCAGGGTCAGCAGAGTTCGGCATTCTCGACAGCGCCTATCCTGAGACACGTTTCCATGCCCACCTCGATCGACGTCTTCGAGAAGGTTCGCGGTCACGAGCGCGAAGCCCAGCTGCGCGCCGCGCGCGAGGCCGGGCTGCTGCCGTATTTCCGCACGGTCGAGTCGCCGGCGATGCCGGAGGTCGAGATGGAGGGGCGCCGGCGGATCATGCTGGCGTCCAACAACTACCTCGGGCTGACCGGCGACGAACGTGTGATGCAGGGCGCACGTGACGCGCTCGCGCGCTACGGCACCGGCCTGACCGGGTCACGGCTGATGAACGGCACGACGCCGCTGCACCTCGAGCTCGAGCACGAGCTGGCCGAGTGGATGGGCACGGAGGACGCGATCGTGTTCACAACCGGTCACCAGGCGAACGTCGGCACGCTCGGCACGCTGCTCGGTCCGAAGGATACGGTCGTGGTCGACTCCGGCGACCACGCGTCGATCCTCGACGGCGTGCTGCTGTCGAAAGCGAAGATGCGCCCGTTCCGGCACAACCGCCTCGACAAGCTCGAGCGTGCGCTGCAGCGCGCCGGCGGCGATGGCGGCGGCGTGCTGGTCGTGGTCGACGGGGTGTTCTCGATGGAGGGCGACGTGGCGCCGCTGGTCGACATCACCGAGCTGTGTGAGCGCTATGGGGCGCGGCTGATGGTCGACGAGGCGCACGGCGCCGGCGTGCTCGGCGCGCGCGGCGCGGGCGCCGCGGAACTGCTCGGCGTCGAGAGCCGCGTCGACCTGCGCATGGGCACCTTCTCGAAGTCGCTCGCGGCGTGCGGCGGCTTCGTGGTGGGCAGCGCCGAAGTGATCGACTACCTGCGGATCTCCAGCCGCGCTTTCCTGTTCACCGCATCGGCTGTGCCAGCGGCGCTCGGCGCGGCGCTCGCGGCGCTACGCGTGATCCGCTCGGACGAGGGCCCGGAGCTGCTGGCGGGCGCGCTCGCGAACGCGCGCTATCTCGCGGACGGGCTCGGAGCGCTCGGCTACCACGTGCTGACGCCCGAGCCGGTGCGCGCAGGCCCCGGTGAAGCCGACGGCATGCGTTCGATCGTGACGCCGATCGTGCCGGTGCTCGTCGGCGACGACTGGAAGGCGGCGTTGCTGTGGCGTGCGCTGTACGACGGCGGGGTGTTCACCAACTGCGCGCTGCACCCGGCGGTGCCGCCCGGCGGCGCGCTGCTGCGCACGAGCGTGATGGCGACTCACGACCGTGCCGTGCTCGACCGCGCGCTGGACGTGTTCGAGCGCGTCAAAGACGAGTTCGAAGCTGAGCACGGAGCGCTGCCGAAACCAAACGCGCTTTGACCGCGTCTACTTCCCCGCGAACACCGCAAGAAATAAAAAAGGCCGCTTCTAGCGCACGAACAGCCAGAAACGCGGTTGACCGGGGGCACCGCCCTGACATAGCTTGCGGAGCGCGCTCTGCATGACGGTTCGGAGTTCGCCTGACAGCCAACGGTAGAGGGGTACCGAAGGCCAATCGGCGACTTCAGCAGGTCGAACGCCGACGGTCGTGGCGAGCGCGCTACCCGATCAAAATCTAAGAAACGGTTGCGTGCCGCGGGAGTCTCGCGAGCGCAACGGGGAGAGTGCAAAAACATGAGCGCGACAGCGACGATCGCCCCTGCCGGCCCTCAATACATGCGGGCGCTGGAACGTGCCAACAAGGTGCGACTTGCGCGCGCCGAGCTCAAGCGCCAGGTCGCGCTCGGCGAGATCGACGTGGCCGCGGTGATTCTCGACTGCCCGTGGGAAGCCGACAGCATGGCGGTGGCCGACCTGCTGATGAGCCAGCGCCGCTGGGGTCAAACCCGCTGCCGCAAGTTCCTCGCGCAGATCCCGATGTCGGAGAAGAAGACGATCGGGTCGATGACCGACCGCCAGCGGCGCACGCTCGCGGCGATGCTGAGCTCGGACCTCGCCGGCGGCGATCAGCTGAGCGCGCAGGATGCGGCGCTGTGCGAAGCGCTGCGCACGACCCAGCGGCTGACGCTGGAGCGGCGCGCGATCGCCGGCCTGCGCGGCTGAGCCGCGCACACGTCCCGCGGCTGACCAGCCACCGCGACTGAATCTGCCGGCTGAGAGCTGAGTCCGGGGTCGCCTGAGAGCTGAGTCCGGGGTCGCGCGCCGTGCGCGGCCCCCCGGGTAACGGACAGCCGGAGGACAACGTGATCTGCCACCAGCCGGCGAGCATCCCGAGGAGGCCGAGTCGCGGGCGCACCTCCCATACGCCGCAGCCACCCTGCCCCAGGTCGCGGACCGGCAGGCGCCGGAACTTGTAGCGTCCGGGTTCGAGCTTCATCCGCTCCAGCAGCGCGCGCGACTCACGTTCGAACTCGGCGCGCGCGGCCGCGCGCCGCTGGGTGTCCCCCACCCTCGAAGCGAGCCGGTCGCGCTGGCGCTCGAGCTCGGCGAGGCTCAGCAGACGCGGGCCGTCCAGCCCGAGCCCGGCGAGCGGCGGGGCGATGTGCGGGAACGAGCGCGCCACCGTCGCCGACAGCTCCCGTTCGAGCTTCGCGACCTGAGCTCTGAGGGCTGCTCGCGCGGCGCGCTCGGCTACATGCGCGGCACGCTCGGCTGCGTGCGCTTCACGCTCGTCGACACGCACGCCAGACGACAGCGCCGCCGCGCCGGGGGTTCCGTGTGCGCTCGAGTGCTGCCTCGTCAGGGTCACGCCGACTCCTCCCGCTGCCGCTTGACACGCCGAGTTTACCAGCGGCTATTGCGGCTTTCCAAGCAGCGTCACGCACGTCCACAGGGCTTCCTCGACGTGCAGCGACGGCACGCCCGCGACCTGCAGCGCGAACAGCGCGAGCCGGCGGCTGCTCGCGCTTGCTTCATGGCCGGGAGCGAGCTCTCCGAACAGCACGGCGAGCGCGGCGTCGGCGTCGGCGATCACCAGCTGGCCGCCGGCGAGCAGCGGCGCCTGCGCGGAGCGCCCGAGCGGCTCGGCCTCAGTGCTGAGACGGATGCCGAGCGGGCCGTCGAGCGTGTCGGCGTCGAGCGCCCACACGGGCACGCCGGTATCGATCATCGAGATCAGCAGGATGTCGGCGAGCAGTCCGCGCGAGGGGAACCCGCCCTGCAGCATGCGCTCGAACACGGCTGCTTCGATCGGCGTGCGCGTCACGTCGGGGTCCAGCCCGATATGACGGAAGAACACGCGGTATGCAGCGGGGATCGGCTCGCGTCGCAGGTTGACCGCGCGGGCGCCCTTGAAGCGGTTGGAGAGCTCGTTCAGCCGGCGGTGGACCGTGCTGGTCGTGCGGCCTCTGCTCGGCACGGGGCGCTCGACGGGCGCGTGCGCAACCACCAGGCGCAGGTCGGGCAGCTCGTCCTGAACCTCGCGCGCGCACCAGCCCACCGTCGGGTCGGAATCCGCGGGCGGCGGGCCAGCTGGCGGGGTCGCTTCGGTGCTCATGCGGTCGGTCGGCCCGTGCTCATTGCAGTCGACGGGTCGATGCTCATTGCGGTCCGCGGGTCGATGCTCATTGCCGTCCGCGGGTCCATGCTCATTGCCGTCCGCGGGTCCATGCTCATTGCCGTCCGCGGGTCCATGCTCATTGCCGTCCGCGGGTCCATGCTCATGTGGTGGGCGGCTTCCAGCCGCGTGTTCGCGAAGCGGCGACGAGCGCGGCGATGCGCGCGCGCAGCGTGGCCAGTGGGGGGCGCGTGAGCAGCGCTTTGCTCTGCACGACGCCGCCTGGGTAGGCGAAGGTCAGCTGCGGACAGCTCGAGATCTTGTAGCGCGCGGCGAGCGCCCCGTCGCGGTCGAACCCGATCGGCAGCGTCAGCTCGTGCGCGCTCACCAGCTCGCGCAGCTTCGCGCGGTTGCCCTTGAGCGCGACGCCTGCGATGCCGACACCCGGGAACGACGGCGCGAGCTTCTGCAGGTCGTCGAGCACAGCCGGACAGTCGCCGGAGTCGACGAACAGCGCGAGCACCACCGGCCCGCGTTCGTAGAGCTCACAGATGTTGAGGATCTGCGCGCTTCTGAGCGTGCACGCCGGCCGCCGGCCGGATGACTCGTCGCCCGGGCGGGTGGCAACGTCGGCGTCGCCGTTCAGCGTGCTTGTGGCGAGCGGCACCGCGAACGGCGCGAGCCGCTCACCGGGTGGGATGCCGGTCGCGCCGTTGGAAGGAGTGAGCAGCGTGTTGATCGTGATCAGCACCACCACGATCAGTCCAACCAGGCCCACGTATCGCCCGTAGCGCGAGGCTGTCAGCGCCGGAGGGTCAGACTGGCTCATGGCGTGCTCGCCCGCGCCCGCGGCGGCGCAGGTTCGGGACGGACGGCACGCGCGTCCACAGGGCTCTGGCCCAGCGCGCCGGCAGTCCCGTCAGCTCTCCGCGCTCGGCGAGCTCGAGCGTCGCCGGCAGCACCACGAGCACGCCGAGCAGCGAAGCGGTCAGGTCGATCAGCGTGACGAGCCCGAAGTCGCGCAGCATGCGGATGTCGGAGAGCACGAGCACGCCGAACCCGGCGATCGCGGTGACGCCCGACGCCGCCACGGCGGTGCCGGTGTGGTGGTAGCAGCGGCGCAGCGCCTCGGCCATGCTGTGTCCCGCGAGCCGCTCCTGGCGGTGACGCTCTGACAGCAGCACGCTGAACTCGGTCGAGATCGCGATCACGAGCGCGCCAAGCGTGACGGACATCGGGTTCAGCGGCACGCGCACGAGGAACAGGACCAACGCCGACCAGCCGGTGGCGAGTGCGATCGGCACCAGCGGAACGAGCGCGCGGCGGCGGTCGCCGCGGAAGGCGAGCAGCAGCACCAGCGCGACCGCGGCGAGCCCGATCAAGAGGCCGAACATGCGCCGCCACGGCGACGCCGCGCGCGCGTTGGCCTGCGCGGCGAGCACCTGCAGCCCGACGAGCTGTGCGCTCACGCCGGCCGGCGGATGCAAGCTCGCACGCATCGTGTCGATCACGCGCTGCTGCTCGTCAAGCGGCATCAGGCGGATGCCGAACGCGATCGTGCCGACGCGCCGATCGGCAGAGACCACGCCTTGGGAGAAGTACGGCGGAATCGCGCCGAGCAGCCCGCGCACGTCCGCCTGGGTGAGCTTCGAGCTCGACGCGCTCGCGCCCTGGAAGAGATCTGGGAGCGAGAACGCCGGGCACAGCTGCGCCTTGCCGCATCCGCGCGCGGGGCTGTAGTGGAAGCGCTTCAGGATCGCGCGCTCGTAGGAGCCCATCCACTGGATCACGGCCGGCTTCGTCAGATCCTTGGCGTTGACGGTCAGGTCGATCTCACCGCCGACCCCGGTCAGGCGTTCGAGCGTGTTGAGGTTGCGCAGCGACGGGAGGTTCTGCGGCACCAGCTTGGCGATGTCGGTTTCCACGTGCGTCTGCGTGTCCAGACCCCAGCCGAGCGCCGCCAGCGCAAGCCCGATCCCGAGCACGCGCGCCGGCTGGCGCACGGCGTGCACGAGCGCGACGCGTGAGACGAACCGGTTCAGGCGGTTGTCGAGCAGCAGCTCACGCGCGCCGCGCCACGCCGATGCGAGACCGCTCAATCCACCCAGTCCGCGCGGACCGGGCGGACCGCCTGGACTGCCTGGACCGGCTGAACCACCTAAACCGGCGCGCTTGCGATCTCCTGAAAAACGAAAAAGGAAGAAGGAAGACAAATAGGAAGAAGGAACATTTTTCAAAAAAGAAGAACTACCCTCCGCGCCCTCCCCACGCTCCGCGCCCTCCCCACGTCGACCGGCGAGCACGAGCATCGATGAGCCCACCGTGAGCGCACATAGGAATGCGAGCACAATGCCGATGATCAGCAGCAGGCCAAATCCGCGCACCATCGGCACCGGCGAGAGCAGCAGCACGAGCAGCCCGCCGATGCTCGCGGCACCGGCCGTGGCGATCGTGGGCGCGCCGAGGATCGCAGCGCGGCGCACGGCAGCGCGGCGATCGCCCACCCCGCTACCCTCGCCCACGCCCACGCCGCCACCCTTGCGATCGCCCACGCCGGCACCCACGCCGGCACCCACACCCACACCCGCCCCCGCGCCCGCGCCCTCAGCCAACGCCTCATCAACGCGCGACTGGAACTGGATCGAGTAGTCGACGGCCAGCCCGACGAGCACCGGCAGCACGGCGATCGAGGCCATCGTCAACGAGGCGCCGGAGGCGGAGAGCGCGCCGAACGTGAGCGCGGCCGCGAGCAGCGCCACGCCGAGCGGGAGCAGCCGCGGGCGGCCTCGGAAGATCAGGCTGAGCGCGCCTGCCATCACCAGGAGCACCGCCACCAGCAGCAGCACCAGCGAGTGGCTGATCGAGCTCGTCAGATCCGATACCACCGCCGGCTCGCCTGTGACCAGGTACGACTCGCCGTGCTGTAGATGCCATTGCGGCATCGCCACCGCCCGGCGGATCAGGCCGATCGTACGCGAGCGCTCGCGCTCTGACAGGTTGGCTCTCAAGCGCACCGAGATCAGCGCGGTGCGCGCGCTCGGGAAGAGGTAGGCGAAGCGCTGCTTGGGCGTGCCGCGCGGCACGGTGTTGCCGAACACGAGCGTCGAGACGAAGTTGGGGTCGTTGATGCTCGGGGCCGAGCTCAGCCCGTACTGCAGCGCGAGTTTTGTGACGCTCTCCATGAAGCGCGCGAGCGTGATCTTGCTCGCCTGCTTGCCCAGCTGCAGCGCCTGTTGGACGCCGAGCTTGCGCGCGAGCGCTGCCTTGTAGACGACCCGCTGCGCCTGCTTGGCCTGCACCTTGGCCTGCGCGCTCTGACTGGAGAGCTGACGGTTGATCTGCACGGCCGCCTCGTTGATGAACGTGCCCGGTCCGAACACCACCTTGACCGGATGTGTGCGCGCCAACTGGCCGCACGGCCCCCGCGGGCCGCCTTCCTTCACGATCCCCGCCGGCGGCACGTTGCCCGACAGGCATCCCTCCAGCCCCAGCAGCCGGTCGATGTCATCGCTGAGCACGAGCTGCTGCAGATCGCCCTTGACCAGCACCGCGACCGGCTCGACCCCGAACTGCTTGTAGAAGCGCTGCGTCGACTGATAGCCGCTGCTCGAGCGCCCGACCAGCGTGTCGGCCGCGGCCGTCGGGTGCAGACGCAGCGCGAACGCGGCGCATCCCAGCCCGAGCGCCGTCGCGAGCGCGAGCACCAACAGCGGCCTGCGGGCCGCGCCACCCGTGAGGGCGGATAGCAGCCGAGCGGTGCTCACGCCTGGGTTACTCCATGCCCAGCGGGCCCTGCGACTCGCCGGAGAGGAACTGGCGAACGAACGGGTTCTCGGATTCGAACAGCTCCTCAGCCGGCCCAGACTCGACGATGCGGCCCTTCCACAGCACCGAGATGTGCTCGGCCACGCGCCGCGCGCTCATGATGTCGTGCGTGATCACCACGTACGCACCGCCGTTCTCGGCATGGACTTCCTTGATCAGCTCACACAAGAGTGCGGTACGCACCGGGTCAAGGCCGGAGTCGGGCTCGTCGAACAGCACGATCTCGGGGTCGAGCACCAGCGCGCGCGCGAATCCGGCGCGCTTGCGCATCCCGCCCGAGAGCTCGTTGGGCATCTTCTCGTTCGCCTCACCGAGCCCGACCTCGCGCAGGCGGCGGTTGACGATCTCGGCGATCTCCTCCTCGCCCTTCTCGGTGTGCTGGCGCAGCGGGAAGGCCACGTTGTCGTAGAGGTTCATCGAACCGAACAGCGCGCCGTCCTGAAAGAGCACGCCGAACTTCTTGCGCATCTCGAAGAGGTCGTCGTCGGGCAAGCTCGGCACCGACACGCCATGCACGATCACATCGCCCTCGTCGGGGTACAACAGCCCGACCATGTGCTTGATGCAGACCGACTTGCCCGTACCCGACGGGCCGATGATCATCGACACCTTGCCCTCGGGGATCCCCATGTTCAGCCCGCGCAGCACGCGGTTGTTGCCGAACGCCTTATGCACGTCGACGAACTCGATCGCATCTGGCGTCTTGGACGGATGGTTCTTGCCGGTGTGCCAGCGGTACTCGTCCTGCTCGGGCTCGAGCCCGCGCTCGGGATCGTCAGCCATTGCGATCAGCCTCCGATTGGGGCTCGTGGGTTGGCGCCCCAGAACACCTGCGTGCCGAGCATCCCGATCAAATGCACAAGCACGAGGTTCAGGACCATCGACTTAGCCGTAGCAGTACCCACACCAACCGGCCCACCACTCGCGTTATACCCGTAATAACAACCCACAAGCACAATCGCGGTCGCCATGAACATCGCCTTCACCAAACTATAAAGAAAATCAGGCGGATTCTGAAACTGCCAGAAAATCAGGAAATACCCACCCGACGACACCGCCCCAACCTGCTGCACCACCGCAATATACGAAGCCAAGAACCCCGCGCCAATCGCAGCCAAATACATAAACGGCAATACCAACCACGCCGCCAACAACCGCGTCGCGCAGAGGAACGTCACGCTATCAATACCCATCACCTCAAGCGCATCAATCTCATCACTAATACGCATCGCACCAAGCTCAGCAACAATCCCCGTACCAACCTTCGCAGCCATC
>DATINL010000043.1:0-24590 GCA_035474295.1 Solirubrobacteraceae bacterium
CGATCTCCTGGCTGCACCAATACCGCCGCCTCGAGCGCCGCTACGACCGACGCGCCGACATCCACGAAGCCTTCCTTACCATCGGCTGCGCCCTCATCTGCCATCAACAACTCCAACGCTCATTCTGTTAGGCGCTCTTAGGTTAGATCGCCAGCATCGCTCGCATCGGTCCAGCTTCAGACGGGGACGGAGAGGGCGGGATTCGAACCCGCGATGGAGTTTAACCCCCATACTCGCTTAGCAGGCGAGTGCCTTCAGCCACTCGGCCACCTCTCCCTGAACTGGGAAGCAAGTGTAGAGCTTTGCGCCGAGAGCCTGCCGCGCTCATCCGCCTCGGCGAAGCTCGGATACCGCTCGAGCAAAGGCCGCGTAGCATTTGGCCCGCATATCGCGGCGTACCCCATGGGAGAGGTGGCAGAGCGGTTGAATGCGGCGGTCTTGAAAACCGTTAACGGCGGTAACGTCGTTCGGGGGTTCGAATCCCCCCCTCTCCGTCCGCCTCTGTTAGCGCGCTCGTGCTCTATTCAACCGGGTCGAGAGTTGACGGCTCAACTTCGACCAAGGCCGCTTAGCGCCTTCGTGAGCAGTTTTATGTCGCTTTGCAGAGGGTATCCGGTGATTTACGGTCCGCGACGATGGAGGAACCATGGCGGCAACCACCGGCACACGCAGGAATAGCTCCAGCAGCCGTACCAACAAGAACAGCAGCCGATCGAGCGCTCGAAGGCCGACCACGCGGAAGCCGGCGAACGCGTCGCGTAGACAAGGCCGAGCGCCGGGTGCTCACAGTCCGGCTCCCCCGGCGACGGCTGTGGAGGGGAAGGTTGCTGCGGTACGAGAGGATATTCAGCAATCGGCCAGGAACGCTAGCCAAGCTGCGAGCAAAGCTGCCCAGAAGGCCAGCGCGTACGCCAAGACTCCAATGCTCGTCGGAGGTACGGCCGTCGCTAGCGCAGCCGGAGGACTCGCACTTGGCGCCCGGCTGAATCGGTCACGCAAAGTACTCGGCGTGGGGATGCCTCGAGATGGCGTCCATGTCAAGCCGCGTGACTTCATGAGGACGGCTCGGCAAGTCGGCAGGCTGACCGAGACTGCGGGGCATATCGCCGCGGAAATACGCGGGGCAAGCGAGGAAAGCCACAGGCAACCACGCCTATCGCCGATCGAGGTGGTGTTGAGAGGGCTAACGACGCGCCGCTGACGTGACGACGACGCGCAGCTGGCCGGTCATCTCCTCGAGCTCGCCGGTCATCTCCTCGAGGGTTGCGGTCGAGGCGCTCCAGCGGCGTCTCCTCCCGCCCTGCGCTGCCCGTGGTCTTTCGCGTATCCGTCATGCGCAGCCTTCGATTCTCGCTCACGCGGGAGCGGGCTTCCCGCTTTCGATCAGCTCGCGGCCGCGCTCGTAGTCCTCGTCGCGATCGTGCGTGAGCACTCCGACCAACGCATCTCCCCGCGAGTACCACACGCTGAACGCACCGCCAGGATGCTCGACCAGGCGACATCGATCGTGCCCATCGCCCCAAGCCGCGTGCTTCAGCGTGTGCTCGCCGATCGTCGACCAGAAGCCCGGCACGCTGTCCCAGCGGCCATCCCCTCGCGTGAGCGTGCGCCCCGCGACCTCCCCGTGAGTCAGCGCATCGCCCCAGTGCTCCACGCGCAACGCCCGCCCGGCGCGCGCGTTGTGAGCGACCGCGACGTCACCGACCGCGAGCACAGCGCCACCGTGGCTGACGCTGCGCATCGCCTCGTCGACGGCCACGGACTGCTCAGCCCGGCAGCGGCAGCCAGCTCGCTGCGCGGGCGCACGCCGGTGGCGAAGCTCGACCCCGTGCTCCTCGAACCACGCGCGCTGCTCGATTGGCAGCTCCCGCTCCTCTATCTCGCCACGCAGGAAGCCCTTCGTCAACGGCGGGCGCGCGTAGGGCAGCAGCGGCTCCTCGCAGAGCAGCGTCACCGCCCCTTGACCCCCACACGCGCGATAGGCGCGCGCCGTCGCGAGCCCGGCCGGCCCTCCACCGACGATTGCTATCCGCTCGGCGGACACAAGCTCAGCATGCCCTCGCTTTCCTTCCCCGAAACGCGGGGCGCCCGCGCCTGCCGTGTGTGGCTATGCGTCAGCGCCGCTCGTCGGCAGCTCGTAGGCGGTCTTGCCGTCGCGATTGAGCTTGGCGATCACTCTTGCTTCCAGCAGGCTCGCGAGGTTGTTACGGACGTGCGCGCTGGTCATCGCAGTCACGGTCACGAGCTCGCTCGGCGTGTGTGAGCCGTGCTCGAGCGCAGCCAGGATCGCCTTCTGCGCCGCGGGCCGTGGGCCGCGCTGCGGCTTGGACGCGCGCTTGATCGTGCCGAGCGCGGACCCGCGCGGACCCGGACGGCGACGCGGGCTGCGCTTGGCCTTGGACGGACTCGCCTTCGCGGTCGTCTTTGGCGCGCTTTGGTTGGAGGGCGGCGCCGCAGCAGCCCCGGCGGCGTCCGCGTCCAGCGCGTCGGCAGCAGCCAGCAGACGCTCGTATTCGGGTAGCAGCGGACGCAGCTCTGCCATGCGCGCCTCGAGTTCGCTGCGGATGCTCGCCAGTAAGTCAGTGGCCATTGAAGTCCTTCCAGTTCAGGTCGTTGCTCGGCGGCGCGCATTCTTGCAGTGACAGCGCTCGCCGGCGCTCCACCTTAGGTGAACGCCGGCCCGCGATGAGCGCCGCCGGCCTCACTAACCGGGAACCGCGCGCGCCGAGCGTGTTTCAGCGCGACCCGTGCAGGGCATCCATGCAGTGTGCTTACCGACGCATGCACGCTCACATTTGACGATGGCCCGGACCCCGAATGGACCCCCCGCATCCTCGCGGAGCTGCGCCGCTGCGATGCGCGCGCGACGTTCTTCGTTATGGGCGAGCGGGTGCAGTCAGCGCCGCTGCTCGCGCGCGCGGCGCGCATGGCCGGCCATGACGTGGAGCTGCACTGCCACCGGCACATCCGCCACACCGAGCTGTCCGAGTACGAGCTCGAGCTCGACACCGTCACTGCGCTCAGGACGCTCGCGCACGCCGGGATTCATCCCACACGCTGGCGCACGCCGTGGGGCGTTCGCACGGACGCGACGGTGCGCGTGGCGGCTCGGCACAACCTGGAGCTGGTCGACTGGACGATCGACACGCACGACTGGCGCGGCGACTCGCGTGCGGTCATGCTCCAACGCGCGCAAGCGCTGCTGGAGCACGAAGCGATCGTGCTGATGCACGATGCGCTCGGTCCGGGCGCGTTGCGCGAGAGCTGCCGGGAAACCGAGGCGCTGATCGCACCGCTCGTCAGGGCCGCGCGTGCGCTCGGCCTACAGCCGGCGTCGCTGAGCGAGCGCGACCAGCCGCGCTCGACCGCATGGAGCTCGACGCAGCCGCAAGGAGCGCCGGCGCCGGCGCCGGCGAAAACCCGCATGCGCCGGGAGCGGTCGTTACAGACGATCGCCAGTCCTCGCCTGTGAGCGTGGCGAGCACGGGATCGCGGGCGCTTGCGCTCGAGGGAGCTTTGGAACAGATCTCCGCTCGTGCCCACGCGCTCGACGCCGAGCCGCGCTTTCCGCGGGAGAACCTGGACGATCTCCAAGCCGTCGGCGCGCTTGCGCCTACCGCTCTACAGGAACATTCGCTCAGGGAGGAGATCGGCTTGGTGCGTGCCGTCGCGCGCGTCGATGCCTCCACAGCGCGCATCCTCGACGGACATCTCAACGGCGTGGAGCGGGTCGCGCTGAGCGCACCCGCTGCGCTGCGCGAAGCCGAGCTCAGCGCGATCACCGCCGGCCGGCTCCTGCTCGGCGTGTGGGGCGCCGACCCGGCTCCCGGCGAAGGCGAGCCGGCGCACGTGATACGCGCCGCGGACGGGTCGCTCGTGCTGTGCGGCGTGAAGACGTTCTGCTCCGGCGCCGGCGGCGTGCAGCGTGCGCTAGTCGTGGTCAACGACGAGCACCAACGCCGCCGTCTTGCGTACATCGACGCACACAGCGGACTGCTGATCGATCGCAACTGGTACCGCGCGTCAGGCCTGCGTGCATCGGAGAGTCATCGCGTCGAGTTCGACTCCACCCCGGTGCTGGCGCTGCTCGGCGACGAGAACGAGCTGCTGCGTCAGCCATACTTCGCGCGCGACGCGGTTCGCACCGCCGCCACCTGGGCCGGCATCGCCGACGGCATCGTGGCCGCCGCGATCGCGGCGTTGCGTGAGCGCAGCCTGGATGATTCACAGCTGGCGGCCGTCGGGCGCATGAGCGCCGCACAGGGCACCGTCGACCGTTGGCTCGCGTTCGCTGGCGCTCGGCTGGATGCGTCGATCGACGTCGCTGACGAGCAGCAGCCCGACGAGACGTTCGACGCCCAGCGGCTCGCGCACGAGTGCCGGGCGGAGCTCACGAGCGCGTGCAGGGTGATCTCCGACCAAGCCGCCCAGGCGTGCGGCTCGCGCTCACTGGTAGACGGCAGCGCGCTCGATCGTGGCCGTCGCGATCTCGATCTGTTCCTGTTGCAGCACCGGCTCACGCCCCAGCTGACCAGACTCGGGCGCTTGCGGGTCGAAGCCGAAGACAGCTCGCCGCCCGAAGACCACTCGCCGCTTGAAGACCACTCGCCGCCTGAAGACAGCTCGCCGCCCGACGGGAGCGCTGCCGGCTGATGGGCGCGTCGACGACAGGCCCGCGTGTGAGCGCGGACACGTTCGAGCGCCTGTACGAGCGGGATGTCGACCCGTGGGGGTATGACTCGCGTGCATACGAGCGGGAGAAGTACGCCGCAACGCTGGCTGCGCTCGGCGCGCGCTCCTACGGCCGCGCGCTGGAGCTGGGGTGCTCGATCGGGGCGTTCACCGAGCTGCTTTCTAGCCGCTGCGGCGCGCTGACGGCGCTCGACTTCTCCCCGCGCGCAGTCGCGCTCGCGCGGGCTCGCACCCGCTTGCTCACGAACGTGACCATTCGGGAGGCGGCGTTCCCCGAGCAGGTGCCGGCGGGTTCCTGGGATCTCGTGGTGTGCTCGGAAGTTCTCTACTACCTCGACCGCGCCACGCTCGAGCGCGCGCTGGACTGGCTCGACATGCAACTGCGTGGCGCCGCCGTGGTGATCGCGGTGAGCTGGCGCGGGTCGGCGCGCACCGAACCGCTCACCGGCGACGAGGTACACGAGCGACTGACGGCGCGCTTTGCCAGCTCGCATGCGCTGACGGGCCTCCACCCCGGCTACCGGCTCGACCGTTTCGACGGCGCGACCGCGTGAGCACGCACCTGCCCAAGCCAGACGCGCGACTGCAGGCAGTCGTGGTGGTGCCGGCGCGCAATGAGGCAGAGCGCATCGGCGCCTGCTTGCAAGCGCTCGCCGGACAGCTGCTCATCGAGCACGACGACTACGAGGTGGTGCTGGTGCTCGACGGATGCACAGACGCCACCCGCGAACGCGCACTGGAAGTTGGCGCGCGCGAGCCGCGACTGAGACTGCGCTTGGTGGAGCTGCCCGACAGCCACGGCGTCGGCCATGCACGGCGCCTGGGTATGGACATCGCGTGCGAGCGACTGCTCCTGGTCGGCCGGACGAACGGGTTGATCGCCAGCACCGACGCCGACAGCGTCGTCGCGGAGGACTGGCTGATGGCGCAGATCGTGCTCGTGCGCAGTGGAGCGCAGGCGATCGGCGGGCGCATCGAGCTGCACGCCGAGGAAGCCAACCGCCTTCCAGAACAGGCGCTCGAGCAGCGGCGCCAGCACGCCGAGCAGCGGATGTCTAGCGTGCTCGACGAGAGCTCGGCACAGCTCACGCGAATCGCCGAGCACCACCAGTTCAGTGGCGCATCGCTGGCGCTCACGGTCGCGGCATACAGGCATTGCGGCGGGCTGCCGGCGCGCGCCGCGCTGGAGGATGAGGCACTTGAGCGCGAGCTGCGCGAGCGCGGCGTGGAGATCCACCGCAGCGAGTCGGTACGCGTGCGCACGTCAGCGCGCACCGGCGGCAGGGCGCCGCGAGGACTCGCTCACGAGCTGATGCTCGCGAGCTGGCGCACTCGTCGTACTTTCAAAGCAGCCGACTTTCCGCTGACGCGTCTGCTCGAGGCCAAGCGCGAGTCGATCGCGCTGATCCTGCCGGCGCGCGAGGTCGCGGGGTCGATCGGGCCGATCGCCGAGTGCGTCGCGCGGCTGTGCAGCGCGGGCTTGATCGACGAGGCGCTGGTCGTCGACGCCGCTTCGGCAGACGGAACAGCTGACATCGCCGCTGCCGCGGGAATCGACGTCGTGCAGGAGGACGAGCTGGCCGGGGACTGCGGGCCGGTGCTCGGCAAAGGCGATGCGATGTGGCGCGCACTGGGCGAGGTCGATGCCGACGTCGTCGCGTTCATCGACACCGACACGGTCGACTTCGACGAGCACTTCATCACCGGTCTGCTCGGGCCGCTGATCTGCGAGCCGTCGATCCAGCTCGTGAAGGGCACATTCGCACGACCCTTCCGGACCGGGTCGATGGAGCTCGCTGGTGAGGGCGGGCGCGTGACGGAGCTGCTCGCACGCCCGCTGCTCAACCTTCATGCGCCAGAGCTGGCGGTGTTCGACCAGCCGCTCGCGGGCGAGGTCGCCGCACGCGCGGAGCTGCTGCGCCGGCTGCCATTCAGCGCCGGCTACGGCGTGGAGATCGCGATGCTGATCGACGCGTGGCACATCGTGGGGCTGGACGGGCTCGCGCAGGTCGACCTCGGCGTGCGCCAGAACCGTCACCAACCGCTGCGCGATCTCTCGGCGATGGCCTATGCGGTGCTTGTCGCCGCATCGCGGCGGCTGCTGGGCGCCGAGCTGATCGACGCTCAGGCCGGAGGCTCGATCGCGCTGCCGCCGGCGGCTGCCGGGGCGCCGATAGAACTGCGACGCGTGCCGATCGAGGAGCGCCCGCCGCGCAGGATCGTGAGTGGCTCACCTGTAGCGGGCCGCGAACAGGCATCATGAGTGCGTGAGCGCAACGCGCAACGCAATCGTCACAGGCGGCACCGGCGGGCTCGGCACGGCAGTGACGCGCGAACTGCTCGCGCACGGCTGGCACGTGACGGTGCCGTGGCGCGAGCGTGCCGAAGCCGACCGCCTGCTGGAGTCGCCCGGCGTAAGTGATGCGCGCGAGCGCCTGACGCTGGTCGAGGCCGACCTGTTCGACCCGGACGACGCACGCCGGGTGGTCAGCGCGAGCGCGCAGCAAAGCGGCACGGCGGATACGGCCGCGCTGGTGAACCTCGTCGGCGGGTTCGCCGCCGGCGGGCGCGTGCATGAGACGCCGGTCGAGGATTTCGAGCGGCAGTTCCAGCTGAACCTGCGCCCGGCTTATCTGATGTGCGCGGCGGTTTTACCGGAGCTGCTGGAGCGCGGCGGCGGCGCGATCGTGTGCGTATCCACGCGCGCGGCCAAGCGGCCGTTCGCGGGCGCTGCGGGGTACATAGCGTCGAAAGCAGCCGTGCTCGCGTTCGTCGAGGCGCTGGCGACGGAGTACACGCAGGACGGGGTACGCGCGAACGCGGTGCTGCCGAGCGTGATCGACACCCCGGGCAACCGCGCAGCGCAGCCGCAAGCTGATCACTCGCGCTGGGTCGCGCCGGCTGAGATCGCGAAAGTGATCCGGTTCCTGTGCAGCGAGGAGTCCGCGCCGGTCAGCGGTGCGCACGTGCCCGTGTACGGGCGCGCCTGAACACTCCCCGGCGCGACCCGCTGCGCTGCCCGTCTGAAGAATCACGCCGCCGCTGATCTTGTCTGACGCCGACACCCGGCGCTGATCGCGACCCGACGCTTACCCGAAGAACACCTCGGCGGTCTCGTAGAGCTTGGGGTCGATCAGCTTCGGCTCACGCAGTGCTTCTTCCAGCGGCACCTCGACGATCTCGGTGGCGCGCAGCGCCACCATCTGGCCGAAGCGGCCAGCGGCGACCGCATCCATCGCGGCGACGCCGAAGCGCGTGGCGAGCACGCGGTCATACGCGGTGGGCGTGCCGCCGCGCTGGACGTGCCCGAGGATCGTGACGCGCGTCTCGAAGCCGGTGCGCGCTTCGATCTCGCTTTCGAGCGCAACGCCGATGCCGCCGAGCCGGGCGTGACCGAACGCGTCCTGCCCGCCGCTGCGCGTCTGCAGCGTGCCGGCTAGCGCGGTTGCGCCTTCGGCGACCACGACGATCGAGAAGGTTCTGCCGTGCGCGTGACGGCGGCGCAGCGATGCGCACACCGCGTCGATGTCGAACGGGCGCTCGGGTACGAGGATCGCGTCGGCGCCGCCGGCCATGCCCGCGTGTACAGCGATCCAGCCGGCGTGGCGGCCCATCACCTCGACGACGATCACGCGGTTGTGCGACTCCGCGGTCGTGTGCAGCCGGTCGATCGCGTCGGTGGCGATCTGCACGGCGGTGTTGAAGCCGAACGTGACGTCAGTCGCGCCGAGGTCGTTGTCGATCGTCTTCGGCACGCCCACCACTGGGATCCCACCGTGCGAGAGACGCAGCGCCACGCCGAGCGTGTCTTCGCCGCCGATCGGCACGAGCGCATCCAGGCGCTCGCGCTCGAATGCTTCGCGCACGCGCAGCAGACCATCGTCGCCGCCGGCGAACGGGTTGGTGCGTGAGGTGCCGAGGATGGTGCCGCCGCGCGGGAGGATGCCGGCGGTACTCTGTAGCGTCAGCTCGATCGCGTCGCCTGCGAGCACGCCGGCCCAGCCGTAGCGGAAGCCGCGGAAACTGTGCTCGCCGGCGCCGAGCCCACGCCGCACGACCGCGCGGATGACAGCGTTCAGACCGGGGCAGTCGCCGCCGCCGGTGAGCACGCCGACGCGCATCGGCTAGGGAGTGCTGGGGTCCGAGGACACTGCCAACCCATGATAGGCGCGCTCACCCGGCTGATCGTCTGGACTCTCGATCGCCAGGCGCAGCTTCTTCAACCCGAGGCGGATACGCCCCTTGACCGTGCCGGGCGGCAGCGACAGGAGCTCGGCGATCTGGGTGTGGCTGAGCCCAACCCAGAACGCCAGCGCAATCACTTCGCGCTGATCAGGCGGTAGACGCCGCATCCGCTCGCGCAAGTCCTTGGCTTCGAGATCTCCGATCGCGTAGTCCTCCAGCTCGATCAGACCGCGCCTCAGCACGTCCAGCTCCTCGACTTCCGCGCGGCGGTACTCGACGCGGCCGTTGCGGCGCGCGAGGTCGACGGTGCGGTGATGCACGATCGTCATCATCCAGCGCTGCAACGCACCGCTCGACGCTTCGCCGAGCGCCGGCCGGTAGGTCGCGCGCTTCGCCCACATCGACATGAACGCCTCCTGCACCGCTTCCTGAGCGCGATCGGGGTCGTGGCACGTCGCGTGCGCGACACGCAGAGCTCGGCCGCGGTGGCGCGCATAGAGCAGCGCGAACGCTTGGGCGTCGTGGGCCTGCGTGCGGCGCATCAGCTCCTCGTCGCTGAGAGCACTGGTGCGAGCACGCCGCGACGTCCCGATCGCTGCGTTCCCTAATGGAGGCTGACTGATCTGACCCTCTGGCAAGGCCAGGCCAGTCTACAGCCCCAAATGTCGCACAATCAGAATCACATAAACAATCTGAACTCACACCCAAACGATTGAAACCTTGAGATCGAGCTGTATCCTATTGCCATTGGCATTTGCTAGACATTCATGAGATATGAATACATGATCGACTGATCGCCGAGGAACCCGCGATGACAAGCAACGTCTTGCAGCGCCCCACCGACGCACAGCGCTCGACCGAACAGCCGTTGCGCGTGCTGACTGTCAACGCAGGCTCGACCGGTGTCAGGCTGCGATTGCTTGGAGTGGATGACGCGCTGCTCGCCGAGCACCACTTGGATGGAGTGACGGCCAACATCGACGAGCCCGAGTTGCGCGCGGCGCTCGCGGACGGGCTCGACCAGGCGGACGCGGTCGGACACCTGGTGGCGCACGGTGGCTCGCGCTTTCACGAGCCGACAGCGATCGACGCTCACGTCGAGGCGGCGCTGCGCGAGCTGGTCGATCTCGCGCCGCTGCACCAGTCCAAGGCGCTGGCGGCGGTGGAAGCGGTCGAGCGGGTGCTGCGGCGCACGCCCAGCGTGGCGTGCTTCGACACGGCTTTCCACGCAACGCTGCCCGCGCATGCAACGACGTACGCGCTGCCGGCCAGCTGGATCGAGCGCTGGGGTGTGCGCCGCTACGGCTTCCAAGGCTGCTCCCATGCGTGGGTGGCGCGGCGCGTGCCAGAGCTGCTGCAGAGGCGCGCCGCGGGATTGCGGATCGTCAGCTGCCACCTGGGTGCGTGCGCTTCGCTGTGCGCGATCCGCGATGGCTGCTCGGTCGACACGACGATGGGGTTCACGCCGCTGGATGGGCTCGTGATGGGGACCCGCTCGGGCAGCCTCGACCCTGGGTTGCTGTTGTGGCTGATGGAGCGCGTTGCGCTGACCAAGCGCGAGCTCGCGCAGACGCTCGAGCAGCGCTCCGGGTTGCAGGGGCTGAGCGGCAGCTCGGATATGCGCGACGTGCTGGCGCGCGCGGAGAACGGAGAGGAGCCGGCGGTGCGTGCGCGCGACGTGTACGTCCACCACCTGCGCGCCGGCATCGCGGCGATGGCGGCCAGTCTCGAGGGTGTCGACGTGCTTGTGTTCACGGGCGGCGTTGGCGAGCACTCGCCGGCGATCCGCACACTTGCCACTGCCGGACTGCAGTTCCTCGGCATCGAGCTCAACCGTGAGCTCAACGAGACGGCTGAGACGGACGTCGACGTCTCGACGTCCGGCGCGCCCGCGCGCACGTTCGTGATCGAAGCACGCGAGGATCTCGAGATCGCTCGGCAGGTGCGAGAGGCTTTGGCGAAGCGCCATACTGGCGCGGGTGATCGCTGAGCGCCTGACCGCACAGCTGCTCGCGGGAGCACCGGCACGCGACCCCGTGGTCGTGGCAGAGCGGCTGCTGGCGATCCAGGGCCAGGATCCAAGGGGAGCGCGGTTGGCCGTACGAGCGCGCACCACCGGGCTGAGCGCCGCAGACGTCGACCGCGCGCTGAGCGAGGAGCGGTCGCTGTTGATCACGTGGGTCAACCGCGGCACGTTGCATCTGCTGCGCAGTGAGGACTACCCGTGGCTGCATGCGCTGACGACGCCGCAGCTGCTCACCAGCAACGCGCGGCGCTTGCGCCAGGAGGGCGTCGAGCCAAGCGCGGCCGAGCGCGCTGTGCAGGTGATCGAGCGTGCGCTGGCCGGCGATGGTCCGCTGACACGCGAAGCGCTGAAGGAGCGCATCGACGCGGCGGGCGTGCGCACAGCGGGCCAGGCGCTGGTGCATATCCTGCTGCTGGCGTCACTGCGCGGGCTGATCGTGCGCGGGCCGATGATCGAGCGCCGGCACGCATACGTGCTGGTGCAGGACTGGCTGGACAAGCCCAAGCCAGTCGACGGCGATCGCGCGCTGGCCGAGCTCGCGCGGCGTTACCTGCGTGGGCACGGGCCGGCGGAGGACCGCGATCTGGCCAGGTGGGCCGGGGTGACACTGCGCGACGCGCGCGCCGGGTTGAGCGCGATCGCACCGGAGCTGCAGCAGCGTGAGGACGGGCTCGTCGATCTATCGAAGCGCGCGCCGGCAGCGAAGCTGGCGCCGCCGCGCCTGCTCGGGCCGTTCGACCCGCTGCTGCTGGGCTGGCGTTCGCGCGAGCCGCTGCTGGGGTCGCACACGAACGTGGTCACGAGCAACGGGGTCTTCCGCCCGATCGCGCTCGTGCGCGGGCGTGCGGTGGGCATCTGGAGCATGCGCGCCGGTAAGGTCGAGCTCGAGCCGTTCGACGAGCTGTCGAGCAGGGACGGCGCCGCGCTGAGAGCCGACGCGAAGGATGTCCAGCGGTATCTCGCCGCCAACTCCGTCGCCGCCAGCTCCGCCGCGCCGCCAGCTCCGCCTAGACCGTGAACGCCGCCTTCGACTCGAAGACTGGCGTGTCCCAACACCCGGCTGGACAAGGCGGGTGCGATAGCGCGACTATGTCGCTCATCATGGGTGCGGTCGAGCTAACCAAGGAGCGGTAGATGAGCAACGACGACGCAGGTGCGTTTGCGATCACGTACATCGGGGGTCCGACGGCTTTGATCGAAGTCGGCGGCCTGCGCCTGCTGACCGACCCGACGTTCGACGCGCCCGGCAAGCGTTACCACTTTGGCTGGGGAACGATGTCGCGCAAGCTCCAGGGCCCCGCGGTTGCTGCGGCGGAGCTCGGGCGGATCGACGCGGTGCTGCTCAGCCACGACCACCACGACGACAACCTCGACGCGGCCGGCCGGGAGCTGCTGCCGTCAGCCGGGCGCGTGCTCACAACGCCGGCAGGCGCCAAGCGCCTGGGCGGCAATGCGAGCGGGCTCGCGCCATGGGAGTCGACCACGCTGTCAGCCCCGAGCGGCCTGGAGGTGCGCGTCACCGCAACGCCTGCGCGCCACGGACCGCCGCTCAGCCGCCCGCTCGTCGGTGAGGTGATCGGGTTCGTGCTCGAGTGGGAGGGCCAGCGCCATGGCGCGGTGTGGATCTCCGGCGACACGGTGTATTTCCGCGGCGTGGCGGAGCTGCGCGACCGCTTTCACATCGGCACCGCGATCGTTCATCTCGGCGGGGTGCGCTTCCCGGTGACGGGGCCGGCGCGGTACACGATGAACGCTGCCGAAGCGGCGCGCGTGACGCGCGAGCTCGGAGTGCGCACGCTCGTGCCGATTCACTACGAAGGCTGGAAGCACTTCCGCCAGGGCCGCGACGCTGTCGAGCGCACGTTCCAGGCGGAGGAGGTGGCCGAGCGCGTGCGCTGGCTGCAAGCCGCCCAGCCGGCCACGATCGAAGTCTGAGCGAGGCCGACCGCGGCTGGGCGCCGGCCCAACCGCAGCGGCTGCTCGCCTAACCTGAACTGACTCCATGTTCTCCCGACAGTTTCTGTCGAGAGGGGGAGCGTCTTAAGCACCGGAGGCCCCGAGAGTGTCGGGGCCGTCCGGAGTGCGGCTGATCGTCGCTTCTTCACCGCCAAGTGACGAAGTGCAAGGAGTCCGCATGACCAAGGATGACGTGCTGTTCGGCTATCGCCTGCAGCTGTTTGACCTGGCGCAGCGAACGACGGTCAGCCATGCGTGTCGGACGTTCGGGGTGCATCGCTCGACCTACTACCGCTGGAAGCATCAGGTCGAGCGCCAGGGCCTTGAGATGCTCCGGCCGCGTGAGCGTCGGCGGCCGCAGATGCCCAACCAGATGCCGCAGATCCTCGAAGAGCGGATCGTCGCGTTCTCACTCGGGCATCCTGGGTTGGGGCCACGACGGATCAGCGCGCAGATGGCCCGCCCTGAATGGGGCTCGGTCGTGGTCTCGCCCAACGGGGTCTGGAAGGTGCTGCGCCGTCACGGGATCAGCACTCGTGCCAAGCGGCTGGGGTTGATCGCCGGTTACCGCGCGCCCTACGAGCCGCCGCGCGAAGCCGAGATCCAGCCGCACATCACGACTACCAGGCCTGGGGAGCTGGTCGGGATCGACTGCTTCTACGTCGGCCGGTTGTCAGAGACCAAAGGCGCGGTCTGGCAGGTCACTGCGATCGACACCTACTCAAGCTACGCCTGGGTTGACCTCATCCGCGCGCCGTCGACCGGCCCGCAGGCCGAGCACACCATCCCGCTCGCCCGCCGGGTCGCCAAAGAGCTCGCGGCCGCCGGCTGGCAGCTTGAACGAGTCCTCAGCGACAACGGCAACGAGTTCCGCGCGATCCGCTTCAACGACGCGATCCGCGCGCTCGGCGCCACGCAGACCCGGATCCGCGCCGGCCGCCCTCAGACCAACGGACACGTCGAACGCCTGCACCGCACGATCCTCGAAGAGTGCTGGCGCCCCGCCTTCGCACGCTTCCACTTCCCCGGCTACACCGGCCTGCACCGCCACCTCAACAGCTACGTCCACTACTACAACCACCACCGCGCCCACACCGGAAGAACAACGGCCGGGAGAACCCCGGCCGAAGTGATCTACGGTGCCCGCAAGATGGAGGCCCGATGAGCCGCACCTGTCGGCACAACTCGGAGTCTGTTCAGGCTAACCGGCGCTCTCCTCGTCATCTTGCTGACGATCAGAGTCAGGTTCCGTCGTCGAAGGGCTGCCGTCGGCGACCGTTCCGGGGTCGCCGTCGGCGAGGATCTTGTACAGCGCACGGCGGGTATCGGTGAGCACCTTGGCGGCTTGCGCGATCTGCGCTTCGCTGCCGGTGCGCATCACCTGCATAACCGCGAACCCGACCTCGCGGATGGTCGAGCCGGCCTGGGAGGCCTGGTCGCTGACGCCGCCGGCCATCGCTTCCCACGGCGCCGGCGTGCCCTCGGGTCGCTGCTCGACGTGCTTGCGCCCGTCGTCGGTCAGCCTGAACAGCTTGCGCCCGTCGATCTCCTCGGAGCGGATCAGCCCCTCGTCCTCCAGCTGCTGCAGCGCCGGGTAGACCGAGCCGGGGCTCGGACTCCACGCGCCGTCGCTGCGCTCCTTCAGCTCCTGCATGATCTGGTAGCCGTTGCGGGGCTCTTCGGCCAGCAGCAGCAGCGCGGCCGTGCGCGCGTCGCCGCGGCGTGCCTTGCGGCCCCGTCCGAGCGGTCCGCCGCCAAACGCACCGCCGCCAAACGGACCGCCGCCCGGAGGTCCTCCGAACCCGAACCCGCCACCGCGATGGCCGGGGCCGTGATGGTGGCGATGATGGCCACCGTGACGGCCGCGGCCTGCACGAGAGTCGCCTTCGTGATCGGTTTCCTCCGCCGCCAGCGCACGCCACAGCGCACGCAGCCCGTATGGCTCACCGCGACGCCCACAGCGCCCCGGGTCTATCTCGTAAATCGCTTGCGCGAACATAGATTAACTCCTATCGTGAACTATCAAAGTACGCTCACGATATATCGAGTAATACTTCTTGTCAAGCACAAGGCACTCAGCTTCCTAAAGGGACCCGCAGAGTCTTTGGTCAAAACTCGAAAAGGAAGAATCTTCCTCCGGAGGATGATTCTTCCTTTTCAAAAAAAGACAGATCACCCTCTCCCCCTCCCGCGTCTCCCCCTCCCGCGAGCAGTAAGTGACCGCGCGGCGCGCTGCGTCACCGCGCGGCGACTTGGAGCTGAGTGGCGGATCTTCCTTCGCGGCGTACTACCGGGCACGGTTAGTAGAACCGCCGGCGCGCGCTCTGGAAGTGCTGGCATGCCTAACTGCCCGGCACACCCTGAGGCTGTGGGGAGCATCTGGCGGAGACGCAGAGCCGACGCGGGGACTCGAACCCCGGACCCCTGCTTTACGAAAGCAGTGCTCTACCAGCTGAGCTACGTCGGCGCGAGCACGGATGCTATCGCCGCAGCGCTGCTCACAGGCATGCCAGCGCTTCCAGCAGCGACTCCCCGTGCTTCTCGCAGAACCCCGGCCCGATCCCGCGCACTGCGAGCAGCCCGTTGACGTCGCCGGGCCGGGCGCGCAGCACATCCTCGAGCACAGCGTTCGACGCAACCCTGAACGCAGGCAGCCCCTCGGCGCGGCCCATGCGCCAAGCCCTGAGCTTGTCGAACTGCTCCTGGTCTACCGGCTCGCCCAAGTCCTCCTCCAGCACGCCATCCGCTCCACGAAGCGCCCCTGGCACGGCCGCTCCACGAGGCACGCCCAGCGCAGCCGCTCCACGAGGCACGCCCAGCGCAGCCGCTCCACGACGCGCCCCTGGCGCAGTCGCTCCACTAGACGCCCTCGGCGCAGTCGCTCCACCAGCGGGACGACCATTGCCGCGCGCGTATCCGACCTGCGCCCTGGAGCCGCGTCGGGCGCCGCTCGCGGGCGCGCTCTTGGCAACCGCGGCGCGCTCGAGCTCCTCATCGCGGTCGCACACGTCACAGCAGCGCCCGCTCGGCGTGCCGCGCAGCTCGTCGCCGAAGTGGTCGAGGATCTGCCGGCGGCGGCAGATGCTGCCGTTGGAGATAAACCGCTCGATCGCCTTGTAGGACTCCCAGCCGCGGCTCTTGGCCGCCTGGATCGCTCCGTACGCCGCGCTGGTGTCGAACACGCCGGTGAGCTTCACGCGGATGCCGCCCGCGACGCCCGGCTCGAGCTCCACCCCACCTGAGCGCTCGGCGATCGACAGCAGCACGCGCTCCTGATCGTCACCGGGGCGGCCGCACTCCAACACGCTGCCCTCGGCCTGGCGCTCGAGCCGGCGCACGTAAGCGCGCACATCCTCGACGCTCGTATCGCGCTCGGTATTGAAGCGGATCAGCCGTCCCAGGTCATAGCGCGCCGCAAGCAGCAGCGCCCGCGCCGGCTCGCCGTCGCGCCCACCGCGCCCGGCCTCCTGGTAGTAGCCCTCGAGGCTCGTCGGGATCGCCCAGTGCGCCACGGTGCGCACGTCCGCCTTGTCGACACCCATGCCGAACGCGTTGGTCGCCACGACCACCTGGGCTTGGCCCGCCATGAAAGCGTCCTGACTGGAGCGCCTGTCCTCCGGCGCCATGCCCGCGTGGTAAGCCACCGTCGAAATCCCATGACCCGCGATCAGCGCCGCCACATCGTCGGTGTCCTTGCGCGTGCCGCAGTACACGATCGCCGGCAGCGCCCGCTCCTGGTCGAGCACGTGCAGCAGCGCCGCGCGCTTGCGCGCGACTGCGCCCTTGCCCTCAACGCTGAACACATCGAACGTCAGGTTCGGGCGATCGAAGCCAGAACGGATCGACACCCAGTCGCGCAACCCGAGCCGCTGGGCGATCTCCTCGGCCACGCGCGGTGTCGCGGTCGCGGTCGCAGCCATCACCGGCGGTCGCCCGAGCGCCTTGATCGCGCCGTGCAGGCGCAGGTAGTCGGGGCGGAAATCATGGCCCCACTCGGCCACGCAGTGGGCTTCGTCGACCACGAACAGCGCCACCTTGCGCTGGCCGAGCGCTTCACGAAACGCGCGCGACCCGAACCGCTCCGGCGCCGCCAGCACGAGCTGCGCGCCGCCCGAGCGAATCTCGCGCAATGCCTGCTGGTTGTGCCCATCCTCCATGCCCGACGCGAGCATCGTTGCCTGCACGCCGGCGTCGAGCAGCCGGCGCCACTGATCCGCCATCAGCGCGATCAGCGGGCTCACAACCACGACCAGGCCCTGGTTCGCGAGCGCGGGCAGCTGATAGCAGAGCGTCTTGCCGGCGCCGGTCGGCATCACCACGAGACTGTCCCGACCGTCGAGCGCCGCCTGCACCCCCTCGCGCTGACCCGGGCGAAACGCATCCAAACGGAAGCGCGCGAGCAGCTCCTCCGGCGTGGGACACGGCTCAGTGGGGCGGTCGAGCTCGGTGTCGAGCAGCGCACGCAGCTCCGCAGCGGGACCGCTCAAGGCCTCGCGCTCGTCATGGTCGAGCGTGCCCCACAGCTCCCGCGCCTGTGCGAGCACCCCGCGCGCACGGGCTTTCGTCAAGCCTGCGGGCGCCGACTCGAGCTCGCGCCGAGCGTCGCCGATCGCCTCCAGAATCGCGTTCACCCCCCGGAAAATAGTCCGCGCCCCGGTCGGGACGCCCCGCAGGAGACCTCAGCGCCGACGCCAGACCACGCGCGCGCCCGCCGTCGGCGTCAGCGTGATCGCACGGCGGCGGTTCCACTCGCCATTCCTGAACAGCCGCCCACCGCGCTGGGGCAGGCTCGGCTCCAGCTCACCGAGGATCGTGCCGAGGATCAGCTTCATCTCCAGCAGCGCGAACGACGCGCCGATACAGCGGCGGATGCCGCCGCCGAACGGGATCCACGAGAACGTCTCCGGCGAGCTGCCGAGAAAGCGCTCGGGGCGGAACGCGGTCGGGTCGTCGTACACGCGCGCGCTGCGATTGGTGAGGTACACCGACGGCGCCACGCGCGTGCCGCGCGGCAGCAGGCGCTCGCCGACCTGCAGCGGCTCCTCCAGCAGCCTGATCACCAGCGGCACCACCGGGCGCACGCGCAGCGTCTCGTTGATAACGGCCTGCATGTAGCTGTCGTCCTCCCCCGCATCGAGCTCGTCTATCAGCCGGCGCAGCTTCGCCGGGTGGCGCACCAGCCGCTCGATCGCCCAGGCGGTCGAGGTCGCGGTGGTCTCGTGACCGGCGAGCAGCAGCGACACGAGCTCGTCGCGCAGCTCCTGGTCGGTCATCGGCTCGCCGTCCTCGTCGCGCGCGAGCAGCAGCAGCGAGAGGATGTCCTGGCGCTGCTCCAGATCGGTCTGCGCACGCCGGCGGTGCAGCTCCTCGTAGATCAGCCCATCCAGGCGCGCGAGCGCCTCGCCGACCTTGCCGCCCGGAGGCCCGGTGCTGGAGCTCATCACGAACCGCAGCATCCCGAGACCGTTCATCGGCTCCAGCAGATCGCCGATCGCCGTGCGCAGCGGGTCCATACGCTCGACCTCGACGCCGAACACCGCGCGCAGGATCACCTCGAGCGTGATCGCTCGCGTACGTGGGTGTGCCTGCGTCGGCGTGCCGAGCGGCCACGACGCCATGTCGCGGCGCGTCTCCTCCACGATCACCTGCTCGTACTCGCGCATGCGCTCGCCGTGGAACGGCGGCAGCAGCAGACGCCGCTGGCGCATGTGCTCGGCGCCGACCAGCGTGATCACCGAGCTCGGTCCCAGCACGGATGCGATCGGCGATGCGGCCGTGCCCGATGGCGCCACTTCCGGCGGCGCGGTCATCACCGTCTTGACGGCATCCGGGTCGCTGATCATCACCAGCTTGCGTGCGCTCGGGCCAAACGTGATCGTGAACTCGTCGCCGCAGCGCGCGGCTGCACGATCCATCACCCAGGTCGGCGCGACCGTCCACAGCAGCGTCTGCAGCAGCGGCGGCCAGCGCAAACCCGGAGGGAGCTGCTCAGCAGGAACCTCGACGGCCGCGGCCGGAGGACGAGGGGCGGTGGTGGTGGCCATTGCGGGTGCCTCCGCTTTCATACGTCGGGTCGTGTCGTGCCGCTGATACGTCGGATCGTGCCGCGCCGCGTGTTTCGCGCGCGCTGTGCGCTGCGATGTTGCGCCGTGCGGCTTCTCACCAGCCAGGACAGGCTAGCGAAGCACCAGCCGTCGCCCGCGCGGGCCACGCGGTCCACGTGGAGAGCTAGCGCGCGGTCTGTTGGCGGCGAGCGCCGCCGCGACACGCCGGTGCGCCTTCTCGATCTCGGCGGGCGTGAGATTGCTGGAGCGCTTGGAGAGGTACGCGATCAGCATCCGCGCCGGCACCACGCGCACACCCTTGCGACGGGTCAGCGGACGATCGACCCACGCACGGCTGTACACGATCAGCGGCTCCACGCGCTCGCCGGTGACACGCTCGATCGAGCGTTGCTGAGCGTGGGCCTGGTTGAGCGTGGCGCCGTGCACGCGGCCCACCTTCACCGGGCCGGGGTGGCTCTTGGTCTCGACGGTGAACACGCCGGGCGGGCCGATCAGGATGTGGTCGACGTTCCCGTTTCCGAGCGTTGCGTCGTGGATCACGCGCCAGCCGCGGCTGGCGAGCCCGTCCAGCAGGCGCCCGACCTGCTCTTCGCCGGTGGCGCCGCGGTCGTGGCGGTCCACGAGCGGCAGCACGAACCGCGAGATCACGAAAATGCTCGCCAGCAGCGCGATCTCCGAGCCGATGAACACGGGGTCGTGCAGGCCGAACGTCTTTCCCAGCGCGCCGGTGGCGATCGCCAGCAGCCCGAGCGTCACGAGCGTGCGCATGCGCAAGCGACGCACGATTGCGCGCGCGTGTTGCCCGGCCATCCGGGCGGTGGGATCACGGCCGACGGACACCTCGTACTCCCATCGGCCGAACCGGGGGCAGGCCTTTAGAAGCGTTTCCCGGGCAAAGCTGATTCTCGAGCCGACTGCCGTTCCAACCGTGGTCTGTTCCCAGCCTCGGCGCCGCCGAAACACTGCTGGACCACAAATCGAGTAGTTCGAATCTTGAGCCAAGTGCCACAAGATCGGTAATTCGCCCAAAAAGCGTGGAAAGTCGAGAATTCCCCTAAAGCAGACCACAGCACCGGCCGAAGCGAAGAGCAGACCGTCTCAGTCCTCAAGCGGGTCTCCTTCGCATGCCAGCTGATCAAGCCGCATCTTCACCACTCCCCTCCCCAGACGTATGCCTGCTGCTGCGTGCGCACGCCGAGCAGCGCTGGCTGAGCCGCGAGGTGGTGCCCGTGCTGCGCCAGCTGGAGACCCCGGACTCACTCCCCAAGGAGCAGCTCGGCGCGGCGCTCGCTTATCTCGAGGTGATCTGGGTCGAAGCGGTGCGCAACGCCGAGGAGACCGACGCTTCGCACGCCGAGTTGCTGAAGCTCGCCGCTGACGAGCAGGCGCTGTCCGGCAAGGCTTGCGGCTACCACGCGTCCGTGCAACGTCTGCGCAAGGTGGTCGCCAAGCACGTCGAGCGACTGATCGCCGCGCCCGAGGACATCTCGTTACAGGCGCACGCCTGGCGCTGAGCGCAAGGCTGGCTGCTGAACACAGCAGCTCCTCGTGCCAATGATTGGCCAGCGCCCCCCTCAGGCCACGTGCCGACGTGTCAGGCCACGTGCCGGCGGGTGCCGATGTGCGGTAAACGCCGGTGTGAGTGGTGCGGGATCGCTCTGATCGCCTGCACGATCTCCCCGCGGCCGGCATCGTCCAGCTGGCGCGGACGCCCTGACAGCCATGAGCGCAGCTCACGACCCTGCACGAACGAGAGCTGACTGGACTCGGCGACGCGCTGAGGGAACTCGCACCACAGCACCACCACCGGGCTAACCGCCGGGCCGCGCCCGGTGCGCGTGCGGATCTCCCGATGCAGCACGCGCGCGGCGTCGAGCGCCTGACGGTTGATGTCCACACCTGGCTTGTCCGTGCGCGCATCAGCACCACGACGCAGCCACAGCACGCCGTCGCGAACGCGTGCGCCGGCGCCCTCAGGCTTGCGCGAAGCGATCACGAACACCCCGCTGGGCCCCACCAGCACATGGTCGATCCCGTGGCGCGGATCCCAGTCGTCCAGCACCGTCCAGTCGCGCTCGGGCAGTTGGCGCAGCAGCGCGTCGGTGCGCCGCGTCGCCTCGTCGTCAAAGCTCTGCTGCTGGGGCTCCGGTGCGTGCGGGCGCATCGCCGGAGTCGAGTCGCGTTCCTGACCTAGACGCAGCCCGCGCTTCAGCCAGTCGCTGCGACTTCGGCGCCTGCCGTCACCCCCTCCCGGGGAACCTGGGCCCTTGGACCTGCGCAAAGCCATCATCTCCTTCTTTATTGATACCCAAAGTACATACGCTTCAGCGGATGCCAACTTGCTTCGACCTGCAAGCTCATTCGACCCACTCCGACGGCACGTTGACCGCGAGTGAGGTCGTGGCGAGCGCGGCACGCGCCGGTGTGAGCCTGCTGGCGCTGACCGATCACGACACGGTTGACGGCGTCGCCGAGGCGCTGCGCGCCGGCGCCGAGCACGGCGTGCGCGTGGTGCCAGCGATCGAGATCTCGGCGATCGACGCTGTGAGCGACGCGGATCTGCACATCTTGGGTTACGGGATCGACCACACCTCGGGGGAGCTAGAACGGCGGCTCGAGGAGTTTCGTGCCGACCGCGCGCAGCGCACACTGCGTATGGCCGCTGCGCTGCGCGAACTCGGCTTCGAGCTGCCAGGGCAAACACTCGACGCACGGGTGCGAGCAGGACAGCCGATCGGCAGGCCGCATCTGGCGACGGCGGTGCTCGCGTGCCCCGCGAATCGGCAGCGTCTGCACGCGGAGGGCATCACAGAGCTCGGTGCGTTCATCGAAGCCCACCTGATCGAGAGCCGGCCGGCGTACGTCCCGCGCACGGTCCCATCCGTCGAGCAGGCCGTCAACGTGATCCACGACGCGGGCGGGGTCGCGGTCTGGGCACACCCGTTCCGCAGCTACTCCGATCCCGCCGAGGTGCTGGCGACTATCGATCGCCTGAGCGCGCTCGGTGTCGACGGGGTCGAGGCGTTCTACATCTCCCACACGCGCACCCAGACCGAGCTGCTGGCCGGGCGCTGCGCCGAGCTCGGGCTGCTCAGCACCGGCTCCGCCGACTTCCACGGACCCGAGAACCCCCGCTCCCACAGGTTCCTCGCGTTCGAGACGTACGGGCTCGAGCCGAATCTCGGGCCGATCGCCGCCTGAGCGACAGAGGCGCGTCGCCCGGCGGTTTGCCCGCCCAACACTGCCTGCCCCGCCCAACACTGCCTGCCCCGCCTGGGACCGCCGCATGGTCGCCCGCGCGGGCGCCGTGTGGCGTCGCGCTCACTCCTCGCCGTGGGCGAGCAGCTGCTCCAGGCGATACGCGAGCGCTTCGAGCGCCAGCTCCTCGGATACGTTCAGCGGCAGCCGCCGGCGCGTGTCCTGCACCAGCTCCACCGCTCGGCGCAGCGCCGCCGCGCCGCGTCCTTGCGCGTCGAGCTCCAGCTCGGCGCGGCGATCGATCGCATACACGAGCTCGGGCGTGGCTTGGGCGATGCACCAAGCGTCACGCAGCCACAGCTCAGCCAGGCGCAACCCGAGGTCCAGCGCACCGGTGCGCGCACGCCGCTCGATCCGCCGCCGCGCGTCTGCGCCCTCCCGCTCGTGCTTGCGTCGCTCCTTGCTCGGCAGCAGCTCGAGCTCGGCGCTCATACGCGCGGTGAGCTGCTCGCCGGCACTGTTGCCGGCAGCTTTGGCGGCATCCAGCAGACCAACCCATCTGCGCTGCGACACCTCGCCCGTAAAGGATGAGCGGATGAACCGCTCGGCGTGCTCGCGCAGTGTCTGCCCCTCGGCGCTCGCCAGTCTCGCCGCCAGGTTGGCATCCCCGAGCGCCAGCCGTGCACAAGCGCCGGCCCGGGCAGGCTCGATCCTCCCGCCGCCGGCGGCCAGCAGACGAGCTTCGATCTGCGCGCTCGGCAGCGGATCGAAGCGCACGTGCTGGCAGCGTGAGGCAATCGTCGCCAGCACGTCCGCGTGGTGATCGGTCAGCAGGATCAAATGCACGAACGGCGGCGGCTCCTCCAGCGTCTTGAGCATGCGGTTGGCCGTCTGGTCATTCATCGTGTCAACCGCTTCGAGCACGAACACGCGGCGCGCGGATTCGAACGGCGTATGCACAGCCGCCGCGACGACCGGCTCCTCGATGTCGCTGACGAGCATCTCCGCGGCGCCGCTCGGGGTGACCCACGTCAGGTCGGGATACGTGCCGCGTGCGATCCGCTGCTGTACCGACGCGGGGTCGCGCGCCCCGTCGGCGAGCAGAATCGCCGCGAACGCCCGCGCCGCGGCACGCTTGCCGGCGCCAGCCGGCCCATGAAACAGATACGCATGCGATGGGTTGCCATGCGGCGGCAGCCCACCAGCGAGCACCGCACGTGCGTGCGGGTGCGCCTCGAGGCTGCGCAACAGCTGCGCCGGGTCGGCGTCCGCCACGCCGCCGGACGCGGTCGACACAGGCTGCTCATCGAGCTGGGGGAGCTCCACCATGCAGCCATCGTAGACGCGCGTTGGGGCGGAACGCCACGGTGGGACGTTGTTCATTTTTGATGGTGCTGCGCGCGCGGGCGCGCACACGCGGAAACGTCGCGCGCGCAGCACCATCGCTTTTCGGAACTCCGATACCGTGCCGCTCGTGCCCGGCGGCCGGCTCATCACGATCGAGGGGCTCGACGGCGCCGGCAAGTCGACGCTCGCCCAGGCGCTCTCCAACGAGCTCGCCGCGCGCGACATCCACGTCGAGCTGCTGCGCGAGCCCGGCGGTGTGCAGCTGTCCGAGCGCATCCGCGAGCTCGTCAAAGACCCGCGGCTGACCGTGTCGGCGCGCGCGGAAGCGCTGCTGTACGCCGCAGCGCGCGCGCAGCTCGTGCATGAGCGCCTGCTGCCGCTGCTGAAAACGGGCGCGCTCGTGCTGCTCGATCGGTTCGTGGACTCCTCGCTCGCTTACCAAGGCGCGGGGCGCGAGCTCGGCGTAGTGGAGATCCAGGCAATCAACCTGTTCGCCACCGGCGGTCTAACGCCCGACCGCACGCTGCTGCTGCACATCGCGCCCGCCACCGGTCGCGCGCGCCAGCTGACCCGCGCGACTGAAGCCGATCGACTGGAGCTCGAAGGCGAGCGCTTCTTCGCGACGATCGCTGCCGCGTACGACGAGCTGGCGGCATCCGCGCCCGAGCGGATCAGGACGATCGACGCCGAACAGGCGCCCGCGGCCGTGTTGAGCGACGCGCTCGCGGCGCTCGCCGACCTGCTGAGCAGCCGCTGAGCACCGCGTCGCGCGCGCATGCCAACCATCTAGCATGAGCAGCGTGACCTCCGGACGCTCGACCCGCTGGCTGATCGTCGCCTGTGCGCTGGCCACCACCTGTGCGCTAACCACCCTCGGTGTGCTTCCGGTCGCGGGATCACAAGCCGCGACGACAAGCCACACCACCAAGACCCCGACCTTCCCGATCCCGGCGTCCGCGCGCATCCAGCCCGGATCGGAGACCGCACCCAGCACGAGCACTAGTAGCAGCGCCACGAGCACGCCCACGGCGAGCACGAGCACCCCGACCACCACGTACACCCCACCCGCGACAAGCGTCCCGGCGGGCAGCACGCCCGCCGGCATCGGCAGCCCAGCGGTC